>NZ_PRLD01000004.1 GCF_003287405.1 Faecalibacterium prausnitzii
AAATTGGTCGGTGTCGATGACGGTAAGGTTCCACCTGTTCCCATTCCGAACACAGAAGTTAAGCTTACTTGTGCCGAAGATAGTTAGCTGGAAACGGCTTGTGAAAATAGGTAGTCGCCGACTTAATAAAGAGCTCTGAGAGAAATCTCAGGGCTTTTTTGTTGCATAAAAATATGGCATGATTTTTGGTTGTAATGCCAATAGGCCAGGACTTGACAGAAACACTACTATGTAATACAATGTAGATAAGCTACTACGCATTACATACTAGCAGAGAGGAGGACTTATGGAAAACAATGCACAACTTTTAAAGGGTGTTCTGGAATACTGTGTACTGAAATTGATTGCGCAAGAGCCGACCTATGGCTATGAGATCGTGATGCATCTGAAACAGGTCGGATTTTCTGACTTGAGTGAAAGTACACTCTATCCGTTGCTATTGCGCTTGGAGCAGCAGGGAAAGGTTACGGTAGAACGCAGACCTTCTCCCAAGGGACCGAGCCGAAAATACTACATTGTAACGGAAGAAGGACGGCTGGCGCTTCTTGAGTTTCGGCAGGATTGGAGCCAACTTTGCCAGCTGGTGAAAAAAATTTTTAAGGAGGAGCCAGATGAATAAGTATTTTGCATTGCGAAAAACAAACCGGATGCGTACTAAGCTGCTTACCGAAGAAAGTCAGGCACAGCTTAAAGAAGTAATTCGCTATCTTCGCCGGGTCAGCTGGGACTTCTGTGGCATCGAACTGGTGCGCAGCGATTTGCTTGATATTGCCATCCAAGTCAACACGGAAAATCAGGAACTGTTTCATTCGATTTCGGACGCAAAGACCTTTGTGGAAGAGGTCAAGCCCAGCTTGAAAACACTGAGAGCCGGGGATTACTTCTGGTATGTTGCACCTCTGTATTTCTTTTTTGGGTGGGGCATTGAAGGGTTGCTGCTCTATCCGATTATTGGAAATTGGGTTTTTGAGCTTTCGGTAGGCTATCTGATGCAGCTTGTTGTTGCAGTGGCGGCGTTTTGCATACTGTTCCGCCGGATGATGGAGCAGGTGGGCTTTCCGCCGCGAGAGCATTGGCTGAAATATGCTGCATGGCTGGTGCTTTATATCGTAATTTTGTATGGAACGGGCTGGTTCTTTACCCAGATCGCGGGCAATCTCGTGTTGCTGCGGCTTCCGATTCTTAGCTATTCAATCTTTTGTCTGCTTCTGGGTGCGGGACTGTATGCAATCCATTTCTGGCGATATGGAAACGACCCACGGCTGAGTGCTCGCATATAAAACAAAAAGCGGCTCCGCTGCACTGTGCATAACAGTGCGGCGGGGCCGCATACTTTATTGGGTGGTGTACCGGTTAGGATACGAGCTTTTGCTTAGCCCTTGCCTGCGCAGCCGAACAGCTCGATCTTCTCCTTGCACTTGGCCTCGATGGCCTTTGCGCCGGGAGCCAGCAGCTTGCGGGGGTCGAAGCCCTTGCCCTGCTGATCCTTGCCCTCTTCGATGTACTTGCGGGTGGCCTCAGCAAACACCAGCTGGCACTCGGTGTTGATGTTGATCTTGGAAACGCCCAGGCTGATAGCCTTTGCGATCATCTCATCGGGGATGCCGGTGCCGCCGTGCAGAACCAGAGGAATGTTGTTGGTGGCCTTATGGATGCGGTCCAGAGCCTCGAAGTCCAGACCCTTCCAGTTTGCGGGGTAGACGCCGTGGATGTTGCCGATGCCGGCAGCCAGGAAGTCGATGCCCAGAGCGGTGATCTTTGCGCACTCCTCGGGATCAGCGATCTCGCCAGCGCCTACAACGCCGTCCTCAACGCCGCCGATGGAGCCAACCTCGGCTTCGATGCTCATGCCGTGAGCGTGTGCCAGAGCGACCAGCTCCTTGGTTTTTTCCACGTTCTCCTCGATGGAGTAGTGGCTGCCATCGAACATGATGGAAGAGAAGCCGGCCTCAACGCAGGCCTTGCAGCCCTCGTAGGTGCCGTGATCCAGATGCAGAGCAACGGGAACAGTGATGCCCATGGAATCGACCATAGCGCTGACCATAGCGGCAACAGTCTTGAAGCCGGTCATGTACTTACCTGCACCCTCGGAAACACCCAGAATGACGGGGCTCTTCATTTCCTCGCAGGCGGTCAGGACTGCCTTGGTCCACTCCAGATTATTGATGTTGAACTGCGGCACACCGTAGTGGCCATCGCGTGCCTTGAGCAGCATTTCGGTTGCATTTACCAACATTATTCATTACCTCCAAAAATTATCGGGGTTCCGGCTCTGCCACACACCGCATTGTGCATGGTTTAACGAGCCCACATGGTTAGTATACCCCAAACTGCGCCTAAAATCAATCCGAACAGGCGCTTTTTCTTGCATAGAGCTGCTGCGGAACAGGCACGGCACAAAGCGGCTCCAGCGGCTGCATCAGAAACTTATCATGTTTAGAGACAAAAATCCATATATGCCGCAACATCTGCCTTGTGCATCGATGACGCGGGTTTTCAACACATTTTAACATTCGTCAAAATGATGTTGGAGAAAATTGCAAAAGCGGACAATTTCCGGTTCAAAAAATTGTCATAATTCCGACTTGAATTTTACAAATTGTAAGGCTTTTGCCAAGATGTGGAGGAACCTGCTGTTGAAAACCCGGTGGAAACTGTTTAATTCCGCCCGGAAAACGGGCGCTATGACTGGACTTTTACACACTTTCCACCGAGTTTTCAACTTGTGGAAAAACTACAGAGCGTTTACGGAATGTATAGACGTTTTTTGTGGAAAACTTTTGACCTTGGCAAAACGGCGGAATTGCACCCCGCCGACCGGGCAGCGGGCAAAACATTTTTACAGCTGCCGAAACCGGCAGGAAGGAACGCTTTTTACCGAAAAAATTTTAGCGCCGGGCAATAAAATCTCTGCAATTTGTGGCGAAGCCGGGCGAGATATGGTATACTTTATCTTGGATTATCATAAACAGAATAAAACGCTCCGGCGCGGCACCGCCCGCCCGGAACGGAAGGAGCATAAAAAGATGGAAGAACGTAACCAGCCGCGCCGTCCGCGCCGCGATGCAGAGCAGCCGCAGCAGAAAAGCGAGAGCCTGATCTACGGCAAAAACCCTGTGACCGAGCTGCTCAAGAGCGGCTCCGGTGTGGATACCGTGCTTATTGCCGAGGGGATGGCTCCGGCAGTGGCGGCATACTATACAGCGCTGGCCAAAGAGGCCGGTGCAACGGTCAAGCGGGTGCACCCCAACAAGCTGCGCCTGATGACCGGCACCGAGAGCCATCAGGGCGTGGCGGCCTTTGCAAGCGAGATCGAGTACGCGACCGTGGAGGATCTGCTGGCAGCAGCCAAAGCCAAGGGCGAGCCGCCCTTTTTGGTGCTGAGCGACGGCATTGAGGATCCCCACAATCTGGGCGCAGTCATGCGCAGTGCCCTGCTATGCGGTGCCCACGGCATCGTCATCCCCAAGCGTGGCGGCGCATCCGTTACCCCCACCGTGATCAAGTCCAGCGCAGGCGCTGCCGAGCGTCTGCCGGTGGCGCGTGTGGCCAACATCGGCGAGACCATCCGCCGCCTGAAGGAGCAGGGCGTGTTCGTCTACTGCGCCGACATGGACGGTGTGTCCCTGCGCAAAAATAACCTGACCGGCCCCATCGCGCTGGTACTGGGCAGCGAGGGCAGCGGGGTATCCCAGCTGGTAAAGAAGCTGTGCGACGGTGTGGTGCGGCTGGATATGGCTGCACCCGGTACCGGCGTGGACAGTTATAACGTTTCGGTGGCGGCAGGCATCATTCTGTACGAGATCCAGTCGCAGCGCGCCGTAGAAGAATAAAACAAGCGGTAAACTCCATCCAGAACAGTGGGAGGGACAAGGATGCCGAACAATAAAAATGAACGCAAGGGCAAGCAGACGGGAGAGCTCTCGGCTGAAGAGCGGTTCCGCAACTTTTTCAGCACCAGTGTGATCGATCTGCCCGAGGAGATGACCCACCGGGACGAGCCTGCCCCGGTGGAGGAAAAGCCCAAAGCCGGGCTGCTGGGCAAGCTGTTCGGCCACGATAAAGAAGAAACGCCCGCCGCGGCACAGCCGGTGCTGGAGATCCCCACCGGCGAGATCCTGCTGGGGGCAGATGCAAAGCCGGTGCAGCCGGAGCAGGAGGACATGGCGCTGGAGCTGCGCACCGCAGACCCTGTTCCGGTAATGCCGATGCAGCCCGCCCACCCGGAGCCTGTCAAGGCCGTCCCGGCAGAGCCTGTGCCTGCACCCAAGGCGGCTGCTGCCGTGAAGCCACAGCCGAAAAAGTCTGCATCCCAGCCGGAGCCGCAGCCCGCTGCAGCGCCCCAAAAGCAGCCCAAGGCGAAGAACGCCCCGGAGATACTGCTGCCACAGGAGGAGCTGGAGCAGCGGGAGATGCAGCAGCTGAAGGATATGCTCAACGGCATGAGCGGCAAGGCAAAGCCTGCCCCGCAGCCGGCAAAGCCCGTGCAGGCAGTGCCGCAGCCCAAGGTGCAGCCCGCGCCTGCACAGCCTGCGGCAGAGCCGGAAAAAGCCCCGGCAAAGGCTGCACAAAAGGCCGCCGAGGAACTGCCGCCGGTGGTGTTTGCCAGCGCTCCGGCAGACCCGGAAACGCTGCCGAAAAAGCCTGAGAAAAAGTCGATTTTCCAGATGTTCGGCACGGCAGAGGACGAAAAGCCCGCTGCCCACAAGCCGGAAAAAGAGGATACCATGAGCCTGCCGCTGCTCCCGCTGGAGCAGGACGGCGCTCCTGCTGAACCGGCTCCCGCACCGGCAGATGCTGCCCCCGCCGCCCCGGCACAGCCGGAGACCGCGCCGGAAGCAGCTGTTCCTGCTGAGGAAGCTGTGCCGGAATCCACTACTGATAAACTGCACCACATGGCCGCAGAGCTGACCTTGCGCTGTGTGCTGGCGGGCATTCTGGCTGTGGTGCTGCTGCACCTTGGGCTGACGGCAGAGCGTCTGCTGCCGCCGCTTTCGGTGCTGGACCCGGACGCAGCCCCGGCGGCGTTCTATGCCGCCAATCTGCTGCTGTTTGCCGCCAGCCTGTTTGTGGGCTACCCGGTGCTGCGGGACGGTCTGACCGGCTTGCGCGGCCGTCCCAGTGCAGACACCATGCCCGCGCTGGCTGCTGTGGCAGCGCTGCTGCAGGCAGTGGTGGCCATGCTGAATGCCAACGCCTACCGCAGCACCGAGGGCATCGGTCTGCTGACCGGTATGGCGGCACTGGGACTGTTTCTGGCGCTGGTGGGCAGCCGGGTGATGTTGTCTGCCGTGCAGGGCGGCTACGCGCTGGCGGCAGAGGGCGGCGAACTGCGGGGTGCTTACCGTACCCGCGATAAAGACCTGATCCGCGCCCTCGCCCGGGATCTGGAGCAGAAGGATCCGTGGGTGCTGCTGAGCCGCCCGGTGCAGACTGCCAGCGATGACTTTGTGGAGCAGAGTCTCAGCGAGCGCGCCAGCGAGCGCCGCGCCCGCAAGGTGGCCTGTGTTCTGCTGGCGGCAGCAGTGCTCAGCGGCGTAGCCTTCCTGCTGTTCGGCGGCGGCATCAACTGCGCTGTGGCTGCGGCTGCTGCCGTGCTGTGCATGGGCGCACCCCTTTCCTCGGTGCTGGTGCCGGGTCTGGCGGCGCTGCGGCTGCAAAGAGCTGCCGCCGCTGTGGGCGCTGTGGTGCCCGGCTGGGCAGCCATTGAGGAGCTGGGCGGCATCGACACCATTGAGCTGGATGCCGACGACCTGTTTACCGCTGACAGCGTGACGCTGGAGGATATTCGCATCTTCAAGGGCGGCCGCATCGACCGCGCCATCCTGTATGCGGCAAGTGTACTGAACGAGAGCTGCGACACCCTGCGCGGGCTGTTCCGCCAGATCATCGAGGATCGCACCGATATCCTGTTCCCGGTCAAGGATCTGGAGCAGCACACCGGGCTGGGCTTCTCGGCATGGTGCGACAATAACCGCATCCTCATCGGCACCCGCCGCTACATGGAGCAGGAGGGTGTTACCCTGCCGGAGCAGGATTACGAGGACAGCCACTCCAAAAATGGCGAGCTGCAAATTTTGTATCTGGCAGTGTCCGGCAACCTGCACGCCATGTTTGTGCTGCGCTATGTGGGCGGCCGCAATGTGGCACGCAGTCTTGCTTCTCTGCAAAGGGAGAACATCCGTCTGCTGGTCACCAGCAAGGACCCCAGCCTGACGGCACGGCACATCACCGAGGCCTACCACCTGCCGGAGGGCATGGTCACGGTACTGGACGGCGACCAGTGTCAGGCTATTGAAGCCGCCGATGCAGCCCCGGCAAAGCCCAAGTGCTGCCTGTACCACCACAGGGGCTTTGCCAGCCTGACTGGCGGCTTGCAGGCCGCAGATCAGGCACAGAATGCCGAGACCAGCGCCACAACGGTGCAGCTGGTGTCGGTGTGCTTCTCGGTGTTCATTGCGGTGCTGCTGACCTATGCGGGCAGCATCTGGCAGCTGTCCATCGCCACGGTGCTGATGTATCAGGCCGCATGGAGCGCCTTGAGCATTGCTGTCTGCGCCCTGAAGCAGCATAGCTGAAAGTTTTAGCATATTACAAAACGGGCTGTTGCACATGGTCAGCGACCTCGCCCTCTCAGGCGCTAACGCGCCAGCTCTCCCAAAGGGAGAGCCTTTGGCAGTCCACGCAAACTTCATCTCTTTGCCAAGGCCTCTCCCTTTGGGAGAGGTGGATTTGCGAAGCAAAGACGGAGAGGGCGAGCAAGCTAAAGTAAAAGTATCTGTAAATAAATGCTGACTTTCTGGATTTAGGAGCGAATATAAAACGGGCTGTTGCACAGAACCTTGTGCAGCAGCCCGTTTTTGTGGTCTTATTTTATTTTTTTGCGCTTTTCGTAGTCGTTTAGGGCGGTCAGCGCCTCGCCGGAAAGGGGAACGAGCGCCAGCATATTGAAGATGGTCATCAGTCCGATGCCCACATCGCCCAGATCCCACACCACGGTGTAGGCCTGTGTGCCGCCCACCAGCAGCATGGCCAGCGCCAGCAGCTTGTAGGCGGTCTGGCTCCACCAGTTGTCGCCGCACAGGTAGGCCACATTGCCCCGGGCGTAGTACAGCACCCCCAGAAAGGTGGAGAAGCTGAACAGCGCTAAGATCACCGCAATGAACACGATGCCAAAGCTGCCCAGATGGTACTGCATGGCAGTCTGTAAAAGGTTCATGCCGGTCAGCCCGGCGGTGATGTCCTGCGGCACCAGCAGCATCAGAAAGGCGGTGCAGCTGCAGATGACCACCGTGTCAATCAATACGCCCAGCGCCTGTACAAGACCCATCTTTACCGGGTCGTCACACTCCGCAGCGGCAGCGGCGCAGGGGGCAGAGCCGCTGCCCGCTTCGTTGGAGAACAGCCCGCGCTTGACACCGTTCATCAGCACCGCGCCAAAGCCGCCTGCGGCCACCTGACGCAGGCCGAAGGCTTCGGCAAAGATGCGTGCCAGCACGGCGGGCAGCTGCCGGAGATTCAGCACCACGATGCCCACCGTGATGACAAAGTAGCACACCGCCATGACCGGCACGATAAAGTCAAGGCTTTTTACGGTGGCGTTTTTGCGCAGCACGATCAGCGCCGCCAGCAGGGTAAGCACCACGGTAGTGGCCAGCGGCGGGACGTGAAAGGCGTTTTCAAAGGCAGAACTGACCGAGTTGGAAATCACCTGACTGATGCCGCACCAGCAGATCAGACCGGACACTGCAAACAGCGCTGCGCACACCGAGCGCTTGAGCTTTTTGCCCCGCTTGCGCTCTGCCAGCACATGAAGGTAGTAGGCCGGGCCGCCCCGCCAGCCGCCGTACAGCGGGTCCGGCACGCGGTACTTCTGCGCCAGAGTGGACTCCACAAAGGAGGTGGAAGCACCCAGCAGGGCGGTGACCCACATCCAGAACACCGCGCCCGCACCGCCCGCCGAAACAGCGGCCACCACGCCCACAAGGTTGCCCATGCCTACCCGGGTGGCGGTGGAGATGACCAGTGTCTGGAAGGAGGAAAGCCCGCCCGCAGCCTGCTTTTTTTCGCACACCGCGCCGATCATATCCCGGAACAGGCGCACCGGCAGCAGCCTTGTGCGCAGGGTAAAGCCGATACCGGCTGCAAACAGAAGCACCACCATGAAGGAGATGCCAATGCCGCCCGCCACTGGCAGGGTGAATAAATCGCCCCACAGCAGGCGGTAAAGCGCTTCGATCAGATCAACTATCAAGAAAACAGCCTCCTGTACTTTTGAGTAATAAAGTTGCTACTTTATTATAGTACAGCACAGAAGAATTGTAAAATCTAAAATATTGATAGAAAGAATCGATAGAACGGGATGACTCGACAAATCACATAGCTTCGATTATTCTACAAACAGAAGGGGCGCTGACTGCAAGGGTCAGCTTTCCATCCTGTATGTCAAAAGATTGACCGCTCGAGTTGGGGAACTGTGGGGCGGTCAATCTTTTTTGTTATCAACATAAAAGCCGCCCGGTTATGCCGGGCGGCGGAGGAAGAAACGCCTTTCAGCGCGGGAAAAGCTTACAGAATGTCGATGTATTCACCGGCCAGCGCCTTGTTCATGCTGCGCACGGCGCAGAACTTGCCGCACATACTGCAGGTGTCGCTGTGGTCGTCCTCGGGCAGGCGGGCGTCGCGGATGGCCTTGGCGGTCTCGGGGTCCAGCGCACAGGCAAACTGTGCATCCCAGTCCAGTACGCGGCGGGCATCGCCCATCTTGTCGTCAATGTCCCGGGCGTGGGGGATGCCCTTGGCAATGTCGGCGGCGTGAGCGGCGATCTTGGAGGCCACGATGCCCTGCTTTACGTCCTCCACATTGGGCAGTGCCAGATGCTCGGCAGGGGTCACATAGCACAGGAAGGCTGCACCGCTGGCGGCTGCCACTGCGCCGCCGATGGCAGCGGTGATGTGGTCGTAGCCGGGGGCGATATCGGTGACCAGAGGTCCCAGCACATAGAAGGGTGCGCCCATGCAGATGCTCTTCTGCACCTCCATGTTGGCGGCGACCTGATTCAGGGGCACATGGCCGGGACCCTCCACCATTACCTGCACGTTGTGTGCCCATGCGCGCTTGGTCAGCTCGCCCAGACGCACCAGCTCTTCGATCTGGCATACGTCGGTGGCGTCAGCCAGACAGCCGGGACGGCAGGCGTCGCCCAGGGAGATGGTCACATCATGCTCGGCGCAGATCTCGCAGATCTCGTCAAAGTGCTCGTAGAAGGGGTTCTCGTTGCCGGTCATGCTCATCCACGCAAACACCAGAGAGCCGCCGCGGCTCACGATGTTCATCTTGCGCTTGTGCTTGCGGATCTGCTCGATGGTCTTGCGGGTGATGCCGCAGTGCAGGGTAACAAAGTCCACGCCGTCCTCTGCGTGCAGGCGTACCACATCGATGAAGTCCTGTGCAGTCAGCTCAGCCAGATCCCGCTGGTAGTGGATGACCGAATCATACACCGGCACAGTGCCGATCATCACCGGGCACTCGTGGGTCAGCTTCTGGCGGAAGGGCTGGGTGTTGCCGTGGCTGGACAGATCCATAATGGCTTCTGCGCCCATGTTCACGGCGCTCATCACCTTCTGCATCTCGATGTTGTAGTCCTTGCAGTCGCGGGAGACGCCAAGGTTCACGTTGATCTTGGTGCGCAGCATGGAGCCTACGCCCTCGGGGTTCAGGCACTTGTGGTGCTTGTTGGCGGGGATGGCTACCTTGCCCTCGGCGACCCACTGGCGGATCTCCTCGGTGGTGCGGTATTCCTTTTTGGCTACGATCTCCATCTCCGGGGTGATGATGCCCTTGCGGGCGGCATCCATCTGGGTGGTATAAGTCTGCATACGCTGTGTTCCTCCAAATGACAGTTTATCTCTGAACAGCAGGGTGCTGGTCATGCAGTGATACGGGGCAGCCTGTGTGCCGGGAGCTTTCTCCTCGAACACGAGTACGGGTTGCGGCACCCAGCGGATGCTTCGTGCATTGAGCAGCACTCGCATCCTGCTGGCCGCTGCCCCAACAGCAACTTCCTGTTTCCGCCACTGGCGGCGGTCGTTGCTGTTGCGGGCCATTCCATCGCCCGCCCTACTGCCTGCGGCAGCAGGGTCCCACCCCAGCGGACGGTCCTCGGAGAAACTCCCGACCCGCAGGCAAGGGTGGCAGACAGGTAGCCGTCATTCAGAAAAAACAGTACGCTCTGGATGCCGGCACCTGCGCAAAATACGCTTTTCATGTTGGTTTTCTCCATGAATTTTGTAACGCGGCCCAAGGTGGTGCCCCCGGTTTGCCGCGGGATGATAGCTTACTTTATGATCTGCTCCGAAAGGGCGCGCAGCTCCCGGCACTCGGCCTCGATGTCCTTTGCGGCAAAGATGGCGCTTACCAATGCCACACCGTCCACGCCGGTGCCCTTGAGCTGCAGGATGTTCTCCTTGTGGATGCCGCCAATGGCCACCACCGGCACATCCACGGCGTTGCAGATGTCCAGCAGGGTCTGCCGGGTCATCTCGCTCACGTCCGTCTTGGTGTGGGTGGCAAATACCGCACCCACGCCAAGGTAGTCCGCGCCGTGTGCCACAGCGTCCAGCGCTTCCTGTACCGTGTGGGCGGATACGCCGATCATCACGCCCTCGCCCACGCGCTGGCGCACCTGTGCGGCGGCCATATCGTCCTGCCCCACATGGATGCCCTCGGCGTGGCACTGCAAGGCCACCTCCACGTTATCGTTGATGAACAGCGGCACACCGTATTGCTGGCACAGAGCGTGGATCTGGATGGCTTCCTGTAAAAAATCTGCGTCGCCCAGCTGCTTTTCCCGCAGCTGCACACAGGTGGCACCGCCCTTCAGGGCGCTTTCCACCTGCTGATACAACGTCTGTTCGCCCACCCATGCACGGTCGGTCACCGCATACAGGAGCATAGTGTGTTTATCGCACTTCATAGTTTGCGCCTTTCTCCAGCTGTTCGGGGGTCATGTTGTAAATGGCATCAATAATGTAATTGCGGTAGGTAGCGTTGCCATCCTGCGGAGTGAGCCGCTGGTGGGCGACCTCGCCCGCCAGACCCATGGCGCATACCGCCGCAGCGGCAGCTTCCAGCGGGTGGCCGGGGTTGGCGGTGACAAAAGCCGCCGTCAGGGCAGAAAGCTGACAGCCTGTGCCGGTGATGCTGCTCATCATGGCGTTGCCGTTGCGGATGCAGTAGGCTTTTTGTGCATCGGCCACGATGTCGATAGCACCGGTAATGGCAACCACTGCGCCGGTGCGGGCGGCAAAGGCCTTGGCAAAGGCTACGGCGCTGTCCAAGTTCTCCTCGGTCACCTTGTCGGCTACGTCCGCATCCACGCCCTTGGTGGTGCCTGCGCCGGAGGCAAGGGTCTTGATCTCCGAGATGTTGCCCCGGATCACTGTGAACTGCACCTCCCGCAGCAGGCGGAAGGCGGTGTCGGTGCGCAGACGGGAAGCGCCGGCACCCACCGGGTCCAGTACCACCGGATGCCCCAGCTGATTGGCCTTTTTGCCCGCCAGCAGCATACTGGTGACGGTGCGGCTGTTCAGCGTGCCGATGTTGATATTCAGTCCGCCACAGATGGCGGTGATCTCCTCCACCTCGGCGGCATCATCGGCCATGATGGGGGAGGCACCGCAGGCCAGCACCATGTTGGCGCAGTCGTTCACGGTGACGTAGTTGGTGATGTTGTGGATGAGAGGGCTGCGGCTGCGCAGGTTCTCAAAGGCGGTTTTGAGCATTCCCGGCACCTCCGCTCAGGAAAGGCTGTTCTGCATGGAGCGCAGAGCGCCGGAGCGCTGCAGGCTGAACACCACAGCACCGGCAATCACCGCACCCACGGCGGTGGAGATGAGGAAGGGCACGATGTAGGCGTAGAAGGCGATATCCGCAGCACTCTTGCCCATCAGGAAGATGGCTACGGGCCATGCGCACAGGCCGCCCAGAATGCTGGTGCCGAACACCTCACCCACCACGGTGGCGATCAGGTTTTTGGTCTTGTGGTATGCAAGGCCGCACAGCAGCGCACCGAACATACTGCCCGGGAAAGCCATCAGGCTGCCCAGACCCAGCAGATTGCGCAGCAGGGAAGCCACAAAGGCTACACCGACGCCCCACCACGGCCCCAGCAGAACGGCGCACAGCACATTGACCATGTGCTGCACCGGGGCGCACTTGCTGCCGAACATGGGAAAGCTGAACACACTGCCCACCACGCACAGGGCACAGAACATACCGGCAAGGGCAAGCTTTTTGACAGAGAGATTCTTCATGATAAATTGGCTCCTTTTCAACCATCTGCGGCAACGCAGGACGAACACCGGCGCTCCCGCAACAAAACAGCCCGTGCCCGCCACAAGGCGGGAACAGGTACGGAAGGTGCGGTCGAAACTTACTGGTTTCCTCTCACGCCGGAACACGGCTTCCCATCGCTGCATTCATCCAAGGCTCAGGGCGCTCCCCCTCAGCCGGCTGCGGAACCTCCGCAGAGGTACAAAAAAACAGGAGGAACCCGGCGCGGCTCCTCCTGCAAAAAATCATAAAGGATATGACTTCCTACGGCGGCATTATCCGCATCAGGTAAAAGGGTCGAAGCTTGCTATACTTCCTCTCAGCCCGCTGCACGAGCTCCCCTGTGTTTGATTGTGACTGTATTCTACACCTCTTTCCCCAAAAATGCAAGAGGGAAGGGGACGATTTGGAATGGCCTCCGCGGGGAGGCGAAAGGATTTGGAATGCGCTCCGCGTTGCTCTGCGCATAGATAGCAGAATTATGATTTTAATTTGCATTTCAGCCAAGCCTGCGGAGCTTGTCGGGGCAAAGCCCCTCCATCTGCTAACGGCAGACCGCTCTGCCGCTTAAAAGCCCCACTGGGGCTTTCATTGCTGCGCAAACGCGGGCTTGGCTGAAATGCTTTTTTCACAGGAGGGGTCGTAGTGGTCAACTGCATTTGTGATTCAGACCGCCCATTAACCATTGCAGCCCCACTTGTAAAAATGCGTTTGGAGCGCTCCGCAGAGCGCGACAAACGCGAAATATTAAAATAACCTTTCCGCTGAAGATGCGCAGAGCAACGCGGAGCGCATTTTCAATCGTTAAACTGTTCCATTATAAACCAAAGCCGCCGTGCAGAGGTCTGCGCGGCGGCTTTGGTCACAGAAAGGAGAATAATATGAAAAAGCAGAGAAAGTCGGTTTAACCCATGGTCACCTGCACCGTTACCTCAGTACCAGCGGCAGCCAGCGGTAGTACATTGCCGGAGATGGTCTTGCCGTCCACAGTAACGGCCTTGATGCCGTGCTGCACCCCGGCGGTGTTGTCCACCATAATGTGGTACACCGCACCGCGGAAGCGGCGGGTCACGGTGAAGCCGGACAGGGTGTGGGGGATGCAGGGGTCTACCTTCAGGCCGTCCAAGGTGGGTTGGATGCCCAGAATGTACTGACTGATATTGAAGAAGGTCCATGCCGCCGTGCCGGTCAGCCAGCTGTTTTTGGCTTCGCCGAAGGTGGGAGCGTCCTTACCGGCTACCATCTGGCTGTAAACGTAGGGCTCGGTGCGGTGGATCTCGGAGATGTCCTCGATATAGGCGGGGCAGGTCTTGCGGTACACCGCAAAGGCGCGGTCGCCGTGACCGAGCGTTGCCTCGGCGCAGCTGATCCACGGGTTGTTGTGGCAGAAGATACCGGCGTTCTCCTTGTATCCCGGAGGATAGCTGGAGATCTCGCCCAGATTCAGCTGATAGCTGGTGTAGGCGGGCTGCAACAGCACCACACCGTATTTGGTGTCCAGACGCTCCTCCACGCTGGCAAGCGCTTGCGCGGCCTGTCCGCTCTCCTTGCCGATGCCCGCCATGACGCACATACCCTGCGGCTCAATAAAGATCTGACCCTCGGTGCACTCCTTGCTGCCGACGGGCTTGCCGAAAGCATCGTAGGCACGGCGGAACCATGCGCCGTCCCAACCGGCGGTCAGGGTGGCCTGCTCCACGGCATCAATGTGCTTGCGGGCGGCAGCGGCCTCCTCGGTCAGATTCAGATGGTCGCACAGTTGGGCGTATTCGTGGCCGTACTTGACGAACATACCGGCAATGAATACGCTTTCGGCCACGGGACCCTCGCTGGGGCCGGTGATCTGGAAGCTCTCGCCCGGGTGCTCGGAGAAGCAGTTCAGGTTCAGGCAGTCGTTCCAGTCGGCGCGGCCGATCAGCGGCAGGCCGTGGGGACCCAGATGGGTGCAGGTAAAGTTGAAGCTGCGGCGCAGGTGCTCCATCAGGGTCTGTGCCTTGGTGGCGTCATTGTCAAAGGGCACCTGCTCTTCCAGAATGGACCAGTCGCCGGTCTCCCGCAGGTAGGCGGCGGTACCGGCAATGAGCCACAGCGGGTCATCGTTGAAGCCGGTGCCGATATCCCGGTTGCCCTTTTTGGTCAGGGGCTGGTACTGGTGGTAGGCGCTGCCGTCCTCAAACTGGGTGGCGGCGATATCCAGAATGCGCTCCCGGGCGCGGGAGGGGATGATGTGCACAAAGCCCAGCAGATCCTGACAGCTGTCCCGGAAGCCCATGCCGCGCCCGGTACCGCTTTCAAAGTAGCTGGCAGAGCGGCTCATATTAAAGGTGACCATGCACTGGTACTGGTGCCAGATGTTGACCATGCGGTTCAGCTTTTCCTCGCCGGAGTCCAGATGGTAGGTGGACAGCAGCTGCTCCCAGTGGGTGCGCAGGGCGGCGCGGGCGGCATCGACCTGTGTATCCGTAGCGTAGCGCTCCATCATGGCATGGGCGCGGGTCTTGTTGATGACGCCCGGTGCAATGAACTTTTCCTGCTGCGGGTTCTCAATGTAGCCCAGACCGAACAGGACGCTGCGGCTCTCGCCGGGGGCGAGGGTCAGGTGGATGTGCAGTGCGCCCACCGGTGCCCAGCCGTGGGTAATGCTGCCGGAGCAGTGTCCGGCGCGGACGGCCTGCGGGTCTGCCGGGCCGCCGTACACGCCGCAGAAGGCATCCCGGGTGGTGTCAAAGCTGTCCACCGGGCAGTTTGCCCAGAACACGGCGTAGTGGTCGCGGCGCTCGCGGTACTCGGTCTTGTGGTAGATGACGCTGCCCTCTACCTCCACCTCACCGGTGGAGAAGTTGCGCTGGAAGTTGGAGCCGTCGTCCACAGCATCCCACAGGCAGAACTCCACATAGCTGAACAGATCCAGCTCCTTGACGATGGTGCTGCCGTTGCACACCGTCACCCGGTCCAGCTCACAGGCATCGCCCTTGGGGACGAACAGTTCCTGCCGAGCGGTCACGCCGTCCTTTTTGCCCTCCAAAATAGTGTAGCCCAGACCGTGGCGGCAGCTGTAACTGTCCAGCGGGGTCTTGGTGGGCTGCCAGCCCGGGTTCCACACGGTGTCGCCGTCCTTGATGTAGATCCGGTGGCCGTCCATGTCCAGCGGGGAGTTGTTGTAGCGGTAACGGGTCAGGCGGCGCATCCGGGCGTCCCGGTAAAAGCTGTAACCGCCCGCCGTGTTGGAGACCAGACTGAAGAAGTCCTCGCTGCCAAGGTAGTTGATCCAGGGCAGGGGGGTCTGCGGGGTGGTGATGACATATTCCTTATTCTGGTCATCAAAATATCCGAACTTCATAATGCTTCCTCCTTAAAACTGCGCCTTGTCGGGCGGGCAGTGCGTCGATGGGCGAAAACGATTAAGGCACTGCGAAAGAAGCAATCTCATCACGCTAAGCATACCGTATCCCACCAAAAAATGCAAGAGCTTTTTGCAAAAATCTCGGCGGAAATTTTAAAATAATCTGCGCAGCCCCGGCGGTTTTCGACGGCTTTCGGTGCTGCGCATACCGGTGAAAGACAGAACGAAGGACCCGAAACCCCATTTTAAAAGTAATATATACATACGGCCTTTGACACCGAAAACCATAACGAAACTGCAACGAAAATTTTTCTATTTTAATCGAAATGTAACGAAAGCGAATCGAAGTGCACAATTATTACAGGTGGAATTGAAACGAAATGCCAAAAGTGATGCAGCTGAGCTAAAACTTTTACGTTTTCGCTTGATTTTTGGTGCAGAATGCGATATATTGAGATTGCGAAAACGATTAAGGAACTCGCGAGAAACATTCCGCAGCTCCTTTCCTTGGAAGGAGGCCATAAGATGCCGTCCCTGAAGGATCTGGCAAAAGAGTGCGGCGTATCCGTCGCAACTGTCAGTAAGGCGCTGAACAACCAGCCGGACATCGCACCGGCCACGCGGGAACGCATCCGTGCAGCGGCTCGCCGCGTAGGGTATCTGCCCAACGCAGCAGCCCGGGCGCTGAAAACCAACCGTACTTACAACCTTGGCGTTCTGTTCGTAGATGAAAAGCAGAGCGGCCTGACCCACGAATACTTCTCCGCAGTGCTGGACAGCTTCAAGGTAGAAGCAGAAAAGCGCGGCTATGATATCACCTTCATCAACCACAACATCAGCGGCAAGTCCATGAGCTATCTGGAACATTGCCACTACCGGGGTGTGGACGGCGTGGTGATCGCCTGCGTGAACTTTTACGATCCGCAGGTGGTGGAGCTGGTCAACGGCGATGTGCCGGTGGTGACCATCGACCATGTGTTCAACAACCGGATGGCGATCCTTTCAGACAACGTGGTTGGCACAAAGGCTCTGGTACAGCAGGCATGGGCCTGCGGACACCGGCGCATCGCCTTCATCCACGGCGAAAAGACCGCCGTTACCGAGAACCGCTTGGCAGGCTTCTATCAGGCCTGCGAGGAACTGGGGCTGAAGGTGCCGGAGGAGTACGTCCGCTGCGGTGTGTACCACGATGTGGATCGCTGCGCAGAGGAGACCCGGGCGCTGCTGGCACTGCCGCAGCGGCCCACCTGCATCATCTTCCCGGATGACTTTTCCGCACTGGGCGGCTACAACGCCCTGAGCGAAGCGGGTCTGAGCATCCCGGAGGACATCTCGGTGATGGGATACGATGGCATCTATCTCTCCCGGGTGGTCAAGCCCTCGCTGGTGACCTACCAGCAGAACACAAAATCCCTTGGTAGGCTGGCAGCGGATAAGCTGATCGAGCTGATCGAGCATCCGCGTGTGACCCTGCCGGAGCAGATCCGGGTGTCCGGCAAACTGCTGGACGGCGGCTCCGTCCGCATCCTTTAACAAAGGCCCACAACTCCCGGCGCGGAGTTTTTGAGTATGAATTTTTTAATTGGAAAACCATGAAGGAGGTTTACCCTTATGAAAAAGATCTCTCGTCGTAATTTCCTGCTCGCTTCCGGTGTCGTGACGATTGGTGCTGCTCTGGCAGCCTGCGGCGGCGGCTCTTCCAGCAGCACTGCTGCTTCCTCTGCGGCTCCCGCATCCTCCGCTGCTGCTTCTGCTCCGGCTGCTGCCGAGGGCAAGGTGCTGAACATCTGGTGCTGGAATGATGAGTTCCAGAGCCGCTTCAACGACTACTATCCCGAGGTCAAGGAGATCGCAGCCGACAAGTCCACCACCACCCTGAAGGACGGCACCACCGTGAAGTGGACCATCAACGCCAACGAGAACAACAACTACCAGAACAAGCTGGACGAGGCTCTGCTGAATCAGGACTCCGCTGCCGATGATGACAAGATCGACATCTTCCTGATCGAGGCTGACTACGCTCTGAAGTATGTGGATTCCGACTATGTTCTGGATGTCAAGAAGGATATCGGCCTAACCGATTCCGATCTGGCCGGCCAGTACCAGTACACCAAGGATATCGTTTCTGTGGACGGCAGCCAGCGCGGCACCACCTGGCAGGCTACCCCGGGTCTGTTCGCATACCGCCGCAGCATTGCCAAGGAGGTGCTGGGCACCGATGACCCCGCCGAAGTGCAGACCTACCTGTCCGACTGGGATAAGTTCAACGATGTAGCTGCCAAGGCTGCTGCCAAGGGCTACAAGATGCTGTCCGGCTTTGACGATGCATACCGCACCTTCTCCAACAACGTCTCCGCACCCTGGGTCACCGGCACCACCGTTACCGTGGACGAGAACCTGATGAAGTGGGTGGATCAGACCAAGGAGTACACCGACAAGGGCTACAACAACAAGTCCAGCCTGTGGGACAGCCAGTGGGCTTCCGATCAGGGCCCCACCGGTAAGGTGTTCGGCTTCTTCTACTCCACTTGGGGCATCAACTTCACCCTGCTGGGCAACTCTCTGGCAACTCCTACCGCTGAGGGCGGCAAGGAAGAGGTTGGCAACGGCATCTACGGCGACTACGCTGTGTGCGAAGGCCCTCAGCCCTACTACTGGGGCGGCACCTGGATCTGCGGCGCAGCCGGCAGCGACAACCTTGAGACCATCAAGGACGTTATGCTGAAGCTGACCTGCGATGAAGCCATCATGAAGCAGATCACCATGGATACGCAGGATTACACCAACAACGAGAAGGCCATGAACGAGATCGCCAGCAGCGATTACAAGTCCGACTTCCTCGGCGGCCAGAACCACATCGCTCTGTTTGCAGAGGCTGCAACCAAGATCGATATGTCCAACGCCGGCCCGTACGATCAGGGCCTGAACGAGAGCTTCCAGAACGCTTTCAAGGATTACTTCACCGGCAACGTGGAGGAGGATGCCGCCAAGGCAAACTTCGAGACCGCCATCAAGGAGAAGTACCCCGAGCTGACCGATGTGGTCTGGCCCGCATAAGCGGTTTTACTCCGAACTGAAAATTGAAGCAAAGGGGCGGGCGGCGTATCTCGCCCGCCCCTTTGGTTTTGCTGTGACCCGGCAGGAGGGAGATCTCATGGGAGAAAAAACAAAAAAGAAAGGGTCGATCAGCTACGCGAAATGGGGTTATATCTTCATTGCACCGTTCTTTATCATCTTCGCGGTATTCCAGCTGATCCCTCTGGCATCCACCATCTATTACAGCTTTTTTGAGTATTACCGCAGCGGTCTGAAGATCATCGGACCCAACTTTGTGGGTCTGAAAAACTACATCACCCTGTTCGCGACCGATCTACCCAAGTATTTCAGCAACACGCTGATCCTGTGGATCATCGGTTTTATCCCGCAGATCGTCGTCTCGCTGCTGCTGGCGGCATGGTTCACCGACCTGCGGCTGAAGCTGAAGGGACAGACCTTCTTCAAGACGGTCATCTATATGCCCAACCTGATCATGGCCTCGGCCTTCGCAATGCTGTTCTTCGCCCTGTTCTCGGATAACGGCCCGGTGAACGCAGTGCTGCTGAGCATGGGCTGGATCAAGACCCCCATCAGCTTTTTGAATACCGTGTGGGGCAACCGTGGCCTTGTGGGCCTGATGAACTTCCTGATGTGGTTCGGCAACACCACCATCATGCTGATGGCAGCCATTATGGGCGTAGATCCCACCCTATACGAGGCTGCGGAGCTGGACGGCTGCACCCCGAACCAGATGTTCTGGAAGATCACCCTGCCCCTGATCCGTCCCATTCTGGTCTATGTGATGATCACCTCCATGATCGGCGGCCTGCAAATGTTCGATGTGCCGCAGATCCTGACCAACGGCAAGGGCGGCCCCGACCGTACCTCCACCACCATGATCATGTACCTGAACAACCACCTGTTCAGCAAGAACTACGGCATGGCCGGTGCAGTATCTGTGGTGCTGTTCCTTGTGTGTGCAGTGCTGTGCGTCGTCGTGTACTTCTCGCTGACCAAGGAAGATGACGGCCTGACCAAGGCCCAGCGCAAGGAACTGAAAGCGGCCAAAAAGGCTGCTGCCAAAGGAGGGAAATAAGTATGGCACATACGCCTAAAAACCAGTCCGAAAAGGCGATTCTGACCGCCCGCCGTGCGTGGTGCTATCTGGTGCTGGTGCTGATCAGCTTTCTGTGCCTGTTCTTCTTCTATGTGCTGATCATCAACTCCACCCGCACCCACTTCGAAATCCAGAAGGGCTTCTCGCTGATGCCGGGCAAGTCCATCATCACAAACTTCCGCAATGTGCTTACGGACGCCAACATCCCTGTGGTAAGCGGCATCCGCAACAGCCTGCTGGTGTCTGCCTGCTCGGCAGCGCTCAGCGTTTACTTCTCGGCACTGACGGCCTACGGCATCTACGCCTATAACTTCAAATTCAAAAAGGCTGCCTTTGCCCTGATCCTGCTCATCATGACCATGCCCACACAGGTGTCCGCACTGGGCTTTCTGCAGTTAATCTCCAAGATGGGCTTGAAAAACAGCTTCATCCCGCTGATCGTCCCCAGCATTGCGGCCCCCACTGTGTTCTTCTTCATGAAGCAGTATCTGGACGCCTCCCTTCCCATGGAGATCGTGGAAGCCGCCCGCATTGACGGCGCAGGCGAGTTCTATACCTTTAATAAGATCGTGCTGCCCATCATGAAGCCGGCTCTGGCTGTGCAGGCCATCTTCTCCTTCGTGGCAAGCTGGAACAACTACTTCATCCCGGCTCTGGTGCTGGACACCGCCGACAAAAAGACCCTGCCTATCCTCATCGCCCAGCTGCGCAGCGCGGACTTCCTGAAGTTCGATATGGGCAAGGTGTACATGATGGTGGCCATCGCCATTCTGCCGGTCATCATCGTCTACCTGCTGCTGTCCAAGTTCATCGTCCGCGGCGTTGCTCTTGGCGGCGTTAAAGGCTAAAATTGCGACCGCCGCCTGCGGCGGAAACAGGGAGCAATTTTTGGCGCAGCGGTCTGCAAGACGCGAGACCCGCCCAAGGGTCGAAGCGGATGCAGGGCACCGCAAGAGGTTTTAAGCGAACAATAACACCTTCATTTCTCTGTTACAGCATAGCAAAGCCCCCGGGGGTCACACCCTCGGGGGCTTTGTGCGTAAGTTGAAGAAAAAACGATTTGGAATGCGCTCCGCGTTCGCTTTGCGCATAAATAGCGGAAAGAATATTTTTATGTTTGCAACTCTGGAAAATCTGCGGATTTTCCAGAGTTGCTTTTTCAAGAGAGGGACGTAGCCGGAAACTTTCCCGCCATGCCAAAGGCCACCCCCTCAGGCTCACTACGTTCGCGAGCTCCCCCAAGGGGACGCCTTTGCGCTATGCCGAAAACTTTCCCGCCACTGCCAAAAGCCGTCCCCTTGGGGAAGGTGGCATCGCCGCAGGCGATGACGGAAGGGGTATCCCCGCAGCGCCGCGCTTTCACAGAAAGCGGTGCTGCAAATGCTGCTGCCCTTCACGCCCCACCCGTGAAAAGGGGATTCAGAAACGCCCGCAGGCGTTTCTGAATCCCGAATTAAAAATAATTTTCCGCTGAAAATGGCTAGAGTGCAACAACGACGACCGCCACCAGCGGTGGAAACAGGGAGGAGTTGTTGGGGCAGCGGCCAGCAAGACGCGAGTGCCGCCCAAGGCACGATGCGGATGCTGGGTGCCGCAACCCGATAGCGGAAGCCATTCAAAATCGTCCCACGCGGGGGAGTGTGCGATGGGGTCAAATCAAGATCCCATCGCAATGGTCGATCTCGTGCTGGATGATCTGCGCTGTCCAGCCGGTAAAGGTCTTGATGCGCAGCTTGCCGTCCAAGGTCTGGTACTGCACCTTGATGCTCTGCCAGCGCTTTGTTTTCCGCACACCTTCCAGCGAAAGACAGCCCTCTTCGGCTTCGTACTGGCCGGACTTTTTCAGGATGACCGGGTTGAACAGCACTAAATACCCGTCCTCAGCTTCCACCGCGATGATGCGCTTGCGCACGCCGATCATGTTGGCAGCCATGCCCACACAGCCGTCGGCGTGGGCGGTCAGGGTGTCCAGTAAGTCCAGCGCAACAGGGGCATCCTCCGGGGTGGCAGGGGCGGACTTCTGCGCCAGAAACAGCGGGTCGTGCATGATGGGCTGGATCATAGTAAAATCTCCTATTATTTTTTAGTTCTGCTTAAAAGAATGCCTGCCAGCAGCCCGGCGGCAGCCGGGAGCACCCAGCCAAAGCCCAGTGCCGCTAGTGGCAGGGCGTTGGCAAGGGCAGAAAGTGCGCCAAGCGGCAGCGCAGCGGCAATGCTCTGCACGGCGGTGCAGCCAATGCACAGCGGGTAGACCCGGCGGCGCTGCTCCAGCCCGGGCACGAAGGAAAGCGCAATCAGCACAATGGCTACCGGGTACAGCGCGTTGAGCACCGGGACGGACAGACGCAGGATCTCTGCCAGCCCCAGATTTGCGATCAGCATACTGGCAACGGCAAAAAAGGCGGCAAGAGCAGGGTAGGGGATGCGGGGCAGCAGGGTGTGGAAATACTCTCCCACACAGGCGATCAGCCCCACACAGGTGTTGAAGCAGGCCAGCATAAAGATGGCCGCAAGCAGCACCAGCCCCGCTTTACCGAACAGCCGCTCCGCCAGCACGGTCAGCACCTCGGCACCGGTGGCAAGGCCGGGCACGGCGGCACCGGTCAACGCTCCGGCGTGCCCCAGCATGGCATAGACCGCCAGCAGCAGCCCGCCCGCCACAAGACCGGCACGGATGGCACTGCGCTGCACGTCCTGCTCCCGGGCAACGCCCTGCGCCCGGATGTTCATGGCGATGACCGCGCCAAAGTTCAGTGCGGCAAGGGCGTCCATGGTCTGGTAACCGTACAATACGCCTTGTAAAATGACCGCTGAACTATACGCATCGGTGGGCGCACCGTACTGCGCCGCCAGCGGGTGTAGCAAACAGCCGCCGAACAGGATCAAAATCAGAACCAGCAGGCAGGGGCAGAGCAGCCTGCCCAGCCAGCGGGTGAGCCTGTCCGGGCGCAGCGCTACCAGAAAGGCCGCGCCGAAGAACAGCACGGAGTACCCCAGCTGCAGCCTGGCGCTGCTGCCCAGCAGCGGGGTGAGCATGGCAAACGAGGTGCTTGCGGTGCGCGGAATGGCCAGACACGGCCCGATGGACAGGTAGATCAAAATCATGAACACCTGCGCGAACACCGGATGCACCCGCCCGGCAAGCTTATCCAGACCGTCAGCCCGTGCCACCGCGATGACCCCTGCAACCGGCAGACCCACGGCACTGAGGGCAAGCCCCAGAAAGGCGGGCCAGAAGTTTACCTCCGCCTTTGCACCCAGATCGGGTGGGAAGATCAGGTTGCCCGCCCCGAAAAACATGGAAAATAACGTAAAACCGACAAGCAGCAGCTTGCGGCCCTTGAGCGCTTTTGTCAATACCGTCCTCTCTTTCCTGCGCCGGCGCAAAGATGCACCGTATACTGTACCCAGTTTACACTGGATGCAAATTCATGTCAATCATACGACGGTTGAATAAAAGTATATACAAAGCGAGCCGACCCGCCGCAGGTGGTGCACAGGTCATTCCCCTTTGCGGGACGGTATGGTATACTATACCTTATAATGGGAAGCGGAAGAGGGCAGTTTATGAAGCAGAACAAGCAGTTTTTCCGCCGTCTGCTGGCGGTGGCGTTCTGGCTGACGGTCTGGCAGGCCGCAGCCATGGCCATCGGGCAGGAGGTGTTTCTGGTATCGCCGGTGCAGGCGCTGCGCACTTTGGTGCAATTGCTGCCAAGGGCAGATTTCTGGCAGCGGGTGGGCTTCAGCTCAGGGCGCATTTTGCTGGGTTTTGTGCTGGGCGCAGTGGTCAGCGTGGTGCTGGCGGTGTGCGCCGCCCGGTGGAGCGCCGCCGATGCGCTGCTGGCTCCGGTGATGCAGCTGGTCAAGGCCACGCCGGTGGCAAGCTTTATCATTCTGGCGCTGGTCTGGGTGCGGGGCAGTGCCCTTTCGGTGCTCATCAGCTTTCTGATGGTGTTGCCGGTGCTGTACGGCGCGGTGCGCACCGGCATTGCCGGGGCAGACGTGCAGCTGCTGGAGATGGCAGCGGTATTCCGTCTGCCGCCGGGTCGCCGCCTGCGGTCAATCTGGCTGCCTGCGGTGCTGCCGGCATTCCGGCAGGGGTGCAGCGTAGCGCTGGGCATTTGCTGGAAAAGCGGCGTGGCGGCCGAGGTCATTGGCCTGCCCAACGGCAGCATCGGCGATGCGCTCTACCGCGCCAAGATCACCCTTTCCACCGGGGAGTTGTTTGCGTGGACCTTTGTCATCATCCTGCTGAGCGCAGGCTTTGAAAAGCTGTTCCTGTTTGCATTGGATAAGGCCGTTGGCGCAGTGCTGGGAGAGGAGGGGACAAAATGCTGAAGCTTCAACACCTGACAAAGCGGTTCGGCACAGCGCCGCTCTTCACCGACCTGTGCATGGAGGTGAACACCCCTGTGGTGCTGTGGGCACCCAGCGGCTGGGGCAAGACCACCCTGCTGCGCATCCTGATGGGGCTGGAACGCCCCACCGCCGGCAGTGTGGAGGGTGCGGGCCGGGTGGCAGCGGTCTTTCAGGAAGACCGCCTTTGTCCCCAGCTGAACGCCGTGCAGAACGTCACCTTGGTGCTTCCGGGGGCAGAAAACCAGTACAAAGAGCAAATTATAAGCGATTTTCAACAACTTGGAATGGACATTGCAGCCTTGCAGCTGCCTGCCCGCAGGCTTTCCGGCGGGCAAAAGCGGCGGGTGGCGCTGCTGCGGGCGCTGTGGGCACCCAGCGACACCCTGCTATTGGACGAGCCCTTTACCGGCATGGACCCGGACACCTTGCAGCGGGCAGCGGCACTGCTGCGGCAGCGCTGCGCGGGCAAGCCGGTGCTGCTGGCCACCCACGATGAAAGCGCTATCCGCGCCCTTGGCTGGCGGGTGGTGGAACTGGAAAAGCTGGGGACAAGAGCCAAAGCCTGAGAGGGCTTACAGCAGCTGGGCAAGGATGCTGTTCTGAACAATAAGCCCGGCGGGGGTCAGAGCGAGGGTACTGCCATCGAAGGTGGCATACCCGGCGCGGACGCAGTTTTGCACAAAGGCCAGCTGTGCGGTGGAAAACTGCTTGCCGTATATGGCTTTGTAGGCTGCAAGGTCAAGCCCCTTGCGCAGCCGCAGCTGTAAGATCAGGTAGTCCTCTGCGCCGCAATTGCCGTCCATGATGGGCGCGGCGGCGTCCTGCAGAAAGGCGGCGGTGTCCGGTGCGTAGCAGAACCGCTTGCCGCCCATGCAGGAGTGCGCCGCAGGGCCAAGGCCAAGATAGTCGCCGCAGTCCCAGTAGATGAGGTTGTGCCTGCCCTCATAGCCCGGCTTTGCAAAGTTGGAGATCTCGTACTGGCGGTAGCCGTGGTGCTCCAGCTGCTCCACGGCGTAAAGGTAGAAATCGGCGGCTTCATCGCCGGTGGGCAGCCCCTCCGGCGGGTGCTTGCCGAAGGCAGAGTCCGGCTCTATCTTTAAAAGGTAGGCCGAGATGTGGGTGGCACCGCCTTTTTCGATCAGCTCCAATGTCTCGTCAAACTCGGCCTGCGTATAATGGGGCAGCGCCAGCATGATATCGCCGCTGATGTTCTCGAACCCGGCGCGCCGGGCGGCGGCAAAGGCTGCCCGCGCCTGCTTGGCGCTGTGGGGACGGCCAAGGGTGCGCAGCTGGGTGTCCCGGGCAGACTGCACCCCGAAGGAGATGCGGTTCACCCCCGCCGCCCGGAAGCCCCGCAGGCTCTCCTCGGTGACGGTCTCGGGGTTTGCTTCCAAGGTGATCTCTGCACCAGGCACAGGCTCTGCTGCCCGGATGAGCCGCTCTGCCTGCGCCGGGGTGAGCAGGCTGGGCGTGCCGCCGCCGAAATAAACGGTATCCGGCCGCAGGGGCGCGTTTGGCGCAAAGCGGTGCAGCTCCCGCAGAAGCGCGTCCACATAAGCATCCGGCACGCCCCGCTCCCCGGGGTGGGAATAAAAATCACAGTACCGGCATTTGGAAAAGCAGTAGGGAATATGCAGATAAAGTCCAAGGGACATACAATATCACAGCCTTTTTCATGAAACGTTCATTTCTATGCAGTATACTATATTCCGTAGACCGGAGCAAGAGAGAAATGCTCCTGCAGAATAGACTGGAGGAACCCAGATGAGTTACAACAATTACAACCGTGGCTATGCAGAGCCTACAATGACCTCGGCTGATTATATGACCCGCACCTACCGCTGGATGGCGCTGGGACTGCTGATCACCTTTGCGGCGGCGTTTGTCACCGCCACCACCCCGCTGTTCTATGTGGTCAACTCGCTGTACCTGCTGTTCACCATTGCCGAGCTGGCGCTGGTGTTCGTGCTGAGCGCCCGGGTGCAGAATATGTCCGTGGGCGCGGCAAGAGGAGTATTTTTAGGCTACGCCCTGCTCAACGGCATGGTGCTGAGCTATTATTTCCTTGCCTTTGATCTGGGTACGCTGGTGCTGGCCTTCCTTGCCACATCGCTGTATTTCGGCCTGATGGCAGTTTACGGCACCACCACCCACAAGGATCTGTCCGGCTGGGGTCCCAAGCTGATGATGGCGCTGTTTGCGCTGCTTATCACCGGTTTCGTCGGTGTGCTGTTCGGCATGGGCTTTATGAGCACGGTGCTGTATTCCGGCATCGGTCTGGTGGTGTTCATGCTGCTGACCGCCTACGATACCCAGAAGCTGAGCCAGATGTACTCCTACTACGCAGGGGACAGCGAGCTGGCGGAAAAGGCTTCCATCTACGGTGCACTGACGCTGTATCTGGACTTCATCAACATCTTCTTGTATGTGGTTCGTCTGCTGGGTCTGAACAGCCGCCGCCGCGACTAAGCGCAGAAAGAACTTTATGATCTGTAAATCAGCCAAGCCCGCGGGCTTGGCTGATTTATTTTTCGCTGTCTTTTTTATCCCTTTGTATAAACTGCCCGCCGCTGTCCCACACTAAACCCAGAAAAAGACCCCGTACACAAAACGGACAGATGGGAGTAACAAGCATGGAGCAGATCAAAAAATTTCTGCACGGCAAGGGCTTTGCTCTGCTGCTGACCGCAAGCCTGCTGGCTGCGGCTGCGGCGGGGGTGTGGGCGGTGCGCGCCCTGCGGGCAGAACTGCAAAAAAGTCTGGATGGGCTGAACGCCCCCGGCACCACCCAACAGACCACCCCGGAAACAGAACCGGACTGGGACGCACAGGAGGACACCACATGGCAGCAGCCCGTGACCGACGTTGCAAACAGCAAGGCAGATGTGCCGCAGCAGACGCCCTCTGGGGCGTCCTCTGGTGCGCAGTCTGGCTCTGGTTCGCTGCGCGAACCCTCGGCACTGCAAGGCGCATCCTCGCCTGCCAGCAGTTCGGCGCAGCCTGCCGCCGCGCCCTCTGTGCCGGGGCGCGTGCTCAACGCCTTCAGCGGCGATGAGCTGGTGTATAACAAGACACTTGGGGACTGGCGCACCCACAACGGCGTGGACTACGCCTGCACGCAGGGCGCTGCGGTAGCGGCACCCGTGGCGGGCAAGGTGGTCTCTGCCGGGGCAGAGGGAAACTGGGGCACCGTGGTGGTGCTGGAGGATACCGCTGGTCGCCTTTGGCGGCTGTGCGGCGTGGCAGACCCTGCCGTAAAGGCCGGGGAGACCGTGACCGCCGGGCAGAAGCTGGGCACGGTGGGCACTGTCGGCTGCGAGTGCGCCGAGGAAAGCCACATCCATGTAGAGGTAAAGCAGGGCGAAAGCTACCTCGACCCGGCAAAGCTGCCGGAGTAAGCAAACCATAAAAGGGGCTGCAATAGCGGCTCCTTTTTTGCTGCGTCAGGCGGTACGGCGCGTTTGCAGCAGCCAGAGAACCAGCGCCGAAAGCACCCCGGCTGCCAGCAGTACATCTGCCGGGTGCGCAGCCCAGTGCTGGAAGGCACTGCCATAGGCTGCCTGCCCGATGGGCTGGGTCAGGCAGGCCAGCACGGAGATGCACGCGGTCGTCTTGCCCAGCTGTGCCTGCGGTACTAGCATTTGCAGCTGCGCAAAGAACCACACGTTGAACAGTGCCGCCACGGCCATAAACACGGCTCCCAGCACCAGAATGCTGCCGAACTGGAGCGTGGGCACCCGGAGGGCAAGACCCAGCGCGGCGCACACGCCGCTGAGCGCCAGCAAAAGACCTGTGCCGCTGCGGATGGGATGCCGGACAAAGACGGTTCCCGCCAGCACGCCGCCTAAAATGCCGCCTGCGCTCAGCACCGCCTGCACAAGACCAAGGGAGGCATCACTTTTCTGCAAAGTCTGCACCACCAGCACCGGAACCCCCACGGTGAGGGCGGGGACTTCCAGCAGGTTTACAGCCGCCATGGCGGCGGCTAATTGCAGCACCGCAGCCTGCCCGGTGAGGAACCGCGCACTTTCCCGCAGGTCGGTACACAGAGAACGGACGGAGAGCCTTGTGTCCGATGGGACATCCTGTGGGATGCGCAGGCAGAGCTCCATCCCGGCGGAAAATGCAAAGCAGCCGCCGCAGAGCGCCAGCAGACCCCGGATGCCGAAGTGCTCCAGCAGAACAGCACCCAGCAAGGGGCCGAGAAGTTCGTCCACGGTATCCATCAGCTGGATGACCGCGTTGCCGCGCAGCAGCTGGGTGCCGTTCAGCAGCAGGGGCAGACAGGCGCGTACTACAGGCTGGTAAAGCCCCTGAATGGCGTACAGACTGCCCAGCACGGTCAGGATCAGCGGAAGCAGGGGCAGATGCGGCAACCCGGCAGCGGCTGCCGCCGAAATACCGGCGGTTACCAGATCCAGCAGCGCCATCAGGCGGGCTTTACGGCAACGGTCTGCCAGCGCGCCGCCGGTCAGCATTCCGGCCAGAGCAGGCAGCATAGCCAGCGCGGTGATGCCGCCGTACAGCGCAGCGGAACCGGTCTGCCGCAGCAGATACAGCGGCAGCGCAAACCGCAGGGCGGCATTGCCGAACAGGGAGATGATCTGCCCGAGGACGATGAGGAAAAATGTGTTCATGGGAACCTCCTGTTTTTTTGTTTACAAACCGTTGGTCTGTATCTGCGTATAAAAAAGGGCGGAGCGTTCCGCCCGGAAAATTCAGCCTTTGATCGGTGTGCACAGCTGCACCAGCTGTGCAGCCTGTGCATCCGTCAAAAGATCCAGCCCAAGCGCATGGGTCATTTGCTGAAACACGAGATTCCGCGCCCGCTGCTGGGCCGGCGTGGTGGGGCGCGTCTGGGGGGAAAGCCAGATGTCTGCCAGCACGAACAGCGCTTCCGCCAGCGCATTGGCATCGGCGGTGTGGATGGAGCCGTCCGCCATGCCCTGCCGGATCATGGGTGCAATACATTCCGGGGCCAGATGCGCTTCAATGTTGGTCAGCTCCATGGCAAGGAACTGCGGGTTGCTGCACAGGTGCGGCAAGGTCTGCGCGATCTGCTGCTGCCGCTGCCCGGCAAAGGATGCTGCAAACACCGCCTGCAGCTTTTGCAGCCCGGTCAGGGACGGGTCGTCCCGGATATGGCGCAGCGGCTCCCACATCTGGTCGCCCAAACGGTCACCGACGCGCTGCGCGATCTCCTCCTTGGAGCGGAAGTGATGGTACACTGCCCCTTTGGAAAGCTTTGTGGCATCAATGATGTCCTGCAGGGTGGTATTCTGGTAGCCCTTCTGGGTGAAGAGCAGGGCAGCGGCGTCTAAGATCTTTTCCACAGTCTGTTCCGGGTATTTGTTGCGCGGCATGGCAGATGCTCCTTTTTTACAAACTAACGGTCTGTAAAAAGAATACCGCAGCCCGGCGGCTTTGTCAAGAGGGCATGGAACCGAAAATCCATTCATTTCCTGCGGCGCTGCATTGCTTTTGTGCGGGGTTTCTGGTATGATACAATAGAATTAACAGGCGATTTTGGGAGGATGACAGATGGCAAGGGTTTTGATCGTGGGAGCCGGGGCAGCCGGACTGATGGCGGCGGGTGCCGCCGTGCGGCAGGGACATCAGGTAACGGTGCTGGAGCATACCGATAAGCCCGGGCAGAAGATCCTTGTCACAGGCAAGGGGCGCTGCAACGTGACCAACGACTGCCCGGCAGAAGAGTTTTTACGCCATGTGCGCACGAACCCGCGCTTTTTGTACTCCTCGCTGGGGGCGTTTCCCCCGGCAAAGACCATGGAGCTGTTCGAAGCTTTGGGCGTGGAGCTGAAGGTGGAGCGCGGACGCCGGGTGTTCCCGGTATCAGATAAGGCCGAGGAGATCCGGCAGGCGCTGCTGCGCTATGCGCAGGATGCGGACATCGTCTACGACGGCGCAAAAAAGCTGCTGCTGGAGGACATCGTGCCCGAGGCAGAGCCCGCCCCGGCGGCAGCGGAAAACCCGCGTCACCCCAAAAAGAAAAAGGCGGGCCCGGCGCTGCGCTGCGTGGGCGTGCGGGGCACTTCCGGCAGGGAATACCGGGCGGACGCGGTGCTGGTGGCCACCGGCGGCGTGAGCTACCCTACCACCGGCTCTACCGGTGACGGCTATAAGCTGGCGCAGCAGGCAGGACACACCCTTGTGGAGCCGGTGCCCAGTCTGGTCAGCCTTGTCAGCCGGGACCCGGACTGCAAAAAGATGATGGGTCTGGCACTGAAAAACGTCACCCTGACCCTGCTGGAGGACGGCAAGGCCATCTTTGACGAGCAGGGCGAGATGCTGTTTACCCACTTTGGCATCAGCGGGCCGCTGACCCTGAGCGCGTCCAGCCATCTGGGGGACATGAAAAAGCACAGGTACATCGCGGAGATCGACCTGAAGCCCGCCCTGAGCGAGGAGCAGCTGTACGACCGCATCACCCGGGACTTTGCCCTGCTGGCAAACCACGCAGCGCAGGGGGCGCTGGTCAAGCTGCTGCCCTCCAGTATGCAGCCGGTGATGGTGGCGCGCTGGGGCATCGACCCCGCCACCAAGGCAAACCAGATCACCCGGGAGCAGAAGCGGGAACTGGTGCAGCTGGTCAAGCACTGGCAGGTGTCCATTGACGCCCGGGGCGACCTTGCCCACGCAGTCATCACCAGCGGCGGCGTATCGGTGCGGGAGGTAGACCCCAAAACCATGCAGAGCAAAAAGGCACTGGGGCTGTACTTTGCGGGCGAGGTGCTGGACGTGGACGCCTACACCGGCGGCTACAATCTGCAAATTGCTTTCTGCACCGCACAAAGCTTTGCGAATAACCTGTAAAAAACAGCACCATCCATTCTGCTGTGTACTATATATAAATAAGGAGAACATATCATGGTATCTGTTGCAATTGATGGGCCTGCGGGTGCGGGCAAATCCACTCTGGCACGCCGTCTGGCGGCAGAGCTGGGCTATATCTATGTGGACACCGGTGCAATGTACCGCGCCATCGGCCTGTACGCCCTGCGCGCGGGCAAGGACCCCAAGGACAACGCAGCGGTGGACGCTCTGCTGCCGGAAATTGAGCTGCGGCTGGCCTCCATTGCGGGCGAGCAGCACATCTACTTGAAGGACGAGGACGTGAGCACCGCCATCCGCACCGAGCAGGCGGGTATGGCAGCCTCTGCCGTGGGTGCAAACCCCGCCGTGCGGGCATTTCTGCTGGACTTGCAGCGCAGCATGGCCAAAAAGCAGGATGTGCTGATGGATGGCCGGGACATCGGCACGGTGGTGCTGCCGGACGCTACGGTGAAGATCTTCCTGACTGCCAGCCCGGAGGCACGCGCCACCCGCCGCTGGAAGGAGTATCAGGCCAAGGGCATCGACACTCCCTACGAGGAAGTGCTGGCAGACGTGAAGCAGCGGGACTATCAGGACACCCACCGCGCCGCCGCCCCGCTGAAGCAGGCGGAGGACGCCGTGCTGCTGGATACCTCGGAACTGGACTTTGAGCAGAGCCTTGACGCCATGAAGCAGATCATTGCCAAGAAGATCGGCTGATAAAACAAACAGGACAGGAATAGAAAATGGTACTATATTATATTCTGGTGCCCCTTGCGTGGCTTGTGTGGCACATCGGCTTTCGCATCCGGGTGGAGGGGCGCGAAAACCTGAAAAAAGTGCAGACGAAGGGCTATATCCTTGCGCCCACCCATGTATCTGCTATCGACCCGGTGTTCATCGTTGTCACCCGGTGGGGCAGGCGGATGGTGGTATTCGCCAAAAAGGAGCTGTTCGAGATCAACGCCTTTCTGACATGGTTCTTCCGCTGCTGCGGCGGCGTGTGCGTCCGCGGCACCAAGGACGAGATGGCGGTCATCTCCCAGACGGTGGAGGCCTGCAAGCAGGGCAGAACACTGCTCATCTTCCCGGAGGGCACCCGCGAAAGGGAGGGCAAACTGCTGCCCCCCAAGAGCGGTCTTTTTGTCATTGCCGCCGAAGCCGGGGTGGACGTTGTGCCCTGCCGCATCTTCTACGACACCCCGGACGGAAAAATGCACCTGTTCTGCAGGGTGCGGGTGATCTACGGCGAGCCGATGCCCGCAGCACAGTTTGCCATGGAAAGCCGCCGGGACACCAAAAAACTCCGTGCCAACAAGCAGGCATTGCTGGAAGCATGGGAAAAGATGGGAGCGTAAAAAATGGAGATCCGTTTGGCTAAAACGGCGGGATTCTGCTTCGGCGTGAACCGTGCCGTGGAACTGACCTATAAGCTGCTGGACGAGGGGCACAGGGTAGCAACGCTGGGCCCGCTGATCCACAACCCACAGGCGGTGGAGGATATGCGGCGCAAGGGTGCACAGGTGGTAAACACCGTGCAGGATGTGCCTGCCGGGTGCGAGGTGGTCATCCGCAGCCACGGGGTGCCCCGCAGCATCTACGACGAGCTGGAGTCGCGCGGCATCCCTTACCACGACGCCACCTGTCCCTTTGTGCAGAAGATCCAGCGCATTGCCGCACAGGCCGAAAAAGAGGGCGCAGTGCTGCTGGTGGCGGGTGATAAGACCCACCCGGAGGTGCAGGGCATCGTGGGACACACCCGGGGCGAGGTGTTCGTTTTTGCCGATTTAGCCGAATTGGAGGCGTGGAACGGCCCTTCTGACCCCCAAAAACCCCTTTTTGCAGTTGCACAGACCACATTTCAGGTAACAAAATGGAAAGAAAGTTCGGAGTTTCTCAAAAAAGCCTATACAAACGCCCGAATTTTTGATACAATATGTAATGCGACGTGGGCGAGGCAACAGGAAGCGGAAGACCTCAGCCAAAAATGCGACATTGTTGTTGTCATTGGCGGTCATCATTCTTCCAATACCCAAAAGCTGGTACAGGTCGCCGCAAAACACACGCGTGCCGTAACGGTCGAGACAGCGAGCGAACTTCGGCCGGAATGGTTTGCAGATGTTAAAGTGGCGGGCGTGACAGCCGGGGCTTCAACGCCATCGTCTATTATTGAGGAGGTACTTAACAGTATGAGCGCAGAAATCAATGACAGCATGAGCTTTGAGGAGATGCTGAACGCATCCGAAGAAAAGCGGGTTCATGCAGGCAGTATTGTGAAAGGAATCGTGACCAGCATCTCTGCCAACGAGATCCAGGTGGATATCGGTGCGAAGCAGACCGGCTTTGTCAAGCTGAGCGAGCTGACCGATGATTCCTCCGCCAAGGTCGAAGACCTGGTGAAGGTTGGCGATGAGCTGGACCTCATCGTCGAGAAGGTTATGGATCAGGATGGCGTCATCCAGCTCTCCCGCAAGAAGCTCGCATCTCGCAAGGGCATGGAAGAGATCGCCAAGGCAGCAGAATCCGGTGAAGTCGTCGAGGGCGATGTTACCGAGTTCAATAAGGGCGGCGTTGTCGTCAACGTCAAGGGCGTCAAGGTGTTCGTTCCCCGTTCTCAGGCCACTATGCGCCGCGACGAGGACTACACTGCTCTGGTCGGCCAGCACGTTCAGCTGGTCGTCACCGAGTGCTCTGGCCGCAAGATCGTGGGCAGCATCAACAAGGTGACCGCTGAGCAGAACAAGGCTAAGCGCGAGGAGTTCTGGGCAAACGTTGAGGTGGGCAAGACCTACACCGGCGTTGTCAAGAGCCTGACCTCTTATGGTGCATTCGTTGACATCGGTGGTGTTGACGGCCTGTGCCACATCAGCGAGCTGAGCTGGAACCGCATCAAGCACCCCTCCGAGGTCGTCTCCGTTGGTGACACCATCGAAGTGTATGTCAAGGACATCGACACCGAGAACCACAAGGTTTCTCTGGGCTACAAGAAGTCCGAGGACAACCCCTGGGAGCAGCTGAAGAACAACTACCCCATCGGCAGCACCTTCCACGCTCCGGTCGTTTCTCTGACCAAGTTTGGTGCATTCGTCCGCATCCTGCCGGGTGTTGACGGTCTGGTCCACATCAGCGAGATCAGCAATGACCGCGTTGAGAAGGTCTCCGACGCACTGAAGGTCGGCGATATGGTCGATGTGAAGCTGCTGGATGTTGACTTCGACAAGAAGCGCATCAGCCTGTCCATGAAGGCTCTGCTGAACGACGACGCTGAGTAATCAGCCCATCGTGCAAAAGCATAGCTTCTGACACAATGCGATCTGCAGCCCCGTTGCCGGGAAAACGGCGGCGGGGCTGTTTTTGTTAACAAAGCCATGATGAAATTTTTAAAAAAGCACTGGGAAGTGCTCAGTTACCTGATCTTTGGCGTGCTGACCACCCTGCTGAACATCCTGCTGTACGCGCTGTTCAGCCGGCTGTTCGGCTATACTGCCGCCAACAGCTGGGGCAATGTGCTGGATAACGCTTTATGCATCCTGTTTGCCTACTGCACCAACCGGGCGTTCGTGTTCCGCAGCAAGACCACCGGCAAAGCGATGGCGAAAGAGTTCGGCACCTTTGTCACCTGCCGTCTGGGCACTATGGTGCTGGATGCCGTCATCATGATCGTGGGCGGCAACTTGCTGGCCGCGCAGGGCGCGGCGCTGGTGGACACCGCCATGCAGGGTCTGCTGGGCGCCGTGGCGGGCTGGCTGGGTCCGGATACTACCCTCTACATGGCAAACAGCTTTGCCGGGAGCCATGCCGCCGTGGCAGATGGCTCCGCTGCCATTGCCGTCATCGGCGGGGCGGACGGCCCCACAGCCATCTTCGTCACCAGCGCCTACGATGCTCAGGCAATGTGGGGCCTTGCCGTGAAGGTCTTTTCCAATGTACTGGTGATCTTGCTGAACTATGTGTTCAGCAAGCTCATTATCTTTAAAAAGAAACAATAATTTTCAGGAGGTACGGTATTATGAAACGTGGTCTGAAAGGGTTCGCATTCCTGGTTTCCGGTCTGGTGCTGGGCATCATTGGTGCAACGGCATCGGTGACTGCGATCGCACTGAGTGCTGTGGGCATGGCAAAGGTGCGCCGTGCCAGCAAGTAAAATAACGGAGGAACGAGCATGAACCGCGAAGAGATCCTGTCCCATGTCGATCATACCCTGCTGAAGCCGGAGGCTACCTGGCCCCAGATCCAGCAGCTGTGTGACGAAGCCATTGCAAACCACACTGCATCTGTCTGCATCAACACCTGCTACGTCAAGCAGGCTGTGGAGTATATGGCAGGCCGCATCCCCGTGTGCTGCGTGGTGGGCTTCCCTCTGGGTGCTATGGATACCGCCAGCAAGGCCTTTGAAGCCAAGACTGCCATTGAGAACGGCGCAGCCGAGGTGGATATGGTCATCAACATCGGCCGCCTGAAGAACAAGGAGTACGATGCTGTCCGCGAGGACATCCGTGCCGTGAAGCAGGCTGTGGGCGATAAGATTTTGAAGGTCATCATTGAGACCTGTCTGCTGACCGAGGAAGAGAAGGAAAAGATGTGCGACATCGTTTGCGAGGCCGGTGCCGACTATATCAAGACCAGCACCGGCTTCTCCACCGCCGGTGCCAACTTCCATGATGTAGAGCTGATGGTCAAGGGCGTGCGTGGCCGCTGCAAGGTCAAGGCTGCCGGCGGCATTTCCACCGTGGAGGATATGGAGACCTTCCTTGCACTGGGCGCTGACCGTCTGGGCACCTCCCGCGCTGTCAAGATCCTGAACGGCGAGCAGGCAAAGGGCTATTAAGTTTTCTGCAAAAAAATGTATTTCGGCAAAGCCTCTGGGCTTGGCTGAACTGCAAAGGATGATCCCCCCAAGGGCTGCTGCACAAATTGCTGTGCAGCGGCCTTTTTGCGTCCAAGCCTTGCAAGCAGGGTGCAGCAGGGTGTATAATAAAATAGATACTGTATAAAACAGGAGGCTGCCCGCTTTATGGGGTAAGGCGGGCAGAGGAGGAAACGCAATGAATATACCCGAGATCCTTGTGGCCAATGGCACAGGGGCGGTGCTGGTAAGCTTTCTGCTTTTGCTGCGGGTGCGCGGCGAGAGCAAAAACAGCGTGGGAACAGAGCTGTTCTGCCGGATTCTGGTGGTGACGCTGCTGGCACAGGCAACAGAGACGATCAGCTTTCTGTTGGACGGCGTGCCCGGCGCGGCAAGCCGGTTCTGGCTGTACCTGACCAACACCGTCTGCACCGGCGCTACCGTGAGCGTGGGCTATGCGTGGTGTTTGTATGTGGACTTCCGGGTTTACCGCAGCATTGGACGCCTGCGCAGAAGACACTTTCTGCTGGGCGCGCCGCTGCTGGCGCTTTTGGTGCTGCTGGTGGCAAACCTTTTTGGCACGGGGTGGATCTTTGCCATCTCGGCGGACAACGCTTACCATCGGGGCCCGCTGAACATTTTGCTGTATCTGCTGCTGTTCAGCTATTACGCCGAGAGCGTGTGGCAGGTGCATAAGGCCAAGCGCGATGGCGTTACGGTGGAGTTTTTCCCGGTGTACTACTTCGTGGTTACCTGTGCGGTGGGCACGCTGCTGCAGGGCGCATTCTACGGCATGGCCTTTGGCTGGCTGTCAGTAGCCATCGCTTTTGTGCTTGTGGACAGTCAGACCCGCAGCCTGCGCGGCTATACCGATGAACTGTCCGGCCTGTTTGGGCGCAAGTACATGAACTACTGTCTGGACCGCATCCACGCCACGCAGGAGAAGGACGTTTACGGCATCATGATGGACGTGAACTGCTTCAAGGAGATCAATGATACCTACGGTCACGCCGAGGGCGACCGCGCCATTCAGGAGATCGGGCACATCCTGTCCGGGGCGCTGGCAGCAAACTCGGTAGCCATCCGCATGAGCGGCGACGAGTTCATGGTGCTGATCCGTCATGGCTCGGAGGAGCTTTTGGATAAGACCTGCGCCGCCATCGAGCGGCGGGTGCAGCACTATAACGAAACCGCTCCGGCGGGCAGCTTTCAGCTGTCCTTCTCTACCGGCGTGGCAAAGTACGAGGGCGGCAGCGTGGAGAAGTTTCTGGTGGAGCTGGATCAGCGGATGTACGCGGAAAAGCGCGCTTTCCACGCCGCCCGGGATAGCCATGCAGCACCGGAGCAGGGAAATGCTCCATCAATTTAAAAGGAATGTCTAAAATAAGTGAGACTTATCTTGACAATCTGACGCTGCAATGATAGAATATGGAGCGTACCAATTGAATACCGACTTATCAAGAGCGGCTGAGGGGACAGGCCCTGTGAAGCCCGACAACCTGCGCGAGAGCGTAAGGTGCCAAATCCTGCGGGAAACCGGAAGATAAGAGTGCAACGCTCAGAGCTTTCGGCTCTGGGCGCTTTTATTTTTCAGAACAAACTTGATGGAATGGTAAATACAAGCAACTGCAACATTTAGGAGGCAAAAAATGGCTAGACACCTGTTTACTTCGGAGTCCGTTACCGAGGGACATCCTGACAAGATCTGCGACCAGATCTCTGATGCGATCCTTGACGAGATCCTGACCCACGACCCTGATGCCCGCGTGGCCTGCGAGACCTGCGCATCCACCGGCCTTGTGCACATCATGGGCGAGATCACCACCAGCTGCTATGTGGACTTCCAGAAGGTCGTCCGCGAGGTGGTGGCAGATATCGGCTACACCCGCGCAAAGTTCGGCTTTGACGCCGACACCTGCGCCGTCATCTCCAACATTGACGGCCAGAGCCCCGATATTGCACTGGGCACCAACGATCAGGTGGGCGGTGCAGGCGATCAGGGCATGATGTTCGGTTATGCCTGCGACGAGACCCCCGAGCTGATGCCCATGCCCATCAGCCTTGCCCACAAGCTGGCAAAGCGCCTGACTGAGGTGCGCAAGAGCGGCGAGATGGACTACCTGCGCCCGGACGGCAAGAGCCAGGTGACCGTGGAGTACGACGAGAACAACAAGCCCGTGCGCGTGGATGCCGTGGTCATCTCCAGCCAGCACAGCGAGAGCGTGAGCATGGAGCAGCTGCGGGCAGACGTGATGGAAAAGGTCATCAAGGCCACCATCCCCGCCGAGCTGCTGGACGAGAACACCAAGTACTACATCAACCCCACCGGCCGCTTTGTTGTGGGCGGCCCGCAGGGCGATACCGGCCTGACCGGCCGTAAGATCATCGTGGACACCTACGGCGGCTATGCACGCCACGGCGGCGGCGCTTTCTCCGGCAAGGACCCCAGCAAGGTGGACCGCAGCGCAGCCTACGCTACCCGCTGGGTGGCAAAGAACATCGTGGCTGCGGGTCTGGCAAAGCAGTGCGAGGTGCAGGTGGCCTACGCCATCGGTGTGGCAAAGCCCGTGTCCATCATGGTGGATACCTTCGGCACCGGCACTGTGGCAGACGAGAAGATCGAGCAGGCTGTGGAGAAGGTGTTTGACCTGACCCCCGCCGCCATCATCCGCGAGCTGGATCTGCGCAAGCCCATCTACCGCCAGCTGGCCGCCTACGGCCACATGGGCCGCGAGGATCTGGGCGTGAAGTGGGAGAACACCGACCGCGTGGATGCCCTGAAGGCTGCCGTGGCTGCCCTGTAAAAAGCGTTTTTCCATAGAAGGTAAGTGAAGAAAAAAGCCGCTGCACCTGACCGTGCGGCGGCTTTTTTGCGGGTGCGGCAGCGCTTGCCCAAAACGGTACTGTAAAATACATAACTCCGGTTCTTGCCCGGCGGCGCTGGCTGTGTTACACTAAGGTCATATCAAACTGCAAGAATATGCCCACAAGGAGGGAACCGGACTTTGAAACATCTGCATTCTTTTGCCCGCCGTGCGGCGGCTTTTCTGCTGGCGGCGGTGCTGTGCGTCTGCATCCCGGCGGCAGCGGCTTCGGCTGCCACCACCATCGGCGGGGCCGATACCACCCTGATCCCCGCAGAGGACGAAAACTGTCTCAGCTGGCTGTTTGGCTCCAAGGATAAGATCACCATGCCCTACCTGAACATCAAGGGGCAGGGGCTCAAGCGCAATGTCACACTGGATCTGGTGGATTGTCTGGTGGGCATCACCTACACCGAGCTTGGCTCCATTGGCAGCTATGTCAGCGCCAGCGCTGCGCAGCAGGCGTGGAAGGCGCAGGCGGTGGCCATCCACTCTTATCTGGAATACCACAAACAGTACGGCTCGTCCGCCAATGCGCTGATCTACACCCCGGTCAGCCAGATCCCGTCCTCCACCCGCAGCGCCATCCGCAAGGCGGTGCAGGCGGTCAGGGATGAGGTGCTGGTGTACAACGGCAGCGTGTGCGATGCGGTATGGTCGGCCAGTGCGGGCTACAACACCCAGACCGGCGTGTACGGCACCTGCGCCAGTCTGGACGCATGGGGCACGGACGTGCCCTACCTGCAAAGCGTGGAAAGCCCCTACGAGGAGCAGTACCACAACCTGCTGCGCCGGGTGATCGGCAAGGACTACACCTATATAGAATACAACGACAGCCGCACCGGCGAGCCCTACCAGAGCGCCGACACCACCCACAAGGATCTGGGCGGCTTTGTACAGTACAACACACTGGTGTCCAACGGGCGCAGCTACCGGTACATCAACCAGTTCGTTTCCTCCCGCTACTGCTTCGATTTCGGCACCGATGCCGGCGGCACCCCCTGCATGACCTATTACGGCTATGGTCACGGCGTGGGCATGAGCCAGTGCGGCGCAGTGGGCTACGCCGCCGAGGAAGGCATGAACTACAAGCAGATCTTACAGCACTACTACACCGGGGCGCAGATCCGTACCCGCACTACCCGCAGCGGCGGGCTGTTCGGCTGGCTTACGGGGTTGTTCCGCTGAGCGGCTATTTGACTGAAATTTTGGAAAAACCTTCTCAAACGCCGTAGGATTTGGTATACTATATCCGTTTGTGAAAAATGAACGGGAAACATAACTGCGCAGAAAAACGCACGGATTGGAGTATCAGCATGGAGTTGGATCAGGAAAAGCAGAATCAGGAGGCCGCCGAGCGCTGCCGTGCACTGGCACAGCGCATCGTGCGGGAACTGGCACCCCGCAGTGTGCAGGTGCTGGAGAACAGCGGCCTGCTGGAAGAGGCTTTTGGCAAAATGAATACCACGGTGGTGCAAAGCAGCCCGGAGCTGCTGGTGGTGGCAGACCCTCAGTGGGTCACCCTGCCCGCCGTGCAGGCCGAAAAGGTGATGCTGGTGTGCGATGAGTACACCGGTATGGCAGACTGCGCAAAGCAGCTTGCCGCACAGGGCTTTTGCCGGGAGTTTGCATGGAAGGACAGCGGCAAGGAGCAGCTGACGGCGCTGTTCTGCCGCATGGCTGCCCCGGAGCTGCCGGAGCTGGAGACGGGCTATGAGCAGCAGCTGGACGTTTTGCGGGAGCGTACTGCGCAGGCCGAGCGCACCGCCGCCGAACAGGCTGCCCAGCTGGAGCGGCTGCGCAGCGACCTTTCCCTGAGCCGCAGCCACGAGCAGGACTTGGAAAAGACCCTGAACAGTGTGGTCAACTCCACCTTCTGGAGGGCCAGCTGGCCGCTGCGGTATCTGGTAAGCAAGTGCCGCCAACTGTGGCGCAGCTTCCCGCTCTTCGTCTTTTTTGCCACCCTGCGCCGGGTGGGCTTTGCGGGCGTAATGGCACAGGCCAAGGCCAAGCGGGAGTATAAAAAGCTGTTCCCGGGCAAGGCCATGCCCGCCGACCGCTTTGCGGACGTGGAACTGCTGGTAAAGCAGGCCGCAGACCAGCCCGCTGCACCGTGCATCAGCATCGTGGTGCCGCTGTACAACACCCCCCACGATTTTCTGGTGGAGCTGCTGGACTCGGTGCAGAACCAGACCTACCGCAACTGGGAGCTGTGCATGGTGGATGCCGGACAGGACGCGGACGTGGGTGTCCTTGTGCAGGAGCGTGCCCGCACCGACAGCCGCATCCGCTACCGGAAACTGGACAGCAACGAGGGCATTGCGGGCAACACCAATCAGGGCTTTGCCCTTGCCACGGGTGAATATATCGCTCTGCTGGACCATGACGACATCCTGCACCCCTGTGCACTGTGGTATGTGGCGGAAGCCATTGCCAAGCAGGGCGCGGACTTTGTGTACACCGACGAAGTGACCTTTGAAGGGGACATCGACCACCTGACGGTCTACCACTTCAAGCCGGATTATATGCTGGATAACCTGCGCTCCAACAACTATATCTGCCACCTGAGCGTGTTCAGCGCGGCGCTGCTGGCAAAGGTGGGCGGCGACGAGCGGGCAGAGTTCAACGGCAGTCAGGATTACGACCTCTACCTGCGCCTGACCGAGCAGGCAGAGAAGATCGTGCACATCCCGCATCTGCTGTACTACTGGCGTTCCAGCCCCGCAAGCGTGGCCAGCAACATCTCCGCCAAGACCTACTGTCTGGAAGCAGCTATGAAGGCGCTGCGCGCCCACTACGACCGCATGGGCGTGCCGGTGGACGCAGTGACCATGGTGCCCAACACCCCGGGCTTTTATAAGACCGATTACACCATCACAAAGCCCGGGCGGGTCAGCGTGCTGATCCCCAGCTGCGACCATTCGGGCGACCTGCGGGTGTGCGTGGAGTCCATCTACCGCAAGACCACCTACCCGGATTTTGAAGTGATCATCATCGAGAACAACAGCAAGGAGCCTGCCACCTTCCGCTGCTACGAGCAGCTGCAAAAGGAGTACCAGGACACTCTGCATCTGCTCACATGGCAGGGCACCGGCTTCAATTACAGCGCCCTGAACAACTTTGGCGCAAAGGCTGCCACCGGCGAGTATCTGCTGCTGCTCAACAACGACACCGAGGTCATCTCTCCCCGCTGGATGGAAGAGATGGTCATGTACGCCCAGCAGGATCGCGTGGGCTGCGTAGGCGCAAAGCTGCTCTACCCGGACAACACCATCCAGCACGCAGGCATCGGCTTTGGTTTCCGGACGCTGGCGGCGCATATGCACAAGAACTTCCCTGTGGGACACCCCGGCTATATGGGACGGCTTTCCTACGCGCAGGACGTGTACGCGGTGACCGCCGCCTGCCTGATGGTGCGCAAGGATGTGTACGAGCAGGTGGGCGGGCTGGACGAGAGCTTTGCCGTGGCCTTCAACGACGTGGACTTCTGCGTCCGTGTGCGGGAGGCAGGCTACACCAATGTGTTCACCCCCTTTGCGCAGCTGTACCACTACGAGAGCAAGAGCCGCGGCTTGGACGAGAGCCCGGTCAAGCGCAAGCGCTTTGTCTCCGAGGTGGAGCGCTTCCAGAAGCGGTGGGCAAAGCAGCTGGCTGCGGGCGACCCCTGCATGAACCCCAACTTTGATCTGATGAAGGAGGACTTCAGCTTTGACATCAAGCCGCTGGAGTGAGCCTTTGACCCAAATTGAAACGAAAGGGGAAACGCAGATGGAGCTTTCGGCCTGCATCGTGGTGTATAACGGCGCACAGGAAGCCATCAAGGCCGCGCAGACCGTGCTGGACTGCACCCGCCGCTACCCGCTTACGCTGTATCTGGTGGATAACGCCAGCCCGGACGACAGCGGCAAGCGGCTGACCGCTGCCGCAAAGGACGGCACTCTGCGCACCGCCCCCGGGCAGACCGTGCAGGTGCTCTGCCGGCTGGAGAACGGCGGCTTCGGCACCGGGCACAACACGGTGCTCTCGCTGCTGCACAGCCGGGTGCACTTTATCCTGAACCCGGATATCCAGCTGACCGCAGATACCCTGAGCGACCTTGCCGACTGGATGGCGGCGCACCCCGGCGTGGTGATGACCCGCCCTGGGCTGACCTTCCCGGACGGCAGACCCCAGCAGCTGCCGCTGCGCCGGTGCAATGTGCGCGCTATGGTCTACCGTCAGCTGCCCTGTCTGCGCTTTTGGGCAAAGTACAACGACCGCTACCTGATGGCAGACAAGGATCTGACAAAGCCTACCGAGATCGAGTTCTGCACCGGCAGCTTTTCGGCGGTGGACACTGCCGCCTTCAAGGCCGTGGGCGGCTTTGACGAGGGGTACTTTATGTATGTGGAGGACGCCGATCTTACCCAAAAAATGCGCACGCAGGGCAAGGCATATCTGGTGCCCCAGTACACCGCCATCCACGCATGGCACCGCGCGGCGCACCGCAGCCTGAAGCCTTTTCTGTGGCAGCTGCGCAGCCTGCTGCGCTACTTTTCCAAATGGGGTTTTGCGTGGTGAGCGGGGACGAAAAATATTGTTTTTGATCCGCAGAAAGCGGCGTGCCATCGGCACGCCGCTTTCTGACGTTTCACCCTCTTGCATTTTGCGTGCTTTCATAGTAAAATAAAGTGTACTGCTATCGTCTTTTGCAAAAATACGGACGCGGCAGACCCAAAATTGTTTACAGCGGACGCAGCTCCGCTTTGAATTAAGCTGCACATCTTTTTATAAGAAAAAAGGAGTGCACAAGTATGAAAGGCATTATTCTCGCCGGCGGTGCCGGCACACGGCTCTATCCTTTGACCATGGTCACCAGCAAACAGCTGCTGCCGGTCTACGACAAGCCGATGATCTACTATCCGCTGTCCACCCTTATGCTGGCGGGCATTCAGGATATCCTGATCATCTCTACCCCTACCGATACGCCCCGCTTTGAGGCGCTGCTGGGCGATGGCAGCCAGTACGGCATCCATCTGCAGTATAAGGTGCAGCCCTCCCCGGACGGTCTGGCACAGGCCTTTATTCTGGGCGAAGAGTTCATTGGCGATGACTGCTGCGCCATGATCCTGGGCGATAACATTTTCTACGGCAACGGCTTCTCCAAGCTGCTCAAGAGCGCTGCGGCCAATGCAGAGAACAAGGGTCGCTGCACCGTGTTCGGCTACTATGTGCAGGATCCCGAGCGCTTTGGCATCGTGGAGTTCGACAAGGACGGCAAGGTGCTCAGCGTGGAGGAAAAGCCCCAGCATCCCAAGTCCAACTATGCCATCACCGGTCTGTACTTCTACAACAAGGAAGTGGTGGAGATGGCAAAGCAGGTAAAGCCCTCTGCCCGCGGCGAGCTGGAGATCACCACCCTGAACGATATGTACCTGAAGAAGGACGAGCTGGATGTGCAGCTGCTGGGCCGCGGCTTTGCATGGCTGGATACCGGCACGATGGAAAGCCTTGTGGAGGCTGCCGACTTTGTGCACATGATCGAAAAGCGTCAGGGCATCAAGATCAGCGCACCGGAGGAGATCGCCTTTAAGTACGGCTGGATCGACCGCGACACCCTGCTGGAAAGCGCCCAGCGCTATGGCAAGAGCCCCTACGGCCAGCACCTGAAAAACGTGGCCGAAGGCAAGCTGCGCTACTAAGCATAAGGAAAGGCACATTGGTATGAAAATCATTGTCACAGGCTGCAAAGGGCAGCTGGGCACGGAGCTGCTCAAGCAGCTGCAGGAGGGCCGCAGCGAGCTGGGCCCCATCCCCGAAAAGCTGCTCAACGCTACGGTGATCCCGGTGGATCTGCCGGAGCTGGATATCTCCAACTACAAGATGGTGGACGAGTTCGTGCGGCGCAACCGCCCGGATATCATCATCAACTGCGCCGCCTACACCAACGTGGACGGGTGCGAAGTGCACCACGACGATGCCTTTAAGGCAAACGCCCTTGGCCCCCGCAATCTGGCGCAGGCTGCCGAAAAGACCGGCGCACGGTTGGTGCACGTTTCCACCGACTATGTGTTTTCCGGCCGGGAAAACGGCGGCATTCCGCAGGATGAAGCCACCCTGCCCGGGCCCATCAGCGCCTACGGCTCTACCAAGCTCATGGGTGAAAAGTATGTGGAGCAGTTCTGCCACCGCCACTTCATCGTGCGTACCGCATGGCTGTACAGCTACTACGGCAAAAACTTTGTCAAGACCATCGTGAATGCCGGCAAAAAGTTCGGTAAGCTGGAGGTGGTCAACGACCAGTGCGGCAACCCCACCAACGCAGTCGACCTTGCCCACGAGATCCTGCAGCTGTGCGTGACCCACGAGTACGGCTTGTACCACTGCACCGGCGAGGGCATCTGCTCGTGGTACGATTTTGCTGCCGAGATCATCCGCCTTTCCGGCGTAGATGCTACCGTAGCCCCCTGCACCAGCGAGGAGTACAAGGCAAAACACCCGGACAGCGCCGACCGCCCCAAGTGGAGCGCACTGGACAACCGGATGCTGCGCTGCACTGTGGGCAACGATGTCCGCGACTGGAAGGACGCACTGGCCTGCTTCTTCGCCAACTGGGACGGCGAAAACGGCATGAAGTAAAGAAGCCGTTTTCATAAGCGCACCGCTTACGAAAACAGCTTTTAAAACAACACCCCCTGCGGAAGAACTGAGGATGTATCATGTTTGATGCGATTTTTAGCAGATCTGTCAAGATATTAAAGATCTTTGCAAAGGTGCAGTGTGTGCTGTCCTTTGTGCTTGCGGCCATGCTGTGCGGTTCGATCCATGAAGCACTGAAGCCCTTCAGCCAGTTTTCAGCCATCGTGGTGGGGCTGGTGGCCGCTGTGGTGCTGTGGGTGCTGCAGATGTTCCTTGCATGGGCACTGTATGCCTTTGCGGAGCTGGTGGAGTACACCAAAGAGACTCACAAGGAGCTCAGCAACATGAGCGAGGGTCTGGCACGGTACACCCAAGCCACCTATGAGGAAATCCACAGCATGAACAAAGGGCTGGAAGCATACGCCAAGGCCATGGGCAAGACCATGAACAGCATGAACAAGAACCTCTACCTTGTGGCAAAGTACTGCTGCGCCGAGGAGGAACGCGCCCGCGCCGCAGCCCGCCCGCAGTCCGGGAACAACAACAAATAAATAAAGGGGAATACTGACCTATGAAAACCTATCTGATCACCGGCTGCGCCGGTTTTATCGGTTCCAACTTTGTGCACTATATGCTCAAAAAATACCCGGAGATCCTGCTGGTCAATCTGGATAAGCTGACCTACGCAGGCAATCTGGAAAACCTGAAGGACGTGGAGGGCGACCCCCGCCATGTGTTCGTGCAGGGCGATATCTGCGATAAGGAGCTGGTGGAGAGCCTGTTTGCAAAGTACGATTTCGACTACGTCATCAACTTTGCCGCCGAGAGCCATGTGGACCGCTCCATCAAGAACCCCGAGATCTTTGTGCAGAGCAACGTGATGGGCACCGTCAACCTGCTGCAGCGCGCCAAGGAGGCATGGTACGACGCCGATGCCAAGACTTGGAAAGAGGGCAAGAAGTACCTGCAGGTCTCCACCGATGAGGTGTACGGCGCTCTGGGCGCAGACGGCTTCTTTATGGAGACCACGCCCCTGTGCCCCCACAGCCCCTACTCCTCCTCCAAGGCCAGCGCCGATATGTTCGTCATGGCCTTCCACGACACCTACGGGATGCCGGTGAACATCACCCGCTGCTCCAACAACTACGGCCCCTACCAGTTCCCGGAGAAGCTGATCCCCCTGATGATCAACAACGTCAAGCACCACAAGCAGCTGCCTGTCTACGGTGATGGTATGCAGATCCGCGACTGGCTGTATGTGGAGGATCACTGCAAGGCCATTGATATGGTGGCCAACGGCGGCAAGATCGGCGAGGTGTACAACGTGGGCGGCCACAACGAGCGCCCCAACATCTTCATCGTCAAGACCATCATCGCTCAGCTCCACGACCGTCTGCAGGACGAGGGCATCAGCGAGGAGCTGATCAAGCACGTTGCCGACCGTCTGGGTCACGACCGCCGCTACGGCATCGACCCCACCAAGATTAAGAACGATCTGGGCTGGTACCCCGAAACTCCCTTTGAGAAGGGCATCGTGCTGACCATTGACTGGTACCTGAACCACGAGGAGTGGATGAACCACGTCACCAGCGGCGACTACCAGAACTACTATCAGGATATGTACAAGAATAAGTAACAGACTGTAAATTTAAACTCCCCCTGCATCTCACGGTGCAGGGGGAGTTTTTGGTTCAAGTACAGCGCTTGCTTTCCCTGCGGAGCGGAGCGCATTTCAAATCGTCCCGCCTGCGGTGGTGTCCACCACAAAATCCGCGCTTTCGGCAACGCCATACTGCGCAAAATAACCCTCCTCCAGCGGCACCCACCGGGCGGCAAAATCCGCGTAGCGTGCGCCCTCCCGCGCTTGTAAGCGCCGGGTCTGCTCGGGCTTTGCGCAGGTCACGAATACCCGCAGCGTCTCGTAGGGGCGCAGCAGCGGGTGGTGGCTGTAACTGCCCTCTAAAATCACCAGCGGCTGCGCGGGCAGCTGCACCGGGGGTAGATAAGCCCCCTCCCGGCAGCTGTACGCCCGGTAGGCCACCGTCTGCCCCGCGTAGGCCAGGCGCAGCGCTTCGTCCCGCAGACGGGTAAGATCCATGTTGGCGCAGGGGGTGTGCGCCCAGTCCGGGATGCGCTGCGCGGGCGGCAGATAGAAATCATCCGTGCGCAGCAGGGTGCAGCCGGGCAGCTGCGCCGCCAGCCCGTTGGCAAGGGTGGTCTTGCCGCTGCCGCAGCGGCCGTCCAGCGCCAGCACCAGCGGGCGGGTGGGCTTTTGCGCCAGCGCGGCGCTCAGCAGCGCAGACAGGGTGGACGCGGTGATGGGTGTGGGCATGGGGGTGAACCTCCTTGGCAGGGTGCGCCCCAAGGGGCAGACCCGAGAATATCCCCATTATACCACGACTGCCACCGGAAGGGTAGAGCGGGTGTGGTTTGTTATAAATAACTTTTTTGTCATAAAGGCTTGACACAGCCGGTGGTGCTGTGGTACACTACTGACGTTAGAAATAACTAACCACATAAGACCCCACCGGCAGTGCCCGCAGCCCGAGCGTGCTGCTTCTTTTTTGAAGTGCTGGTTAGCTATGTCTTACTCATAACAGCCCGGCATCCGGGGCACACTGACCCTGACACCGCCGCCAAAGGAGAACCGCCATGGAGCGTGATTTTGAGACCGTAATGATCGAACAATGTGCCCCGGTACTGGCGGGGCTGAAGCCTGCGGGGCTGTTCCGCTACGAAACGCGCGACCGTGCCGACCTTGCCCGGCGGGTGGCGGGCTGGAACGCCCAGCTGAACCCTAAGGGCTTGCAGGTGCGGGTGCTGCGGGGGTGCATCGCTACCCGGCAGTATCTGGTGTACGTCTACCGCGCCGCCAAGCTGCAAACGGTGCTGGCAGATGCCGCCGTGCGCGGCTTTTTAGCCCGGGAGGGCTACCGTCTGCCGGAAGATGCCGCGGACTGCGGTGCCTTGCTCGACCAGCTCAGCCTGCGTCTGTGCTGTGCGGCAGAGGCGGCGGATTTCCCCCACGAGATCGGGGTATTTCTGGGCTATCCGCTGGAGGACGTCGTGGGCTTTATCCGGCACCGGGGCAAGTGCTTTACCTGCTGCGGATGCTGGAAATCCTACGGCGACCCCGCCGCCGCCCAGCAGCACTTTGACCAGCTGGCCAAGTGCACAGCGGTGTATCTGCGGCTGTTCCACAGCGGCACGCCCATTTTAAAGCTGGCAGTCGCCGCCTGAAAAATTGATATTCTCTTTTCAAATACTCTCTTTTATCCTGGCAACTCTCCTATGCTTCCGACACAGGAGAGAGCGATCCTCCTTTTTACACATGACCGCCCGGTGCAGTTTTGACCCCTGCGCCGGGCAGTCGTGCGTTTGGGGGAATGCGCTCCCGCGCGGGGTGGGACGATTGGGAATGCGCTGCGCTCCGCGGGGGAAGTTTCTGCCTGCCTTCAGCGTGCAGGGACGCTCCGCTGGGCCAGAGGCAGGGAGGGGTGTTCCGACTCCCCCCTCCCTACCTCTGGACTCCACCCACCCCGCAACGGGTCAAGGGCTGCTCGCCCTTGACAAACCTAAAGAAGAAGTCGAAGCACAAAAAAGCTAGCGCTGCGCCAGTCGGCGCTATCGCTTTAACGCTTTTTTCGCTTCTCCATTAAAAGCCCCTCAGTCGCTGCGCGACAGCTCCCCCAAGGGGGAGCGAGCACGCCCGCACACTTTGCGCTTGAGCCGGGAAGTGTACCGCTATGCCAAGGGCCCCATCCCAGAGGGGGCTGGCACGGCGATAGCCGTGACTGGGGGAGTTTAGCGCGTTAGCGCCTGAGAGGGTTTTCTCCGTCACCCTGCCCTATAAAACTGCAAAACACTCCCTAAAAATGTAAACATTAGCTAACTTTATTTCAAAAAATAAAGTTAGTCATTGATGATTTTGATAAAAATGCAGAGCGATGCCGGCATAAAATTTGTTTGTTCATATAAACTAACTATGAGATATGAAAAATCTATTGACAAGCTTGGTTAGCAGCGGTAAACTATCTACGCTGATAGTTACGGCTGACTAACCACCGCAGCATCACATATTTTTCAAGGGAAGGGGAGCACAGCGATGATGCCTTTGACGATGACAAAAGCAGGCGAGACCGTCACCATCCGCAGGATCAGCGGTAAGGACGAGGTGCGGCTGCATCTGGCCGAGCTGGGGTTCGTGGTTGGCAGCGAGGTGACCGTGGTCAACGAGATCGCGGGCAACCTGATCGTGCAGGTCAAGCAGAGCCGTCTGGCACTGGATAAGACCATGGCAAGCCGCATCATGGTGTCCTGAGCAGCGCCTTCCCGGTGCTGCATGAAATACTGCAAGGGAGGAACGAGTACGATGAAAACACTGAAAGACGTAAAGGTGGGCGAAACCGCCACCGTGGCACGGCTGCACGGCGAAGGCCCGGTGAAGCGCCGCATCATGGATATGGGCATCACCAAGGGGGTGCAGATCTATGTGCGCAAGGTGGCACCGCTGGGCGACCCCATGGAGCTGACCGTGCGCAACTACGAGCTGAGCGTGCGCAAGGCCGACGCTGAGATGATCGAAGTGGTCTGATAAGACCAAAGGGAGGAAAGGTATCCGCAATGAGCATTAAAATTGCACTGGCCGGCAACCCGAACTGCGGCAAAACGACCCTGTTCAACAACCTGACCGGCTCCAACCAGTATGTGGGCAACTGGCCCGGCGTTACTGTGGAAAAAAAGGAAGGCAAACTCAAGGGCGATAAGGACGTAATCATTCAGGATCTGCCCGGCATCTACTCGCTGTCCCCCTACACGCTGGAGGAAGTTGTCTCCCGTACTTACCTTGTAAAGGAGAAGCCCGACGCCATCCTGAACATCATCGACGGCACCAACATCGAGCGCAACCTCTACCTGACCACCCAGCTGATCGAGCTGGGCATCCCGGTGGTGATGGCTGTGAACATGATCGATCTGGTGCGCAAGAACGGCGATAAGATCGACCTGAAGAAGCTGAGCGCAGAGCTGGGCTGTCAGGCAGTGGAGATCAGCGCCCTGAAGGGCGAGGGCACCGAGGCAGCCGCAAAGGCTGCGGTAGCCGCCGCCAAGGCCGCCAAGACCGGCGAGCTGCCCCATGTGTTCACCGGCAGCGTGGAGCACGCCATTGCCCACATCGAAGAGTCCATTCAGGGCAAGGTGGATGACCGCTTCCTGCGCTGGTACGCCGTCAAGCTGTTCGAGCGCGACGACAAGGTGCAGGATGAGCTGAAGCTGGACAAGACCCTGATGGATCACATCGACGAGCACATTCAGGACTGCGAAAAAGAGATGGACGATGACGCCGAGAGCATCATCACCAACCAGCGCTATGCATACATCAACACCGTGGTGGGCAAGGCTGTCAAGAAGAAGGCCCGCGTGGAGCACCTGACCGTTTCCGATAAGATCGACCGGATCGTTACCAACCGTGTGCTGGCACTGCCCATCTTTGCAGTGGTGATGTACCTGATGTACTCCCTGTCCATGGGCACCTCCATTGCGGACGGCGGCTGGGCCATCGGTACCTTTGCCACCGACTGGACCAACGATGTGCTCTTCGGTGAGATCGTTCCCAATGCGCTGGGCGGCTTTTTGGAAGGCATCGGCGTGGCGGGCTGGCTGTACGGCCTGATCATGGACGGCATCGTGGCCGGTGTGGGCGCGGTGCTGGGCTTTGTGCCCCAGATGCTGGTGCTGTTCTTCCTGCTGTCTATCCTGGAGGACGTGGGCTATATGTCCCGCGTGGCCTTTATCATGGACCGTATCTTCCGCAAGTTCGGCCTTTCCGGCAAGAGCTTCATCCCGGTGCTGGTGGGCACCGGCTGCGGCGTGCCGGGCGTTATGGCAAGCCGTACCATCGAGAACGAGCGTGACCGCCGCATGACCATCATGACCACCTGCTTTATCCCCTGCGGCGCAAAGATGCCCATCATCGGCCTGATCGCCGGTGCAATGTTCGGCGGCTCCTCGCTGGTGGCAGTGTCTGCCTACTTCATCGGCATGGCAGCCATCATCTGCTCCGGCATCATGCTGAAAAAGACCAAGCTCTTCGCAGGTGATCCCGCTCCCTTCGTCATGGAGCTGCCCGCCTACCATGTGCCCGCATGGGGCAACGTGCTGCGGGCAACCTGGGAGCGCGGCTGGTCCTTCATCAAGCGCGCAGGCTCTGTGATTTTGCTCGCTACCGTTGTGCTGTGGTTTATGCAGGGCTTCGGCTTCGAGAACGGTGCCTTCGGTATGGTCGAGGATCAGGACAACTCCGTGCTGGCTGCTATCGCTACCAAGGTCGCATGGATCTTTGCACCTCTGGGCTTCGGCAACTGGCGTGCAACCGTCGCTTCCGTCTCCGGCCTGATTGCAAAGGAGAACGTGGTTGGTACCTTCGGTGTTCTGTATCACTTCGGCGGCGAGCTGTCTGAGAACGGCGACGAGATCTGGGCTGCTGTTGCGAAGGACTACACCGCCCTGTCCGCTTACGCCTTCATGATCTTCAACCTGCTGTGCGCTCCCTGCTTCGCTGCTATGGGCGCCATCAAGCGCGAGATGAATAACGGCAAGTGGACGGCCATCGCCATTGGTTACATGTGTGCTCTGGCCTACTGCTCTGCGCTGGTGGTGTATCAGCTGGGCGGCCTTATCACCGGCGAGGTGCACTTTGGCCTGTTCACCGTGGTGGCTGTTGTGGTGCTGGCAGCGTTTATCTACCTGATGGTGCGCCCCAACAAGTACGCAAACAACAACGAAGTAAAGCTGGATACTTCCCGCATCTGATAGAAACGAAAGGGTGTATGCTGTATGATGGAATTTATTGCAACAAACTTTAATCTGCCCACCATCATCGTGGCAGCGCTGGTATTCGGCGCGCTGGGCTGGGTCGTATGGCACACCCATAAGCACGGCGGCGGCTGCAGCTGCGGTGGCGATTGCAGCCACTGCAAGGGCTGCCACTGAGCACTGAACCAGGGTGCATCTGAAAAGTCGAAAATTTAGTCTATTTCTACAAGCACAGCTGGCTTTTGCGTTAAACAGCCTTGAAATCCACAAAGGATTCCTGCGGCTATTTGCCTTAAATCCCGCTTGTGCTTGCGAAATATTCGTCATTTTCTTTGTTTTCAGATACACCTTAGGAGCGCGGGCTGAAACTCTCGGCTCGCGCTCCTTTTTTAAGTAAAATAAAGTTAGCTTATGATAACACCGGGCAAGCCCCGGCGCGTAAAAAGGAGAGTGACCGGTATGCAGCTGACCGCAGCGCATCTGCGCTATCTGCTGGCCATCTACGAGGTAAGCCGCACCCATCTGGACATCAGCTCCCGCAGCATTGCGGAAAAGCTGGGGGTGACAAAACCCTCGGTGGTGCGCATTCTGAACCTGCTCATGGAGCAGGGCATGATCGTAAAGGAATACTACGGTAAAATTTACCTGACCGACCGCGGCATCTGGGTGGCAAAGCGGGTGCAGCAGGAGCTGGACGCCATTCTGGCGCACTTTCCGCCGGTAAGCGGGGAGCTGACAGGCGAGGAAAAGTGGAACGCCGCCCTTGCCATGACCAGCGCTTTGCCCCAGCGCCTTTTTACCGCCGACTATGAGCGGATGGTGGAAGGGGAAGAGGAGAAACACCCATGATAAACAAAAAACTGCTGTCCTTCGACCGGGCGGCGCTGCGCTATGTGGGAGCAAACGTGGCGTTCCAGTGGCTGGGGCTGGTGTGTAATATCATCTTTGTCCGAGCGGTTGCCCGGCTGGTGGGTGCAGCCTTTGCGGGCAGCCTGACCGCTGCCGCACTGCGGCAGAATATCTTGCTCTGCCTTGGCACGGTGCCGCTGCGCTTTGCCTTTACCATGCTGGCCTCCGGCATGAGCGATCAGGCCTCGCGGGATGTCAAGCGCACCCTGCGCAGCAAAATTTATGAAAAACTTACCCGCCTTGGCCCCGGCTATACCGGCACGGTGGCTACCAGCGAGGTGGTCATGCTGGCCAGCGAGGGCGTGGAGCAGATCGACACTTACTTTGCAAAATATCTGCCGCAGCTGTTTTACAGCCTGCTGGCACCCGTCACCCTGTTTGCGCTGCTGGTGGGGGTGCACGCGCGGTCAGCGGTCATTCTGCTGTGCTGTGTGCCGCTGATCCCCATGTCCATCGTGGCGGTGCAGAAGTTTGCCAAAAAGCTGCTGGCAAGCTACTGGAGCGAGTACACCACGCTGGGCGACAGCTTTCTGGAGAATATTCAGGGACTGACCACCCTGAAAATTTATCAGGCCGACGGCTGGAAGCACGAACAGATGAACGCCGAAGCCGAGCGCTTCCGCAAAATCACCATGCGGGTGCTGACCATGCAGCTGAACTCTGTCACCCTGATGGACCTGATGGCCTACGGCGGCGCAGGGCTGGGCATCATCAGCGCCGTGGCAGCCTTTGCTGCTGGGCAGCTGGAACTGACCGCCACCTTGACCATTTTGCTGCTGGCGGCAGACTTTTTCCTGCCGCTGCGGCTGCTGGGCAGCTACTTCCACATTGCCATGAACGGCGCAGCTTCAGCGGAGAAAATTTTCCGTCTGCTGGCAGCCGAGGAGCCGCAGGACGGCGCACAGAACGCCCCGGCGGATACCACGCTGACGCTGGAAAAAGTGACCTTTGGCTACGAGACCGGCCGCACCGTGCTGAAAGACGTATCCTTTACCGTGCCGCAGGGCAGCTTTGTCTCGCTGGTGGGTGCTTCCGGCAGCGGCAAAAGTACCATCGCCGCCCTGCTGGCGGGGCGCTGCACCGGGTATACCGGGCAGGTGACCATAGGCGGCGTGCCGGTACAGCAGCTGCAGCGGGCTGCGCGGCAGCGCGCGCTGACCGTTGTGCCCCATGATTCCACCATCTTTAAGGGCACGGTGGAAAACAACCTGCGCATGGCAAAGCCGCAGGCGACGGAGAGCGAGCTCTGGGCGGCGCTGGAAGAGGTGAACCTTGCGGACTTCTGCCGCAGCCAGAACGGCTTGCAGACCGCCGTGCACGAGGGCGGCAGCAACCTTTCCGGCGGGCAGCGGCAGCGCCTTGCCATGGCGCGCGCTTTGCTGCACGATACCCCCATCTACCTCTTCGATGAAGCTACCTCCAATGTGGACGCCGAGAGCGAGAACGACATCATGGCGGCCATCCGGGGTCTGGCGGGGAAAAAGACGGTGATCCTGATCTCCCACCGGCTGGCAAACGTGGTGGACAGCGACTGCATCTATGTGCTGGAAAACGGCGGCATTGCCGAGCACGGCACCCACCCGCAGCTGCTGGCGCAGGGGGGCGCTTACTGCCGCCTGTACACCGCCCAGAAGCAGCTGGAGACCCTTGCAAAGGAGGATGCCTGATGCATAAAACAACGAACCACCGCACCCCCGCCGCCATCGTGGCGCGGCTGATCGTGCTGGTAAAGCCCATGCTGCCCATCATGGTGGCAGCCATCGTTATGGGCGTGGCGGGGCACTTCTGCGCTACCTTCATCACCATTTTCGGCGGCTTTGCCATCCTGACCGCTGCCGGGCTGCAAAGTCCGCTGCCCGCCGTGGGCACAGCCTTCGGGTGCATTCTGGTGTTTGCCCTGCTGCGCGGCGTGCTGCGCTATGCGGAGCAGGCGTCCAACCACTATATCGCCTTCCGGCTGCTGGCGCTCATCCGGGATAAGGTGTTCGGCGCACTGCGCCGCCTGACCCCCGCAAAGCTGGAAGGCCGCGACCGGGGCGACCTGATCTCCCTGATCACCGCCGACATCGAAGCGCTGGAAGTGTTCTACGCCCACACCATCTCGCCGGTGTGCATCGCCGTGCTCTGGGCGGCGGGCATGGCCGCCTTTACCGCGCACTGGCACATCCTGCCCGCGCTGGCGCTGCTGGCGGGTTATCTGCTGGTGGGCGCGGCGCTGCCGGTGTGGAGCGCAAAGCGCGGACAGGCCGTTGCCCGGGAATACCGGCAGGCGCTGGCCGATACCAACAGCTATGTGCTGGAAAGCCTGCGCGGCCTGCGGGATACCCTGCAGTATCAGGACACCGCCGCCCGGGCGGTGGGCATCACCGCCCACAGCGAGACGCTGGGCGCAAAGCAGACGGCGCTGAAGTACCGCGAGGGGCTTATTGTTGCCGTGACCAACACCCTGATCCTGTTTACCACGCTGGCGGTGCTGGGCGTGAGCCTGTGGCTGTACCAGCGCGGTGAACTGGCGGCGCAGGGGGTGCTGGTGTGCACCCTGACCGCCCTGAGCTCCTTCGGGCCGGTGGTGGCGCTGGCGAACCTTGGCGCAGGGCTGACGCAGGTATTTGCCAGCGCAGACCGTGTGCTGGCGCTGCTGGACGAAGCACCGGTGACCCCCGAGGTGACCGACGGCGAAAACACTCCCTTTGCGGGTGCCGAGGTGCGCGGCGTCAGCTTTGGCTATGGGGGGGAGCAGGTGCTGCGGGAGATCAGCCTGACCATCCCGGAAAAAAAGATCGTGGGCATCACCGGACGCTCCGGCAGCGGCAAAAGCACCCTGCTGCGGCTGTTGATGCGCTTCTGGGACGTGCAGACCGGCAGCATCCGGTTCGGCGCAGAGGACATCCGGCGGGTGAACACCGCCGCCCTGCGCGCACAGGAAAGCCTTGTGACGCAGGAGACCGAGCTGTTTGCGGATACCATCGGCAACAACATCCGCATCGCAAAGCGCGATGCTGCGCAGGAAGAGGTGGAGGCCGCCTGCAAAAAGGCCGCGCTGGATGACTTTATCCGCAGCCTGCCCAAGGGCTACGACACCCCTGTGGGCGAGCTGGGCGGCACCCTTTCCGGTGGCGAGCGGCAGCGCATCGGCGTGGCGCGGGCATTTTTGCACGATGCGCCTTTCCTGCTGCTGGACGAGCCTACCTCCAACCTTGACAGCCTGAACGAGGGCATCATCCTGCGCGCCGTCCGCGCCGAGTGCAAGGACCGCACGGTGCTGCTAGTATCCCACCGCAAGTCCACCATGGCTGCGGCAGATGTCAGTTTCTCGGTAGAGAGCGGAAGAGTAAGTTAAACAAATGCAAAAACCGGACAGCCCGCGGGCTGCCCGGTTTTGTTTTGTCAGTTCGTCCCGCTTCCAGCGAGCCACTGCGCCGCTTCTGCGTCATTGCACAGCACCCAGTGCTGCGGGCGCAGCTGGCGCCACGCGGGCGGCGCTGCGGTGTAATCGTGCATGGCGGGGTCGTACACCAGCAGCTGCTTCTCCCGCTCCCGGCGCGGGTCCGGCATGGGGATGGCAGAAAGCAGGCTGCGGGTGTAGGGGTGCAGCGGGTGGGTGACCAGCTCCTCGGCGTCCGCAAGCTCCAGGATATTGCCCTTGCGGATGACGGCAATGCGGTCGGAAATATAGCGCATCACCGAAAGGTCGTGGGCGATGAACAGGTAGGTGATGCCGCGCTGCTTTTGCAGTTGGCGCAGCAGGTTGAGCACCTGCGCCCGGATGGACATATCCAGTGCACTGATAGGCTCGTCTGCCACGATGAACTCCGGCTCTACGATCAGCGCCCGGGCAATGCCGATGCGCTGGCGCTGCCCGCCGGAAAATTCGTGGGGGAAGCGGGAAGCAAACTCCGGCAGCAGACCCACGTCCAACAGCGCCTGCCGCACCTTTTCCTCCCGCTGCGCGGCGGTAAGCTCCGGGCGCACGTTCTGCAAACCCTCGCCTACGATGTAGCTTACCTTGGCGCGTTCGTTCAGGGAGGATTGCGGGTCCTGAAAGATCATCTGAATTTCGCGCGTGAGCTGCTTATCCAGCGCACGGGAAATTTTGCCGTTGATGCGCTGACCTTTGTATAAAATCTCGCCGCCGGTGGTGGGCAGGATACGCAGAATGGCGCGGCCGATGGTGGTTTTACCGGAGCCGCTCTCGCCCACAAGACCGAAAGTCTCGCCTTTATAGATGGTGAAACTGGCGTTCTGCACCGCAGAATAGGCTTTGCGCCCGCTGCCGTAGGCCACCTGCAGATTTTTTACTTCCAGTAACGGCTCTGCCATATCACAGCCCCTCCTTTTGCAGCTTTTTCACCGCAGCGGGCGGCTCGATGCGGGGTGCGCGGGGATCCAGCAGCCATGTGCGCGCTTTGTGGGTGGGCGACACTGCAAAGTAGGGCGGCCGCTTGACAAAATCGATCTTCAGCGCCTGCGGGTTGCGGGGCGCAAAGGCATCGCCGCGGATCTCGGCAAACAGGTTGGGCGGCGTGCCCGGGATACTGAACAGATCCTCGCCCTTCACGCCCATCTGGGGCATACTGGACAGCAGCGCCCATGTGTAGGGGTGGCGGGGGTCGTAGTAGATTTCGTCTGCTGTGCCGATCTCCACGATGTCGCCTGCGTACATCACCGCCACCCGGTCGGCAAGGTTTGCCACCACGCCAAGGTCGTGGGTGATGAGCACGATGGTCAGGTGGTACTTTGCCCGCATCTGCCGCAGCAGCTGTAAGATCTGCGCCTGAATGGTCACATCCAGCGCGGTGGTGGGCTCATCGCAGAGCAGAATTTTCGGGTTGCACGCCAGCGCAATGGCAATGACCACCCGCTGCCGCATTCCGCCGGAGAACTCGTGGGGGTACTGCTTGTACCGCAGCGCGGGGTCCGGGATGCCCACGTCCCGCAGGTATTCCAGCGTCTTTTCCCGCGCAGCAGCGCCCTTTAAGCCCTGATGCAGGGTGACGGCTTCGGTGATCTGCTCGCCGATGGTCTTGAGCGGGTTCAGGCTGGTCATGGGGTCCTGCATCACCATGGCGATCTCCCGCCCGCGGACGGCAAGCCACTCTTTTTCAGTTTTCAGCGCCGCAAGGTGCAGCGGGACGCAGCCAGGGGTGGGGTAGTAGTCGATGCTGCCGCCGGTGATGCTGCCGTTCGCGTCCAGCAGGCCCATAAAGCTTTTGGTGAACACACTTTTGCCGGAGCCGCTCTCGCCCACAAGGGCAAGCACCTCGCCCCGGTAAAGGTCAAGATCGATGTCCCGGATGGCGTGCAGGGTGCGCCCGCGCAGCCCGAACCGGATCTGCAAGCCGCGCACCGAGAGGATGGGGTCTTGGGTCATGGCTTCCTCCTTACTGCAGATGGTTCTTGGGGTCGGCGGCGTCCGAGAAGGCGTTGCCGATCAGGTAAAAGGCGATGGTGACAAAGCTTAAAATCAGGGTGGGGTAGAGCAGCTGGTACCGCAGTCCTGCCTGCATCATCACCTTGCGGCCATCGTTCACCAGATTGCCCAGAGAGGGCGTTTCCACCGAGAGACCAAGGCCGATATAGGTGATGAACACCTCGTTGCCGATGGCTTCCGGGATGGTAAGTGCCATGCGCAGCATGATGACCGAAACCAGATACGGCAGCAGGTTGCGCAGCACGATGCGCAAAGTGGGCGTGCCGATGCAGCGGGAGGCGACGTTATAGTCCCGGTCGCGGATAATTAAGATCTGGTTGCGGATGAACCGCGCCATCTCGATCCAGCCCTTGATAGACATACCAAGGATCATCGTCCAGATGCTGGGGGTAGCCACATAGGAGATGAGGATGAGCACAATGGCGGTGGGGATGTTATCGAAGATGTTGTACAGCTCGGTAAAGAGGAAATCCAGCCCACGCACATAGCCCCACAGCACACCGGCGGTAATGCCCACGGCGGCTTCGATGACCGCCACGAAAAAGGCGATGGTCAGGCTGGTGCGCGCCCCCGCCCAGATGCGCGCCCATAAATCCTGCCCGATGGAGTTGGAGCCCCAGAGAAAGCCCTGCTGCCCCGGGGCGATGTTGCGGTACTGGATGCCGGTGGCGGGGTCTACAGCGCAAAGGTTCGGGTTTGCCTGCCCGGGCAGCAGCGGCTGCGCAAAGGCGAACACCACCACCGCCGCCAGCGCTGCCAGCAGCGCCACGGCAAGCTTGTTTTTAAAAAAGGCACGGAAAGTGCTGCCCCAGTAGCTGTAACTGGTGCTGGCAGTGGCTTCGGCCTGCTGGCTGCTGAACCCGGCGGGGGTGAACAGTTCCTCCTCCGGCAGGGCAGCCCACGCGGCGGGGCCGTCCTTTTGCAGGGTGTTCAGCTGCGTTTCCAGCTGACGGGAACACGCGCGTTTGAACATCAGCGGCCACCTTCCTTCTTACCAAAATTGATGCGGGGGTCAATGAGCACCATCAAAATATCGCCCAGTATCAGCCCCACGATGCCCACGCAGGCGTACAGCAGCACGATGCCCTGCACCATGGTGTTGTCGTGGCGCTGCACACAGGTGACCAGCAGCCCGCCCATGCCGGGGATGCTGTACAGGCTCTCGATATAGATGGAACCCACCACTGTGTTGAGGAACGCCGAGGGGATATACTGCACCAGCGGCACCATGGCATTGCGGAACACATGATGCAGCGCGATATCCCGCCCGCACACGCCCTTGGCGCGGGCAAGACGGACGTAGTCCTTGTTGCTTTCGTCCACCATGTAGCGGCGCAGCCACATGGCGTAAAAGGCAAGGTTTGCAAGGCTCATGCTGCACACCGGCAGCACCCAGTAGCGCCAGTTTGCGGCGTTGAACAAAAGCCCCACGCCCACCGCCGCCGTGCCGTACATCTGGATGTACAAAAAGTACACCGCAGCGGGCACAGCCTGAATGAGCACGATCAGCGCCGTACCCAGCTTATCCGGCCAGCGGCCCTTGTACTGCCCCATCACAAGCCCCAGCGGGATGCCCAGCACAAGGCTGAGCAGCATGGCCAGCACGCCCATCTGGATGGAGATGGGCAGCTTCTGGGCTAAGATCTGGGTGACCGGGGCGTTTACCTTATAGATATGGCTCACGCCAAGGTCGCCGTGCAGAGCGTTTCTCCAAAAGCGCCCCACCTGCACCGGCAGGGGGTCTAAAAGTCCCATGGCCTGCAGCCCAGCTTGGATCTGCGCCTCGGACATTTTTTCGTAGTTTGCAAAGTAGCCCTCCACCGGCATGAGCCGCAGCAGGCAGAACACCAGCGTCACGATGATAAACAGCGTCAGCACTGAGCGCCCGATGCGCTTTGCAAGATATTGCACCATGGTGTGCACCTCTCTTTTTTCTAGCCCTTACCGTGCATCCCGGTTGTGGTTATACTCGTCCATGGAAACGTAGTGGTCGAGGATATGGATGCCCTTCAGGCGGTTCGAGGAGAAGCCGGTGGGGGCGTACTGTCCCTCCCACAGGTTCAGCCGGGTGGCGATGTAGGGCGGCACCGGCAGACTGAGCGGGATGACCAGCGCATTCTCGATGAGGTACGCCTCGGCCTCGGCAAAGGCGGCGTACCGGGCGTCAAGGTCGGCAGTGATGGCCTTGGCCTTTTCCACCATGTCCATGTAGGTCATGACATAGCCGGCGGTCTCGCCGGTGATGATGCCGTCCTCCACGCCGGTGCGCAGAAAGGCGTAGCAGGTGCCCCGGTCGCCCGCTTCCTGATAGAAGGGGTACACCTCGGTCTCGGGGTCGGAGTAGTCCGCGCCCCAGTAGTAGGACATGAACTCGTAGGCACCCGCGCGGCGCACTGCATTCAGGAAGTTATCGGACGGCCCCTGCGTGATGATGATCTCCACAAAGTCGAAACCGTCGTTCAGTACGCCCTCCACCTGCTGTTTGAACACCTGACACTGCTTGTCCCAGTCCACCACGGCGGGGTTGTAGGGGTACTGTACCTTGATGGGGAAGGTAGCCCCCGCAGCGGTCAGTTCCTGCACGGCGGCGTCGCGGTACTGCTTGGCGGTGGCTTCGTTAAAGTGGTCGGTCACGTTAGCAAGCGCACCGCATTCGGTGTAGTCCACGCCCTTGCTGTCGGCGCAGAAGGAGGGCGGGGTGATGGTGTGCAGCTTGTAGTTCTCGTACCCTTCCGGCGCAGTGACCGCCAGCGTGACGGCGGGGTTGATGGCGTAGAGGAACGCCTTGCGGAAGTTGGTGCTGTTCACCGCCTTGGCCCAGTTGTCCGGCTGGTACTGGGCGTCCACGCCGGTGGTGTTCCAGTTGGGGAACTGGTGGGCGTAGGGCAGGAAGTTGAAGAAATAGAAGTAGCTCTTGCCGGTCTCCGGGCGCTCCATGGACACCATGTCCTTGGTGGTATCGTCCGCCAGCCAGCTGTCCAGAATGTCCGAGCTGATGGTGGCCTGGTCGATCTCGCCGCGCCGCACCATCTCCGGGCCGCTGATGAGCGCCTCCTGATTGTAGATGTAGCGGATGGTGTCGATGTACACGTTGTCCTTATCGTAGTTTTCGGGGTTTTTCTTCATCACCCAGCTTTCCAGCGGGGTGTACTCCGCCAGATAGAACGCACCGCAGTTGCAGGCGGTCTCGGCGCTGGTGCAGAACTGGTCGCCCAGCTCTGCCAGCATGGGGCCGTAGGCGGGCTCGAAGGGGGCATAGTTCAGAAGGCTCAAAAAGCCCGGGAAGTCGTAGTTCAGAGTATAGGTCAGGGTGTGCTCGTCCACGGCAGCCACGCCCACGGAGGAAAAATCCACGGCGGGGCAGGTGGTGGTGCTGCCGTCGGCGGCGGTCAGGGTCACGGTGCCTGCGGCGTCGATGGTGTAGGTGGTGCCGTCCTCGGCCACAGTGCCGTTGTTGGCATTGTTGCGCCAGACGCAGTAGTTATAGTAGTCCTCAGCCCCGGCCACATAGGGGGTGACAAGGCTGGCAGTGCCGGAAGCGTAGTCTGGGTCCAGCAGATAAGCCAGCGCGTCCACAAAGTCCTGCGCGGTCACGGGGCCCAGCACTGCGCCGGTATAGTCCACCCAGTTCTCGTCCCGCAGGTGGAAAGTCCATGTCAGGGTGTCGGCGTCCCACTCCCAGCTGGTGGCAAGACCTTCGCGGATCTTGCCGCGGCTGTCGTACTCCACCAGCGTGTCTACGCAGTGGGTGCCGTGGTACAGGTCCGGGTCGGCAGAGCAGATCAGGTAGTTCAGGGAGGCGGGCTGACGGGCATACAGTACGGTGTAGGTGGTGCTGTCGCCGGTTGCGGCAGTGCCGCCCGCAGAGGAGCCGCCGCAGCTGCTCAGCAGCCCGGCAGCAGCGGTGGAAAGGGCTGCTGCACCGCCGGCCTTTAAGAACTGACGGCGGGAAAAAGCATGATGCATCATAAAAACCTCTTTCGCTCTTTGTAAAAAAGAGGTAACGGAACCACATCCGTTACCTCTCTGTAACAAGTCCATCGGCTACCAACGGTAACTTTAAGCCCAGTATAGCATTGTTTGGGCGCAACGTCAAATAGTTTCCACCGGGGCAGGGGCTGACCCCTCCCGTGAAAATGGGATAGCGGAGCGCCCGCAGGCGCTCCGCTATCCCGAAAATAAAAATCTTTTTTCCGCTATTTATGCGCAAAGCAACGCGGAGCGCATTCTGAATCGTCAAATCGTCCGGCTATTATTCGGAAACCTGCTTTCCGAGACTGGGCGCAGTGACGTTGGCAGGGGAAGCGCTCTGCCCGGCGGGGATGGTGTCGGGCAGGGCGGCAGCGGCGGTCTCTGCGGTCTGAGCGGCAGCTTCGGCGGTGGATTCCACAGCGTTTTCCGCTGCCTTGGCGGCATCCTCTGCGGCCTTGGCGGCGCGTTCGGCTTTCAGCTGCTCGGCACGCAGACGCGCTTCCTCCTGCCGCTTCTGGGTGCGTGCCTTGATGCGGCACACCGAGCACAGTCCCTCGGCGCTGTCCGGGGCAATGGGTTTGCCGCACTGTTTGCACAGGGTCTTGGTGCACTTGTGCAGCACCACGGGGCCAAGGGTGGTAAGCTGGTACAGCTTCATGCCGTCAAAGCCCTTGTTGGAGCACACGTTCATGCACACGCCGCACTCACTGCACTTCCACGGGGTAAGTACGATGCGGGTCTGGCCGTTCGGCATATCCTCAAACTTCATAGCGTTGGCACGGCAGGCTTTTTCGCACCGGCCGCAGCCAAAGCAGTTATCGGTGAATTTGGGCATATAGTAGCCGTACTGCAGGGGCGTCTCCATGGCGGCCTTCAGCTGCTTTGTGCGCTGGTGCAGCAGCAGACGGAAGTCCACCCCGCTGTCCTCTTCGCTGCGCAGGCCGGGCAGCATCTGCAGCAGCTTTTTGGTGCCGCTCTTGGAGCCGTGGCTCACCTGCTCCAGCATCTCACGGCGGGTCAATTCCTGCACATGGTAGGGGTACTCTTTTTCCTCATACGCCAGCGAGAACCGCGCTTCGAACATCGGCTGACCGAAAAAGTCCACAAGGCGGGTCAGTTCCTTGCGCAGCTGCTCGGCGCACAGATCGTTCTCGCACTGTCCGCAGGGGGTCAGGTCCAGCACGATCTTTTTGTTCAGCGCCAGATACGCCAGCGCTTCCCACGAGAGCGCACAGATGCAGCTGCGCACCACGGTGTTTTTGCGGGTGGATCTTTCACAGCCGATCCAGATGGTATCGCTGTCGGAGTCCGCTGCGGCGGTATCCCGCTGCACCTGCTCCGGCGAGGGTGCAATGCAGCCGCTGCGGCAGGCGGAAACGCACAGCCCGCAGTCGGTGCAGGGGTCCCAGTCCTTGACAAGGTTCGGGCGGGAGAAAATTTCCTCACCGTAGGGGCAGATATCCTTGCAGGTGGTGCAGGGCTTGCGGTGGGGGTGCAAATTCCAGCATTGGCGGCGGTTGATCTCTGGATGGGTGGTCTTCATCAGGGCATCCATTGCAGTTCTGGTAAAAAAGCCCATGGTCTTTACTCCTTTTCCACAACAGAGGTAAGTGCGGCGTGGTCGAGCAGGAAGCGCTGCACCTTCTGGTTGGTCACGGCGGCGGCTACGGCGTCCCGGCTCAGCACTTTGCGGATCTCTTCCTCCGGGGTGTCGTGCAGCTTGGAAAGGCGGGCGTACTCGGCGTCCACCTCCTGCTGGGTCACGGTGATTTGTTCGGCTTCGGCAATGGCGCGCACTGCCAGCACCGCCCGCAGCTGACGCTCGGCTTCCCTGCGGTAGCCCTCCCGCACCTGCTCCGGGGTCAGCCCGGCGCTCTTGCAGTACAGCTCCATGGTCATCTGGCTCTTGCGCAGCCGCTGACGCAGCTGGTTCATCTGGTACTCGGCGTTCTGCGCCAGCAGTTCGGCGGGCAGCTCCACGGTCAGGTTTGCGCCCGCCATATCCAGCAGCGCCGCCCCGGCAATGCGGTCGGCGTTGGCTTCGTGGGAAAGACGCTTTTTCTCCCGCAGGCTCTCCCGCAGGGCGTCCAGATCGTCATAGCCCAGGGATCTTGCAAGGGCATCGTCCACCGGGGGCACTTGTTTGCGCTCTACTGTGTGCAGGCAGATCTCAAACTGTGCGGTTTTGCCGGAAAGCTCCGGCACGCGGAACTCAGCGGGGTAGGTGAAGTCGAAGCGGAAAGTCTCGCCCGCGCAGTGGCCGTACACCGCTTCTTCTGCGGCGGGCATCAGCTGCCCGGTGCCCAGCACCACGGTCACCTGCTCCATCCGGCTGTCCGGGATGGGTGCACCCTCCAGAAAGCCCTCGAAATCCAGCGTGACCCGCATCCCGCGCGCGGCGGGGGCACCAGTCGGCACAAAGGGCGCATGGACACGCGCCAGATTGCCGATATCCGCTTCCACGGCCTTTTCCGATACCGGGCGCACCCGGCGGGTGAAGGCAAGCCCCTTGTACTGCCCCAAGGCGGCAGCGGGCATGGTGTTTGCAGTTTGTTCCATAGTCGAACACTCCTTTTTATAAAAGCGGCGTTACAGCCCGCGGGCGGCCAGCCAGCTTTCTGCGATCTCGGAGAACATCTCCGGGTATTTGGCATCTTCCTCGGTAAAGGCGCTCAGGTAGTACTCCACCTCGGCGCGGGTGGGGGCCACGGTGCGCCGCCAGATGGTAAAGGTGGTGCCGTTGCCCATATCAAAGGTGGCTTCCTGTGTAAAGTACTCGTCCCGCACCGCAAGGAACCTCTCGTTCAGCTTGTGGGACATCTCGTTCTCAGGGTCATTTACATGAGTCAGCGGGAAAGGATCAGCGGTGAGAACGTATTTTGCCTCAAAGAACTGCATGGGGAAGTTGTGGGTGCCCGGCACCGAGAAGCCGAAGGCCAGCTTATCGTTGATGGGGGTCGCGGGCAGCTGGCAGTTCTTGAAGTGGTCCGGGCAGTACAGCGTGTCGTGGGGGATCATGTAGCTGATCTCGCCCTCGGCGCAGTGGGTGTCGATCCAGTTGGCAATGGCCTTGATCTGCGGCAGATCCTTGCGGTCATAGACCAGGTCATCAATGGCGGCAAAATCGCGGGCGCTCTCCTGCAGAGAGGCCGAGAGAATAGTGCGGCCGATGAGAAAATCCGGCAGAGCGACGGTGGTCAGCGGGGAGCAGCGCACCGAGGTGGCAAAGGCGATGGTGAACAGCCAGAAGCCGATCTTCAGGTTCCGGCGGCGGGTGATGCCCTCGGCCAGCGCAGTCGCGCCCAGCAGGAACAGCAGAAACCAGCCGGGTAAAAACAGCAGCATATGTTGGGAACCGGTGGTCTGCACCCGGGTGAACAGCAGCATGCTCAGCAGGATCTCCAGCCCGGCAAGGCAGGGCAGCGCGGGCATTTTGTGCCTTTTCAGGCAGAACCACAGGCCCAGACCGATGAGCACAAGGTTCATCAGGCCCATGCGGGCGTATTGCAGGTAGATCTCCGTGACCATGCCGCCGCCGTTATAGTAGGCGTAGCGGTCGGCGTAGCTGTAAGCAAGGATGTGGCTGACCATCGGCCACAGCAGCACCAGCATGGCCACCATGGACATCAGGCCGAACAGCACCAGATTGCGCACCTGCACGAGCGCCTGCTTTTTCTGCCCGGCGCGGGCGGTGCGCACGCTGCTTACCAGCACCAGAACTGCGTAGGCAAAGTAGTAGCCCACTACAAAATATAAGTACCACCGGCGGGAGAGGATAATGGCTGCCGTGGCAGCAAACAGCAGGCAAAAGCGTACCGGCTCCAGTTTTTCAAACCGGAAATCCAGCGTGAGCAGCAGGATGCTGAAGCCGAAGATGAGACCGAACCAGTCCGGCTGGCTGAGCATGGCACTCATGCGCAGCCACGGGTAGGTGACCATCCACGACATTCCAATAAGGAAGTACCAGAAGCGGTTCTTCACCTGCAGCATCTGCCCCACCTTGATGGTAAGCCCTGCCAGCAGCACCAGCAGCATGGGCAGGATGCTGAACACCTGACAGAAGGCAAAGCTGTCGCCGGTGCGGTCGCTCAGGCAGAAGGGAAAATCCAGAAACAGGGTAATGAAGTTGGTGTAGTCCTCGGCAAAAGAGCCGAAGATGTAATGGAAGCCAGCCGTCGGGCTTTGCAAAAAGGCGGCTTCGGCGCTGTACTGCTTGTTGATATAGTTGACATAATCCCAGATGTATACAAAGCTGCGGCGGTTCAGCGCCCAGAAAAAGTAGATCAGCGCCGCCGCCCACAGGCCGACGATCACCGCTTTGTGGAACAGGTCAAATTTTATCCCTGCTACCCGCAGCACCAGCAGCACACAGGCGAACAGCGCTAAGTTGCACCACAGGCTCACCAGCGGAAAAAAGAACCTGCTGCCGGGCGCAGCCAGCGCAAAAACAGCCAGCAGCACTGCCGCTGCAGCCAGCACCAGCGCAGTTTTCGCCGCAGCGGAAACGCGGGGCTTTGTGATAGTATCGGTCATGGAACAAGACCCTCCTTGCAAAGTTTCACATTCTACAGTATAACAACTCCCCCGGGCACTGTCCAGCACCCCGGCGGCGAAAAATGCAGAATGTCCCGCCGCTTTCAAAGCAGACGGGACATTTTTGCATAAATATTACTTATCGGAAACTTCTGCGGCGGCTTTTGCAGCCTTTGCCGCCTTGCGCTTTTGCGCCAGCGCCTTGTTGGCGCTCAGGCGGGCGGCGTCCGGGTTCGGGGCTTCCGGGGTAAGCCGCAGCAGGTAGCTGCCCATGGCGGGCAGATCCAGCGTCAGGGTGTAGTCCCTGCCAAACACACCGCCGTCGGTGGTGTGGAAGTTCTGCTTGCGGTGCGCCTTGTGCACGCCGCCCCATGTGCCGGCCTCGGTATCCAGCACCAGCTCTGCGCTGCAGGGGAACTTGAGGTACAGAGGAAACTTTTTGTGGGCGCTGTCCTGTGTGTTCATGACGCAGAGCAGGTTCTGCCCGCGCCCCTTGCGCAGCCATGCGTACACGCCCTCGGCACAGCTTTCGCTTGCCACCCACTCAAAGCAGTCCGGGTTGTACTCGCCATCGTAGAGGGCGGGCTCGGAGGCGTAGGTGCGGCAAAGGGCGGCAAAGTATTTCTGGAAGGCATCGTGGAAGGGGTATTCCAGCAAATTCCAGTCCAGCTCCCGCTTTTCGTCCCACTCCCGGAAATGTGCCAGCTCGTTGCCCATAAAGTTCAGCTTTTTGCCGGGATGGGTGTACATATAAAAATATAGGGTGCGCAGCTGGGCGCACTTTTCCGCGTAGCTGCCCCACAGCTTATCAATGATGGTCTTTTTGCCGTGCACCACCTCATCGTGGCTCAGCGCCAGCAGGTACAGCTCGTTGTAGAAGTAGTGCATACTGAACAGCAGCTTGCCGTAGCAGCCCGGGCGCTCGCCGAAGGGGGTGGCAAAGTAGTCCAGCGTGTCGTGCATCCAGCCCATGTCCCACTTGTAGTCAAAGCCCACGCCCTCGTAGCGGGTGGGAGCGGTCACCTTGAGGAAGTTGGTGGAGTCCTCCGCCATGTAGATGCCGGTGGGCCAGCGCTCGTTCAGGCCGTGGTTCAAACTGCGCAAAAAGTTCACCGCGCCCTGATTCACGCCGCGGTTGGGGTCGCCCTGCCAGTACAATGCGCGGGAGATGGCGTCCATGCGGATGCCGTCGCAGTGGTACACGTCCATCCACAGCCCGGCGGCGCTGCTCAAAAAGCTGCACACCTCCCGGCGGTAGTAGTTGAAGTTGCAGGTGCCCCACTCGCTCTGACCCACGTCGCTGTCGTACTCGTACAGGTGGGTGCCGTCAAACTTTGCCAGCGCGTCAGCATTGGCGGCAAAGTGCACCGGTACAAAATCCATGATGACGCCGATGCCCATGCGGTGGCAGGCGTTGACAAAGCTGGCAAACTGGGCGGGGGAGCCGTAGCGGCTGGTCACCGAGAAGTAGCCGGTGGTCTGGTAGCCCCAGCTGCCGTCAAAGGGGTGCTCTGCCAGCGGCAGCAGCTCCACATGGGTAAAGTGATGCTCCAGCAGCCACGGGATGAGTTCCCGCGCCAGCTCCTCGTAGTTGTACCACCCGTCCGAGCCGTCCGGCTGGGTAGTGCCGGGCTTATGCTTCCAACTGCCGGCGTGCAGCTCGTAGATGTTCAGCGGGCGGTTGCGGCATTTGTCCCGCCGCTCCATCCACGCGGTGTCGTCAAAGGTGAAATCCAGCTTTGTCAGCTTGCTGGCGGTGCCGGGGCGCAGCTCGGTGGCAAAGGCGTAGGGGTCGCTGCGCATCACGGTGCTGCCGTCCGCGCCGTGCACGCGGTATTTGTAGAGGTCCCCCTCCGCAAGGCCGGGGATAAAGGCGCTCCACACGCCGGTATCGGCTTTTTCCATGGGCACGCCGCGCTCCCAGCCGTCAAAGCCGCCGCACACCTCCACGGCGGTGGCACCGGGTGCCCACACGGCAAAACGCCAGCCCTCGGCGCCGTTTGGGTCGGTGCAGGGGTGCGCACCCAGAATGCGGTAGGCATCGAAGCAGTCGCCACTGAAAAACGTGCGGGGGATCACAGGGTAATTCATGCAAAGATCTCCTTACTTCTCTATGTTGACCGGCGCGCCGTGCGCCGGTTGGTACAAAGCTATTTGGGCAAACTATCCAAGAAAAACGGCTATTTACCGGCATGATAGCCGATAATCTTAGCGAATCTTGACAAAAATCGGCAAATTTTCACATATTTGCCAAATCTTGTGGTATACTGTTGCTACCGCCGTGCAAGCGGCGCAACTTTTTAAGCAATAGAATGGGAGCGAACGATCATGGCTTGGTATGACGAAGCAGTATTTTATCACATCTATCCGCTGGGGCTGTGCGGCTGTGCGCACGAAAACGACGGCCAGCCCACCCCGGGTGCTTTTGCAAAGCTGGAAGCATGGGCAGCCCACGCGGCAAAGCTGGGCTGTACGGCCATCTACATCGGCCCGCTGTTCGAGAGCGGCTCCCACGGCTACGATACCATCGACTACCGTCTGGTGGACCGCCGCCTTGGCACCAACGAGGAGTTCAAGGCCTTTGTGGCGGCCTGCCACGCCCGCGGGCAGCGGGTCATCGTGGACGGCGTGTTCAACCATGTGGGCCGCGATTTCTTTGCCTTCCAGGACCTGAAGTCGAACCGCGAGAACGCCCGCTATAAGGACTGGTTCTGCGATGTGAACTTCTGGGGCAACAACGAGTATAACGATGGCTTTTCCTACGGCAACTGGGGCGGCTACAACCTGCTGGTCAAGCTGAACCAGCGCAACCCGGAGGTGCAGCAGTACCATTATGATACCGTCCGCTTCTGGGTGGAGCAGTTCGACATCGACGGCATCCGTCTGGATGCAGCCGACGTGCTGGACTTCGACTTCATGCGCGGGCTGCGCCGTCTGGCAAACGAGGTAAAACCGGAGTTCTGGCTGATGGGCGAGGTCATCCACGGCGATTACAGCCGCTGGGCAAACCCGGAAATGCTGCACTCCGTTACCAACTACGAGCTGCACAAGGGCTTGTGGAGCGGACACAACGACCATAACTATTTTGAAATTGCCCACACTATGCGCCGACTGCAGGGGCTGTGCCACGACACCCGGCTGTATCTCTTCTCAGATAACCACGATGTGGAGCGTCTGCCCAACAAGCTGCGCAACCGGGAGCATATCCGGCACATTGCCATTCTGGTGTACAGCCTGTGGGGCATCCCGTCCATCTACTACGGCTCGGAGTTCGGCATCGAGGGCAAAAAGGAGTGGGGCAGCGACTGGCCGCTGCGCCCCTGTCTGGAGCTTAGCGACTACGCTGACGCAGAACGCACAAATCCTGTTACCAGTGTATACAAAGTTCTGGGGAAATGCAAGGCTGAATTGCCGGAAATGACCTACGGCGAGGTAAAAGAGCTGCAGCTCACCACCCAGTGCTATGCTTTTGCCCGGGTGCTGGACGGCAAGGCGGTGGTAGCGGTGCTGAATAACGGCGATACTCCCGCACAGCTGGAGTTCCAGCTGCCGGTGGAAGCTGCCAAGGTCACCGATCTGATGGCGGACACTGTAGGCGCGCAGGAGGTGCTGGTCTCCACCGAGTGGAACCGCATGAAGGTGCAGCTGCCCTCCAATTACGCCACCCTGCTGCGGGTAGAATAAAGCACCGCTTGAGGCTTGCCCCGGAGCAAAAGCTTTCACCCTTTGGGGAAAGACTTCCCCCTTCCGGGGGAAGCCTTTTTTCGGAAGTCTGCTGTTGGAATAACCTTGCACATTTTGCCGCGTTTTGCTACAATAAGGAGAGAAAAGTTGTTTTACGGAAAGGAAGCCTGACCCCCTATGAATGCAGCACAGCGCAGAGAACGCATCCTGACCCGGTTGAACAGCGCCGGTGCCCCCTTAAGCGCCAGCACGCTGGCGGCAGAGCTGGGGGTGTCGCGGCAGATCGTGGTAGGAGATGTGGCACTGCTGCGCGCCGGCGGGGCGCAGATCGATGCCACCCCCCGGGGCTACCAGCTGCACCCGGCGGAAAAGGGCTATACCGGCATTCTGGCCTGTGTGCACCGCACGCAGGAGGAGATGCGCCGGGAGCTGTACACTGTGGTGGATCAGGGCGGCACAGTGGTGGATGTGGCGGTGGAAAACAGCCTGTACGGCGAGATCCGCGCCACGCTGAACCTGTGCAACCGGTACGACGTGGACAACTTTATCCGTCAGGCGGCGGATGCGCCCGAGAGCCTTTTGAGCCGCATGACCGGCGGCGTGCACCTGCATACTTTGCGCTGCCCGGATAAGGACACCTTTGCCCGCATCCGCGCAGCTTTGGAGCAGCAGGGGCTTTTGTACCGCAAGGAGTAACGCTGCTCCGCTTATACCCAGTATAAAAAGGCTTGCGGGGCTTGTCTATCCGCAAAACCGGAAAAATGTTGGAAAATCAACAAAAAAGCAAAAGAGGTGGGTTTTCTGGATATCCGCATTGAAAAGACCGAGCGCGCCATCAAACAGGCCTTTATGGAGCTGCGCCGCGAAAAGCCGGTGGAGAAGATCCGTGTCAAGGAGCTGTGCGACCGCGCCTGCATCAATAAATCCACATTTTACGCCCATTATCAGGATATCTATGCGCTGGCCAACGCCATGGAGGACGAGATGGTGCAGGCGGTGGTGGAAAGCCTGCCCCGCCTGACCGCCAGCGATGTGAGCGAGCGCACCGAGTGGCTTGCGCGGGAGATGTTCCGCGCCTTTGCCGAGCATCAAGAAGAGATCGCCGTGCTGTTCTCCGGCTCCCGGCAGGGGCTGTTCATCAACCGGGTGGAGCAGGCTATGTGCCATTACATCGCCCAGACCGACCCCACCTTTGAGACGGACGTAGTGCGCAAGGTGGTGCTGTCCTTCTGCGTGCAGGGGTGCTACTACACCTTTACCAGCTACTGCGGCCAGATGGACGAAAAGCGCCTTGTGGCGCTGCTTGCCTCCATCGCCCGCGCCGCGCAGAAGATACGGATGTAATGTAAGAAAAATAAAGAAAACAGAATGCCGGACAACCCGCAGGTTGTCCGGCATTCTGTTTAAAAACTCTTTACAGCATCTTGGAGAGGAAGGCTTTCAGACGGGGGTGTTTGGGGTTGGTGAACAACTCCTGCGGCGGCTCATCCTCCTGAATTTTGCCACCGTCAATGAAGATGACCCGGTTGGACACCTCGCGGGCAAAGCCCATTTCGTGGGTGACCACCAGCATGGTGATGCCGGTGTGTGCCAGCTCCTTCATCAGCTCCAGCACCTCGCCCACCATCTCGGGGTCAAGGGCGCTGGTGGGCTCGTCGAACAGGATCACGTCCGGGTCCATGGCCAGCGCACGGGCAATGGCGATGCGCTGCTGCTGACCGCCGGACAGGCTCTTGGGGTAGGCGTTGGCCTTGTCAGCCAGACCTACGCGGGCCAGCAGCTCGTCTGCGCGGGCAGAGATGGCGTCCTTGTCCTTCAGCTTCAGCAGGCTGGGTGCCAGCTCAAGGTTCTTTTTCACGGTCAGGTGGGGGAACAGGTTGAAGTGCTGGAACACCATGCCCATCTTCTGGCGCACGGCATCGATGTGTGTCTCGTTTACCTCCACACCCTCAAACTTGATGGAACCGGAGGTGGGAGTCTCCAGCCGGTTCAGGCAGCGCAGAAAGGTGGACTTGCCGCAGCCGGAAGGGCCGATCAGGCACACCACATCGCCGCGGTAAATATCAAGGTCGATGCCTTTCAGCACATCCAGCGTGGGGTCGGCCTTTTTTGCGCCGCGCTTCTTTACGCCGCCATAGGTCTTGGTCAGGCCGCGTACTTCCAAAATCTTATCGGTCACTTTGTGCCAGCCTCCTCTCAAACTTGCTCAGCAGCCATGTAAACAGCATAACAAGGATCAGGTAGATCAGTGCAACGCCCAGCAGGGGGAACATGGCTTCATAGGTACGGTTCATAATGCCCTGTGCAGCATACAGCAGCTCCTTGCCGCCGATGGTGGTGATCAGGGAAGTATCCTTGAGCAGGACGATGAACTCGTTGCCCAGTGCAGGCAGCACCGCACGGATGGCCTGCGGGATGATGATGACCACCATGGTGGTCATGTAGTTCAGGCCAAGGCTGCGCCCGGCCTCCATCTGGCCGGGGTCCACAGCCATCAGGCCGCCGCGGATGATCTCGGATACATACGCGCCGGAGTTGATGCCCAAGGTCAGTGCACCAACCATAGTAAAGTTGCGGCTGTTGGAAAAAATGACCATGCTCATGATCAGCAGCTGCACCATCATGGGCGTGCCGCGGATGATGGTGGTGTACAGCTGACACACCGCGTTAAAAAAGCCCAGCACCGCGTTTTTGTGGCCGGGTCGCTGCTGGTCGTGGGTCACGCGCACCAGTGCCACCACGCTGCCCAGCACCACGCCCAGCGCCAGCGCCAGTGCGGTGACCAGCAGGGTGGTGCCCACACCGTTGATGTACTGCATCCAGCGGTCCTTCAGCAGAAAGGCCTGATAAAACTTAAAAAAGAAATCCTGTCCAAAGCTTAGCTTTGTGCCGCTGTTGAGCAGCTCTTTGAGCAGTTCGTATTGCGCAGCCATTCACATCCTCGCTTTCTGTTTGTCAATAAATTGTAACCACTTTTTTCTAAAAAAAGAGGTGCCCCGGAGCGGGGCGCCTCCTTGGGTACGGGAATGGTACAGGGCACGCAGCTTAGTTTGCGTTGATGTACTTGTCCACGATGGCCTGCAGAGTGCCGTCAGCCTTCAGCTCCTCCAGAGCCTTGTTGACAGCGTCCTCCAGAGCAGAACCCTTTGCCATGCCGATGGCGTAATCCTCCTCGGCGTAGCTGGTATCCAGCACCTTCAGGCCGGGGTTGGCAGCCACGAACTCCTGTGCGGGAGCGTTGTCGATGACCACAGCGTCCACCTGACCATTGTTCAGGGCCTGCACAGCGGTCAGACCGTCGTCGTAAGCAACCACGTTCTCATCGCCGAAGTCATCGGAGCAGTAGATGTAGCCGGTGGTGCCGCGCTGGGTACCAATCGTCTTGCCGGCCAGATCATCGGGAGAAGCAATATCGGAATCGTTGGGCACGATGATGGACTGGATGCCGGTGGCGTAGCTGTCGGAGAAGTCCATCACAGCCTTGCGCTCGTCGGTCACGGTAACGCCTGCCATCACGATGTCGGCCTTGCCCTGCTGCACGCTGAGCAGTGCGGCGTCAAAGTCCATGTCATCGATCTGCAGCTCCAGACCCAGCTTCTCAGCAATGGCCTTGGCGGTGTCCACGTCGATGCCCTCGAACTCGCCGGCATCGGTGGTCATCTCGTACGGAGGGAAGGCGGCGTTGGTAGCCATGGTCAGCTTGCCGGCTTCCACGGTGGTCAGCTCAGCAGCAGCGGCAGAAGAAGCAGCCTCGGAGGAAGCAGCAGAGCTTGCCACAGAAGAAGCAGCAGAGCTTGCGGAACCACCGCAGGCGGTCAGAGCCAGAGCAGCAACGGAAACAGCAGCGGCAGCCATGAAGCTGCGGCGAGAGATCTTTTTCATATTCAAACACTCCTCAATCTATGCAATATAGTTTGCTTTGCCCCGATGGGATGCGATTCATCGCGCTTTCGGGGAACGCACTTAGTATAGTTTGTACAAAACAAAAAGTCAATACTTGTGCATAATAATCCGTGAAATTGAAACGATTTTGCAAACATTTATGCAATAACGGAGAAAATGTATGAATATATGCGGTATAAACCGGCTTTTACAGGCTTCTTGCAATCTCCTCCGCGCTGCGCTTAGGTACGCAGTAGTCGCGGTTTTCATCCAGATAGTACTTTACGCCGGTCTGCTCGGTCATGGGGACGATGCCGGCTTTGTGGGTGGGGTAGCCGAAGGCCACCATAAAGGCCAGCTTCTGCGGCTCCTCAATGCCCAGCAGCGCGGTCAGGGCGGGCTTATTGATCGCGCCCATGATGCAGCTGCCCACGCCTTTGTCCCATGCGGCAAGGGTCATGTTTGCCAGCGCAATGCCGGTGTCGGTGGCAAGGTCGCCGGGGATGGCGGTATCCTGCACCACCGCTGCATAAAAGGTGGGCAGCTCGTCTGCCTTGGGCGTGCCCTGCTCCGGCGGCAGATAGCCAGCCCATTTGACCAGCGGCTGTACCTTGGCCACCATCTCCGGGCTTTGCACCAGCACCAGACGCACCGCTTGCCGGTTTGCCCCGCAGGAGGACAGCCGCACGGCCTGTACGATATCGTCCACCACATCCTGCGGCACGGCCTTTTGTACAAACCGGCGGTAGGTGCGGCGGGTAGTCAGAAGTTCCATTGCGTTCATAGAGATCACTCCTTTATATAGATAGCTTGGAAAGCGACAGATTATTTCCGCTTTTTCGGCAGCGGCACGCACAGCACCAGACTGATGCCGATGGCCAGCGCCACCGCAATTTTAAAGGTGCTGATGCCCTTGGCAAGGGCAAGGGCGTTTTCGTTCTGGATGAAATAGTAGGCGGTGTAGTAAATGCCCGCGCCCGGCACCAGCGGGAAAATGCCGGTCAGCAAAAACACCGTGACCGGCGTTTTTTGGGTAATGGCAAACACGCGGGTAAGGATGGTAAGCGGAATGACCGCCAGCAGGGAGGCCGTGGCGGCGTCTGCGCCCAGCAGGGTCAGCAGTTCGTACCACAGCCAGCCCACAGCGCCCACCAGTGCGCAGTAAGGCAGGCAGCGCCGGGGGCACGCAAACAGAATGGCAAAACTCAGCGTGCCCGCCGCGGCCAGAAAAAACTGCGCGGTCAGCTCACTGATCTGTACAGCTGTAAGGGATATCATACCACGACCACCCCCGTAAATACTGTGTACAGCCGCAGCACAAGACCGGTGCCTATGGCAATGCTGGCGGCAATGAGCAAAGCGTCGATCATGCGGATGGTGCCGGAAAGGTAGTCGCCCTGCACAAAGTCCCGGATGCCCATGGTAAAGGCGATGCCCGGAGTCAGGATCATCAATGTACCGATGATGGCGTGGCTGGCAGAAGTGTGCAGCAGATTGCATAGCAGGATGCACACCAGCGTGATCAGCGCGGCGGTGCTGATCTTCTGGAAGCCGCCGGGCACTTCATGCCGCCCGCACCACAGCAGATACCAGCTGGCCACCAGTCCCGCCCCGGCAGCTGCCAGTGCACTGCGCAGGTTGCCGCCGAACATCATGGCAAAGCAGAACGCCCCGCACAGCCCGGACAGCAGCTGCACATGGTCTTTGGGGAAGGGCAGCTGCCGCGCCAGCACCAGACGGCTCTCGGCCTCATCCAAGGTCATCCCGGTCTGGGCAATCTGGCGGGAAAGCTCGTTCACCGCCGCTACCCGCCCCAGATGGGTGGTGCGCACCGGTACGTTGCGCACTTCGCTGATCTCGGCAGTGCCGGCGCTGGCAAAAATGCCGTTGGTCAGCACATAAACGTGAAATTCCCGCAGGTGGAAGCTGCGCGCCATGATCTCCATGGTCTGCTCCACCCGGAACACCTCCGCGCCGTTTTCCAGCAGGGTCTGCCCTGCGGCCATGATAAAATCCATAATGCGGCGGCGCAGCTCTTCATCGGGAAAAGGGTCTCTGCTGTTCATTGCCTGCTCTCCTTGCAAAAGATGATACCCTATTTTATCATGTGCACCAGCCGCATACAAGGGTGTATCAAAAAAACGGGCGCGGCAAAAGGCCGGAAGCAATATTCCTACCAAAAAACTTCGTTAGGGGTGTTGACAAATGCCGCCGATGGGGTTATTATAGTGTCAATATCACAAAAATGGCTGTGAAGAGAAGAGTAGGCCTTCGCATTGATCCTTACCAGAGAGCCCGGGCGGTGAAAAAGGGCAGGAAACAGGAAGCTGAAAATGGTCTCGGAGCCGTGCGGACGAGGCGCAGGAGTGCTAAGCCCGCAACGGGATGCGCCCGTTACAGCGTCCGGCTGTAAGCAGTACACGCTGCCGCAGCATCGAGGCTGCACCCGTAAGGATGCAGTGAACCAAGGTGGTACCACGGAAGTATGTTCATGCCTCCGTCCTTGCAGAGCCTAAGGCTTGTAAGGACGGGGGCATTTTTCATGCATCCGTTCAAGGCCGCGCGCGGAAAGGTGCCGTGCGGGCCGCAGTACATAATAGAGAACAATAGAGAGGGAACAAAACTATGATTACTCGTCGCGATTTTCTGAAAGTTACCGGTGTGGCAGCCGCAGCCGCTGCCCTGACTGCCTGCGGTGGTTCTTCTTCCACTGCTTCTTCCGCCGCTGCATCCGGCAGCGTGGCATCCTCTGCCGCAGCTAAGCTGGATAAGATCAAGGTGGCTGTGCCCAACGATACCACCAACGAGGCTCGTGCCCTGACCCTGCTGGAGAAGAACGGCTTCTTCAAGCTGAAGGCAGACGCAGGCCTGACCGCTACCAAGAACGACATCGAGGAGAACCCCCTGAACGTCACCGTGGACGAGGTGGAGGCCGCTCAGGTGCCCAACGTCCTGCAGGACGAGGACTACGCCGTCATCAACTCCAACTACGCCATCTCTGCCGGTCTGAACCCCATGACCGATGCACTGGCCATGGAGGACGGCTCTTCTGCTTACGTCAACATTCTGGTGTGCAAGGACGGCAATCAGGAGGAGCCCAAGATCAAGGCTCTGGCTGCTGCCCTGCAGAGCCAGAAGGTGAAGGACTTCATGGACGAGACCTACAAGGGCTCCGTGGTGTCCGTTGTGGAGAACCCCACCGACGGCTACGATTCCACTGTGGATTATGACGCTCTGAACGGCCAGACCGTCAGCTGTGCCGCTACTCCCGCTCCCCACTGCGAGGTGCTGGAGATCTGCAAGGAGATCCTTGCCGCCAAGGGCATCACGCTGGACATCCAGGAGTACGACGACTATGTGATCCCCAACCAGATCGTCGAGGACGGTCAGGTAGACACCAACTACTTCCAGCATCAGCCGTATCTGGACAACTTCAACGCCGAAAAGGGTACCCATCTGGTAACTGTTGCCGGCATTCACGTGGAGCCCATGGGCATCTACGGCGGCAAGCAGGACAGTCTGGCACCCATCGAGGGATAATCTAAAGGAGCAATTTCTGTGATCGAACTCAAGTACCTTTCCAAGACCTTCCAGATGAAGGATGGCGCGGTGAAAGCGCTGCAAAACATCAACCTCACCATTCCCGATGGTGCAATCTACGGCATCATCGGTATGTCCGGTGCGGGCAAATCCACGCTGGTGCGCTGCATCAACCTGCTGGAGCGCCCCACCGGCGGCAGCGTGGTGATCGACGGCGTGGCAATGGAGACTTTGTCTCCCGTCTCGCTGCGCAAACGCCGCCGGGAGATCACCATGATCTTCCAGCAGTTCAACCTGCTCATGCAGCGCACCTGCCTGAAGAATGTCTGCTTCCCCATGGAGCTGGCAGGCGTAAAAAAGGCCGAGGCGGAAAAGCGCGCCATGGAGCTGCTGGAGATGGTGGGGCTGCCGGATAAGGCCAACGCCTACCCGGCACAGCTGTCCGGCGGTCAGAAGCAGCGCATCGCCATTGCCCGCGCACTGGCTACCAACCCCAAGGTGTTGCTGTGCGACGAGGCCACCAGTGCGCTGGACCCCAACACCACCCACTCCATCCTGACCCTGATCAAGGATATCAACCGCAAACTGGGCATCACCGTGGTGGTTATTACCCACCAGATGAGCGTGGTGGAGGAGATCTGCGACAGCGTGGCTATTCTGGACGGCGGTGTGGTCGTGGAACAGGGCTCGGTACAGGAAATTTTTGCAAACCCCAAAACGGCAGCCGCCAAGCGTCTGGTAGCCCCCAACGGCGGCAGCGCAGCGCGGGATCTTTCCTGCTTTGCGCCGGATGACCATGTGGTGCGCGTTACCTTTAACGGTTCCTCCACTGCAAAGCCGCTGGTGGCAAGCCTTGCCGCCGAAAAGGGCATTCTAGTGTCGGTGCTCAGCGCCGATACCCGTGATCTGAGCGGCCAGTGCTACGGCTCTATGCTGCTCAAGCTGCCCGCAGAGCTTGCTGTCGCACAGCAGGCTATGGAATATATGCGCAGCCAGTCCGGCGTAACGGTAGAGGAGGTGACCGGTATATGAATATCGCAGATTACGGTTTTGCCATCTGGGAGACCTTTTATGTAACGGTGCTCTCCACCGCCTTTGCGCTGGTGCTGGGTCTGCCGCTGGGCGTGCTGCTGGTAGCCGGTGACAAGGACGGCATTCTGCCCCTGCCCAGCTGGCTGATGCATCTGATCAATATCGTCATCAACATCCTGCGCAGCGTGCCCTTCCTGATTTTGATGATCTGCGTGTTCCCGCTTACCCGCGCCATCGTGGGCACTACGGTGGGCACCAAGGCCACCGTAGTGCCGCTGGTGGTCGCCGCCTTCCCCTTTGTGGCACGTCTGGTGGAGACCAGCCTGCGGGAGCTGGATGAAGGCGTAGTGGAAGCTGCCCAGAGCATGGGCGCTACTCCGTTCCAGATCATCACCAAGGTCATGATCCCGGAGTGCCTGCCCGGCCTGATCTCCAGCATGACCACCGCGCTGACCACCATTCTGGGCTATTCCGCCATGTCCGGCGTCATCGGCGGCGGCGGTCTGGGTAAGATCGCCTTGTCCTACGGCTACTACCGCTACCAGACCAACATCATGATCGTCTGTGTGGTGCTGCTGGTGCTGATGGTGCAGGCGTTCCAGTCTGTGGGTACTTTGTGGGCCACCAAGAGCGATAAGCGCCTGCGGAAATAAAAAAACTTTGAATTTTCGATTCCCCGCCGGAGACAGCTCTCCTGCGGGGAATCGTCCTTCCCGACCAAAAAACCAGCAAAGGAGTATGTTGTATGAACCGTGATACCATCTGTGTGCAGGGCGGCTACACCCCCGGCAATGGCGAGCCCCGTCAGATCCCCATCATCCAGTCCACCACCTTCAAGTACGCCACCAGCGAGGACATGGGCAAGCTGTTCGATTTGGAAGCAGACGGCTATTTCTATTCCCGTCTGCAGAACCCCACCTGCGACATGGTAGCCAAAAAGATCTGCGAGTTGGAGGGCGGCACCGCCGCCATGCTAACCTCCAGCGGACAGGCCGCAAACTTCTTTGCGCTGTTCAATCTCTGTGAGGCGGGGGACCACATCGTGGCTTCCAGCACCATCTACGGCGGCACCTTCAACCTCATCTCAGTCACCATGGCAAAGATGGGCATCACTGCCACCTTTGTAGACCCCCTGTGCACCGAGGAGGAGCTGAACGCTGCCTTCCAGCCCAACACCAAGGTGGTGTTCGGTGAGACCATCGCAAACCCCGCCCTGACCGTGCTGGACATTGAAAAGTTTGCCAAGGCCGCCCACGCCCACGGCGTGCCGCTGATGGTGGACAACACCTTCCCCACGCCGGTCAACTGCCGCCCCTTTGAGTGGGGCGCGGACATCGTGACCCACTCCACCACCAAGTACATGGACGGTCACGGCGCAGTGCTGGGCGGTGCCATCGTGGACGGCGGCAAGTTCGACTGGATGGCGCACGCCGAGAAGTTCCCGGGCCTGTGCACCCCGGACGATAGCTACCACGGCATCACCTACGCCGAGCGCTTCGGTAAGGAGGGTGCTTTCATCACCAAGGCCACCGCGCAGCTCATGCGGGATTTCGGCTCCATGCAGTCCCCCATGAACGCCTATATGCTGAACCTTGGTCTGGAAAGCCTGCACGTTCGGATGCAGCGTCACTGCGCCAACGGTATGGCGGTGGCACAGTTTTTGGAGAACCACCCCAAGGTGGCCTATGTGAACTACTGCGGGCTGGAAAGCAGCCCCTACCACGCACTGGCGCAAAAGTATCTGCCTAACGGTAGCTGCGGCGTCGTGAGCTTTGGTCTGGCTGGCGGACGTCAGGCTGCCAGCACCTTTATGAAGGAGCTGAAGCTTGCCGCCATCGAGACCCATGTGGCAGATGCCCGCACCTGCTGCCTGAACCCTGCCTCCAGCACCCACCGCCAGATGAACGACGAGCAGCTGGCTGCCGCCGGTGTGCCCGCCGAGCTGGTGCGCATGAGCTGCGGTCTGGAATCTGCCGAGGATCTCATCGCCGATATCGCGCAGGCGCTGGATAAGGTATGATTCCCTCCCGTGAAAATACATTTGTCGCGGCCAACAGGCAGCGACAAATGTGAAATCAAAAATCATGATTCCTCTGAAGATGGCAAAGCGAACGCGGAGCCATTTTTGGATCATCTAGCAAAGGAGCAACCATCCTATGCCGCTGATCATCCCCAAGACCTTACCCGCCTTTGATGCCCTGTATGAGGAAAACGTTTTTGTCATGCACCGGGAGCGGGCGCTGGCGCAGCATATCCGCCCGCTGGAAATTCTGATCCTGAACCTGATGCCCACCAAGATCGCCACCGAGACCCAGATCGCCCGGCTGCTGGCAAACACTCCGCTGCAGGTGCACATGACCCTGCTGCAGACCGCCAGCCACTCTGCCACCCATGTGTCGGCTGCTCACCTTGAGGCTTTTTACAAGACCTTTGACGAGGTGAAGAACAACCGCTACGACGGCATGATCATCACCGGTGCGCCGGTGGAGACCATGGATTTTGAACAGGTGGACTACTGGAACGAGCTGTGCGAGATCATGGACTTCAGCGAAACGAACGTCTACTCCACCCTTCATGTCTGCTGGGGCGCACAGGCCGGGCTGTACTACCACTACGGCGTGCGCAAGCAGCTGCTGCCGGAAAAGATGTTCGGCGTGTTCGAGCACCGGGTCACCCGCCCGGCAAACCCGCTGGTGCGCGGCTTTGATGAGGTGTTCTACGCCCCCCACAGCCGCCATACCGGCATCTGCCGGGAGGATGTGGACAACTGCGCCGCCCTGCGCATTCTGGCCGAGAGCGACGCCGCCGGGCCCTTCCTGATGAGCACCGAGAACGGACGGCAGATCTTCGTCACAGGTCACCCGGAGTACGATAAGTACACGCTGGATGCCGAGTATAAGCGGGACGTAGCCAAGGGCTTGCCCATCCATGTGCCCGTCAACTACTACCCGGACGACGACCCCGCAAAGCCGCCGCTGTTCCGCTGGCGCGCCCACGCCCACCTGCTGTACGAAAACTGGCTCAACTACTACGTTTACCAGAACACCCCCTACGATCTGGGGGATATCCAGCGGGTCAAGCACGAGAAGTAAATAACAAAAAGGCGATGCCGCACGGCATCGCCTTTTTGTTATTTCTTACGTTTTACGGGCTTTTTCTTCCGCACACTGTAGCCGAAGGTGCCCAGCTTTCTGCCAAGGGCCAGATACTCGCCGTGGCTGTACACGATGAGGTTTGCCTTGTCCAGACACAGCTTGCCTTTTTCGTCCAGCAGGCTCTCGTCCACATCGCAGGCCACCACCTCGGCTAAAAACAGGTCGTGGCTGCCCAGCGGGATGCGCTGGGTGATGCGGCATTCCAGATTGACCGGGCTTTCCTCCAGCACCGGGCAGTCGGTCAGCACGCTGCCCGGGGCGGCGTGCAGGCCGCAGGCGGCAAATTTGTCTACATCGCGGCCGCTCTTCACACCGCACCAGTCAATGGCGCGCACCAGCTTTTCGGTGGGCAGGTTGATGGCGAACTGCCCGTGTTCGCACAGCAGCTGATGGCTGTACCGCTCCGGGCGCACGCTGATGGATACCATGCTGGGCTGGGTGCAGATGGTGCCTGTCCAGCCGATGGTGATAAGGTTGGGCTTATCCAGCCCGCCGCAGGATACCAGTACCGGCGGCTCCGGGTTCAGAAGGGTGCTGCCCTTCCAGCTTTGCTTGCTCATCCGTGATATTTCCTTTCGTAGGGAGCCCATGTGCGCTCCGAGATGATATAGCGCGGGCGGGCTTTGGTTTCCATATAGATCTTGCCGATATACTCGCCGATCACGCCCAGACACACCAGCTGTACACCGCCCATAAAGCAGACGATGCACACGGTGGACGCCCAGCCTGCCACGCTGCTGCCCATGGCGGCGCACACGATGGCCCAGATGACCCCGATAAAGCTGACAAGGCTCACCACGATGCCCGCCCCGGTGATGATGCGGATGGGTTTGTTGGAAAGGCTGGTAATGCCGTCAAAGGCCAGCGCCAGCATCTTGCTCAGGGGGTAGTGGCTCTCGCCTGCCAGGCGCTCGTGGCGCTCGTAGGTGACCACATCGTGGGCAAAGCCCACCAGCGGCACCATGCCCCGCAAAAAGATGTTGACCTCCTTGTAATCCGCAAAGCTTTCCAGCACGCGGGTGCTGATCAGGCGGTAGTCTGCGTGGTTGAACACGATATCCGCGCCCAGAGCGTTCATCACATGATAAAAGCCCTCGGCGGTGAACCGCTTGAAGAAGGTATCGGTGTCCCGGCGGCTGCGCACGCCGTACACCACCTCGGCACCGTCCAGATACTTTTTCACCATCTCGTCCATGGCGTTGATGTCGTCCTGACCGTCGCAGTCGATGGAGATGGTAATATCGCAGCTGTCGCTGTGCAGTGCCTCCATCAGCCCCGCCAGCACGGCGTTCTGGTGACCGCGGTTGCGGCTTTGGGAGATGCCGATATAGTGCTCGTCCTGTGCGGCAAAGCCTTGGATCAGCTCCCACGTTTTGTCGCGGGAGCCATCGTTGACAAAGAGCACCCGGCTTTTATCGCTGACCAGCCCCTGTGCGGTCAGACTGTGGATCTTTTCCAGAAACATGGGTGCTGTAATGGGCAGCACCTGCTCCTCATTGTAGCAGGGGATCACGATCCAGAGAACAGGTTTGGACATTGCTTGATTGCTCCTTAAATATAAGATAGTTGGCAAAAGGCTACTGCACCATCTGCTGCAAAGCATTCGGCTCCAGCAGCTTGAAGCTGCTGCGGTAGGTATCGATGAGCCCTTCCCTCTGCATGGTGCTCAGCTCCCGGGAAAGGGCGCTGCGGTCGCAGTTGAGGTAATCTGCCAGCTGGATGCGGGAGAAGGGGATGCTGAAGGTCAGGCTGTGGGCGCGGGCGGCTTCGCTGAGCAGATAAGCCGCCACCTTGGCGCGCAGGCTCTTCATCACCAGCAGGTCGATGCGGCGGGAGAGGGAAAAATATTTATCGCTGATGGTGCGCACAAGGTTCTGCACCACCCGCTGGTGGGCGGGGCTGCCGTCCGAGAGCAGCAGCCGCTCGTAGGGCAGCAGCAGCACCTCACAGGGGGCAGCAGCCAGCACGGTGACCGGGCTGGACAGGCTGGAACCGCCCAGAACGTCCCCGAATACCCCGCCCGGCTCTACCCGGGCAATGGGGATGCGTGCCCCGCCCGGTGCCGGGCGGTAGGCTTCCAGCTCGCCGGACAGCACGATGCCTACCCGGCGGCTGGGCTCCCCCGCCAGCACAAGGGCTTCGCCCTTGCCGTAACTGCGCACGCTTGCCCCCAGCCGGGACAGCAGCGTGCTGAGCTCCGCAGCGGAAAGCCCTGCGAACAGCGTGGTGGTTTGTAACAGCGGCAGATAATTATTCATCGCAACTCCGCAGAGAAAACAACGTTCTCTGCAGCCTCCTGCAATTGCGTTGCACACGCAACGGTATTTTTACCCCTATTATAGTAAACTGGAACGCGCAAAGCAAATGATTTTGCAAAATTTTTCAAAAAAGACCGGTTTCCGCTTCCCGTACCGGGGTGTGCCGGGTGTGAAAAGGAGTATATCATGAAAAAGATCCTGTCCTTACTGCTGGCGTTCAGCCTTGCACTGAGCCTTGCAGCCTGCGGCGGCAGCGCAAGCTCTGCCGTTTCCAGCACGGGGGTGTCCGAAGCTGCTTCCTCTGCGGCTGCTTCTGAGGAAGAAACTGCTGCGCCGCTGTCTGCTACAGAGCCGCTGCGCATCGCCGGGCTGAAGGGCCCCACCACCATGGGTCTTGTCAACCTGCTCTCAATGGAGCAGGCCGGCACTGCCGCCATGGACTACGATTTGCAGCTTTACGGCGCTGCGGATGAGATCGTGCCGCTGCTCATCAAGGGCGAGCTGGACATGGCCGCTATCCCGGCCAATCTGGCAGCGACCCTGTACCAGAAAACCAACGGCGGCATTCAGGCCGTGGCAGTGAACACCTTGGGCGTTCTGTATGTGGTGGAGCAGGGCGACACCGTCCACAGCATGGCAGACCTCAAGGGCCGCACCATCCTGTCCACCGGCAAGGGCACTACCCCGGAGTATGTGCTGCGCTATCTGCTTACCTCCAACGGCCTTGACCCGGACAAGGATGTGGACATCCAGTATTACAGCGAAGCCACCGAGGTGACCGCCCAGATGGCCAGCACGCAGGACGCCATTGCCGTGCTGCCCCAGCCCTATGTGACCGCCGCCGGGCTGAAGGACGACACCCTGCGGATAGCCCTTGACCTGACCGCCGAGTGGGACAAGGTGGCAGACACCCAGCTGATCACCGGTGTGACCGTGGTGCGCAAGGCCTACGCAGAGGAGCACCCGGATGTGGTAGCCGCCTTTCTGGCAGACTATGCCCAAAGCGTGAACGCCGCCAACACCGATCTGGACGGCACCGCCGCTCTGTGCGAGGAGCAGGGCGTGGTGGCAAAAGCCGCCATCGCCAAAAAGGCACTGCCCAACTGCAACATCGTCTGCCTGACCGGCGAGGAACTGAAGGCGGACGTCTCCGGTTACCTGCAGGTGCTCTACGATGCCGACCCCGCCGCCGTGGGCGGTACGCTGCCCGGCGAGGACTTCTACTGGACAGCCCAGTAACAGCCTGAAAAAAGCATTCCATCTCCCGCCGCTCTGCCGTGGTACGCAGCGCGGCGGTTTTTTGTTTTGGAACGATGTACCCCTTCCGTCTTGCCGCTTCGCGTCAAGCCACCTTCCCCAAGGGGACGGCTTTTGGCGGTAGCGGGAAAGTTTCCGGCATAGCGCAAAGGCGTCCCCTTGGGGGAGCTGGCGAACGTAGTGAGCCTGAGGGGGTACAATAAGGATTTCAGCTCGTCCCGGTTGCAATTCCGCTGCAAAAGTTCTACAATAGAAGCACATTATAGAATATGGAGGGAAAACCTATGGCTTGCACTACCATTCTGGTCGGCAAGGCAGCATCGTACGATGGCTCTACCATGATCGCCCGCAACGATGACTCCGGCTCCGGCCATTTCACCGCTAAAAAATTCACCGTGATCCACCCGGAGGAGCTTCCCAAGACCTACCGCAGCGTCCTCTCCCATGTGGAGATCCCCCTGCCGGAGGGCGCACTGCGGTTTACCGCCATGCCCAATGCCGTGGAGGGCAAGGGCATCTGGGCAGCTTCCGGCGTCAATGCCGCTAACGTGGGCATGACCGCCACCGAGACCATCACCTCCAACCCCCGCGTGCTGGGCGCAGACCCGCTGGTGGAGTATCAGCCCGCCAAGGGCGAAAAGCCTGAGGTGCCCGGCGGCATCGGCGAGGAAGATATCGTCTATCTGGTGCTGCCCTACATCCGCTCTGCCCGCGAGGGCGTGCTGCGTCTGGGCAGTCTGCTGGAGCAGTACGGTACTTACGAGATGAACGGCATCGCTTTTCAGGATGTAAACGAGATCTGGTGGCTGGAGACCATCGGCGGTCACCACTGGATCGCCCGCCGCGTGCCGGACGATGTGTATGTGGTCATGCCCAACCAACTGGGCATCGACACCTTTGATTTGGAAGATGCCTTTGGCGCACAGGAAAACTACCTCTGCTCCGCCGACCTGCGGGAGTTTATTGCCAAGAACCACCTTGACCTCTCTTTGGACGGCGCACTGAACCCCCGGGACGCCTTTGGCAGCCACGATGATGCCGACCACGTTTACAACACCCCCCGCGCATGGTATATGCTGCGCTACCTCAACCCCCGCACATGGGTGTGGGAGGGTGCCGATGCCGACTACACCCCCATGTCCGATGACCTGCCGTGGTGCATGGTGCCGGAGCGCAAGGTGACCCCGGAGGACATCAAGTATATGCTGTCCAGCCACTATCAGGGCACCCCCTACGACCCCTACCTGAGCTACGGCGACAAGTCCGCAAAGGGCGCGTACCGTTCTATCGGCATCAACCGCAACGACTTTATGGCGCTGCTGCAGATGCGTCCCGACCAGCCGGAGGAATCCCGCGCAGTGGAGTGGGTGGCCTATGCTTCCAACGCCTTCAACACCATGGTGCCCTTCTACGCCAACGTGGAGCGCACCCCGGAGTATCTGGCCAACACCACCGGCACCGTGTCCACCGATAACTTCTACTGGACCAGCCGCCTGATTGCCGCCATGGCAGACGCTTCCTATAACAAGTCCCTGTTCCACCTCGAGCGCTACGAGGAAGCCGTGCTCTCTGCCGGCCGCGCACTGGTGAACCAGTACGATGCAAAGCTTGCCGCCGAGCCGGACGCTGCCCGCCGCGCCGCCCTGCGGGAGGAAGCCAACACCGCCATCGCCGCCATGCTGCAGGAGAAGGCCGCCGACACGCTGGACAAGGTCCTGTTTGAGCTGAGCAGCCAGATGAAGAACGCCTACTCCCGCTCGGACGCCTGATTGAAACCAGCCTGAGCACTAAAACCGGTCACGACCGGTCACATAAACGCAAAAAAGACCACCGCATACACAAGTGCGGTGGTCTTTTTTGGCGTAAAGACACTCTTGTATCCTAGATGTTAGCAACCGTGCACAAAAATCGAGGATATTTTTGTGCGCGAAAATGACTGAAACTGATTGATTCTGACGATATTTTTGCTATAATAAAGATGCAGACAACCAAAACACGCCAAGACCGTGCAGAAACAGTCAGGCGTGGGAAGGAAAGAAGGGGAAAGACACCATGCTGGCAGAGGAACGTTTTGCACTGATCTTAGAACAGCTGAACGAGAAACGCACCGTGACGGTGCAGCAGCTGTGCGAAGCGCTGCACACCAGCGAATCCACCATCCGGCGCGATTTGACCGAGCTGGATCGGCAGGGCAGGCTGACCAAGGTGCACGGAGGGGCTACCCTGCCGGACAGCCGTTTTCTGGCAGACGAGCCCACCATGGAAGCCAAGGAGACGCTGGCAGTGGCAGAAAAGCGCAGCATTGCCGCAGCCGCCGCAGCGCTCATCACCGCCGAAGATTTTGTGTTCATCGATGCAGGCACCACCACGCTGGAGCTGGTGCGGGCGCTGACGGGTGCGGCGCTCAAGGCCACTTATGTGACCAACGGCGTGGCGCACGCCCGGCTGCTGGCACAAAAGGGCTGCCGGGTGTATCTGCCCGGCGGGCTGCTGCGTCCCCAGACCGAGGCCATCGTGGGGGCCCCGGCAGTCAGCAGCATCCAGCAATATAACTTTACCAAAGCATTTATGGGTGCCAACGGCGTAGCGCTGGAAGCGGGCTTTACCACCCCGGACCCCGAGGAAGCAGCCGTAAAGGCCGCAGCCGTCCGCCGCGCAAGGGAAAGCTGGTTCCTTGTGGACGACGCCAAGTTTGCCAAAATTTATCCGGCGGTCATCACGGATCTGCACAGCGGTGCTATCCTGACCAACCGCTGCCCGAACCCCAAGTATAAGCAGCAAACATTTGTAAAGGAGGCAGAAGTATGATCTACACCGTTACTTTTAACCCGGCCATCGACTATGTTGTGCGTCTGGACGCACCGCTGGAGGTGGGCGAAGTGAACCGCGCCAAAGGCGAGGACTGTGTGCTGGGCGGCAAGGGCATCAACGTGTCCGGCGTGCTGGCGCAGCTGGGCTGCGAGAGCGTGGCACTGGGCTTTGTGGCCGGCGAGACCGGCGCATGGCTGGAGCGCGGTCTGGCGGCGCAGGGACTGAAAACCGATTTTGTGCATCTGGAAAACGGCATGACCCGCATCAACGTCAAGATCAAGGCCGGGCAGGAGACCGAGCTGAACGGCGCAGGCCCTGCCATCCCGGAAAGTGCGTTGCAGCAGCTGGAAGCCCAGCTGGACAAGCTGGCCGAGGGGGATATCCTCATTCTGGCAGGCAGCATCCCGGCAAGCTTGCCGCAAAGCGTCTACGAGCGGCTGCTGGCGCGGCTGCAGGGCAGGGGCGTGCGCGCAGTGGTGGATGCCACCCGCGACCTGCTGGTGAACGTGCTGCCCTACCACCCCTTCCTCATCAAGCCCAACAACCATGAGCTGGGCGAGATCGTGGGCAAGGTGCTGACCAGTGACGCAGAGATCGTGGCAGCTGCCCGCACTCTGCAGGAAAAGGGCGCCCGCAACGTGCTGGTGAGCATGGCAGGGGACGGTGCGCTGCTGCTGGACGAGCAGGGACAGGTGCACCGCATCGGCTGCCCCAAGGGCAAGGTGGTCAACAGCGTGGGCGCGGGCGACAGCATGGTGGCCGGTTTTGTGGCCGGATATCTGCAAAGCCGCAGCTACGCGCAGGCGCTGCGGCTGGGCACCGCCTGCGGCAGCGCAACGGCTTTCAGCCTTGGGCTTGCCACAAAGGAAAAGATCGACGAGCTGCTGGCGCAGCTTTGATAGGATAAAAGGAACAAAGGAGGAACGTTTATGCGCATTACCGAGTTATTTACCGCACAGTCCATTGCGCTGGACGAAGCGCTGCAGACGCAGGAGCAGATCCTGAGCCGTCTGGTGGAACTGCAGGCTACCCACGGCAACATCACCGATAAGGATGCCTACAAAAAGGCGCTCTATGCCCGCGAGGCCGAGGGCTCTACCTATGTGGACAACGGTATCACCGTGCCCCACGCCAAGACCAATGTGGTCACCCGTCCCAGTCTGGCTGCCCTGCGGCTGACAACCCCGGTGCAGTATAACGCCGAGGATGACGGCACCACCGACCTGCTGTTTGCCATTGCCGCCCCGGAAAACGGCAGCTTGCACGTGGATATGCTGGCACGCATGATGCAGATGCTGATGAACGAGGACTTTGTGGAAAAGCTTAAAGCTGCAAAGAGCCCCAAGGAGTTCTTGGAGTGCATCGACGCGCAGGAGGAAGCGCAGTTCGGCACAGAAAGCTTTACCCAGCAGGCCATCCCGCAGGACGGCTACCGCATTCTGGCCGTAACCGCCTGCGTCAACGGCATTGCCCATACCTACATGGCGGCAGAAGCACTGACCAAGGCCGGAGACAAGCTGGGCCTGCCCACCAAGGTGGAGACCAATGGTTCGGACGGCGCAAAGAATATCCTGACCCGCGCCGAGATCGCCGCCTGTGACGGTATTATCGTAGCAGCGGAGAAAAAGGTGGATACTGCCCGCTTCGACGGCAAGCCGGTGCTGTTCACCCGCGTGGATGACGGCATCCACAAGCCGGAGGAACTCATTAAGAAAATCGCCCACGGCGAGGTGCCCGTGTTCCACGCCGAGGGCGGCGCAGCAGCCGAGGATGACGCTTCCGGCAAGGACAGCTTCGGCCGCAGCCTGTACAAGAACCTGATGAACGGCGTTTCCCATATGCTGCCCTTCGTGGTGGGCGGCGGCATCATGATCGCGCTGGCCTTCCTGCTGGATGATTACAGCATCAACCCCGCAAACTTCGGCATGAACACCCCTGTTGCCGCTTTCTTCAAGACGGTGGGCGGCGCAGCCTTCGGCTATATGCTGCCCATTCTGGCAGGTTTCATCGCCATGTCCATCGCCGACCGTCCGGGTCTTGCCGTAGGTTTTGCCGGCGGCGTGCTGGCTATGAACGGCACCAACTTCACCGACCTTGCCGCAGGCAGCACCACCGGCATCTCCGGCGGCTTCCTTGCAGCGCTGCTGGCCGGTTTTGCAGCGGGCTACATCGTGCAGTTCCTCAAAAAGGTCACCGAAAAGCTGCCCGCCAGCCTGAACGGTATCCGCCCGATGCTCATCTACCCGCTGGGCGGCATTCTTATCGTAGGTGCGATGATGTGCGCCGTGAACCCGGTGATGGGTATGATCAACACCGCCATGACTGACTGGCTGAACGCACTGGGCGGCAGCTCCAAGGTGCTGCTGGGCGCTATCGTGGCCGGTATGATGAGCGTGGATATGGGCGGCCCGGTCAACAAGGCAGCCTATGTCTTTGGCACCGCAGCCCTTGCCTCCGGCAACTACGAGGTGATGGCCGCCGTCATGGTGGGCGGCATGGTTCCTCCCATCGCCATCGCCCTGTCCACTACCTTCTGCCCCCGCAAGTGGACGCCGGAAGAGCGCCGCAACGGCATCGTGAACTACGTCATGGGTCTGTGCTTCGTGTCTGAGGGTGCCATCCCCTATGCGGCAGCCGACCCGCTGCGCGTTCTGCCCAGCTGCGTTGTCGGCTCTGCGGTCGCCGGTGCGCTCTCTATGACCTTCGGCTGCGCACTGCGCGCACCCCACGGCGGCATCTTCGTATTCCCGGTGGTGGATCACGCTGCGCTGTACTGCGTGGCGCTGGCTGTGGGCAGTGTGCTGGGTGCAGTGATCCTGAGCCTTGTCAAAAAGACCCAGCCTGCTGAGGCAAAGTAACAAGCCATTTTCTTTCTCCATACGGATAGTTCTTCATAAGAGCAAAGGGGACTGCCGCACACCGCGGCGGCCCCTTTTGCGTTTGCACAAGCGCCATTTTCACAAAAAACAGGACAATATACCGCCCAAAACGGCCTATCCTGCCGGAATTGCATTCTGCGCGTTGTTTTGCATTGCACCCTATCCCGGGCTGTGGTATACTTATGCTTGTGATTTAACGCCCGGGTATGGTGTGCCGGGCCACCAGAGAGGAAACGAACGATGAAAATAGGATTTGACAACGACAAATATCTTTCCATGCAGTCTGAGCATATCCGCGAGCGCATCAAGAAGTTTGACAATAAACTGTATCTGGAATTCGGCGGCAAGCTGTTCGATGATTACCACGCCTCCCGCGTGCTGCCCGGCTTTCAGCCGGACTCCAAGCTGCAGATGCTGCTGCAGCTCAAGGAGCAGGCCGAGATCGTCATCGTCATCAGCGCCGAGGACATCATCAGCAGCAAGGTGCGCGGCGACTACGGCATCACCTACGATCTGGACGTGCTGCGCCTGATCGACGCTTTTCAGGAGGTGGGGCTGTATGTGGGCAGCGTGTGCGTGACCAAGTACACCGCCGCCGCCGAGGTGGAGGCCTTTGAAAAGCGGCTGAACAGTCTGGGCATCCGCACCTTCCGCCACTACAAGATCCCCGGCTACCCCAACGATGTGGCACGCATCGTCAGCGACGAGGGCTACGGCCGCAACGAGTACATTGAGACCGAGCGCCCGCTGGTGGTCATCACCGCGCCCGGCCCCGGCAGCGGAAAAATGGCGGTCTGCCTGTCCCAGCTGTACCATGAATATAAGCGCGGCGTCAAGGCCGGTTACGCCAAGTTCGAGACCTTCCCCATCTGGAACATTCCCCTGAAGCACCCGGTCAATCTGGCTTACGAGGCCGCCACCGCCGACCTGAACGATGTGAACATGATCGACCCCTTCCATCTGGAAGCCTACGGCGTGACCACCGTGAACTACAACCGCGACATTGAGATCTTCCCGGTGGTGAACGCCATGTTCGAACTGATCGCAGGCCAGAGCCCCTACAAGTCCCCCACGGATATGGGCGTGAACATGGCCGGCAACTGCATCGTGGACGATGCAGTCTGCTGCGAAGCCTCCCGCAAGGAGATCGTGCGCCGGTACTACAAGTGCCTGTGCCAGCAGAAGATCACCGGCACCGCCAAGGAGAGCGAGCGCTATAAGCTGGAGCTGCTGATGAATCAGGCCGGGCTGACCATGGGTGCACGAGAGGTGGAAAAGCAGGCCCACGCCCGCAGCGAAGCCACCGGCGGCGCACCGGCTGCTGCCATTGAGCTGAGCGACGGCACCGTGATCACCGGCAAGACCGGCCCGCTGCTGGGTGCTACCGCAAGCGCCCTGATCAATGCGCTCAAGTATCTGGCGGGCATCCCGCAGGAGACGGATTTGGTCAGCGCAACTGCCATTGAGCCCATCCAGACCCTCAAGACCAACTATCTGGGCGGCAAGAACCCCCGCCTGCACACCGACGAGATCCTGATCGCCCTGTCCAGCTCTGCTGCTTCCAGCGAGCTTGCCGCAGCAGCCATGCACCAGCTGCCCAACCTCAAGGGCTGTGATGTACACTCCACCGTGCTGCTTTCCAGCGTGGACAGCAGCACCCTGAACCGTCTGGGGATGTACCTGACCTGCGACCCCGTCTACGAGGAAGAGGACCGCAAGTACCATAAGCTGTAAGGATACAGCCGGACGATTTAGAATGGCCGCCGCGTGCGCTTTGGCCATTGTTTAAGGAAATAAGCTTTGTTTGATTTGTGGCTCAGAAACGCCTGCGGGCGTTTCTGAGCCACTTTTTCACAGCTGGGGGTCGTGATTGGAAACTGCATTTTGCCTTTATAACCTTTTTTTGTGAAAATGCGTTTGGAGCGCTCCGCAGAGCGCGACAAACGCGAAATAAAAATAATCATTCCGCTGAAAATATCCAGAGCGTAAGCGGAGGATATTTCCAATCGTCCTACGTTCCCAAAGGCCGCTGTGCAAGCGGCATTTCGTACTGTTGCTTGCTACTTGTCCGCAGATGTGGTACACTTGTTTTGCTTAATTTTTATAGCAGATAGGAAAAGAGGATTTAAAACATGGAACAACAACACAAGCGCAGCGCGTTCTCCGGTAAGATCGGGTTCGTGCTGTCGGCCGCAGGCGCTTCGGTGGGTCTGGGCAACATCTGGCGCTTCCCGTATCTGGCAGCCAAATACGGCGGCGGCATTTTCCTGCTGGTATACATTCTGCTGGCAGTTACCTTTGGTTATACCATGATCGTGGCCGAGACTGCACTGGGACGCATGACCCACAAAAGCCCGGTCAGCGCCTACGCCCACTTCGGCAAGGGCAGGGGCATCCGGTTCGGCGGCTGGATCAACGCCATTATCCCCATTTTGATCGTGCCGTATTATTCGGTCATCGGCGGCTGGGTCATCCACTATCTGGCCGAGTACCTGTGCGGACGCGGCGGCAATCTGGCAGCGGACGGCTACTTCTCTGCCTTTATCACCAACGGCTTGCAGGCCGAGCTGGCGTTTTTGCTGTTCAGTCTGTTCACGCTGGGCATTATCTTTGCCGGTGTGCGCAACGGCGTGGAGCGGGTCTCCAAGGTGATGATGCCGGTGCTGGTGGTGCTGTCGCTGATCATTGCGGGCTACTCGGTCACCCGTCCCGGCGCACTGGCGGGTGTGAAGTACTTTCTGGTGCCCAACCCCAAAAACTTTTCGTGGATGACTGTAGTCACCGCCATGGGACAGATGTTCTATTCTTTGTCCATCGCCATGGGCATTCTGGTCACCTTTGGTTCTTATATGAAGAAGGACGTTTCCATTGAGGAGTCCACCGAGAACGTGGAGGTGTTCGATACCGCCATTGCTATCATGGCAGGTCTGATGATCATCCCGGCGGTGTTTGCCTTCTCCGGCGGCGACCCGGACACCCTGCAGGCCGGCCCTGCGCTGATGTTCATCACCATCCCCAAGGTGTTTGCCAGCATGGGTCTGGGCACTGTGGTGGGTGTGCTGTTCTTTGTGCTGGTGCTGTTTGCAGCCATTACCAGCTCCATCGCCCTGACCGAGAGCGCCGTCTCCACCTTTGAGGACGAGCTGGGCTGGGATCGCACCCGCTCCACCGTGCTCATCGGCGCCATCATGGTGGCGCTGGGCAGCCTGTCGGCACTGGGCTACGGCCCGCTGGCCGGGGTGACCGTGTTCGGGATGCAGTTTTTGGACTTCTTCGACTTTTTGACCAACTCGGTCATGATGCCCATTGCAGCCATTGCCACCTGCCTGCTGGTGTCCCGCGTCATCGGCGTGGAACAGATCGCGCAGGAGGTGGAGCAGGACGGTCAGCGGTTCCGCCGCAAGCCGGTGTTCAATTTTATGATCCGCTGGCTGTGCCCCATTTTTGCAGCTATCATTCTGGCAAGCTCGGTGGCAAACGCCTTGGGCTGGATCGCCATGTAAACGGTACGATTTCGTGGATGCAGCTCACGACAATCCACTTTTGCAGCTTGCCCCAGAGCAAAAGCCTTCCCCCTTGGGGGAAGGTGGCATTGCGTCAGCAATGACGGATGAGGGGAAATTACCCGTAAGCTGCTGCTTACCTGCGCCCTCATCAGTCACCTTCGGTGACAGCTTCCCCCGACCGGGGGAAGCCTTCATATAGAAGCTTTTTACAGGAAAACAGGACAAGGGGGCCCTTATGAAAATGGAAACCTTGAAGCAGCAGATCCTGACAGCAAAGGGTGACGTGCGGGCAGAGCTGGTGCTGAAAAACGCCCGGGTCATCAACGTGTTCACAAACGAGATCGAGCAGGCTGACGTAGCCATCTGTCAGGGCATCATCCTTGGCGTGGGGCACTACACCGGCGAGACCGAGCTGGACTTGCAGGGCAAGTATGTCTGCCCGGGGCTTGTGGATGGGCACATCCACATTGAAAGCTCTATGCTCTGCGGCCCGGCCTTTGAACAGGCGGTGCTGCCCCACGGCACCACGGCGGTGGTCACTGACCCGCACGAGATCTCCAATGTGGCCGGTACGGCAGGGCTGGACTTTATGCTGGAGACCACAAAAGATCTGGCGCTTTCGGTCTACTTTATGCTGCCCTCCTGCGTGCCCGCCACTGGGCTGGACGAGTCCGGCGCGGTGCTGGAAGCAGAGCAGCTGCGCCCCTATTACCAGCAGCCCCGGGTGCTGGGTCTTGCTGAGCTGATGAACTCCTACGGCACAGTGCGCGCGGACGAAAAGATTTTGCAGAAGATCTGCGACTGCACCGCTGCGGGCAAAAAGATCGATGGGCACGCACCCTTCCTCAGCGGGGAGGAGCTGAACGCCTATGTCACTGCCGGGGTGCAGTCCGATCATGAATGCTCGGACGTCCGCGAAGCCATGGAAAAGCTGCGGCGCGGACAGTACATCATGGTGCGGGAAGGCACGGCAGCCCAGAATATGGACAGCCTGCTGCCCCTGTTCCGGGAGCCTTATTGCAGCCGCTGTATGCTGGTGACCGACGACAAGCACCCCGGAGACCTGTTGCAGGGCGGACACATCGATTATATCATCCGTAAGGCTATTGCCGCCGGGGTGGACCCGGTGGTGGCAGTGCGGATGGGCACCCTTGTTCCGTGCCAGTATTTCGGTCTTGCGCACAGCGGCGCGGTAGCTCCCGGCTATACCGCCGACCTGATCGTGCTGTCCGATCTGGAAAAGTTCACGGTGGAGCAGGTGTACAAAAAGGGCAAGCTGGTGGCGCAGCAGGGCAGAATGCTGCATCCCGCCGCCCTTGCGGTGGACAAAGCACGGTTTGCGCGGGTGTTCGATTCCTTCAATATGGACGAGATCACCCCGGAGCAATTGCAGCTGAAACAGACCGGCACCCAGCAGCGGGTGATCTGCCTGACTCCGCACGCCCTGCTGACTACCGAAAAGATCGTTCCGTTCTGTCAGCACCCGGGCACAGCGCCCGGCGTGGACGTGACGCAGCAGATCGTCAAGCTGGCGGTGTTCGAGCGGCATCACCGCTCCGGTCATGTGGGCTTGGGCTTTTTGGGCAACTACGGCCTGCAACGCGGCGCAGTGGCTTCCAGCATTGCGCACGACTCCCACAACCTCATCGTGGCGGGCACCAACGATGCCGACATGGTGCTGGCGGGCAACACGGTGCGCAAAAATAAAGGCGGCCTTGCCTTTGCGTTGAACGGACAGGTAGTGGGCGAGCTGCCGCTGCCGGTGGCAGGGCTTATGAGCACCGAGAGCGCCGAAGCCGTGGAGGAAAAGCTGCAAGCGCTCAAGGCAGCGCTGAAAGCCCACGGCATCTCGGAGGACATCGACGCCTTTATGACCCTTGCTTTCGTCAGCCTGCCGGTCATCCCGAAGCTGCGGCTGAACACCTACGGCATCGTGGATGTGGATGCCCAGCAGATCGTCCCGGCGGTGTTCTGAAAAAAGTAGAAGAATAAAATTCAATGCGCCGGACCTGCAGGTCTGGCGCATTGAATTTTAGATAAATATTTTTTCAGCCTTTCAGCGGCATGATGCTCTCCGGCGCGGCACACAGGTACTGCGGTGCGGCGGGCGCTGCCGAGGAAAGGCTTTTTTTGCTTACCTTCCACCACAGCTGCGCCGTGCCCTCCGGCGGGGTGCAGATGAGGTTCCAGTCAAAGGGGTTCTCACTGGTGGAAACGGCCTTTACCGGGATGGCGTTGGGCACATCGGCGGTGCAGGGCGTAAAGTCGTGGGCACGGATGCCCACAGCGGTGCAGCCCGCCGGGACGGGCAGCGCCAGCCGCAGGGTGGTGTTCCAGCCGTCCAGCCGGACGGTGTGGCTGTCCAGCGGGGTGCAGGGCAGAATGTTCTTGCAGCCGGTCAGCCGCGCGGCGGCAACACTCTGCGGGTCGGCAAAAACGGCCTTGGTGCTGCCGGTGCGCAGCACCTGTCCTTCGTTCAGAACGATCATCTCTTTGCACAGGCGGTAGGCCTCGTCCCGGTTGTGGGTCACCAGCAGGGCAGTGCCCGCAAAGTTTGCCAGCAGGCTGCCTACCTCGCCTTCTACCTCTTCCCGCAGATAGCTGTCCAATGCGCTGAAGGGCTCGTCCAGCATCAGAATGCGGGGCTTGCCCACCAGAATGCGCGCCAGCGCGGCGCGCTGCTGCTGTCCGCCGGAAAGCTGGGCGGGGTAGCGCTTGGCAAGCGGTTCCAGCCGCATGGCACGCAGCATTTCGGCGCAGGCAGCGCGGCGGGCGGCGGGGTCTTTTTCCGCCTTCAGGCCGCAAAGGACATTCTGCTCCACAGTCATGTTGGGGAACAGGGCGTAGTTCTGGAACAGCAGCCCCACGCCCCGCTGCTGCGGCGGCAGGTCGATGTGCTGCGCACTGTCAAACAGCACCCGCCCGTCCAGCACGATGCGTCCGCGGTCCGGCTTTACGATGCCTGCAATGCACCGCAATGTCATGCTTTTGCCGCAGCCGGAAGCTCCCAGCAAAGCGGTGGAGGTGTTGCCGGCGGTAAAGGCGGCGCGGAGGGTGAAGCCGTCCAGCTTTTTTTCAATGTTGATTTCAAGGCTCATTTCCGGGCACCCGCTTTCTGTTTTTTCTCCAGCAGGTTCACCGCCAGCAGCACCACCGCCGAAATGGCGATATCCACCAGCACCCACCGCATGGCACCCAGTTCATCGTTGGTGCGCCAGAGCTGGTAGACCGTGGTGGCGATGGTGGCGGTCTTGCCGGGGGTGTAGCCCGCGATCATGCTGGTAGCGCCGTATTCGCCCAGTGCCCGGGCAAAGGCCAGCACTGTGCCCGCCAGAATGCCCTGACGGCAGGCGGGCATCCGCACCCGCCAGAAGATCCATGTATCGGACTGTCCCAGCGTCTGCGCCGACCACGCCAGCGTTTCGTCAAAGCTTTCAAACGCGCCGCGCGCGGTGCGGTACATCAGCGGAAAAGCCACCACGATAGAAGCAAAGATGGCGCTGTACCAGTTCATGACCAGCTTTACCCTAAACTGCTGCATGAAAAAGATGCCCAGCGGCCGCTTTGCGCCGAAGAGCAGCAGCAGAAAGTAGCCCACCACCGTGGGCGGCAGCACCATAGGCAGGGTGAGCAGCACATCCAGCACACCCTTGACCACCCGGGGCAGACGAGCAATATAATAGGCCGCAAAAATGCCAAGAAAGAACACCGCCGCGCAGCTGATCAAAGCAATGCGCAGGCTGTTCCACAACGGATACCAGTCCATGTCTGCTCCTTTATACGGCGCTGAAGCCCACGCCCTCGAATACGGTCATGGCCTTGTCGGTCTGTAAGTAAGCCAAAAACTCCTTGGCAGCCTCAGCGTTGGGGGCAGCTTTCAGCACAGCGGCAGGATAGATGACCTGACCGCACATCTCCCTGGTGGCCTCATCCACGGGGGTCAGACCGGCGCTGTACGCATCGGTGCAGTAAACGACACCGGCATCCACGCTGCCTTCGGTGATCTGCGTGGTCACCTCCTTGACGTTGGAACCGTAGGTGATCACACCCGCAGCGGCCAGTGTGGCTTCGTCCAGCTGGTAGTAGGCAAGGATCTTCTGGGTGTACTGGCCCACAGGCACATCGCTGTTGCCCATGCAGAACAGGATATCCTGTGCCTTCAGGTGCTCGGCCAGTGCATCAAAGCTGTCAATGCCCTTGTCGCTGCCCTCCGGCACGCAGAGCACCACCTTGTTCTCCAGCAGGTCCACGCGGCTGTCGGCATCCACAAAGTCCAGCCCGTCCTTGTTCACATCGGCAGAAGCGGTGATGTCCAGCTGGTTCATCTGCTTCTGACCGGCAGAGATGAACAGATCGCAATCCGCGCCCTCCTGGATCTGGGTCTTGAGGGTGCCGGAGGAGTCGAAGTTAAAGCGGAAGGTCACCTCCGGGTGCTCTGCCGTGTAGCTCTCGCCGAGAGCATTGAGTGTCTCGGTGAGGGAGGCGGCGGCAAACACGATCAACTCCACGCTCTGGGCCGCTTCCGGGGAAGCGGCGACAGAGGAAGCCACAGACGATGCTGCGCTGGAAGCAGCACCGCCGCAGGCGGTGAGGGCAGCGGCTGCACCGGCCATACCGGCAGCGACCAGAAAACTCCGGCGGGAAATGCGATGGTCGTTCATCTCTGTTTTCTCCTTACTTCAAGTAAAAAATAGTATATTTCTACGCCCCGTAAAGGAAAACAGGGCAGGAAACCTTACTTGCGGGCGCACTCGCCGTCCAGACCTGCGGCGATGCGTACCCCGTGCTCCAGGCTGGGCAGGATGTACTCCAGATTCTCCTGCACTGCCTTGGGGCTGCCCGGCAGATTGACGATCAGGGTCTTGCCGCGCAGCACGCTGACGCCACGGCTCAGCATCCCGCGCGGGGTGATGCTCAGGCTGTGGTAGCGCATGGCTTCGGCAATGCCGGGTGCGTTGCGGTCGGCCACAGCGCAGGTGGCTTCCGGGGTGATGTCCCGGGGGGAGAAGCCGGTGCCACCGGTGGTGAGCACAAGGTTCACCTGACGGCCGTCTGCCATGCGGATGAGCTGCGCTTTCAGCGCCTTGGCTTCGTCCGGCAGGATCATGGTCTCCTCCACCACATAGCCTGCGGCGGTGAGCATTTGGGCAATCAGCGGGCCGCTTTTATCCTCCCGCTCGCCGCGGCTGCCCTTATCCGAAAGGGTGATAACGGCAGCGCGCAGGGGCGGGTTTTCCAGTGCGGGCAGCAGGGTCACCTCGTCCCCCACATGGATCTCGCCGCCGGTGAGCACCCGGGCGAACACGCCCTCGTGGGGCATGATGCACTCGCCGGTCTGCTGCTTGATGACGCAGTCGTTGTGGCACTCTTTGCCGATCTGGGTCATTTCCAGCACCACGTCCCCGATGGCGAACCGGCTTGTCACCGGCAGATTGCGGAAATCGAAGCCCTCGATGACCAGATTTTCGCCGAAGGCACCGTAGTCCACCCAGATCTTCTTGCGGAACGCCTCGATCTTTTCGGCGCTGAGCATACTGACCTGACGGTGCCAGTTGCCGCCGTGGGCGTCCTCCACAATGCCCCATTCCGGGGTCAAAACGGCGCTGGGCACCTCAGTTTTTACGGTGCCCCGCTTGGGGCTGGTACAGATTGCCAGAAGCTTACCCATAGTTATTTATCCTCCAATGCGATACATCCCGCGGGTAGCGGGCATGGAACTGTCGTTAAAATGGTGTTCCCGGGGCTTTGCCCAGATGGTCTCCCGGATGGCGGCCAGCAGCTGTGCGTCGTCCGCGCCGCTGCGCAGCAGGGCGCGCAGGTCGCAGCCGGTCTCGCTGGCAAGGCAGGGGCGCAAAAAGCCCTGACTTGTCAGCCGCACCCGGTTGCAGGAAGCACAGAACTTGCCGTGCACCGCTGCAATAAAGCCGATGCTGCCCTGCCAGCCCGGCACGGTGTAGTACACCGCCGGGCCGTCACCCAAGGCGTGCTCCTGCGCAGCAGAAAGGGGCGCAAGCTCCGGCCAGCGCCGGGCAAACCGCGCCCGCAGTTCCGGGCCGGAGATGCAGGGCATGGAAGCGCCGTAGCCGATGGGCATCATCTCAATGAACCGCACCTGCATGGCGTTGTCCTTTGCCAGAGCGGCGAGCTGTTCCAGCTCGCCCTCGTTGACGCCCGCCTGCGGCACGCAGTTCAGCTTGACGGGCAGACCACTTTGCAGCGCCGCCTGCAAGCCCGCCTGCACGGCGGCAAAATCGTCCCGGGCAGTGATCTGCCGGAACACCTCCGGGCGCAGAGTGTCCAGACTGATGTTCACGCTGTCCAGCCCGGCGTCCAGCAGGGCGGGCAGCTGCTCTGCCAGCAGCACCGCGTTGGTGGTCAGGGTGACCCGGCGGATGCCCGGAGTCTCTTTAAGCCCTGCAACCAGCTGCGCCACATTCTTGCGCACCAGCGGCTCGCCGCCGGTCACTCGCACGGTGTCAATGCCGCACCGGGCAAACAGCGCAGCCAAGCGCAGAAACTCCTCGTAAGTCAGCACGGCTTCCCGCTCCAGCTTTTCCACGCCGTCCGGCATACAGTAGCGGCAGCGCAGGTTGCACAGGTCGGTCACCGACAGGCGCAGATAATGAATCTCGCGCTGGTAACGATCAAACATAGCCGCCCTCCGCCCGGATGTAGTGGCCGCTTTTGCCGCCGGTCTTTTCCACCAGATGGATCTCGCCCAGCTCCATGCCCTTATCCACGGCCTTGCACATATCGTAGATGGTCAGCAGTGCGGTGGAAACGCCGGTCAGCGCTTCCATCTCCACGCCGGTCACGCCGCTGGTTTTTACGGTGCAAAGGGCTTCCACGGCCTGCTGCTCGGGCAGCAGACGGAACTCGATGCCTACCTTGGTCAGGGGCAGCGGATGGCACAGGGGGATCAGCTCGCTGGTGCGCTTGGTGGCCATAATGCCCGCAATGCGCGCCACGCCCAGCACATCGCCTTTTTTCACAGTGCCGCTCTGCACTGCGGCAAAGGCTTCGGCGTTCATGGTAATAATGCCGTGGGCAATGGCTTCCCGGGCGGTGACGGGCTTTGCGCTCACGTCCACCATCACGGCATTCCCGGCGGCATCAAAATGTGTCAGATTATTATCATTCATAAAGATCGTATCTTTCTTATTTTAAAATGAATCAAATTTGCAAACGTCCTCGCCCTCTCAGGCTCATTTCATTCGCCAGCTCCCCCAAAGTGGGAGCCCTTGGCAGTCCACGCAAACTTCATCTCTTTGCCAAGGCCTCTCCCTTTGGGAGAGGTGGCACGGCGTAGGCCGTGACGGAGAGGGCGAGCAAGCTGCCCTTAGCAGTGCCCAAAGCCGCAGTTCGGCCAGTGGCACACTTCGCAGTTCAGGCACAAGCCGCCTTCGCCCAAGCGGGCGATATCCTCGGCGGTGATGGGGTCATCTGCCAGCAGGCGGGGCAGCAGCAGGTCAAAAATGGTGCGCTTGGCGTACATCACGCAGCCGGGCAGGCCGCACACCGGCACACCGCCCAGATAGCTGACGAGGAACATGGCTCCCGGCAGCACCGGTGCACCATAGGTGATGATATCGGCGCCGGTGTTCTTGATGGCAAGCGGGGTGCGGTCGTCGGGGTCCACGCTCATGCCGCCGGTGGTAAAGATCAGCTCACACCCTGCGGCCTTGGCTTCCAGAATGGCGGCGGTGATCCCGGCGGGGTCGTCATCGCAGACCTTGTGGAAAACCATCTCGCAGCCGTAGACGGCCAGCTTGCTTTGCAGGATGGGGGTAAATTTATCCTCGATGCGTCCCTTGAACACCTCGCTGCCGGTGGTGATGATGCCCACCTTTTTGGCCTGCATGGGCAGCACGTTCAGGATAGGCTCTGCCCCGGCAGCGGCCTGCATGGCGTCCATCTTCTCCTGCTCGATGACCAGCGGGATGATGCGGGTACCGGCAAGCTTCTGACCCTTTTTCACCGGCAGGTCGCCGTGGATGGTGGCGATCATCATCTGCGGGGTGCTGTTCACAGCCAGAAGCGCCCTGCGGTTGATCTTTAGCAGCCCATCGCAGTCTGCGATCAGCTCGATCTTGCCTTCTTTCGGCGCAGTGCCGTGGATATTTTTGCCCGCAGCGGCCTTGTACAGCAGGGCGGCTGCTTCGTCCTCGTGGAGGATGCCGGGGTGCTTTTCCCAGACGTAGAGGTTCTCCTTGCCGATGGAAAGCAGCACGGGAATATCCTCGGGCTGGATGACGTGCCCCTTGCGGAAGCGGGCATCCTTGTACTCGCCCGGGATGATCTGGGTGATATCATGGCAGAGCACCTGCCCTGCGGCGTCAACAGTACGGATCAGTTTCATGATGGCATTCTCCTTACAGCGCGGGCATCTGGGCTTCGATCCAGTCTGCCAGTGCCGGAATATCGTTCAGGTCAAAATCTGCGCCGGGAATATCCCCCACCACCGCCAGCGGCTGGAAGGAGACGGGCGCATCCGAAATGGCGCTGCGCACCACCTCGATCTTCGGCCAGCCGCTGGACTTGAACCCCTCCAGCAGCACAAGGTCGTAGCCGTGACGCTCGAACAGGGCAAGCAGATCCTGCTCGGTCAGGCGGAATTCCTCGGTCAGCAGGTAGCGCGTGCCGGAGTAGACCGCCACGCCCTCGGCACCTGCTTCCCGCAGACGGTAACTGTCGGTGCCGGGCACATCCGGGGTAAAATCGTGGCCGTCGTGCTTGATAACGCCCACCTTCAGTCCACGGCTGCGCAGCACGGGCAGCAGCTTTTCCAGCAGGGTGGTCTTACCGCTGTTGTGCACCCCGCTGACCGCCAGCACCGCCGGGCGCTTGAGCGCCTGTGTTTCGGCCAGCGCCTGTTTTTGTTCACTGTACAAAGCAAAGCACCTCCACTTCTGTACCGGGTTCTACCGGCCCGCTGCCGGCAGGGATCTCCACCAGACAGTTGCAGCCCATCATGGCGGACAGCGCACCGGAGGAGTGCACCTCGGCGTTGCCCGCGCCGGGCAGCGTTACCTTGCCGCCGCAGGCAGTCGCCCGCAGATAGCGGTTGCCCTTGCTGGGTTTAGAAAAGCCATTGGTCAGAGTGCAGACGGTGCGGGCGGGGATGCAGCTCTCCTCCCGCCGTCCGGCAGCGCGCAGCAGCGCAGGGATGGCGTACTGCTCCAGCGTGGCAGCGGCGGCAAAGGGGTTGCCGGACAGGCAGAACACCAGCTTACCGTTAAGTGTAGCCGCCAGCATGGGGCTGCCGGGTTTCTGGGCTACGCCCTCCACCAGCAGCTGTGCACCCAGCTTTTCCAGCACAAGGGGCAGATAATCCTTCTGCCCTACGGAGACACCGCCGCTGGTGATGACAGCATCGCAGCGGGTCAGCAGCTCCTGCATTTTGCCGGTGATGACCTCCGGGTCATCGGAGCACTGCTGCCGCTCCACGGCAAAGCCCAGCTGACGCAGCCGGGCGGCATTCTGGATGCCGTTGGCATCGTAAATTTTACCGGGTGCCCACGGTGCGCCGGGTTCCAGCAGCTCGCTGCCGGTGGAAAGGATGCCTACGGTCAGCGGGCGGCAGACGGTTACCTCGGCGTAGCCCTGCCCGGCCAGCACGCCCAGATGGGCGGGGGTGAGCACCGTCCCGGCGGGCGCAATGACCGCGCCTGCGGCCACATCCTCGCCCCGGAACACCACGTTTTGCAGGGGCTTTACGGCGGCATAAAGCTGCACGGTCTCTTCGCCGCTGTCGGTCAGCTCCTGCATCAGGACGCAGTCCGCGCCCTCCGGCAGGGGTGCGCCGGTCATGATGCGGGTAGCGCACCCTGCGGGCAGCGCCGCAGCCGGGGCATCGCCCGCGTAAAGCTTCATCACCACCGGCAGGGTGACCGGGTTCTCCCGGCTTGCACCGGCGGTATCCGCACTGTGCAGGGCGTAGCCGTCCAGCGGGCTGCGGTCAAAGGGGGGCTGGTCCATCCGGGCGCAAATGTCACTGGCGGCAATGCGCCCGCAGGCGGCTTCCAGCGGGATGGTCTCCGGGGACGGATAAGGCAGAAGCGCTGCCGCGTCCAGCACGCTGCGCAGCGCCTGAACGGGGGAGCAGAAAGGCTGATTCATTATAACTTCCTCCATAGACCCGCCGCTCTCCCCTTCTGCTATGGCTCAGACGGGGACACCGGCAGGGGTATTCTTTTTTCAAAAAGGCAGGTGAAAAAGAAGCGGAGACGTCTTGACTGGAAAATCAAAACGCCTCCGCAGAATATCCCCACAAAACCGGCAGCGGCAGTTTGCAGTCTGCTACGCCGGTGGCAGCCTTTGGCTATGCGCCGCCCTTGCAGTGGCAGCACACAGCCAAAAAGCACCTGTGAAGATGGGAGGAGTTCTTTTTTTCAAATTGCAGCGTTTCTTCTGCGGGAAGGCGGTGGGGTTTCCCCCGCCACCCTTGAATGCCGGCTTATGCAGCCCTTAGCATTGCGGCGCGGTGCCCTGCTCTTTGTGGGAGTTTAGACACCTTTGCTCAAAGAAGCTCTTATACCCTGATTCAATTGTAGTTTATGGTTTAATCGCAGAAATCGTCCACGTCGCTGATAGCCTTGGCGTAGCGGCGGGTGAGGTGCTTGGTGGAAAAGAGGAACCGCTCGTTCTGGTTGTTGGTCAGCTCCTCGATATCGGCATACTCCGGGTTCTCCTGCATGGCCTTCCAAGTCTGCTCGATGACCTCCGGCGCAAGGCCGTAGGGAGAGCGCTGGAAGTACTTGAGCGGAGTGGCGCTGGGGTAGATGCGGGCGTTGAACCGCACCATCTCAGCAAACATCACACACAGATCCTTGTCCTCGATGAGCTGCGCGATCATGGCATAGTTATCGCTCATGTTGGCGTTGGAGTAGTAGTAGGTGTCCTTTGCGCCCGCGCGGGTGACGATATCGGTGCACTGGGGGTCTGCGGGCATCTGCGCCAGCAGCTCGTCGGCGTTTTCCACTTCCTCCAGCAGCAAAGCGTGGGGGGTAATCAGCGCAGCCGCAGAGCGGGCACGGATGTAACCAGCCAGCTCCTGTGCAGGGGTCAGCTCCGGCAGCTCCGGGGCGGTCTTGGTGGGCTGATCCGCAAAGGGATCGTTTTCCGCCTCCGGCTCACTTGCCAGAAAATCCAGCAGCTCCGGCTTCGCAGCATCGGGCTGCGCGGCTTCGGCGGCTTCGGGTGCGGCCTCGGCGGCCTGCTTTGCGGCAAGCTCGGCGGTCTCCCGCTCCACTGCGGCGATCACGTCCTCGCCAGTCTTGGCGGCGCTGCCGTCAAAGGTGCTGCCGGTCTCCTTCAGGCGGCGGGCAGTCTCGCTTGCGGCGTCGATGTCGAACACCTCTGCCTTGGGCTTTTTCTTGGCGGCCAGTTCTGCCTTTTGCAGCTCCAGAACGGCCTGTTCCGGGTCTACGCTGCCATCCACCGTGGTGGTGTAGCCGGGTTTACGTCTGCCAAACAACATGACGGTCTTTCCTCTTTCTATGGGATTTATCTGTTGGATTTATTCAGCTGCTGCGGTGTTCTGGGCGTAGATGCCGCGCTTTTCCAGATCATCGGCCATGTCAGCCAGATCATACTTCTCCAGCGTCTCGCGGGTGGGCACACCGGTGGTGCGGTCCCAGCCGAAGATGTCGTAGAACAGATCCTTTGCCTTCTCCATGTCGGCGCGGTCCAGCTTGGTGGTGCCTTCCTCAAATGCCTTGAAGTCGGGGTCCTTATCAAACACCCAATCGCAGATGGCGTCGTGCTCCTGACGCAGGTTTGCGCTGCCGCAGTTCTGCTGGAAGCTGATGGCGGTCATCGCGCGCAGCATCTGGGTGATGCGGGCACCGTCCTCCTGCAGACCGGCCTGGGTATAGGTCTCGCCGGTAACAGCAGTCATAAAGTCTGCCTGCAGGTCCAGATCGCCGTGGTAGTCGCGCTCCTTGGAGGGAGACTGGGTCATGGGCCACATCCAGTTGCACAGGGTAGCGGAGTCGTGGAAGTTCTTATCGTTGACGCAGTAGGCAGCTAGCTTTGCCTTGTTCTCGTTGATGGGAGTGTAGGCCTTGGCCTTATCATAGCAGCCCTCGCCGAAGAAGTCCTCCATGACCTTCTTGGTCACTTCATAGGGAGCGCCGGAACCGGTCTCGCAGACGATCTCGTGGATCATGCAGTCACGGTTGTAGACGAGGTTGTACAGCATACCAACCTGCCATGCCTCAGCAGGGCCGTGGTGGTTGGGGAAGCCGTTGTAGATCAGGTTGGAGTTGGTAGCGCCATCGTCGCGGTCCAGCCAGCTCTTGGGCAGGCCGAACTTCTCCATCATGGCCAGCGTGCCCTTGGCGATGACGGACAGGTCGCCCTCGCCGTAAGCCATGCGGCGGATCAGCTCGACCTCCCAGCGGGGATCGCCGGCCTTCTCCCACTCCCAGGGCAGAGAGTCGTACTCGGCCTCGCTGATGTACTTGGTGGCTTCCTCGCGGGGCATCCGCAGGATCCACAGCAGGTCGCGGTTCAGGTTGCCGTAGTTGTCCCACAGACCCATGTCGTCCACAGCATGAGACCATGCCAGATTGATGACCATGGTGCCGTCGCCCTCGTACTTGAAGTCGTGCACGCCATCCGGGTAGACGCGGGTGCCGTACAGCACGGGCATACAGGTGTTGGAGTTGTGGGTGGGCAGATCGTAATCTGCCAGCGGATCCACATCGTATTCGGTGTAGCAGCGGATGGGGCAGGAGGAGCAGCCGCCGTTCTTCACGGTGTACTCGGCAGCGGGAGCGCCGAAGTCAAAGTAGCCCTTGAAGCAGCGCAGAGCCACCTTGTTGATATCGTTGTAGGGCTGCTCGCCGGTATCCACGGGGCCGCCGGGAGCCTTCTTCCACATACGGCCGGGGGCGCCGGACCAGCGGTTCTTGCCGGAGGTGGCGCTGTACTCTGCCCAGCTCTGAGGCTGTGCGGGCACGTTGTGGTTGTTGTTGCCGCCGATCAGGTTGCCCATCATGTAGTTGGAGAGCTCCAGCACCTTCTTGGGGTCAGCGACCTTGACACTGCCGGTGCCGCGGATAGCCAGACCCTTCAGCTTCTTGTTGCCCATGGCAGCGCCCAGACCGGCGCCGCCGGAGTTGCCAAAGCTGGTGTTCAGGGTGGAGTAGTCCACCAGATTCTCACCGGCGGGGCCGATGGAAGCGGTCTCGAACTCGCGGCCGTTCTGCTCTACCATCCACTTGTTGGCAGCAAAGGTGCCCTTGCCCCAGATCTCGGTTGCGTCCTCCAGAGAGACCTCGCCGTCCTCGATGCGCAGGTAAACGGGCTTTTCGGAGATGCCGCTGACAACGATGCCGTCGTAACCGGCATACTTCAGCATGGAGCCGATGTGGCCGCCCATGTGAGCGTCGATGATGGAGTGACCCTTGGACCAGGTGGAGCGGAAGGTCACGTTCATACGGCCGGAGCAGGGCACGCCTGCGCCGGTCAGGGGGCCGACACCGAAGATGACCAGAGCCTTCTCGTCATAGGGGTCCAGCTCCATAGGAGCTTCCTCATACATAATGCGGTAGGCCATGCCCATACCGCCAATATACTTATGGTACTTTTCGTCATCCTGCGTGGTGATCTCGCCGGTGGTCAGGTTGACGCGCAGGATCTTGCCTGCCCAGCCATAACTTTCAGCCATTGTAGTTCCTCCTTACAGATCCAAGTATGCAGCCTGTGCTGCGCTGGTAACGGCATCCCAATCCACGATGGACAGAGCGCCGGACGGGCAGCCTGCCACGCAGGCACCGCAGGCGATGCACTTGGAGGACTTGCCGGTCTCGGGGTTGACGGTGGGCATATGCCACGGGCAGGCATCATGGCAGGCACCGCAGCCGATGCACTTGTCGGTATCCACTACGCGGATGCCGCGGTCGTCGGTGGTGATAGCCTTCTGCGGGCAGGCGTTGCCGCAGGCGGGGTCCTCGCACTGGCGGCAGGTGTCCGGGAAGTAGACAAAGCAGTTATCGGTGCCGGACAGCAGGCCGTTGCCGGCACCGTCCAGATTCAGGCGGCGCTGGATCTTGACGCGGCTGATGTAAGAGGAGCACACGCCGTCGTTGGTCAGGGTGCAGTTGATCTCGCAGCGCTGGCAGCCGGTGCACAGGTCTGCGTTGACCACCAGCAGACCCTGCGGCAGTGCCCAGGTGGCCACTGCGCCGGAATCCACCTGCTGCTGAGAGCAGCCGAACAGGGACAGCATGGAAGCGGACAGGGTGAGCCCTGCAAGGCTCTTGCCCGAGATCTTCATGAATTGACGGCGGGTCATGTCAGCCGTCAGGAAATCAGTTTTTGCCATAGGTTCCATTCCTCCGTTGAGGTCACTCTGCGCAGAGCACCCCGGTCACATAGAAATACGAGTTGTTGACGATGGTCGTCACAGCCGAAGAGGTGATGGTCGCGCTGGAAAGGGCATCCACCTCGGTCAGGTCTGCGCTGACGGCACCGGACGCATTGCCGGCGGTGATCAGGCTGGCCTGCTCCAGACGCACCTTGGACTGCTCTTCTGCCGAGAGATCCGCAAAGGGGATCGCCATCGGCTCGCCGTCCAGTGCGCTCTTGCTGAGCATGGCTGCGTACAGCTTGCGCCGTGCCACGGCCTCTGCGCTGGAATCCAGCGGCGGAGCCAGTTCATCGTCCAAGGGTTCTCCATTCAGTGCCGAGAGGGTAAGCCCCGCAGCATACATCTTGCGGGTCGCCTCGGCCTCGGGAGAGGTATCGAAGGTGCGCCACTGTGCGGGGTCAAAATCCCCGGCAGCAGCGGGCTGCTCCTCCGCCGCACCGGCAGCGGCATAGGCGGCACCGGTAACGGGGTCCGTTACGGTGTAGCTTTTGCCCGCCAGCGTGAAGGGGGCTGCGCCTTGATACTGGGACGTGAACTCCGGATTGACGCACTGACCGCCAAGGCTTTCCGTTTCGTCCTGAGAGAGGATCTCTACTGCGGAAACATTGCCCTCGGCGTCAATGGTCACGGCAGCCTGTACATCGCTCTGGAAGCCCTTCTGAGAGCCCTCCACGCGGTAGCTGCCATCGTCGAGCTGATACACTGCGCTGATGCCGTAGGCGGCTGCATCCGCCTCCGACACCGGCAGCAGCGTACCGGCAACCGTGGTGCGTGCGCTTTGCAAGGTGGTCAGACCGACCGCCAAGGCGATGGTCGCAACGCCCATGGCTGCATAGCCCGGCAGCCGCTTGCGCCACAGCGGTACGGGCGCAAACGGGTTGGTTGCCTGCTTCATGTTATCACCTGCCTGTTTTTTATTTTTGCCGGGTAACCCCGGACAACAATTGAGGCCGCTCTGGCTGCTGCAACAGCGGAGCGGTCTCTTCGATAATATATTAACATGGGGGCGCAAAGGATGTCAACAGAAACGGACAGCCTTTTCCGATTTGTAACTATTGTTTTTGTAATCTTTGCTTAAACTTTAGGGATTTTGCGTCCGCACACCAGCTGCAGGCCGTATTCCGCCGCAAGCTCTGCGGATTGCACGGTGGGCATACTTTTGCTTACCAGCACCGGCACCCCCGCGCGGATGGCCTTGCGCACCATATCCAGCGGCACCCGGCCGCTGGTGTACAGCACACATTCTGCCAGCGGCAGCCCCGCCAGCACCGCGCAGCCCACCGCCTTATCCAGCGCGTTGTGCCGCCCCAGATCCTCGCAGGCAAAAACAATTTCTCCTTTGTGCAGCACAAAGCAGCTGTGCACCGCCCGGGTGGCGCGGTACAGCGGCAGTCCGGCGTGCATGGCGGCGGTCAGGGTCTGCACCCATTCCGGCTGTAGTGCCAGCCCGGGCACAGGGCGCAGGGGCTGCAGCTCCACCGGACTGCCCAGCGCGATATTATCGGTGCAGCAGCTGGCAACTTCCTGCGCGGCGGCGCGGCGGGTGGGCAGCGGGTGGCGCAGATATACCTGCACCTTTGCACCCTCGGCGCAGACGGCAATCTGCTCCACCTCGTCTGCAGATGCGATCCACCCTTCGGTGAGCAGCCGCCCCAAGGCCAGCTGCGGCAGCAGCGCCGGGGTGCATACCACCCGGAAAGCGGGCTGCTCGTTTACATAAATAGCGGCGGCGTGCTCTGCCGGTACGGCGGCTTCGGTGCCGTCCGGCAGGCGCAGGCTGGCAAAGGCCGCCTGTGCGCCAAAGCGGTCAGTGATCTGCAAAGGGGTCGTGCTGTGTATTTTCATAAAGTTACCTTATATTATAAATGCAATGCTGTGTGGCAAACGGACAGTACCAACATACCGGTTCGGCGGCAAAAAGTCAAGAGCAGCTTGCGCTGCGATGGGAGACGGGACGACCCGGAAGGGGGCTTGCTGCACCTGTGTTTTGCACCGCCAACGCAAAGCAGCCACCGCACGGCAAGGTGCAGCGGCTGCTTTGACTTTGTGCAGAAAGGCCTTTATGCCATATCGCGGCAGGTCACAATGTCTGCCCCGGTGTCGCAGACGTTGTGCAGCACCACATCACCCACATGGATGGGCGCGTGCAGCACCACGCTGTCCAGCGCGGCGACAACCTCGGCCATCTGTCCCTTGGGCACGGGCTTGGAGGTCTTGACCGGGCAGCGGGAGTGCAGGCAGCCCTCGGCGCGCACGGTGCTGGTAATGATGCGGGTGGGGTGGGTCAGCTCTTCCTTGCCGTAGGCGATGCCGTTGGGGCAGCCGTTGCCGGTCACTTTATAGCCGTTGGCCTCATCCACCTGCAGATGGCAGCCCTGCGGGCAGCAGGTGCAAATTACTTCCTTCATATCGCTCATGCCTCCTCGATCTCAATGGTCACTTCGTCCACGGGGGCTCTGTCCAGCAGCACTCTGGGCAGGGCAATGTGCTCCATCTCACCGGGGGCAAGGCGGTCGCGCTTGAAGCGTGCGATCACCGTGTCACCGCTCTTGACAAGGATGGTGCTCCTGCCGCAGATGCGGCGGACGCGGAAGGAGACGTTGGTGCTCTTTTCCACGCCCTCCAGACGGATGCGCTGCGGCAGGGTGTAGCCAAGATCTGCACCGGGCCTCACGGTCAGCACGCGTCCCTCGGCTACGGGGCCGTTCTGGACGTAGCTGGCAGCGGCCGCACCGGCCAGCTCGCTCTCGCCGGAAACAAAGTCCACCAGATCGTGCACCTGCACCACGTTGCCGCAGGCAAACACGCCGGGAATGCTGGTCTCCATGTTCTCGTACACGATGGCGCCCTTGGTGCGGGGGTCCATCTCGATACCGGCCTGCTTGGTCAGCTCGTTCTCGGGGATCAAACCTACGCTCAGCAGGATGGTGTCTACATCAAACTCCATCTCGGTGCCGGGGATGGGCTTGCGGTCGGGGCCGATCTCGGCCACGATGGCCTTTTCTACGCGATTCTTGCCCTGAATATCCACGATGGTGTGGGAAAGGTACAGAGGAATATCAAAGTCGTTCAGACACTGCACGATGTTGCGGGTCAGGCCACCGGAGTAGGGCATCACCTCTACGCAGGCCAGCACCTTTGCGCCCTCAAGGGTCATGCGGCGTGCCATGATCAGGCCGATATCGCCGCTGCCGAGGATCAGCACCCGCCTGCCGACCAGATAGCCTTCCATGTTCACATAGCGCTGTGCTGCACCGGCGGTGTACACACCGGCAGGGCGGGTGCCCGGGGTGCCGATGGCACCACGGGTGCGCTCGCGGCAGCCCATGCCCAGAACGATGCTCTTGGCTTCGATGATCTGATAGCCGTACTCCTTGGAGACGCAGTGAACCTTTTTGTCCGGGGTCACTTCCAGCACCATGGTGTCCAGCTGCACCTTCACGCCGGTGTTCTTGAGCATCGCAATAAAGCGTCCGGCGTACTCTGGGCCGGTGAGCTGCTCGCCAAAGCGGTGCAGACCGAAGCCGTTGTGGATGCACTGGTTCAGAATGCCGCCCAGCTCCTTGTCGCGCTCCAGAATGAGGATGTCGCGCAGACCGCTTTCCCATGCCTTGCAGGCAGCAGCAAGGCCCGCAGGGCCGCCGCCGATAATGACCAGATCAACCATTGCTCTTTCCTCCTACCTTCGTTTCGCTGACCAGAACGTTCGAGCCGTTCTTGTCCTGCAGGATGTCCAAGGGGTCTATGCCCAGCTCACGGCTGATCAGCTCCAGCACGCGGGGGCCGCAGAAACCGCCCTGACAGCGGCCCATGCCTGCACCGGCGCGGCGCTTGACGCCGTCGATGGTGGTGGCGGGCACCTCGCTGTGGAGGGCTGCTAAGATCTCGCCCTCGGTGATGGTCTCGCAGCGGCAGATCACCCGGCCATAGGCGGGCTGTTCCCTGACCAGTGCCGCCTTTTCCTCTGCGGAAAGCTCCTTGAAGCGGATATGGCGGCGGCCGTCCTTGTAATCGGCCTTTTCAGCGCCCAGAACACCGCGCTGCTGCAGGATGGCAACAGCTTCCTCAGCAACCGCCGGGGCAGCGGACAGGCCGGGGCTCTTCATGCCGGCAAGGTCGATCCAGCCGGGTGCTTCCGGCTCTTCGCCAATGATAAAGTCGTCCACGTCCAGATTGGCGCGCACGCCCGCAAAGCTGCGGATGGACTCGCCGAAGTTGATGCTGGGCACGCTGCGCTGGGCAGTGGTCTTGACGAATTCCAGACCGCTGCTGGTGCAGGAGGTGTCGTTGCCTTCCACCGGCTCTGCGTTGGGGCCGACGAGCAGGTTGCCGTGCACGGTAGGTGCTACCAGCACGCCCTTGCCCAGCGCGTTGGGGCACTGGAAGATAACGTGGCTCACGCGGGTGCCCTCGCTCTTGTCCAGCAGGTAGTACTCGCCCCGGGTGGGGATGATGCGGAAGTTGGCGGGCTCTACCATGGAGTGCACCTTGTCCGCCCAGATACCGGCGGCATTGATGACGCAGCGGGTCTCTACCGTGCCGCCGGGCACGGTCAGGCGGTAACCGCCCTCGATGGCTTCGGCATCGGTCACCTTGCAGCTGCGGCGCAGCTCCACGCCGTTGCGCACTGCCACCTCGGTCATGGCCAGTGCGTACTCCCACGGGTTCACGATGGCGGCGCTGGGTGCCCACAGTGCGCCGCAGACCTTCTCAGAGAGGCTCGGCTCCATGGCAAGAGTCTCTTCCCGGGAAAGGATCTTCATGCCGGGTACGCCGTTGGCGGTGCCGTTTTCGAACAGATGCTGCAGGTGGGGCAGTTCCTTTTCGTCCAGTGCCAGCACCAGCGAGCCGCACTGCTTATAGGAGACATCCAGCTTTGCGCAGATCTCCTTTGCCAGTGCCACGCCGCGCACATTCAGCCGTGCCATGCGGGTGCCGGGGGCGGGGTCGTAGCCTGCGTGGAGAATGGCGCTGTTGGCCTTGGTGGTGCAGTCTGCCACATCGTTTTCGGCCTCAAGGATGACCACCCTGTTGTCGTAGCGCGACAGCGCATAGGCGGCAGCAGCACCAATGACGCCACAGCCGATGATCGCGATATCATACATTGTTCTTTTCCTCCTGTCCGTTCTGCCTTGGCCTGCGGGAGCCGGGCATCTGTTGGTTGCACAAAAAAAGAGCGAACCGAAACAAAGGCAACTGCCCTTGTCCGTTTCGCTCATATCTCTTGAAACAAACAGCACTTGTTTACTTTTATGATACCCTGTCCCTGCACAAAAAGCAAGGTGTTTTGCACTTTTTGTGAAACCCTTACAAAAAACACCCGCCGCTTTTGCGCAGAATGCGGATCACATATCCCACACCGCCTGATTGGTGGTGGAAATAGCGGTGGCACCGGCTTCCAGAGCCGCCATCACATCCTCCTTGTCCGCGATCAGTCCGCCGGTCAGCACCGGAACCTTGGCCTTGGCGCAGACGCGGCGCAGGATCTTGGGCATAGCGCCGGGCAGCAGATCCAGACAGTCCGGCAGGTTTGCGGGGATCTTGTCCAGACTTTCCAGCGCGATGGAATCCAGCAGGAATACCCGCAGGATGGCAGCCAGCCCCAGCTCCTTGGCGCGGCGGATGAAGGACTGCCGGGTGGAGATGATGCCGTCCGCTTCGGTGGTATTGCGGATGAAGTCCACCGCTACCTCCTTGCCCGCCAGCCCGGCAATAAGATCTATGTGCACCACGGCAAAGCGCCCCGCTTCGTGGATGCGGCGCACGATGGAGGAGATATTGCAGATATCTCCATATAATACAAAGACCACCCGGATATTCTCGTTGGTCAGCGCGCTGCAAAGCCCGGCATCGTCCTTGACGGCAGCAATGACCGGCATTTCCTGAATGGCGTCCATCAGCTCCTGTTTCATGCTTTTCCTCCTGCACACGAAAACGTCTTTTACAATTAAAGATATTATGAATGCTTTGACAGATAAAATCAATGATTTTCAGCAAAAATTCCGGTGAAATTGCGGCAGCCTCCGCAGGCAGCGCCATCATCAAGGATATCAACGCCATGCAGGGCTTTGGCAACATGGATGTGCTGTGCATGGAAAGGTAAACTGAAGGGCTGCTGCACCGCGATGTGCAGCAGCCCTTTTGTGCAGCGGACGCATATTGCACCAGCAGAGCTGGACGGGCAGACCCTGCTGGTGCCCGGCTTTGCCCCGGATGCCCTTGCACCGCTGTGCCGTTTTTTGCAGGAGCGGCTGAAGTTCTGAAAAAAAGAAGCCGCTGCACAAAACGCTGTGCAGCGGCTTCTTTCAGAAACGCATTTTACGCGGCCAGAGCCTTTTCAATGTTGGACAGAATGGTGTCGTGATCCTCAGCGCAGACCAGAACCACCTCGCCGGTGGGCGCTACGGTGACGGTGGCAGCCTTTGCAACAAGGTACTGATCCTCCAGATAATGTTCCATGGACTGCTGTTCGCTGGCAACATAGGCTTCCAGTGCAGCCTTTACTGCATCGGTCTTGCCCTCGGCGGGCTTTACGATGGCAACAGCATAGCTGCGCACCATCATGCTGGAAATGCTGGCGGCAAAGGCGGTGTACTGGTCGTCCTCCAGATTCAGCAGCGGCATCAGGATATCCCGGATCTCTTCGTCCAGCTGGTCGGCCTTGTACTCGGAGCTGTAACCGTCAATGGCGGTAAACTTGCCGTCCTCGCCCTTGGTAAAGATCATATCGTACTCGTTGTCCTCGTCGCTGCGGGCATCGTGGATGATCTGGGAGTAGTCCTTGGGGGTGGAGCTGTCGGCCTTGCTGCCGCCGGAGCAGCCCACCAAGGTAAACAGGGTCAGCCCTGCCAGCAGGGCGGCGATGAATCTTTTCATAGTATTAAAGTTCCTTTCATAGTGCTGTGTGTGGAAGGTGCAGCCGGGGCGCACACGCTACAGGTAGTGTGTGCCGGTTTTGGGCTGCTATTCTGGATACGAATCACTGCACAGCAGAATTGCAGGGAAAAAGTAACAGTTTTATGAACAGTGCCCGCTTACAGCATCAAAGCGTCCAGATCGCCGTGGTTCACCGGGGTGGACAGGATGATTTGGGTGCTGGTAGTGCCCAGCTTCTGGAACTGCAGAATCAGATGTTCCAGCTGTGCCATGCTGCCGCAGCTGACCTTGACCAGAAAGGTATACGCGCCGGTAACGTGGTAGCACTGCAGCACCTCGCGGCTGTTCTGCAGCAGCTCCAGAAAGGCATCCTGCTTGGAGGGAGCCACCGAAAGGCTGATGAGCGCATCCACATACATCCGGTCTGCCGGACGGTTCAGCGTGACGGTATAGCCGCTGATGATGCCGTCTGTCTCCAGCTTGTGGATACGGCTGGAAACTGCCGGGCTGGTAAGGGACACCTGCTCTGCGATTTCTTTGACGGGCATCCGCGCATTTTTGGCCAGAAGCGTGAGGATCTTGCGATCGAGATCGTCCATATAAAAGTCTCCTTAAAAAATATGTTGGATTGTATAAAATTTTCTGAAAGTAAAGTTTTTATGTTGTGCAAACCCACGGAAATGGAATAAAATTTCGTTTCTGAAATTCTATGTTAATTATATAAAGTTTTTGCGAAAAAGTAAAGTATTATTTTAAAGCAAAATCCAAAAATATTGTTTGACAAGAAAAGAAAAACGGGTATAATACATCATGCAAGGCAGCGCACTGCACAAAAGCCTGCCGCTGATATTGAGATTCACCACTTTATATACTTTCCCACCCCTCTATACACAAAAACCCGCTGCCAGGCGGGTTTTTGTGTTTTATGCGTTTTTGGGGAACTATACAGCATGACCCCGCGTTTTCACGCGGGGTCATGCTTTTATGCAGAAGGGCTTTACAGAAAACGAAAGAAAAATTATTCTGCGTACAGAGAGATGATGTTCAGCACGATCTCAGTGCAGCGGTCCATCCGCTCCACGGTGGTGCACTCGCACACGCCGTGGAAGTTGAAGCCGCCGGTGCCCAGATTGGGGCAGGGCAGACCATTCCAGCTCAGGGTAGCGCCATCGGTGCCGCCGCGCACGGGCACCTCCACCGGCTCCAGACCGGCCATGCGCACAGCCTTGCGGGCGGTCTCAATGAGGTGGAAGTGGGGCTTGATCTTTTCCAGCATATTGCGGTAGCTGTCTTTGATCTCCACTTCTACGGTGCCTGCGCCGTACTTGCCGTTCAGGTAATCGGCAATGTCCTGCATATTGTCCTTCTTGAACTGCAGTTTGGCGGCATCATGGTCGCGCAGGATGTAGCCCAGCTTTGCGGTGGTGACGTCGCCGTACATCTGGCACAGGTGGTAGAAGCCCTGACGCCCCTCGGTGGTCTCGGGACGCGCCATCACGGGCAGAGCGCCGTGGAACTCCATGGCAACGTTGGAAGCGTTGATCATGGTGTCCTTGGCAGAGCCGGGGTGCACCGAGAAGCCGTGGATGGTCACGGTGGCAGCAGCGGCGTTGAAGTTCTCGTACTCGATGTCGCCGGCATCGCCGCCGTCCACCGTGTAGGCAAAGTCTGCACCAAAACCGGGGATATCGAACAGATCGGCACCCTCGCCGATCTCCTCGTCCGGGGTAAAGCCGATGCACAGCTTGCCGTGGGGACGGCCCTCGCGGATAACGGTCTCCACGGCGGTCATGATCTCAGCCACACCGGCTTTATCATCTGCACCCAGCAGGGTGGTGCCGTCGGTGGTGATCAGGGTCTCGCCCTTCATGGAGGCAAGGAAGGGGAAGGCGGAGACCTTCATCACCTTGCCGGTGGCGGGCAGCACCACATCGCCGCCGTCGTAGTTCTCGTGCAGGATGGGGTTCACGTTCTCGCCGCCGGCATCCGGGGCGGTGTCCATGTGGGCGATCAGACCCAGCGCGGGCTTTTCCTCGTAGCCGGGGGTGGCGGGCAGGGAGCCGTAGACGTAGCAGTGTTCGTCCACCCGGGCATCCTCCACGCCCAGAGCCTTCAGTTCCTCCACCAGCTTGTGAGCCAGATCAAACTCCCGCGCAGCGGAAGGATGGGTGCCGGACTCCGGGTCCGAGGTGGTGTAGACCCTGACGTAATCAAGCAGTCGTTCATAGGCGCGCATAATAAAGCACACTCCTTTAGCAATATTGAAGGATCACAGCCCGTGATCCAGCTTCTATCATACCCCGTTTTTCCTGTTTTGACAACCTTTTTTGCCCACTTGGGACAGAAAGCACGGGCGCAATAGCAAAATTCAACGTAAAAAGTTGTCCGTCAGTCATAAACGTGCTACAATAAAGACACCCTTATAAAGAAGCGGGCGCACCGCACAGCAGAAAGATCAGGAGGAGATTTTATGGCAGTCAAAGTGTTTTTCTACACCCTGCGCCCCTACGATGAGCAGGGCATCGTAGAGGAACTGGCAAAGCAGTATGGCATCGAGTACGGTTATACTGAGGTGTATCCCACCATGGAGAACGCCCAGCTGGCCGCAGGTTGCGATGCGGTATCGGTGACTCCCTGCGATATGAGCGCACCCATGCTGCAGCGCTTCCACGATCTTGGGGTGAAAGCCATCTGCTGCCGCTCCATCGGCTACGACCATATAGATCTGGAAAAGGCACGGGAGCTGGGCATGAAGATATCCAATGCGGATTATCCTCCCGAGGGCGTGGCGAACTTTGCCATTATGCTCATGCTGATGAGTCTGCGCAAGGCGGGGCACATCCTCAAGCGGGGCGAAGTGCAGGACTACTCCCTGAAGGGCAAGCTCGGACGGGATATCTCCCACTGCACTGTGGGCGTCATTGGCACGGGACGCATCGGGCAGACTGTGCTGAAGCACCTGTCCGGCTTTGGCTGCCGTCTGCTGGCCTACGACTTGTACCAGAGTGAAGAGGTAAAGAAGATCGCGGAGTATGTGCCGCTGGACACCCTGTTTGCCGAGAGTGATGTCATCACCCTGCACACCAATGCCACCGAGGAAAACCATCACCTGCTCAACGCCGAAGCCTTTGCCAAGATGAAGCCCGGCGTGACCATCGTGAATACCGCCCGCGGCAAGCTGATCGACAGCGATGCTCTGCTGAAGGCGCTGGAAAGCGGGCAGGTGGGTGCTGCCAGTCTGGATGTGCTGGAAAACGAGAACGGTCTGTACTATTACGATCGCATGGGGGATGTGATCCCGAACACGGAGCTGGCTGCGCTGCGCGCGATGCCCAACGTGCTCCTGACCGACCACACGGCCTTCTACACCTACGAGGCTGTAAAGAGCATGGTGCTCAGTGTGCTGGAAAGCGCTGCCGCCTTTGCCGAGGGCTTGCCCACCCGGCATGATGTGACTGACCGCTGAGAAATGGTGAAATGCAAAAATCGGACAGACCGCGGTCTGTCCGATTTTTGTGCTATTTATCCATAGTATCCCAACGCAAATTGGTGCTCAGCCCAGACAGACGCCCATGCGGCGTGCCACGCTCAGCAGCTCGCAGTTTTCAGGCACATTGCGGGTCTTGCCGGCAATGTCTGCCAGACGGTTCTCGGTCACCCGGCGGTTCACCATGGCCACGGTCACGCCGTAGCGCTCCACCTCCACCAGCTGTGCGGCATAGCTGCCGAACTGGGTGGCAAGCACACGGTCGTAGGCGCTGGGGCTGCCGCCGCGCTGCATATGACCAGGGATGCACACGCGGGTCTCCATGCCGGTCTTTTTCTGTACCGCCTGCGCAATGCGGTTGGTGGCGGTGGTGCCAAGCCCTGCCTCAGCACGCTTGGCCATCCAGTCCTTGCGCTTCATGCGGGCTTCCTCGGTGTTGATGGCACCCTCGGCCACGGCGAGGATGGAGAAGTTCGAGCCCTTCTTCGCACGGCGCTCCACGGCCTCGCACACGCGGTCGATATCGTAGGGCAGCTCAGGCAGCAGGATGATGTCCGCGCCGCCGGCAATGCCGGAATACAAGGTAAGCCAGCCGGCCTTGTTGCCCATGATCTCGATGCACATCACGCGGCTGTGGCTGCCGGCGGTGGTGTGGATGCGGTCGATGACGTCAGTGGCGATGTCTACAGCGGTATGGAAACCGAATGTCACATCGGTGCCGTAGATATCGTTGTCAATGGTCTTGGGCAGGCCGATGATGTTCAGCCCCTCCTGTGAAAGCAGGTTGGCGGTCTTATGGGTGCCGTTGCCGCCCAGACACAGCAGGCAGTCCAGCTTGGCAGCCTTGTAGGTCTTTTTCATGGCGGCGACCTTATCAATGTTGTCGTCCTCCACCACACGCATCATCTTAAAGGGGGTGCGCTTGGTGCCCAGAATGGTGCCGCCTAAGGTCAGGATGCCGCGGAAGTCGTCCTCGGTCATCTCGCGGTAATCGCCGTTGATCAGGCCGCTGTAGCCATTGGCGATGCCTACGATCTCCACGTTATCCCCCATGCGGGCGTACAGTGCTTTTGCAACGCCACGGATGGTGGCGTTCAGGCCCGGACAATCGCCGCCGGAGGTCAGGATACCAACACGTTTTTTCATTCAAAAGCCCTCTTTCCTTATCATTCAGGCAAAGCCGGACCGCCCGGCAAAGGATGCCGGAGCACCCGGGGTCCTACCTTTTTATAGTATTAGAGTATTCCGAAAGGGGAGTGCTGTCAAGAGAAAAACCAAAAATTTACAAGCCTATGTACACCGGGCGGCCGCTGCGAAAACTTTTGCAGAAAAACTGAAAAAATGGTTGACAAGCAGCCCGCCGGCGTGTATAATATCCCTTGTCAGCAACGCACGGCGCGGCTGACACAACCGAATATTGGGGATTTGCATAGTGGTAGTGCGGTAGACTCTGACTCTACTTGTGGGAGTTCGATTCTCTCATCCCCAACCAGTTACCGCAGCCGAATAAGCTGCGGTATTTTCGGGGCATAGCGCAGTTGGTAGCGCGCCTCGTTCGGGACGAGGAGGCCGTGGGTTCAAATCCCGCTGCTCCGACCAAAAAATGCACGTTGATTCGCTAAGAATTTTCGTGCTTTTTTCTTTATTCGGCAGAATGACGAGCCGGTTTTGAAAAAGTGCCAAAAATTATTTCAGGCGCAAACAGGAAATCTGTTGGAGGCTGACTCTGACAGACTTTTTTGTAAAGCTGAACGAGGAAAATGTCGAGGACAGTTCCACCGGGTGGTGGGACTGTCTTTTTTTGTGTGGCTGCTGGCAAGCAGAAGTTGACGCCAGATTGACAACCTATTCGAGCATGGGGGATCGGCTGGGACGTTTCTCCTTAAAATAAGCGTGTTGTTGAAAAGAAACGCTTCATGCAATGTTTTTGTCTGAGAAAACCCGCTCTGTTTATATTGATTTCCCTCTGCATCCATGATAAAATAACAGGAGAATTCGTACAATTACGTCGAAAATGATTGCAATGGAAGATACCCTTACGGAGATCTGAATACTCCTTGTGTCAGCTGTATGGCAGATGGTTATAAACGGAGCCGATGATTGGCTTGACAAAAAGTGCCCGGAAGAAGTCAGGCAAAAACAGTAATTGCATCATAACTTCAGAACGAGCAGAAAAGTTGGAAAAGATAGGAATTATGTGGGATACTATGGAGCAAAAGAAGGGCAATCGGCCATGAAGAAGGTTTTGCTGATCGCAACAACACGGCTTACCATGGACGGTTTGACAGAGATCCTGCTCCGGGTAGCCCGCATAGCGGCACGGGAATATTTGGTGGGCTTTGCACTGGGTGAAGGCTGCAGTGCGGATATCCAGCCGCAGCTGGAAGCGATCGGCAGCGTATATCAGCTGCCTTCCCGTAAAAAAAAGCTGCCCTGCTATATGGCCGCACTGGCAGCATTGGTCAAGAAGAAAGGCTATGAAGTTGTGCACATCCACGGCAATAGTGCCACGATGGCATTTGACTTGCTGGCTGTATGGGCTGGCGGCGCGACAGTGCGCATTACGCATTGTCATAACTGCGCGCACCAGCCTGCCCTTAAGCAAGCGACCCTTGGCAGACTGCTGAACCGTTTGGTTACGGATCCGGTGGCGTGTTCGCGTGCGGCGGGAGAGATGTTATATACCCGGCCATTCCGGGTGCTTGTCAATGGAATAGACTGCGAGCGTTTTTCCTTTTCCCCGTCCGTACGAGAACAAATGCGGGCGAAATTGGGGCTGCAGGACTGCTTTGTGGTTGGCCACATTGGCCGTTTCAGTCAGCAAAAAAATCACACTCGGCTTTTCCGCATCTTCAAAACAGTCTTGCAGCAAAAGCCACAGGCAAGGCTTCTGCTTTGCGGCCAAGGAGAAAATTTCGAACAATCTCAGCAGGAAGCCAAGGCGCTTGGCATTGCGGAGATGGTGCTGTTTTGCGGTAATGTGAATAGGCCGGAAGATTATCTGCAGGCGATGGATGTATTTGTGATGACCAGCCTGTTTGAGGGATTGCCCATTGTGGGTGTAGAAGCGCAGGCCAGCGGTCTGCCCTGCATTTTTGCTGACACGATCACGCAGGAAGTGAAGATCCTGCCGCAGACTCAGTTCCTCGCACTTACACAGCCTGATGAAGCATGGGCAGAGCGTATTGTCCAGACAAAGCCGATGGAACGTAGCCTTGCGGGACATTGCGTAGAGAGTGCTGGATTTGCAGAAGAAAATCTGGACAGGCAGGTCTGTGCGCTGTATGGAATGGAGGAACATCATTTTGCGAATATCAGTGGTCGTGACCACCTATAACGGAAAAATGCATCTGGAAAAGCAGCTTCTGTCGTTGTTGCAGCAGGAGCGTGCACCAGATGAGGTGCTGATCTTTGATGATGGCTCCACGGATGGCACAATTGAGCTGGTACAGAGCTTCATCCGCAAGAATTGTCTGGAGAGCTGGCAGTTTTATGTCAATGCCAAGCGCAAAGGCTGGAAGCAAAACTTTATGGAGGGTCTGCGAAAAGCCGCAGGGGACATTCTTTTCCCTTGCGACCAGGATGATATCTGGTACCCGAAGAAGCTTGCAGAAATGACCGCAGTGATGGAACAGCACCCGGAAATCAAACTCCTTGCCTGCGATTACCGTGTGCTCTACGAGCCTGGAGCCCTAAAAGCAACGGTTTACAAGAAAACACCTGCAGAAACGCAGGGCCTAATTACAAGATATGGATTTACCAAACATTTCTTTATGAACCCTTATCCGGGCTGTACTTATGCGGTGCGGCGCGACTTTTTTGATGCGGTCAAAGAGCTGTGGTTTGATGGTTCGCCCCACGACGAATTTCTATGGCTTATGGCCGCAGTGCAGGACGGCGCATGGTTTTACAACCGTGTGCTGATGGATTACGTGCGGTATTCTAATAATGCATCCGGGGTGCGCTACAAAGATGTTGCCCTGCAAAAAGAAAACCTGCGCTATATCCACAAACAGCTTTGTGCCCTGCAATCTTTTGCGGCAGAGCACCCGGATGCTGTGCCGGTAGAACGCTGCAAAATGCTTGCTGCGGCGCAGATCTGGTGTGCAAAGCGGCAGAAGCTCATGGAAACACGCAGTCCGCTCCGCTGGCTGGCACTGGCACCGTGGTGGGGGTACTACAATTCACCAAGAAACTGCCTGAGTGATTTGTGGCTGGTGGTGTTTGGGGCATTTAAACGAAAGTGAGAAAGATGGATAAAGTTTCAATAATTGTTCGGACCTGTGGACGACCAGAGGTTCTACGAGGAGCACTTGAGAGCATTCGAAAGCAGACCTACCCAGATGTTGAAACTGTAGTGATTGAAGATGGACTTGAGATTTCACGTCAAATGATATGCACGGAATATTCTGACCTGCAACTAAGATATATTTCAACAGGGAAAAGAGTTGGACGTGCAAAAGCTGGAAATTTGGGTATGAAGGTAGCACAGGGAAAGTACTTGAATTTTCTGGATGATGATGACGTGTTATACCCAGAACATATAGAAATACTACTGCAAACATTGCAGTCAGCAGAGGAAAAGGCCGTTTATTCCGTTGCCGAGGAAGCCGCCGCAATTTATCGGAAAAGAAAAAGGACTTTTTATGATGTCCGAAAAAAAGTCCGATTTCGAGAGCCGTTTAACCGTATGTATTTGCTGCATACGAATTATCTCCCAATCCAATCTGTGATGTTTGAAAAGAGTCTTTTTGAGCAATATGGTGGCTTTCGAGAAAATGTAGACTACCTGGAGGATTGGGATTTGTGGGTGCGTTACGCGGCACACACAAATTTCAAAATGGTGAATGAAATTACAAGTATGTATCGTGTGCCATTAAATAATTTCCGGCGAGATCGAAAGCTTAAACATGCTTATAACGATGTACAGAAATATTTCTCGGAATATGTAGATGTGCTGAACTTCGGAGAATGTCACCGAGAAATTAATGATTTTATCAGACAAAAATATACGCCGAGATGGAAAAAAATGCTGTCGGCTTTTCTAAAGAAGTATTGGAAGGCGTGGTAGCTTTTGGGGCTTCTATTTTAAATCTATGGTTGTGGAGAAAAACGAGTGATTAATATGTTGAAAATATGTTTTAAAGAAAGAAAACTTTTATTTGAACTTGCAAAGAACGATGTGAAATCAAGATTTTCATCTTCTGTGTTAGGGGCAGCGTGGACTGTTATGCAGCCATTAATTAATATGCTTGTAATTTGGCTTGTATTTCAGGCAGGCTTTAAGTCATCTAATCTGGAAGGAGATATTCCTTTTATTGTGTGGTATATGCCTGCATTTTTGTCATGGAATCTGTTTTCAGAATCCGTTAGTCAGGCTACTAATAGTATTCAGGAATATAGTTATCTTGTAAAAAAAGTGAATTTTTCAGTAGAAATCATTCCTGCAATCAAAATTGTTTCGAATACCTTGATTCATCTGTTTTTTATTGCCTTTATTATTTTTGTGAATCTGTGCTATGGCAGGTTGCCGAATCTTTATTATCTGCAAGTTATTTATTATGCTGTTTGCTGTATGGCTATTTCTTTAGCAATTGGTTTGCTGACTTCCGCTGTTACACCGTTTACTAGTGATGTGGCCAATATTGTATCAATTATTATTCAGACAGGTTTTTGGGTGACACCGATTTTCTGGGATCCATCTCAATTAACAAAAGGTGCACAGATGCTCATTCGTTTAAATCCGATATATTATATCTGTAATGGATATCGTGACTGCTTTGTTTACCAGATTCCGTTCTATGCCCATAGGGTCAATACTTTATATTTCTGGGGAATTACAATTGTGCTTTGGTTAATTGGAAGCCGGACATTCAATAAAGCAAAGCAACATTTCGATGATGTATTATAAGGGGTAATAAAGAATGCCAGAAAAATCAATTGTAGTACAGCAAGTTTCTAAAAAATATGATATTTTCTCAGAACAAAAAGATCGCATCAAAGAAATTTTGAGTTTTTCAGGGAAAAAGTACCATAGTGAATACTATGCGCTGAATAATATCTCGTTTGATGTAGAGCAAGGGGAGACCTTTGGCATCATTGGTACAAATGGATCAGGTAAATCTACATTACTAAAGCTTATTACTGGCGTAGCACATCCTTCTAGTGGAAAAATTACTGTGAATGGAAGAATTTCGGCACTATTAGAGCTTGGTGCAGGATTCAATCGAGATTATACAGGAATCGAGAACATTTACCTGAATGGTACCATGATGGGATTTACCAAAAAGGAGATGGATAAAAAAATTGCTGGAATTGTTGAGTTTGCAGATATTGGGGACTTCATTTATCAGCCTATAAAGACATATTCTAGCGGTATGTTTGCTAGACTGGCGTTCTCGGTTGCAATAAGTATTGAGCCGGAAATTCTTATTGTGGATGAGGCACTCTCTGTCGGAGACGTTTTTTTTCAGAATAAGTGCTATAGAAAATTTGAAGAATTACGTGCAAAAGGAATTACGGTATTATTTGTATCACATGATATTGGTACAATCAAGCAGCTCTGTTCTAGAGTTTTGTGGATTGAGCATGGAAAGCAGATGATGGTTGGAGACAGCGTGGAGGTATGCAATCAATATTTGAATTTGATTAATAATAAACGTAGTACAGATTACGAACAGGAAAAGCAACGTAGAAGTTCTGAATCAATTAAAATCGGGCAAGGGGACGCCGTGCTTGATGCAGAGAAATTTGACATTGATGATTGGCCTGGTATTACATATTCAAATGAAAGCGTTTTAAACGATAACGTCAAAATAGTGAGTGCTTTCTTAAAAAATTCCAAAGGAGAACGCGTTTCCGCATGTTGTGCTGGAGAACAATATAATTTATCTGTAATTTTTGAATCAAAAGTCGATATTCCAGAATGCATCACTGGCTTCGTTCTTGAAACGGTAAAAGGATTGTGGATTATTAACTGCAACAGCGAATCAACAGGATTTAAGAAGCCTTTTACCGTAAAGGCTAATACATATAATCGAGTGGATTTTACATTTGAGATGCCACCGATTGTTAACGGCGACTATGTAATATCGATTGCTGTTTCTGAAGGTTCGAGAGACAATTATAAGGTTTTAACGTGGCTGTATGGTGTTCTCTATGTTCAGATAACGAATGTTGGCGGAAACGGTGGAGTTATTATGCTGGATTGCAATACGAAAATTTATTGCAAAGAGGTTGATAAATGAGCAAATACGACTTTGGTTATAATATCGAAGAGAACCGCACAAATCGGTGGGCTTTCGAAAATGTTGAAGTCAATTCCAGAGTTTTAGAATTGGGCCCCGCTGGGGGAACTCTAACAAAATCACTATATGAGAAAAAGAAATGCCACATTGATATTGTAGAGTTAGACGAGCAGGATGGAAAATTAGCGGCACAGTATGCTGAAAAGGCGGTTGTCGGTACAAACGGAAATTTAAATTTGGACTACTGGTATGAGGTCTTTTCCGAAAATAGATATGACTATATTGTTGCGCTGGATGTATTAGAACACCTTGCTGACCCAGAACATACACTACAGAAAGCATCGAAGCTTCTGAAGCCAACTGGTAAGATTTTGCTTTCGGTTCCAAATGTTGCACACAATGCTGTTATCATTGAGCTATTACAAAATCGCTTTACATATGGAAGACTTGGGTTACTTGACAACACCCATATTCACTTTTTTGCATATGAATCTATTTGTCAGATGCTCAAAAATGTAGGACTCTATATTAATAAGCAGGAAGCGGTATTGAAATGTGTTTCGGATACAGAATTGCCTTCAAGATATGAAGATCTTGGAGCTGAGTTAGGACATCTTTTGAAGCAGCGCAAATATGGAGAGGTATATCAATATTTGCTAGAACTTTCATTTAATTCGGAGCAAAAAACAATTGATCTATTAGGAAATGGACAAATCAAAGAGCCGGTTTATGCGAGGATTCTTCCTGACGGAGAATCTCAAAATGAGATTTCGGTTGAAATTCAGGAAGGATGGAATGAAGTTACTGTTGAGTTGCCTAAAGATTATTTAATGAAGAGCATTCGGTTTATACCATATGAAGGTTCAGGAATCATTGAACACCTACAAATAATAGGATATGGAAATTCTGAAAGTGAAATGTCGTACAATTGGACGTCAGCACAGAAATTAGGTAATGAATCGTTCTTTGTTCATATGGGAAACCATATGAATGAAATGAATTATTTGATTAATGAAGAGTACTCAGCATTAAAAATTAAATATAGGCTTGTTCCCTTTTACGGGGAAAGAGAATTGTATGCGGCAGAATGTTTTCAAAAAGAAATAGTGAAAAGCGGAAAGCGAGAAGAGGCTCTTCAAGAAAAATTGAGGGAAACGGATCTCGTTTCAAAAAGGAAAATCACAGATCAAAAAGCTGAAATAGAGAGTCTTCGGCAAGATAAGATATTGTTGAAAGAGCGCATTCAAAAGGAAATGGAAGAAAATGGAAGGCGAGAAGAGGCTCTTCGACAAGACAAGACGCTTTTGAAAGAACATTTTCAAACTCTCCAAGTGCTTGTTGAAGAGATCAAACATGGAAAGCTATGGAAAATTTTTGATCTGATTCGAGAAGTTGAAAAATAAAAAGATGATGTAGGAGGATGACTAGAGTGAGTGCGGCACTGGTTAGTGTAATAATGCCATGCTATAATGATGGTAGATATATTAAGGAAGCTATCGACAGTCTACGAAGGCAGACATATTCCAATTTTGAATTGATTATTGTTGACGATGGATCCGATGATTCGGAAACAGTATCAATTCTTTCTACTCTTAATGATGGAAAAACTACGGTTCTCCATACAAATCACCTGCGACCGGCGGGGGCACGAAACTATGGAATTGAACGTGCAAGAGGAAAGTATATTCTACCGCTGGATTCAGATGATACCATTGAGCCAACTTATCTGGAAAAAGCCGTGAATGTACTTGAAACGCAGCCGGATATCGGAGTTGTATATTGTCAGGCAGATCTTTTTGGTGAAAAAAGTGGTCGATGGGAATTACCGGATTATTCACGAAGAGCGATGTTGCTAGATAATATAGTATTTGTTACATCAATGTTTTACCGATCCGACTGGGAAACTGTTGGTGGCTTCAAAACAAATATGGATGCTGGAATGGAAGATTACGATTTTTGGCTTTCGATTTTGGAGTTGGGAAGGGAAATTTATCAGATTCCAGAGGTGTTATTTCACTATCGTATCAAACCTGTCTCACGAACAACTTCATTTCAAGAAAGTTGTCCGCAAGTGCAACAGATTTATCGACGCATTTTTGAAAACCATAAGGATTTCTATAAAAATAATTATGATGAAGTCATTCCTATTATGAGAGATGCTCTGATTGAACAGATTTTTTTGCGAAAAAAATTGGAAACTGAATTGAAAATGGTTCAGGGCGTGAAAAATATTCCGATTTTAGGGAAGTTTATAAAATGGATTATCGAACATAATTAAGGAGAAAAATATATGATTATTTTTACATCGATCTGTGCAAACTATCTGCATAAAGCAAGATGCCTTGCAGAATCAGTGAAAACTCATATGCCGGATGCGCAGTTTTTTGTATGTTTGACAGAGCGAGAAATGCCGAACTGCGCAAACTTCGATGCGTTTGATCAGGTGATTCTGTCCAAGGATATGTGGGAAGGAAACTTTGACCAATTTATCTATAAACATGCGATTGTTGAAGCATCAACTGCAGTGAAAGGTCAGTTCTTTCGTTATCTGCAAAAGAGCTATCCAAATGAAAACAAATTTATTTATTTGGATCCGGATTGTTATGTTTACTCGGATTTTGTAGAATTAAGAGAACTTTTGAATACGAAACCCATCGTTCTTTGCCCTCATCTACTTCAGCCGGGAAATATTGATATGGAACTATCGTCTACAGCGCACGGAGTTTATAATCTTGGTTTTCTTGCAGTTAATAATTCAGATGAGGCAAAAAGATTTATTAATTGGTGGGCAGAACGTTTATATCTGTTTTGCTATGATGATATCCAGCGTGGGATTTTCACGGATCAAAAATGGATTGATTTGGCACCGTGCTTTTTTGATACATATATTTTCAAACATCGTGGATATGATTTTGCACCATGGTCATTATACGAGTGTGGCATGACCTGCGAAAATGGAAAGTATTTTATCCAGGGAGATTCGCTGCGCTTTATTCATTTTTCAGGCTTCGGCGCATCAGCAGAAAAGTGCATGAGAGATTGGTTGCCAGAAGATGAAGTTCCGTTTCATACTTTGTACAGAGAATATGCGCAGCAGCATGAAAAAAACAATGCAGATGATGTCTCACATACTGCATGGACGTATGGTGTCTGCAAAAATAACGAGAAAATTGATGATTCGCTGCGTTTGCGCTACCGCAGCAATTACGATGTGATGTTTAGCATAGATAATCCATTTGCTATGAGCAATAGTGAAATGCGGCGTAGGCTAATAGGTATTGCAAAACCACATACTTTTGGCGCTAAGGTAAATAAAGCGGTTTCTCTACTGGTTCATGGCCAGTGGCAGGAATTTGCTGAACGGTTTAAAAAGCAGTTTTGATTAACGATATGCCCTCATGCTGAGTTCACAGTATGAGAACATATCGTTAATGGTAGCTTTCCTGATTTTGGAAGGAAACCGCACACCCGCCCCAAAAAACCATGTCTTTTCCCATTTCCTCTAAACTTTTTTCTGGTTCTCTTGTAACAGAAGGGCGTGAAAATGGCGATTGACAGAGCGACAAAATTCCCTAAATGGGCTGAAAACAGGAAAATTCGGGCGGGCAGACGTAAATACGATTAAAAAAAGAAAATCGCACGGTCTTTCTTTCGAAGCAGCAGGACTTGAACAGGGCAGACCGCTGTCTGCAAAAAAAGTGGCTCAGAAACACCGACAGGTGTTTCTGAGCCACTAATATTATATCGTTTCCAGCAGTGCGGGCAGCTGGGCAAGGTCGTCGATGACGTAGGGACTGACCTTTTCCAGCCGGGCGCGGGACTGGTGCCCGCCGGTGTACAGCACACAGGTCGCACCAATGGCAGCAGCCACCGCGGCGTCGTGGTCGGTGTCGCCGACCATCACGCAGGCCGCAGGATCAATGCCGGTGCGGCGCAGATAGTCGGTGCCAAGCTGTACCTTGCTTACGCCGTAAATGTCCGCAAGGCCGAGCAACTCGGTAAAAAAGCCTTGCAGACCCCGGGCGGATACCTGCTCGATCAGGTAATCACGGCGGGAGGCAGAAAGCACGGCCTGCTGCCAGCCCATGCGGGCCAGCGTTTGCAGGGTGTCAACGGCATGTGCCGTTACAGCGCAGCCGGGCACACCGGCGTTGTAATGCTCCATAAAGCGGGCGGCAAGCTCCGGGTAGGGGTGCCGCGCAAAGTCGAACCCGGCGCAGCGGTAGTAGTCCTCGATGGGAAAACCGAACAGCTCCCGGTAGGCAGCCAGATCGTACCGCTGGGGGTAGCCGTGGGTCTCCAGCATCCAGTTCAGGCAGCTGTGGGTAAAATCCACATCGTCCATCAGGGTACCGTTCCAGTCCCAGAAGATCATACCGTTCGGCTGCATGGAAACCTCCTTGTGTTATTCCGTCGCAAACACCTTGCGCAGTGCGGCGTTGCTCTCGATCAGCTTTACCAGCACGACGCCCAGCACGGTACAGCTGATCAGCTCACCAATGCCCACCGAGATGCCGTTGGTGATGCAGGCCAGCCAGATGGGGGCGCTGGACGTGGGGTCCGGGAACATCACGGCGATCTCAATGCCGATGATCACCGCGTTGAACAGCACCGGCGGCAGGCTGGCGGCAATGGCCAGACCCTTGAAGCGCACATTGCGCAGCTTGTAGGTGACAAGGCAGGCCAGCAGGGTAGCCAGTGTGCCAAAGATCACATCCACGATGGTGGAGCCCAGCAGGTTTGCAAGGAAGCAGCCCAGCACAACACCTACGATGTACTCGGCACCGAACACGGGCAGCAGGCACAGAGCCTCGGCCACGCGCACCTGCACAGCACCATAGGAAAGGGGCTGCAGTGCCAGACACAGCACCACATAGATGGCTGCCACTACACCGCAGTGCACCAGCTTACGGACGGAAGAATTCTGATTCATGATAATACTCCAGCGGTTTGATTTTGACCGCACAGGAACCGCCAGCTCCTGTGGGTTTTGCCCGGCACTGCTCGAGTGATGCCGGGGAGCCTAAAATCCTAAGTTGCTCTTTGAGGATACTGCACAAAAAAGCACAGCAGAAGGAAGTATATCACAAAATCGGACAGATTGCAATGGGAAGAGGACGATTAAAACTTGCCCGCCGCGCTGCTCTGGGCGTATTCATGTAAAAATGGAATACCGGAGCGTCCGCAGACGCTCCGGTATTCCGAAATTTCAAATAATGATTCCGCTGAATATGGCCAAAGCGCAGCGGCGGCCATTCCAAATGGTTTTAACCTCTGGGGTGGCCGGTATATGTCAGCGCTACGGTGTCGGGGCCGGTGTTGGCAGAGACCACACCGCCCAGCTCAAATACGGCCAGCGGCGGCTTGCCAAAGGCCTTGCGGCAGGCTTTTTCCAGATCCTCTGCCTGCGGGATGTTGGTGTGGCCGATCATATACTCAAAGTCCTCCACATCCCCGGCGCGCTTCTGGCACAGGTCTACCATAGCGGGCACGACTTTTTCATCGCCGCGCACCTTGGCTTCCACCTTGGTCTTGCCGTCGATCAGGGTAATGATGGGACGAATGCCCATCAGCTCGCCCATGACGGCTGCGGCGGCGGAGATGCGGCCGCTCTTTTTCATCTGTCTCAGGCTGTAAGGCCCCAGCACGACCTCCATGCAGTTCATCTGCCGCTCAAACTCGTGGATGACGTGGCGGATCTCTGCGCCGTTTTGCAGCTTGCGTGCCATCTCGCACAGATACCAGCCGAACACCATAGAATAGGTGTGGGGGTCCAGCAGATGGATGTTCAGATGATGCTCCGGGCGCTCTTCCCGCAGCATACCCTGCGCCATCAGGGCGTTGTTGTAGGTGGAGGAGCCGGACTTATTGATGGGCACATGGATGACATCCGTGTAGCCCTCGTCCACATACTGGCAGTATTTTTCACAGAACTGGATAGGCGTGATGGCGGCGGTAGAGGGCACACCCTTTGCCGCGCGCATCTTATCGTAGAATTCGGTGTTGGTGCAGTCCACACGCTCAACGTAGTCCACATCATCCAGCAGGATGTGGAAGCTCATGATATCAATGCCGTACTTTTCAGCCATCTCCTGCGGGATATCGCAGGAGGAATCGGTCAGGATCGCGATCTTGCTCATAATTTCCCTCATTTCCATTCATAATCTCGTAGGTGGCCGTGGTCCAGCAGCTCCGGAAAATCCCACTGCCGCAGCACCTCGTACACGCCCACCGCCACGCTGTTGGAAAGGTTCAGGCTGCGGCAGGTGTCCCGCATGGGCATACGGATGCAGTGCTCCTGATTTTCCGCAAGCAGCGCCTCCGGCAGACCGGCGTCCTCGCGCCCGAACACCAGATAAGCCCCGTCCGGGTACTGTACATCGGTGTAGCGCTGGGGAGCCTTGGTGGTAAAGTAATAGTAAGGGCCGTTGTTGCGGGCGAAAAAGTCCGCAAGGCCGTCGTAGTAGGTAATGTCCAGATAGTGCCAGTAGTCCAGCCCGGCGTGCTTGAGTTTTTTGTCGTCGATGGCAAAACCCATGGGGCCTACCAGATGCAGACGGCAGGCGGTGCAGGCGCAGGTACGCGCCACGTTGCCGGTGTTCTGGGGGATGCGGGGCTCTACCAGAACGATATTCAAAGTCGGCTTGTTCATCATAAGATGCCCTCCGGTTCCTCCCGCAGGGGACACAGACGGGGCAGCAGCGGCTCGAACCACACGCCGAAGCGGGTGTCCTGCGTGCAGGGCGTACCCTGAATAGCCAGCGAAACAAACTCTGCGGCGTTATCGGCAGCAGCGCTCAGGGCGTTGCCCTGCAGCAGCGAGCCGATGAGCACTGCGCCGTACAGATCCCCCGTGCCGGGGAAGCTGCGGCTGATATGCAGCTTTTTGATAACGAAACGATCCGTGCCGGTACCGGCACAGCCGATGTACTTGCCCAGCGGCAGGCCGGTGACCACCGCGTTGGGGGCCAGCGGCTGCAAAGCATCTGCCAGCGCCTGCGCGGCGGCATCGTCCAGCTGCTCGGTCACGGGCTGCTGCTGCAAAAGCAGCTGTGCTTCGGTGTAGTTGGGCAGGATCAGGTCTGCCGCGCGGCACAGATTGCGGATGCGCTCGATCAGCGCCGGGGTAACAGTGGAATAGGCCTTGCCGTTATCGCCCATCACGGGGTCCACCACCTTGTAGGCGGCAGGCCACAGGGCAAAGGCTTTTTCAGCCAGCGCTACCTGTGCTTCGCCGCCCAGATAGCCGGTATAGATACAATCAAATTGCAGTTCCAGCGCCTGATAGTGCTCCAGCGCGGCCATGCCGTAGGCGCTGCTGTCCATCCGGGCGGGGATGCCCAGACCGCCGGTGTGGGTGGAAAGCACCACCGTGGGCAGCGCCACCGGCTGGAAGCCCATGACCGACAGCACGGGCAGGATCACTGCAAGGCTGCACCGTCCCACGCCGGACAGGTCGTGGATGCAAAGGATCTTTTTTGGTTCAACGGGTTTTTGCAAATAGGAAAACCTCCTTGCCGAAAAGCCGCGCGCAGCGGCCTATAAAAAGCATCATACAACAGTATACCACAAATTGCTGCATAAAAAAAGCGCATACCAGATTCTTTTGCGGAAATAATAGCACTGCAAGCCCTGTCATGACAGGCCGAAAGGAGAAATTCAGAATGAAACAGCGAGAAAATTCTGCCGCAGGCATGGTAGTGGGCATGGCCGCCGGTGCAGCCCTGGGGGCTGCCGGTGCCATGATGGCCACCCAGAGCAAGCGCCAGATGCGCCGCAACGTGCGCAAGGTGATGAAGGGCGCAGAAAACGCGGTAATGCAGCTGGATAAGATGGCCACCGATTTTGTGGAAAAGCACATCGACTGCTGAACAGCAAAAAGCGCCGTCCCGGGTGGAACGGCGCTTTTTGTTATCGTGCGGCTTATTTTGCCCAGATGCACATCCGGGCGGTGGTGTTGATCTCGCCCAGCAGGCTCAGATCCATCTGGATATTGCAGGTCACGGTCAGCGCTTTGCCCACCTCGCTGCCGGTCAGCACTGAGGCAGGCAGGTTTTTGATGGTCAGGATGCCGTTGCCCTTTTCAATATCGCCGGTCAGGGTGCCGGCGTAGGTCACATCGCCGATGGTCAGGCCGGACAGGTAGCCGGTCACATTGAGCTTGGTCACCTGCTTGACGGGCAGCGTCAGGGTGTAGGTGCCGTTGGACTGGCGGGTAAGGGTGGCTTCGCGGTCAGAATCGATGCCAGAGTTGGCCATGGATCCCTTATCGGACTTTTCCTTCCAGAATTTGACCCCAACGGGGGTATTGGCTGCGGCAGAAGCGCCCAGTGTGAGCACACAGAACATCAGCAGCGTCAGCAGGGCAGCGCCGGTACGTTTTAAGGCAGTGGTCATGGTTTTATCCTTTCTGCCGCAGCTGCGGCATGGTGAAACAGTGTATATAATGCCCTATAAAGTACTGATTTGTCAATACTAACATAACATGACCGGACGGCGTTGTCAATGCGCCTTGGCAGTCTTTCACAAAAATGTTTCGAATCGGTCACAGAGCTTGGAGAAGCGGAAAAGACGCGGCCTGCCATTGACTGCTGTCTGACAAAAACGCCCCGTAGCGGCTGATAGAAGGCCGCTGCGGGGCGTAGTGCTATTTGAGGTTACTTTTTGCCGTGACGGCCAAAGCGGTACTCCTTGCCCTCGCGGATGCGCTGGATGTTGGAGCGGTGCATATAAATGACCATCGCGCCCATGATCACCGAGCCGATGGCACACACGGTAAGATCGGCGGCGGAGTAGCCCCGGAACACACCGTACAAGATGGTGAGCACCGGGTAGAGTGCCGCCATGGTCACGCTGCCCAGCGATACCATGCCCGTGGGCAGCAGGCAGGCCAGAAAGATGACCGCCAGAAAGGGAATCAGCACCGGCTGGATGGCCAGAATGGTACCACCCGCCACCAGTACGCCCTTGCCGCCCTTAAAGCCGAAATACAGGGGCTTCAAGTGGCCGATAATGGCAAAGATGGCGGCAAGATACACCGCAAGATACGGCGAGAGCGTGGTACTCTCCGGCATCAGGGTGAACAGCCAGCGGCCGATGCACACAGCCAGCACGCCCTTGAGCACATCGCCGAAAGCGGTAAGTGCCGCTGCCTTTTTGCCGAAGGTGCGCAGCATATTGGTCATGCCGGCAGCGCCGCTGCCGTACTTGCGCACATCATCGTGGTACAAAAACTTGCTGACGAGGATACCGGTGTCGATGCTGCCCAGCAGGTATGCCTGCACGGCGGACACCGCAGCGATGAGAACAGATTCCATCATCTGAGCCCTCCTGACGTGTTATACGTCCTTGGCACCCACCTCGCCGGAGCCGCGCTCCCGCACGACCAGACGAATGGGCGTATGCTCCAGACCAAAGTTTTCGCGGATCTGGTTGATGAGATACCGCTGATAGCTGAAGTGGAACAGGTGCTTTGCGTTCACGAAGGCCACGAACGTGGGGGGACGGGTAGAGGCCTGCGTCAGGTAGTAGATCTTCAGGCGGCGGCCCTTGTCGCTGGGGGGCTGCATCCGGGCGGTAGCGCGAGCCAGCATCTCGTTCAGCACACCGGTGGGTACGCGGGCACCGTTCTCGGCATCCACATCCCGGATCAGCTGCATCAGCTTGTTCACGTTGTAGCCGGTCTGGGCAGAGATGAAGATGATGGGTGCATAGCCCATAAAGCTGAAGCACTCGGCATAGCCGCGGCGCTGCAGCTCCATGGTGTTGGTCTCCTTGCCTTCCACGGCATCCCACTTGTTCACCACAATGATGCAGGCCTTGCCCTGCTCGTGGGCGTAGCCTGCCACCTTGCTGTCCTGCTCGGTAAAGCCGACGGTGGCATCCACAAGGATCAGCGCCACGCGGCTGCGCTCCACAGCAGCCAGTGCGCGCACCACCATGTAGCGCTCCAAGCCATCGCTGATATTGCTGCGCTTGCGCAGACCGGCGGTATCGGTAAAGATGAACTTGCCGTAGGCGTTGTCCACCGGGGTGTCGATGGCATCGCGGGTGGTGCCGGCTTCATTAGCCACGATCATGCGGTTCTCGCCCAGAATGCGGTTGGTCAGGCTGGACTTGCCCACGTTGGGGCGGCCGATGATGGCAACGGGGATGCGGTCCTCCTCCACCACAGTCTCGCTGAAGTCCAGATGTGCGCACACTGCATCCAGCAGGTCGCCTGTGCCGTGACCGTGCACGGAAGAAATGGGCATCACCTCGTCAAAGCCGAGGTTGTAGAACTCGTACAGCTCCATGGGAGCTTCGCCCACCTTGTCGCACTTGTTCACGGCAAGAATGATGGGCTTGTGGCTGCGGCGCAGCATATGCGCCACGTCCTCGTCGGCTGCGGTCAGGCCGTTGCGCACGTCCGTGACCATGATGATGCAGTCGGCGGTGTCGATGGCGATCTGTGCCTGCTCGCGCATATGGGCAAGAATGCCCTCGGTGGCCTTGGGCTCGATGCCGCCGGTGTCCACCAGCAAAAACTCGTGGCCGTTCCACTCGCAGTTGGCAAAAATGCGGTCGCGGGTAATGCCCGGGGTATCCTCCACAATGGCAAGGCGCTGGCCGCACAGCTTATTGAACAGGGTGGATTTGCCCACGTTGGGGCGTCCCACCACTGCTACGATCGGTTTGCTCATGGGGTCTCCTCCTTTCTTAAAAGGGGTAAAATACAATAAAAATGGCGTTATCAGCTGCCGCTCTTTCTTCTGCGGGCAATGTGCAGGCCGCTGCGCAGCAAAGCGCGGGCTTCGTCTCCGCCTGCTGTGGGCAGAACCTCCACCTTTACGCCCAGCTGCTGTCCCAGCTGCTCTACCGTGATATCGTCAAGGAAGGTATCTTTTTCCTCCCGCAGCATCACAGCCGGGATGCCCAGCGTTTTTGTGGCAAGTTTGCCTGCGCACTGGTCTATGATATCGGTGGCAGTGATCAGGCCGGTCACACCCACATTGCCGCCGAAAAAGCGGTTCTGGATGGTGTGGACGTGCACGGTGATCATGGGGTACTGGCGGTGCAGCTCCTCCATCATGCGTGTGATGAGGGGCGCTGCCATGGTGCCGGTGACCACATCCAGTTCCTTGGTGCCGTAGACCCGGTGGGGCTTGTCCAGCTCGGCCAGAAATTCTTCCTCGAACAGGCGCATCATGCCCACGCCGTTTTCCAGCTGGTCGTAGTCCTCGTAGAACTCCGGCGCAGGGATGGGACGGCCTGCCTTGAGATACCATTCATCGCTGGGGTAGATGATGCGCTTGCCGTGGCGGCGCTTGCACTCATCGCCGAATTCTTCCATAATGTCGATGACCTCGGCGCTGGTCTTTGCATCGTAGGGCACCTGCGGGTACAGATTTTTGCGGTAATCCGTAATGCCGCAGGGCACGGCTGCAATGCTTTGCACCATGGGGGTCAGTTCCAGCAGGTCGGCAAGGGTGCGGCGCAGCTCGTCGCCGTCGTTCACGCCGCGGCAGAGCACCAGCTGACAGTTGACGGCAATGCCGCCCTCCACCAGCCGGGGCAGGTACTTGAGCACCTCGCCGCCGCGCTTATTGGCCAGCATCCGCACCCGCAGCTGAGGGTTGGTTGTGTGCACCGAGATATTGATAGGGGAGATGTGCATCTTGATGATGCGGTCGATCTCGTGATCCTGCATATTGGTCATGGTGATGTAGTTGCCGAACAAAAAGCTCAGCCGCTCGTCATCATCCTTGAAATACAGACTCTCGCGCATACCGGGGGGCAGCTGGTCGATGAAGCAGAACATACAGTGGTTGGAGCAGGAATGCTTTGCATCGCCCAGATAGGTCTTGAACCCGCAGCCAAAGGGACCGCGCTGCGGCCGCTGCACTTCCCACTCCCGGATGCCGTCTGCTACCCGGGCTTTCAGGTGGAAGCTGCTGCTGTCGGTATAAAAATCGTAGTCCAGCGTGTCGTTCAGCTCGTTGTCGTCCACACTCAGCAGCTCGTCACCGGGGGCAAGGCCAAGAGCTTCGGCTTCGCTGCCGGCATCTACCTGCTCGATCCGTATCGCCATCTGCATCCACCTCCTCTAAAGAACAAGAAGGGGAAGGCTTTGCGCCCTCCCCTTCTGTACATAACACCATTATGCCACCAATTACGCGCAAATTAGGCCTTCTTGATGACTTCCTCGCCCTTGTAGTAACCGCAGTTGCCACATGCCTGGTGGGGGAGCTTCAGAGAGCCGCAGTTGCTGCACTTCACCAGTGCGGGGGCCTCCAGCTTCCAAACATTGCTGCGACGCTTGTCGCGGCGGGCCTTGGAAAGATGTCTCTTAGGTACTGCCATATTTTTGCACCTCCTTGATGGGTTTATCTGTTCAGCAGTGATTTAAGGATCGCGAGCCTAGTGTCTACGGGGGCATCGGTCTGCTCTGCCGGTGGGCAGGTGCATTCCGCCTTTTTCTTACCGCACTGCGGGCAAAGCCCGGCGCAGTCGGGGCTGCAAAGCAGCACCGTGGGGATCTGGAACATAAACTCCTGATTGAGCCATTCGTCTACGTCCAAGTGTCCTTTTTCATCCAGCGGAAGATCGAAATCCGGGTCATCCAGATCCCGCTCCTTGACGATCCACTCCGTATCGACTGTCTCTTCCCGGGTGACCGGGTCCAAACAGCGGGCGCACTCTCCGTGCACCAATGCCTTTGCCCGCAATGTTATCTGAACCTCGTCGCCATCGGTCTGCGCATCAAAGACGGCTGTGACCGGCTGCGGGATCCTTGCACCGGCATAATCGTACGCAGATAAATCACACTGAAACTCTGCATGGTACGGTCTTGCGCCGGCGGTGATAAACTTTCTCAGGTCAAATTGCATAGTACACCTCTGAAAAGGCTGCTTTGTTAGTATAGCGCCAAAGCAACCCTTTGTCAACACCAAAACAGGCAGAAAACCGAAAAAATTTATTTTTCTCCGGTCTTCTGCCTGTTGGAAAAGCTTTTAGCCCTGTTCTTTTATCAGATTACAGGTACTTCTTCACATCGTGGGGCAGTGCGGCCTCGTCTGCGCTGACGGTCACGGTGACCTTCACGCTGTCGCCGGCAATGGCTGCCATCTCATCCAGCACAACGCCCAGACGGTTGATATCGTGATCCAGCACCTTCAGGATGCCGTCAATGTACAGGTCGGTGATGTCGTAGTTGCTTGCCATCAGGCCGGCCACAAAGCCGTACAGCATTTCGCCGCCGGAGATCTTGTACTCGTCCAGATCGATCAGACGTGCTGCAGGAGCGATGTCGTAGGTGAGCTTCATGCCCTTTTCCACAACAACAACATTGCCTTTGGAGGTCTTGACCGCGTCGTTGATCTGGTCGATCATAGCCTTGGTCTTGCCGGAGCCCTTGGTACCAACAATCAGTTTAATCATAGTTCAGTCCTCCTGTATTTTCCACGCCTTGCGGCGGGAGATCATTTTTTACGTTCGGCTTTTACTTCAGCTTTGCTTCCAGCTCTGCGGTCAGGCCCTCGTAGCCGGGCTTGCCCAGCAGGGCAAACATATTCTTCTTGTAGCTTTCCACGCCGGGCTGGTTGAAGGGGTTCACGCTCAGCAGGTAGCCGCTGCAGGCGCAGGCACGCCAGAAGAAATAGATCAGGTAGCCCACATTATAAGCAGACAGGTCGTCCACCTCGATCAGCACTTCGGGCACGCCGCCGTCGGTGTGTGCCAGAATGGTGCCCTCCATGGCCTTGCGGTTGACCACGCTCATGTTCTGGTTTGCAAGGAAGTTCAGGCCGTCAAAGTTGCCCTCCAGCGGGTCGATGAACAGATCCTGCGCGGGCTTCTTCACGTCCACGATGGTCTCGAACATGATGCGGGCACCTTCCTGAATGAACTGACCCATGGAGTGCAGGTCGGTGGAGAAGATGCAGCTTGCGGGGAACAGACCCTTGTTGTCCTTGCCCTCGCTCTCGCCGAACAGCTGCTTGTACCACTCGTTCATCAGGGTGAAGTCCGGCTCGTAGCACTCCAGGATCTCCACAGCCTTGCCCTTGCGGTACAGGATGTTGCGGATGGCGGCGTACTTGTAAGCATCGTTATCGGGGCTCAGCACGGAGAAGCGCTCCATAGCGTCGGCAGCGCCCTGCATCAGAGCATCGATGTCGATGCCGGCGGCGGCGATAGGCAGCAGACCCACGGCGCTCAGCACGGAGTAGCGGCCGCCCACGTCATCGGGAACTACGAAGGTGGGCCAGCCCTGTGCGTCAGCCAGCTGCTTCAAGGTGCCCTTGGCACGGTCGGTGGTGGCGTAGATGCGCTTGTTGGCTTCCTCCACGCCCATCTCCTTTTCCAGCAGTTCACGCAGCACACGGAAGGCCAGAGAGGTCTCGGTGGTGGTGCCGGACTTGGAGATGACGTTGATGGAGAAGCGCTTGCCCTTGCACAGGCTGATGATGTTGTTCAGGTAGGTGGGGCTGATGCTGTTGCCGCAGAAGTAGATCTTCAGACCATCTTCCAGCTCGTTGTGGTACATACCCTTAACGGCTTCCACAACAGCGCGTGCGCCCAGATAGCTGCCGCCGATGCCGGCCACGACCAGAACGTCAGAGTCCTCGCGGATCTTGGCAGCGGCTGCCTTGATGCGGGCGAACTCTTCCTTGTCATAATCCCGGGGCAGGGTCATCCAGCCCAGAAAATCGCTGCCGGGGCCATTCTTGGCTTCCAGCTGCTTGTGGGCGGCTTCTACCTGCGGATAAATAGCTGCATATTCCTCTTCGCTGATGAAGCTGGAGAGGTGTTTCGTGTTCAGTGCGACACTCATTATTATTAAAACCTCCAAACGATCTGCCGGGTCTTTGCCCTGCGAGGAAATATCTTGGTATAAGTGTACCGTTCCCTCCGGGTAAAGTCAAGGTCAAATTCCTTAGATTTCATACAATTTTAATAGTGTTTTTTTGTTTCTTCATCCATATTTGTTCAGGTATCCAACAGCTCTGCCGGGCGTCCGGCGCACTTTTGTGCGCTGAAGCGCCTTTTTCGGCGCAGGGTCATGCTGCAGCACCCCGCAGGCTGTCCCACAGCAGCTGCAAGGCGGTATCAAAGTCCATGCGCGGCGCATCGGCGGCGGCGCACACCGGGTACTCCCCCTGTACTGCTTCGCCGCACAGCAGCTGTGCCTTGCCCACCGTCTGTCCCCGGGTCACCGGGGCTTCCAGCACCTCAGGCAGGGATAGCTGCACGGTCAGCTGCCCGGCGCTCTCTGCGGGCAGCAGGGCAGTCTGCGGCAGAGCAGCATAATCCAGCGGCACAGTTTCCTCCGTGCTGCCCTTTACCTTTAATTGCAGCGGGCGATCCTCCGGCAGGGGCACCGGTGCGGCGCGGTAGGCTGCAAAGCCGTAATCCAGCAGGGTAGTGGCGGCTTCGAACCGCTCCTTACTGGAAGGTGCACCCAGAACTACCGCGATGAGGTCCAGCCCGTCCCGGGTGGCGCTGGCGGTAATGCACACGCCCGCCCCGCCGGTGGTGCCGGTCTTGAGCCCGGTGATGCCGTTGTACCGCCGCAGCAGCTTATTGGTGTTCACCAGCTGGGTCTGCCCGCCGCGCAAAGTGTCCGTCCAGATACCGGTATAGTGCAGCACCTCCGGGCAGGTATTCAGGATGGTACGGCTCATGATGGCCACGTCCCGTGCGGTGGAAAGATGTCCCTCGGTGTCCAGCCCGCAGGCATTGCGGAAGGTGGTGTGCTCCATGCCCAGCTCTGCGGCGCGGGCGTTCATCTGCTGCACAAAGGCGGTCTCGCTGCCGCCCACCAGCTCTGCCACTGCCACCGCCGCATCGTTGGCGGAGGACACACAGATGGCTTTGAGCATCTCGTCCAGCGTGAACTGCTCCCCGGGCTCCAGCCAGATCTGACTGCCGCCCATGTGGTAGGCGTGCTCGCTGACCGGCACGGCAGTGTCCATGGTCAGCCGCCCGGCGTGCACCGCTTCAAAGGTGAGCAGCAGGGTCATCACCTTAGTAATGGAAGCGATGGGCATGGTCTGGTCGGCATTCATCTCATAAAGCACCGTGCCGCTGGTCTGGTCGATGAGCATCGCCGCGCGGCAGGGCAGGGTAAGCTGCGGCGGGGTGACCGTCAGGGGCTGCACTGCCGGTTCTGCCTGCGTTTGCACCGCCGGCTGGATGCGCAGCCCTTTGCCCTGCGCCGTACCAAAGGCCAGCGCAAACAGCCAGAAGCAGATCACCCCCGCGCACAGCAGCGCCAGATTTCTCCGTTCCATTCCTCATACCTCCCCGCGCAAACTCTCTTTTTGCAGTGTATGCCGCCGCTTTTGCAGGTATGCCGCTGGGCAATTTATTCAGTTTTTGTGCGGGAATTCAGTGCTTATCTACAAAGTGTGAACACATCCGTTGCAAAACGCCTTATTTTGCGGTATGCTATGACCAACAGGAGATCCCCTGTGTTTTGGATATGTATTGATTTTATTCTGGAGGGATTCTTATGAGCACGATTTCTCGCCGTACGTTCCTCAAGCTGGCTGGTGTTACCGCGGTCGCCACTGCCGGCGCTTCCATGCTGACCGGCTGCTCCTGGTTCGATGATGTTAAGTTGGTGATCATGGGCAGCGTTGATGACGGAAAGACCTATACCGAGGTTTTCAGCAAGACCATGCCCCGCATTCTTATCAATACGGTAAAGGGCAACCTGAATCTGGCTCTGAAGCTGGTCAAGGAACAGGGTCCCGAGGCATACCGCGGCGCGGATGTGACCGTGGACAAGGACTATCCGAACTGCCTTACCTTCGTCAAGGACAAGGAGACCGGCAAGGAGAGCATGATCATCGCTGTCAAGGTCGCCATGGTCGAGGTCGAGTACGAGGTGCTGGTCAACGGCAAGAGCGTCACCTCCGGCAAGCACAGCTTCCCCAAGGGCGTGACCGGCATCGACGAGGACACTGCCCGCAAGATCATTGCCGAGGTCGCCAAGAACAACGACAAGGTACCCGCCAATTACGAATTTGATTCCACCGTTGCCAACAACCTGAAGGTCGTCAACGGCAAGATCACCGTTGCGCTGAAGGTGGCAGCGGCCTGATCCTATCTCATTCGCACCTGTTGAAGGCTGCTGCACAGTGCTTTGTGTAGCAGCCTTTTTTGCGCCCGGTTTTCCACCAATTGCCGCCGGACGGTGCAATTCCGGTCTTGCGTGCTGCCGTTGTTTTGTTATATAATGAAGAGTAAACCCTATTTTTATCCCATTTTGTGGAAAGGAACCCCTCTCATGCGAGTTTGTTTTTATACCTTGGGCTGCAAGGTCAACCTGAACGAGACCGGCGCACTGGAACAGCTGTTCCGTGCCAACGGCTTTACCATTGCGCAGGAAGGCGAGGCTGCGGACGTGTTCATTGTGAACAGCTGCACCGTGACCAACTTTGGCGACCAAAAAAGCCGCAAGTGGCTGCGCCGCAAAAAGCGCGAGAACCCGGGTGCGGTGACGGTGCTGACCGGCTGCTACCCGCAGGCTTTCCCGGAGGAAGCCGCGCAGTTTATGGAAGCCGACCTTGTGTGCGGCAACGGCGACCGCAAGGCCATTCTGGACAACGTGCAAAAGCTGCTGGACGGCCACGAGCGCATCGTAGCCATTGCCCCGCACCAGCGCGGCGAGCAGTTCGAGGAGCTGCCGGTGGAGCGGTTCGAGACCCACACCCGCGCCTTTATCAAGGTAGAGGACGGCTGCAACCGGCAGTGCGCCTACTGCGTCATCCCCCGCGCCCGCGGGCCGGTGCGCAGCCGTGCCGAGGAGAGCATTCTGGCCGAGCTGCACCAGCTGGCCGCTGCCGGTTACCGCGAGGTGGTGCTCAGCGCCATCTCCCTGCCAAGCTACGGGCTGGACACCGGCACGAACCTTGTGGAGCTGGTGGAAAAATGCGCACAGGTGCCGGGCATCGAGCGCATCCGTCTGGGCAGTCTTGACCCCGATATGCTCACCCCGGAATTTATCTCCCGCTTGGCGGCGGTGGAAAAGCTGTGCCCGCAGTTCCACCTGAGCCTGCAGAGCGGCTGCACCGCCACCCTGCGCCGGATGCGCCGGGTGTATACCGCGCAGGAGTACGCACAGGTGGTGGAACAGATCCGCGCCGCCTACGGCAGCCGCCCGGTCAGCTTTACCACCGACTGCATCTGCGGCTTCCCCGGCGAGACGGCAGAGGACTTTGAGGAGAGCTGCGCATTTTTGAAGAAGATCGGCTTTGTCAAGGTCCATGTGTTCCCCTACTCCCGCCGCAGCGGCACCCCGGCCTACGATTTCCCGGATCAGATCCACGAGAGGGAAAAGCAGGAGCGCAGCCGCCGCATGAACGCCGTAGCCGAGCAGGTGCGCTGCGAGACACTGGCTGCCTTTGAGGGCACCGAGGACGAGGTGCTGCTGGAAACGCCCCTGTCCGGCACGCTGTTTACCGGCTACACCCGGCTGTACATCCCGGTGGTGGTCTCCGCTCCCGGCTGCGAGAGCGGGCAGATCGTGCGGGTAAAGCTTGGCCGCTACGACGGCGAGCGGGTGCGTGCAGCACTTTGCTGAAAATTTTTCATTTTACTTGTACATTCTGTGCATCCGCATGAATACAATAAATTTTTAACGATTTTTGTATTTTGCCCTTTCCATACGCACGTCTTTATGTTAAAATGAAGATGGATTCATCGGGTTCGGCGTGCTGTAAGCAACCAGCACGGTACCATCCGCGCCCGTATAGCGCCGTTTTATGCTCTGCACACAGGGCAGGCGGCTCCGTTTTATGGCTGTTTCAAAGCAAGGAGAGATTGGAATGAGTTTCAGAGGAATCAATACCACGGTCATCCAGATCCGCCGTCAGGTGTTTACCGAGGTCGCCCGCATGGCTTACGCCAACGTCAAGGGCGAGCAGGCCAACCACCTGATGCGCAAGATCCCCTATACCATCATCCCCGGTGAAGAGGGCAAGCTGCGCAAGGACATCTTCCTCGAGCGCGCCATCGTTGAGGAGCGCGTGCGTCTGGCTATGGGTCTGCCCACCCGCCGCATGGACGAGCACAACAGCGTTGTCTCCGGTCTGGAGGACGCCTCCATCGCCGATAAGTACTATGATCCCCCGCTGGTCAACGTGATCAAGTTTGCCTGCAACCGCTGCCCCGAAAAGCTGGTCAAAGTTTCCGACCTGTGTCAGGGCTGCCTTGCACACCCCTGTATGGAAGTGTGCCCCAAGAAGGCCATCACTTGGGAGAGCGGCCGTTCCACCATCGATCAGGACAAGTGCATCAAGTGCGGCCGCTGCGTCACCGTCTGCCCTTACAACGCCATCGTCAAGACCGAGCGTCCCTGCGCCGCTGCCTGCGGCATGGGTGCTATCCACTCTGACGAGCTGGGCCGTGCCGAGATCGATTACAGCAAGTGCGTGTCCTGCGGTCAGTGTCTGGTGAACTGCCCCTTCGGTGCCATTGCCGACAAGGGTCAGATCTATCAGCTGATTCAGGGCTTCAACCGCGGCGACCGCATCTATGCGCTGGTCGCTCCCGCCTTCATCAACCAGTTCCCCTCTCTGGCTTCTACCGGCAAGCTGAAGTCCGCCCTGAAGGCCATCGGCTTCTGCGATGTGGTGGAGGTCGCCATCGGTGCCGACCTGTGCACCGTGGACGAAGCACACGACTTCCTGGAGGAAGTGCCCGAGAAGCTGGACTTCATGGCTACTTCCTGCTGCCCGGCATGGAGCATGATGGCGAAGACCACCTTCCCCGGCCTTGCCAAGAACATCTCCATGACCATGACCCCCATGGTGTTCACCGCCCGCATGATGAAGCAGGCCGACCCCGAAGCACGTATGTGCTTCATCGGACCCTGCGCCGCCAAGAAGCTGGAAGCTTCCCGCCGTACCGTCCGCTCCGATGTGGACTTCGTGCTGACCTTTGAGGAGCTGGCAGGTATCATTGAAGCCAAGGATCTGGATCTGGACAATCTGGAAGTGGATCCCGCCGAGATGGATCTGTGCTACGCTTCTGCTGCGGGCCGCGGCTTTGCACAGTCCGGCGGCGTTGCCAAGGCTGTTGCCGACAAGATCAAGGAATGGCGTCCCGACATGGAGGTGAAGATCGCCTCCGCACAGGGTCTGGCCGACTGCAAGAAGCTGCTGATGCTGGCCAAGGCCGGCAAGTACAATGGCTATCTGCTGGAGGGCATGGGCTGCCCCGGCGGCTGCATCGGCGGTGCCGGCACTATTGCCGACCCCGTGCGCACCGCAGCTGTGCTGAACAAGTATGTGAAGGATGCCGAGTTCACCGACCCCGAGCAGAGCGCCTTTATGTCCAACATCCATATGCTGAAGGACGACCCCAACTTTGAGGTCTGAGCCGCTGTAATATAATTACCCGTAAGGCTGCTGCACAGTGATTTTGTGCAGCAGCCTTTTTGTTAAAAAAAGCTGAAACTTTGTGGAAATGCCGTGAAACGAAAATTGGACGCTTGTTTATCGGGGCAAAATGCGATACACTACAAATAAGAGTTTCTGATGGATGCTTTTTACAAAAAAGTATCTTGTCATAAAAGAACCTAGGAGGAACGGCAAGAATGATCTGGAACAAGTCTAAACAGCCCGCCGACCCGCAGCAGGGCACAGCAGCTGCACCGAAAAAAGGCGGCGCGGCGGCCTTTGCCAAAAAGAACTGGAAGTGGCTGGTGCCGGTAGCTATTGTGGTGCTGGCAGGCGGCTGGTGGCTGCTGAAGCCCAAGAGCGCAAAGCCCGCTAATGTGGATACTTCCTATACGGAAGTCATGCCCGAGACCCGGGATGTTTCCAACACGCTCAGCGTCACCGGCACGTTGAATCCCGCCAATACTTACAGTGTCAAATCGCTGGTGTCCGGCAAGGTGCTGACCGGCAGCTTTGAAGAGGGCGATATCGTGGAAGAGGGCACTGTGCTGTACACGGTGGATTCCTCCGACGCCACCACCAAGGTGGAGCAGGCAGCCATCACCCTGCAGCAGGCGCAGCGCAGCTACGATAAGACCGTAGACCGCCAGTATGTCCGTGCTGAGGTGGCGGGCGTCGTCAGCAGCCTGAAGGTGAACAAGGGCGATGAGGTAAAGAGCGGTCAGGAGGTGGCCGTGGTGCGGGACAGCTCCAAGATGAATCTGGTGCTGGAGTTCCCGGCTGCGGATGCTGCCAACTTCTCGGTAGGGCAGACCGCCGAGGTCACGCTGGACGGCACCTTTGAGGTGCTGCCCGGCACCATTACCGCCGTGACCGGCACCGATGCCCTGAGCACCGGCAACCTGCTTACCCGCACTGTGACCCTCTCGGTGTCCAACGCGGGCGGTCTGACCACGGCACAGGCTGCTACGGCTACTGTCAACGGGGTCAGTTCCATTGCGGCAGCCAACTTCCAGTATCAGGCCGAGCGCACCCTGACTGCGCTGACTTCCGGTACTGTCACCGCCATCAATGTGCGGGAGGGCGGCAACGTGAACAAGGACGACATCATCCTGACCCTCAGCGGTGAGGAACTGACCGAGTCCATCCAGTCTGCCTCCGAGACCCTGCGCGGTGCGGAACTGTCCATGCAGAATATGCAGGACACCATGGATAACTACACCATCACCTCGCCCATCAGCGGCACCATCATCGAGAAAAATGCCAAGGTGGGCGATGCCCTGAGCACCGGCAGCGACCTGTGCATCATCTACGACCTGAGCTATCTGGAAATGACTATCAAAGTGGACGAGCTGCAGGTCAGCAGCCTGAAGGTGGGGCAGTCCGTACAGGTGACCGCAGACGCCGTGAAGGATAAGACCTACGAGGGTCTGGTCACCCGTGTGTCCATGAAGGGTGATACCAGCGGCGGTACCACCACCTACCCGGTGACCGTGCGCATTGACGAGACCACCGGTCTGCGCCCGGGTATGAACGCCAACGCCGAGATCGTGGTGGCACAGGCCAAAAATGCGCTTACCGTGCCTAACGCCGCCATTGTGCGGGGCAGCTATGTGCTGGTGCGGCAGGATTCTCCCAGCGCCGTGAACGCTGATGCTTCCATGAGCGCACCGGAGGGTTATGTGTACGTCAAGGTCAAGACCGGCGTCAGTGATGACAACTATACGCAGGTGACCAGCGGCCTGTCCGAGAGTGATACCATCGCCTACGACCCCAGCTCTGTGAGCAGCGACAGCTACTATGACGACGGCGGCTACGACTACTCCGACGGTGAAGTGATCGGCGGTACCGAAAACGCCGCAGACCCTGCCGAAGGCGGCGAGGAAATGCTGCCGGAGGAGACGGAAAACGCCGAAGAACCCGCAGCGGACGCTGAAGAGCCGGCAGAAGGCATTGACCCCGCTGAGACCGGTGCAGTTGTGGTGAATTGACGCAGGAGGGATGAATGAGCGCTCTGATCGAGTTTGATGCGGTGTGCAAGTATTACCAGATGGGCGATACCACGGTAAAGGCTGCCGACCACATCACCATGAAAATCGAAAAAGGCGAGTTCGTGGCCATCGTGGGCCAGTCCGGTTCGGGCAAATCCACCTGCATGAACATCATCGGCTGTCTGGATGTGCCCACCCACGGCACCTACCGGCTCAACGGCCGGGATGTGGGCAAGATGAACCGCAACGAGCTGGCCGCCATCCGCAACGAGATGCTGGGCTTTATCTTCCAGCAGTACAATCTGCTGCCCAAGCTGAACCTGATGGAAAACGTGGAGGTGCCGCTGGTGTATGCGGGCATCTCCCGCGCCGACCGCCATGTCCGCGCCCGGGAGGTGCTGGAGCAGGTGGGGCTTGGCGACAAGCTGAAAAACCGCCCTAACCAGCTTTCCGGCGGTCAGCAGCAGCGTGTGTCCATTGCGCGGGCACTGGTGCGCAACCCGCCGGTCATTCTGGCAGACGAGCCCACCGGCGCGCTGGACTCCCATACCGGCCGCGAGGTGCTGGGGCTTTTGCAGCAGCTGCACAAGCAGGGACACACCGTAGTGCTGATCACCCACGACAACTCCATTGCCGTGCAGGCCGACCGCATCATCCGGCTGGAGGACGGTCAGGTGGTGTATGACGGCGACTCCCACGCACCGGAGGCCATGGTGCAGCCCACCCTGCTGCCCGAAACGCCGGAAAAGGAGGAACAGGCATGATCTTTGAAACCTTCCGGCAGGCCATCCAGAACGTGTGGAGCAACAAGCTGCGCACCTTTCTGACCATGCTGGGCATCATCATCGGCGTGATGGCGGTCATCGTCATCGTGGGTCTGGGCAACGGTATGACCAAAAGTATGCGGGACAGCTTTTCCGCACTGGGCACCAACACCCTCAGCATTCAGGTGTGGGGCTATGGCTCCCGCACCGTGCCGGTGGAGGAGATGTACGACATCTGCCAGCGGCATTCCAATCTGATCAAGGCGGTGTCGCCGCAGGTCAACTTCGGCGGCAACGCCAGCGGTACGCTGAAGATCGGTACTACCAGCTACCGCTGGTCCAACATAAGCGGTGTGGACGAAAACTTTACCGAAATGAAAAACTACCAGATCGTTCAGGGGCGCGGCCTGCAGTACATGGATATGCAGGACAATAAGCAGGTCTGCGTCATCGGCGATTACCTCAACCGCGTGGCCTTTGGCGGCAACGGCGTGGGACAGACCCTCAAGATCGGTGCCAACAAGTTCCGCGTTGTAGGCGTGCTGTCTGCCAAGGTCAGCGACCCTACCATGCAGCAGGGCAGCGACGATGACTGCGTTTACCTGCCCTACACCACCGTGATTCGGCTTTCCAGCCAAAGCATGGTGGACTGCTACACCGCCATGATGGCCGACGAAAGCCTTGCCAACGAGGCCAAGACCACCATGGAAGAGGAACTGATGTCGATCCTCAAGAGCGAGAACGGCTACTATGTGTACAGTGCCAGCGAGTGGCTGGAGGAAATGAACAAGATGATCAACATGGTCATCGTGATACTTACCGGCATCGCCAGCATCTCGCTGCTGGTGGGCGGCATCGGCATTATGAACATCATGCTGGTGTCGGTCACCGAGCGCACCCGCGAGATCGGCATCCGCAAGGCGCTGGGCGCAAAGGAACGCACCATTCTGGCGCAGTTCGTGGTGGAGGCAGCTACCACCTCTGCGCTGGGCGGCGTTTTAGGCATTGCGCTGGGCTATGTAATGTCCATGGTGGCGAACAGGGTGCTGCCCATGTTCATGACTGATACCACCGTTACGGTAAGCCCCTCCTTTAACTCCATCGTGGTGGCCTTTGGCATCTCGGTGGGCATCGGCGTGCTGTTCGGTTATCTGCCGGCACGGCGCGCAGCCCGGCTGAACCCCATTGAAGCATTGCGCTACGATTGAGCGCGGCGGCGTGATAAACAAAGAACAAGAGGTACGACCAATGAAAAAACGGATTCTCGCATTTCTGCTGGCGGTCAGCATTGCGGTGTCGGTGCTGGTGCTGCCGGTCTCGGCGGCCAGCATCAACAATACGGCTCTGCAGACGGCTATCACTCTGGGCGCTGTGCCCACCGGTCAGGAGCTTGGCGCCAACGTTACCCGCGGTGCCTTTGCCAAAATGCTGGTGTCCTTTTCCACCTACCGGGAGAGTGTGGACGCGCAGGGAACTGTGGGCACATTGTACCGGGATGTGCCCGGCAACTCCCAGTGGGCACCCTACATCCGCATTGCGGTGCAGCAGGGCTGGATGAACGGCTACACCGACGGCTCCTTCCGCCCGGACAACACCGTCACGCTGGAGGAAGCCTGTGCAGCGGTGCTGAAGCTGCTGAGCTATAAGACCACCGACCTGACCGGCTCCTTCCCGCAGGCACAGCTGAACAAGGCGCAGCAGATCGGTCTGCGGGATCAGCTGACCTGCACGCAGGGTCAGGCTATGACCTACGAGCAGTGCACCCTGCTGCTGTACAACGCCCTGCGCGCCAACACCGCCAGCGGCAGCGCCTACGGCAGCTCGCTGGGCTTTACGGTGTCCAACGGTCAGGTGGATACCTCCTCGGTGCTGCTCAAGAGCCGCAAGGGTCCCTTTGTGGCGGAGGAGGGCACCCAGCTGCCCTTTACGCCGGTGAGCGTCTACCGCAACGATAAGACCTCCGCTTCGGCAGAGCTGAACAAGTACGATGTGTACTATTACAGCGAAAGCCTGCAGACGGTGTGGATCTATACCCGCCGCGCCGCAGGCCGTATTACCGCGGTATCGCCCAGCGCCAGCGCACCCACCGCACTGACTGTGGCGGGCAGCACCTACAGTCTGGGCAGCGCTGCGGTGGCGTCCAAGATCTCCTCCCTGAACGGCGGCGGCGTGGGCGAAGTAGTTACCCTGCTGCTGGGCATGGACAACGAGGTAGCCGATGTGATCACCGGAGAGGAAGCCGACAGCGTGTTCTACGGCGTGGTGCAGACCGCCAACCGCAGTCTTGTAGAGGATAACGGCGCAGATGTGCTGCAAAAGATCTCGGTGATGTGCACCGACGGCATCATCCGCACCGTGAACATCGACAAAAGCCTGAACTATCCCACCGGCTGGCTGGTAGAGATCAGCGTGACACCCGAAGGGGAGCAGGTGACCGCTATCGAGTCCAAATCGGTCAGCGGCACCATCAACGACACCGCCACCGCGCTGGGGGACTATGCTCTGGCCGATGACGTACAAATTCTGGATACGACATCGGAGGGGTTGGCTGGGACGGTTCGTCCCAGCCGAATAGCGGGGACAAAGCTGAACGCCCTGACCGTGCGCTACTATACGCTGAATGAGCAGGGGCAGATCGACCGCCTGATCCTGAACGATGTCACCGGCGACCTGTGGAAATACGGCGTGCTGGACGATGTGAAGAATCTGGCCGTCAACGCCAGCTCCATTCTGGGCACCCTGACCGGCAGCGGCTCCTCCGGTTCGGGGAGCAGTTCCTCCGGGAACAGCTCTTCCAGCTCCGGCAGCACCGGCAGTAGCACCAACACCACGACGGTGACGGATGATCTGCGCGATGTACTGGTGCCCACCACCAGCGAGATCCTGTGGGGCGTCATTGACGGCTCGCTGCTGAGCACGGTCTGGAACCGCATCACCAGCAGCTCCGGTTCGCTGCTGAGCATCGGTCTCAAGCAGCTGGCCGATATCACTGGTCAGCCCATGAGCACCATCCTCAACTTTGTGGGCGGCGGCGCTACTTATATCTGCTACGTCAACGGTAGTCAGGCCAGCTTTTCCACCTCCGTCAAGTATCCGGTGCTGGCGGGCGGTCTGGCAGTGCGGCAGAACGTGAACGGCACGGTAAAGACCATGATCCAGCTGATGCCCATGAAGATCGACAAGGTGGGCGCAGCATCGGTGATGAGCAACGGCACCCGCTACGAGACGGCTGACGATATGCAGGTGTACCTGTGGTACAAGGGTCAGTATTATGCCACCAAGCTTTCCGAGGTGAACTCCGAGGGCTACTACCTGACCGGCTGGTACGATAACTTTGGCTGCGCAGCAGGCAAGCGCGTGCGGGTGATCGTGGCAGTCAAAAAGGACTGATGGACTACTATGACCCCCGGCGCAGGACGCTGCGGGCGGTACGGCAGCTGCTCTACCCGCGTGAGTGCCCCCTTCTGCGGCCGGGTGCTGGGAGATGTACGGGATTGCCCGGACTGCGCAGAGCAGCTGGAAGCGCTGCGCCGCAAGCCGGGCATCCGGCTGGACCCGGCGCAGCACTATATCAGCAATCTGGCTGGTGCAGCTGCGCCCTACCGCTACAGCGGCTGTGTGCGGCGCGGCATCCTGAACACAAAGTATCAGGGCAAGCCGTGGCGGGCTGTGGAGATGGGCAACCGTCTGGTGCAGCTGGCCTTTGGCGGAGAACTGACTGTACAGTACGGCGAGCTGCTCCCGCAGCCGGTGCCGTGGGCAGCTATCGGGTACGACCTGATCGTGCCGGTGCCGGCCTCCGGCAAAAAGCGCGGCTACAACGTGCCGGAGCTGATGGCGCTGCCGCTGGCAAAAGCCATGGAGGTGCCGCTGGCACCGCAGGCGCTGGTGCGCACCCGCGCCAAACGGCATCAGGCTGGTCTGCCGCTGGAGCAGCGCATGGCCAACGTAGCAGGTGCGTTCCGGGCGGCACAGCCGCAGCAGGTGGAGGGCAAGCGCATCCTGCTGGTGGATGACGTGATCACCACCGGCACAACGGCTGCCGCCTGTGCACAGGCACTGCTGCACGCCGGGGCAGACAGCGTGTTCGCGCTGGCCTTTGCCACGGTAGAGTTTGGCGCACCGCCGGACGACACCACCCCGATCTGCGAGGATGACGAGGAAGATGTGTATAGCGATTTTTGAAAATAACGCTCTTTCGCGCATCCCTTCGGCGGGCAAAGGCCGGGAAAGCAAAATGTAAAAACGGCATAAGAAATTTGGAAAAAGCGCTTGACAAAACGGGAAAAGTCGGGTATACTAATCAAGCTGTGAGCGGCAAACGCAAACAGATATCCGGGTGTAGCGCAGTTTTGGTAGCGCGCTTGAATGGGGTTCAAGAGGCCGTGAGTTCGATTCTCGCCACTCGGACCAAACAAAAATAATCCGAACTTGTTTCCGATAGGAGATGGGTTCGGATTATTTGTTTTCTTCGGAAAATTAGCGTTTGCGAAGCAATGAAAGCCCCAGTGGGGCTTTTGAGCGACCGAACGGTCTTGCGTTAGCAAGATGGAGGGGCCTCCGCCCCGACAAGTGACCGTTGGCCTTCCTCGCTGTTCCAGCAGGCAAGGATGGCCGGGTAGAATGCCCGCGCCAGACGGTCGATGACTTCATCGGGATAAGGGGAAGTGTTTGTGGGCTTTTTCTTTTTGTTCAAACGCACGCTCCTTTGGACATCGGTAAACAGCATACCATGTGCCTGTTGTTATGCTGTCTGGTCTTTAACATCTGCGAGTGCGGCTTCCAGAGAGGTAAGGTGGTCCTTATGCTTGTGAATGATCTCCAGAATCACATCACGCTGCACATTATCGGGCATAAGCTGTAAAAAGAAGCATGGACGCCCCCGAAAAGGAGAGCGTCCATGCTTCTTGCTGTATCCGAATGGAGGAGATTGCGAAATCAGTGATTGTCCGGGCAGACGATTTCCAGCATCTGATCGAAAACCTCTTCCATCTGCCGCACCAGTGTGAACTGGGTGCGGGCGCGGTCGAGGTTGTGATCCGGGCGAGCAATATGGAAATAATGGTCGCCCTCCAGATAGTCAGTCAGAAAACGGATGCCGCATTCCAGCGTCATGAGCCTTGCGCCCCATGCAAGGCTCTTTTTTTCTGCCATGCTCATGGATGCCCCGGCAGTGGAGAGATACCCTTTGGCGAACACTTCGTACAGATGCAGGTCAAAATGGACTTTGCTCTGGTCAGGTTCATCCTCAGCGCAGTCGTTGGCACCGGTGCGGATGGAATCGCCGAAGTCGTAGGCCGAAAGTCCCGGCATCACGGTGTCGAGGTCAATGACACAGATGCCTTTTCCGGTAGCGGCATCGATGAGGACATTGTTGATCTTGGTGTCATTGTGGGTGACGCGCAGAGGAATTTCGCCAGCTGCCAGCTGATCCAGCAGGACATGGCAGTCCTGCTCTCTCGCATGGATAAATTCGATTTCCGACGTGATATTTTTTGCCCGGCCCAGTGCATCGGCGGCGAGGGCTTTTTCAAAATTGGCATAGCGGTTGGGCGTGTCGTGGAAGCGGGCGATGGTCTCGTGGAGGGTGGAGGCCGGGTAATCCGCCAGCTGGTTCTGGAACTTGCCCAGCGTCTCGGCCACGGTGCGGAAGTCGGCTTCGCTGCCGACCTGCTGCAAACAGATGGTATCTTCTACAAAGTCGTAGGCACGCCATGCGCCGCCGTCTGCATCCAGATAGCAAGTCGACCCGGACAAAGTTGGGATGACATTCAGCGTTTCCCGTGCTGGGTCGCCGCCCTCGGCAAGAATTTTCGCCCGCAGATGCCGGGTCACGCCGCAGACATTCTCCATCAGGCCCACCGGGTTAGTAAAGGTATCTGTGTTGATGCGCTGCAAAATAAAGCGTTTGGAATGATCTTCCCGCCAGACCACAAAGGTGTCGTTGATATGCCCCTCACCATAGTGGTGAGCATCGCAGAGCACAGGCCCGCCAAAATCAAAGGCATTTGCAGCAGACTGGAGCAGAGAAAGGGTAACGGATTTCATCATAAATTCCTCGTTTTCGTTATATTTCATGCCGTTTTGTCGGGGCGGGGCGTTTTCCCTGCCGCGTCTGACGGCGGTATTCGTTGGGGGTCATGCCCTCCGCCTTGCGGAAGCACTGGGAGAAATAGCTGGGGGAGGAAAAGCCCATCAGCTCGCTGATCTGCGCCAGACTGTAGCTGGTGTTGCCCAGCATATGCTTGCTCTCCTCAATGCGGCGGCGGTTCAGGTAAGTAATGGGGGAAATGCCGTACTCCCGCTGGAAGGTGTGGGCCAGATAGTATTTGTTCAGGTGGGCAAGCTCTGCCAGCAGGTCCAGCGAGATATCCTCGCGGTAGTTGGTGTCCAGATACCGCTTGATCTCGGCGCACTCCCGGTTCTCGGTCGGGGCAGCCTCCTCCAGCTGCAGCGAAATGGTGGTGCAGCGCACCAGCCAGATCAGCAGTACCTCCAGCAGGTCCTGACAAACGGTCTCGCAGCCGTCTAAGCTGCGGTCGGCCTCGGCCAGCAGCATATGCAGCAACGTGACCATCCGCTCCCGGTTCTCCCGGCAATTGAAGATGGCGTAGTTCGTATCTGCCTTGCTGAACAAAAACTCCATGCTGGCAACGCCCAGCACGATATACTCCAAGGGCGAGGCGTTCAGGCTAAGCTCGGTATGCTCCACCTGCGGGTTCACAATGACCATATCATCCGGTTTGACCGGATAAAGCTGACCGCTTAGATAAAACTGACCTTCTCCGCTCAGACAGTAGAACAGCTCCGTGCAGGAGTGGGTGTGGGTGGTACTGTTCCAATCGCCGCCAAACCGGCTCTTGCTGATGTACAGCAGACGGAAGGATTCCCGCGGGGCGGGCGCGTGGCGGATATCAAAGCGCTGGGTACTCATAGATGATCGGCTCCTTCGGGAAACGCAAATTTTCTAAAAATAAACGCAACATTATGAAAACATTACCAAAAAATGGTGCGTTGTTTCGTGCACTTTACCCTCATTATAGAGGGAATACACAAAAAAAGCAAGCCCTGATTTTAGGCTAATTTTTATATTTTTGTTTCTCAAGTCCCTTCGAAATATGTCAAAACAGTTACAGGTTGGGGATTATGCTGAAACTTTTAAAAGATTTTTAGCACTTTTGCTGGAAAATTTTTTCAGAAAGCAATATCTATAAAAAATGAAACAACAAACCTCTTGAGCAAGGAAGCGAAAGAATTTATATTGGAGACAGAAAAACACACAGTCCTTCGGGCAAAGCCTGTTTGCCCGGCTGTGTTTGAATGGAACAAAATGATGGAGGCAACATAGTATGAATCGTATTTCTCGTCGTAATTTCCTGAAGGCGGCCGGCGTTGGCGCCGCTGCACTGGGTCTGGCTGCCTGCGGCGGCTCTTCCAGCTCCACCGCATCCAGCGTGGCATCCTCCACCGCCGCTTCTTCCGCAGCGGCGGCTGCAGACGTTACCATCAAGGTAGCCGCCATCGAGACCGGCTACGGCGCTGAGATGTGGAAGAAGGTCGCCGAGGCCTTTACCGCCCAGACCGGCATCAAGGTGGACCTGACCACCGACAAGAAGCTGGAGGACGTCATCGGCCCCTCCATGCAGGGCGGCGACTACCCCGACGTTGTCCATCTGGCCACCGGCCGTGAAGCTGCCCTGACCGAGCAGTTCATCAAGGGCAACCTGATCGCCGACATCACTGACGTGCTGAGCATGACCGTGCCCGGCGAGAGCAAAAAGGTGAGCGAGAAGATCGCCGGCGGCTTTACCGACACCTCCCTGACCAACCCCTACGGCGACGGCAAAACCTATCTGGCTCCCATGTTCTACAGTCCCTGCGGCCTGTTCTACAACGCCGGTTTCCTGAAGGAAAAGGGCTGGGATGTGCCTACTACTTGGGACGAGATGTGGGCATTGGGTGATAAAGCTGCTGCCGAGGGCACCTATCTGTTCACCTACCCCACCACCGGCTACTTCGACGCATTCTTCTACGCACTGATGTACGCCGCAGGCGGCCCTGACTTCTTCAACAAGGCTACCCACTACGAAGAAGGCATCTGGGACACCCCCGAAGCAAAGACCTGCTTTGATATCGTGGCAAAGCTGGCTTCCTACACCAACCCCATCACCCCCGCACAGGCCAACGATCAGGACTTTACCCAGAACCAGCAGCTGGTGCTGGACAACAAGGCCCTGTTCATGCCCAACGGCACCTGGATCGTGGGCGAGATGGCCGAGGCTCCCCGTGCAGACGGCTTTGAGTGGGGCATGACCGCCCTGCCCGCTGTCAAGGCCGGCGGCGATGGTTACAGCTACACTTGGTTCGAGCAGGCATGGATCCCGGCGGGTGCCGAGCATCAGGATGCCGCCAAGCAGTTCGTGGCTTACCTGTACAGCGATGAAGCCTGCAAGCTGTTTGCCGAGAGCGGCGCTATCCAGCCTGTGCTGGGCATCGCCGACAGTCTGGAAGGCGACAACAAGATGTTCTACTCCATCTACGATAACGGCGCGAAGGCCGCCATGGGCAACTTTGCAGCCTTCAGCGCCATCCCCGGCGTGGAAGTGCGCACCGTGTTCTTCGACCCTGTCAACTCTCTGGTGTCCGGCAGCATGACCGAGCAGCAGTGGATCGATGGCATCAAGTCCGCCAGCGACCAGATGCGCGCCAACATCATCGAGTAATTAAGCCCTGCCCAGCGGGGGCGGTTTTTACCGCCTCCGCTTTTTTGGGCTGTACAGTACCATCAAGAAAGGAGCGGTCAATCCCCTATGAGAACGGATAAAAGCCGCAAACGGTTCGTATTCCTCTGTGTGGCACCAGCTACCATCCTGTTTTTCCTCTTTATGATCCTGCCCACCCTCAACGTGTTCCGCATGAGTTTGTATGAGCGGGGTGCCTATTCTCCCAACGAGACTTTTGTGGGGCTTAAAAACTTCCAGCATCTGCTGCGGGACGCCCAGTTCATCCGCTCCATGCAGAATATGATCCTGCTGGTGGTAACGGTCACCCTGATCACCTTCGCCTTTGCACTGGTATTTGCCGCCATCCTCACCCGGGAGAAGATCAAAGGCCAGAACTTTTTCCGCATCATCTTCTACATCCCCAACATCCTGTCGGTGGTCGTCATCTCCGGCATCTTCTCTGCCATCTATAAGCCGGAAAACGGCATGCTGAACAGCATCATCGGCCTGTTCCGCAACATGAGCGACCCCATCCTGTGGAAGGGCGAAAAACTGGTCATCCCCTCCATCATCATTGCCATGGTGTGGCAGGCCATCGGCTACTACATGGTCATGTACATGGCCTCCATGTCTGCCGTGCCCATCAGCCTGTACGAGAGCGCCAATCTGGACGGTGCCGGGCGGCTGACCCAGTTCTTCCAGATCACCATCCCCCTCATCTGGACGAATATCCGCACCACCCTCACCTTCTTTATCATCTCTACCATCAACATGGCCTTCCTCTTCGTCAAGGCCATGACCAGCGGCGGGCCCAACGGCGCATCGGATGTGGCGCTGAGCTATATGTACAGCCAGAAAGACGCTGGCCTGTATGGTTACAGTATGGCCATCGGCGTGGTAATCTTCCTGTTCTCGTTTGCCCTGTCCGCCTGTGTCAACAAGGTCACCAACCGCGATACGCTGGAATTTTAAGGAGGGAAGAAGATGCAGAATACCACCGAAAAATCTTCCCGCTCTGCGGAAGGTCTCTATAAGTTCTTTATCTATTTTGTGCTGATCCTGCTGGCCGTTACCATCATCGTGCCGGTGGCATGGGTGTTCATGGCCTCCATCAAGCAGAATGCAGAGTTCTACGGCAACCCCTGGGCACTGCCCGCCGGGTTCTACTGGCAGAACTTTGTCAACGCATGGAACGGCGCGAAAATGGGCGAATATATGCTCAACTCGGTCATCGTCACCGCGCTGGCGCTGGCGCTGCTGCTGGTCGTTGCCCTGCCCGCCGCCTACTGCCTGTCCCGCTTCCACTTCAAGGGGTGCAAGGTGCTGAACACCCTGTTCATGGCGGGCTTGTTCATCAACGTGAACTACATCGTGGTGCCCATCTTCCTGATGCTGCGGGACGGCGATGTGTGGCTGAAAAGCCATTTCGGCAGCGGCTTTCTGCTGAACAATCTGGTGGTGCTGGCGGTGGTGTACGCCGCCACCGCGCTGCCCTTTACCATCTACCTGCTGTCGGGCTACTTTGCCACCCTGCCCCACGATTTTGAGGAGGCCGCCTACATCGACGGTGCGAGCTACTTTTCCACCATGACCCGCATCATCTTCCCCATGGCAAAGCCCTCCATCATCACCATCATCCTGTTCAACTTCCTGTCCTTCTGGAACGAGTATATCATCTCCATGACCCTGATGAGCTCCACCAAGGCACCCCGCACCCTGCCAGTAGGTCTTTTGAACCTGATGCAGGCGCAGCAGAGCGCTGCCCAGTACGGCACCATGTACGCAGGTCTTGTGCTGGTGATGCTGCCCACCCTGATTTTGTACATCTGCGTGCAGCGGCAGCTGACGCAGGGCATGACCGTGGGCGGCCTGAAAGGTTAAGGTGACAAACGATGAAAGCATACTGGAAAAACCATCCCGCCCTGCGCATGATCCTGATGCTGGTGCTGTTCGTACTGGCACTGGTGCTGGTGGTGTCCGGCTGGAAAATGACCGGGCAGCTGGCAGGGCTTGGCATCATGCTGGTGGGCGTAGCGCTGCTGCTGGCAGTGCTGGCCATCTACAATGCGACCTATCAGGATTGAGGATAAGAGAGGTAAAGGAGAATCCCTATGGATGAAACAAGAAAGTCCGGGCGCGTGACCATCCCCACCGACTTGGACGTTGTGCCCGAAACGCTGGAGATCTTAAAAAAGTGGGGTGCAGACGCCATCCGCGACTGCGACGGCACCGACTTCCCGCAGCAGTTGAAGGATGCCGATGCAAAGATCTACTCCACCTATTATACCACCCGCAAGGATAACGCATGGGCCAAGGCGAACCCGGACGAGGTGCAGCAGTGCTACATCATGACCGGCTTCTACACCGCACCCGGCGACACCGTGACCATCCCGCTGATGAAGGGCATCAGCCCGGAGCTGATGCAGGTGAACACCAACGACGACATCACCCGCTGGTGGGAGGTCATGGATCGAACCACCGGTCAGCCCGTGCCGCCGGAGCAGTGGAGCTACGCCGACGGCAGCGTGACCGTGCAGGCTGTACCGTTCCATGAGTATACCGTCAGTTTTCTGGCTTACCTCATCTGGGACCCGGTGCATATGTACAACGCTACCACCAACGGCTGGACGAATTTTGAGCACCAGATCACCTTTGACGTGCGTCAGCCCAAGACCCACAAGTATTCCATGGAGCGCCTGCGCAAGTTCATTGCAGAGCACCCCTATGTTAACGTCATCCGCTACACCACCTTCTTCCACCAGTTCACCCTGATCTTCGACGAGCTGAAGCGGGAGAAGTTCGTGGACTGGTATGGATACTCTGCTTCGGTCAGCCCTTATATCCTCAACCAGTTTGAGCAGGAAGTGGGCTACAAGTTCCGCCCGGAGTACATCATCGATCAGGGCTACTACAACAACCAGTACCGGGTGCCCAGCAAGGAATTCCGGGATTTTCAGGCCTTCCAGCGCCGCGAAGTGGCAAAGCTTGCCAAGGAGATGGTGGACATCACCCACGCGTGCGGGTGCGAAGCCATGATGTTCCTCGGCGACCACTGGATCGGCACCGAACCCTTTATGCCGGAGTTCAAGAGCATCGGTCTGGATGCCGTAGTGGGCAGCGTGGGCAACGGCTCCACCCTGCGCCTGATCTCTGACATTGAGGGCGTGAAGTACACCGAGGGCCGTTTCCTGCCGTACTTCTTCCCGGACACCTTCCACGAGGGCGGCGACCCGGTGCGGGAAGCCAAGGAGAACTGGGTTACAGCCCGCCGCGCTATCCTGCGCAAGCCCATCGACCGCATCGGCTATGGCGGCTATCTGAAACTGGCCTTGCAGTTCCCGGAGTTCGTGGACTACGTGGAGAGCGTCTGCAACGAGTTCCGCGAACTTTACGAGAACATCAAGGGCACCACGCCCTACTGTGTCAAGCGAGTGGCCGTGCTGAACTGCTGGGGCAAAATGCGGGCTTGGGGCTGCCACATGGTGCATCACGCCCTCTATTACAAGCAGAACTACAGCTATGCCGGTGTCATTGAGATGCTGTCCGGTGCGCCCTTTGATGTGAAGTTCATCAGCTTTGAGGACATCAAGAACGACCCGCATCTGCTGGATTCGTTGGATGTCATTATCAATGTCGGCGATGCCGACACCGCACACACCGGCGGCATCTGGTGGGAAGACCCGGAGATTTCCTCCGCTATCCGCAAGTTCGTCTGGAACGGCGGCGGCTTTATCGGCGTGGGTGAGCCTTCCGGTCACCCGTATCAGGGCCACATTCTCCAGCTTGCCAGCGTGCTGGGCGTGGAGGAAGAAAACGGCTTCACCCTCAACTACGACAAATACAACTGGGAGGAGCACCCCGACCACTTTATCCTACAGGACGCCGATCAACCCGTGGACTTTGGCGAGGGCAAAAAGAACATCTACGCCCTCGAAGGCACCGAAGTGCTGGTGCAGCGGAACAAGGAAGTGCAGATGGCCGCCCACGACTTCGGCAAGGGGCGTGCCGTGTACATCAGCGGCGTGCCGTACAGCTTTGCCAACAGCCGCACCCTTTACCGCGCTATCCTGTGGAGTGCCCACAGCGAGGAGGAACTGCATACATGGTTCAGCTCCAACTACAACGTGGAGGTGCACGCCTACGTCAAAAACGGCAAGTACTGCGTGGTGAACAACACCTACGAGCCGCAGGATACCACCGTTTACACCACCGGCGGCAGCAGCTTTGCGCTGCATCTGGACGCCAACGAGATCAAGTGGTATGAGATCTAAGTTCTCCTTTTCATAAACGAACACAACGGGCAGCTCTGTTACCAGAGCCGCCCGTTGTGTTTGCTGTATCTGCCGATAACTCAACCTGTGTCAATCGAACGCTGCAATGGAGATGGCTGGAAACGCAGAAATTCAGTAATGCGAGCGTAATAGACCTGCAGAAAAAAGAAACTGCCCGTGCGAGTATGCGTAAGATGGTGAAGCACTTGCTGAAAAAATATAAGTATGCGCCAACGTCAAGCGGCGTAAGGGCTGCAACAAAAAGACTGTGCAGAAGGACTGGCTGGAAGATCTGGTCGTCCGGGAGACCATGAATCTGATTCAGGACGATGCGGTGATCGACAAGATCGTTCAATTGGTCATGGATGTCCAGAATCAGGAAAATACCACGATCCCGCTGCTGGAAAAGCAACTGCGAGAGGTCAACAAAAAGCTGGACAACCTGATGAAGGCGATCGAGGACGGCTTGTACACCCGGACAACGAAAGAGCGTCTGGAAGCGCTGGAAATCCAGAAAGATGAGCTGACTGCAAAAATTGCAGACGAAAAGCTGAAGAAGCCCAGCTTCAATGAAGATTTCATTCGATTCTGGCTGATGAAATTCAGAAAATTCGATATTTCGCAGAAAAAACAGCGGAAAGCGCGGATTGAAATTTTTGTAAATGCCATTTTTCTGTACGATGACCGGATGCTGATCACGTTCAACTACAAGGATGGCACCCAAACCGTCCGTTTTGAGGACACTCTGACCACCGATTGCGGAGAAAAAAGTTTGCGTTTGCGAAGCAACGAAAGCCCCAGTGGGGCTTTTGAGCAACAGAACGGTCTTGCGCAAGCAAGATGGAGGGGCTTTGCCCCGACAAGTTCGGATTTGTCCAGCCTTGCTGGACTATAAATCTAACGACTTCACGTTAGAAATTGTTGGATTTTTTTGTTTATAGTCTGGCCTCATTTGATTTTGACCACAATGCGGGCGATTTTATCTGGTCGATCGCAGGGGCAAGTGGACTTTTTGCATAGCAGGGCTCTGTACCCCCTCTTCTCTGAAAAAGAGAAAACAATCCCATTATTCTTATTATCGCAAGTCAAGAAATTAGCGCAACATCAAAACGGCATCTCTGCGATATGCAATTCAACGATGTTGCTGTTGCATTAAAAAGTTGAATTGCTATAGACCTCCGGCGGCGGGCAGCAGCTTTCCCGGGGGATGAGCTTATGCGGCACGATGATCTTTGTGGCCAGAAGGTTCGGGTTCTCAATGTGGTTGATGGTCTGGCTGGCGGCTTCCATGCCCAGCTGGTAGGGGTTCACGTCCACGGTGGTCAGCTGCGGGCTGGTGATGCGGGAGAACAGCGAATTGTTGAAGGACACGATGGACAGGTCTTTCGGGACGCGCAGCCCCAGCTTGCCGCAGAACTGTTCCAGCACCACGGCAAGGATGTCGTCGCTGACCAGCATGGCGGTGGGGTGGTCCGGGGCAGTGAGCAGGGTTTTCAGCGCTCCCTCGTAGGCGTCGTTCAGGGTGTTGACCTCCACACAGTCCTCTTCCCGGGGAATGATGCCGTGCTTGAGCAGGGACATCTGGTAACCCCGCTTGCGCTCTGCGGAGAACAGCATGGCGTTATTGACCCCGAAATACGCAATGCGGCGGTGGCCCATCTCATAAAGGTAATCGGTAGCTTCCTCACCGGCAAGGGCGTTGTCGTTGTCGATGTAGATAGTCTGGTTGGCGGACTGCGCTGCCTTGCCCACAATGACATGGAGCAGCCCCTCGTTGCGCAGATACGCCGCCACCGGGCAGTCCTTTTTGGAATAGAGCAAAATAAACCCATCCGCCTGTGCGTTGGCCACCATGCTCTGGATGGCGTCCAGCACTTCGGCATCGTCCTGCCCGGTGATGACCGTGTTCACATACCGCCGCAGGTTGCAGAACTGCCCGATGCCGCGGATGATCTCCAGATGAAAGGCGTTTTCGTAGACGTCCCGCTGGGAGGAGGGCAGAATGATGCCGATGGTCTTGGAAAAAGCCTCCACCGGTTCAGTCTCAAAATTCGGCTCGTAGCCCAGCTGCGCCATGATGCGGCGCACCCGCTCCTTGGTCTCCCGGCTGATGGAAGGGCTGTCCTTGCAGGTGCGGGATACCGTGGAGGGCGAGACCCCCGCTGCCGCTGCAACATCCTTGATGGTAACTGCCATAGTTTGTTCCTCCCTGATATAGTAGTTCTATTGTAAAGCTGTTTGCGCGCAATGTCAATGTTTGCGCACGGGATTGCGTAAACTGTGCAACACCGTGCCTGCGTACCTTCGACAATTTCCACAAATAATCCTTCGCGCGATTGTAGAAAACGTAGAAAGCTTGTTTTTGACCCAAAAAACTCTTGTAAAAATTGCGGAGTTGGATTATCCTTGTTGCGTAAAGTAATGCAAACGTAGTGCAACGCTTGCACAAAACGATGCAAAAGGAATAAGGAGGAACATCATGGCAACAACAAAAGCGGCTCCGGGTAAAAAGGGGCTCATCAACTTCGACTTCTTACAGAAGCTGGGCAAGGTGCTGATGACGGTCATCGCCGTTATGCCCGCTGCCGGTCTGATGATCAGTCTGGGCAAGCTGGTGCAGATGGGCGGCAGCGACATTGCGGCGGTCATGACCATCGGCACTACGATGGAGAACATCGGCTGGGCGGTCATCAATAACCTGCACATCCTGTTCGCCGTTGCCATCGGCGGCAGCTGGGCAAAGGAGCGTGCGGGCGGTGCCTTTGCCGCCGTGCTGGCGTTCGCCCTCATCAACGTCATCACCGGCAACATCTTCGGCGTCACCAGTGCCATGCTGGCAGACCCCAACGCCGTGACCCACACCCTGTTCGGGCAGGAGATCGCCGTCAACGGCTATTTCACCTCTGTGCTGGGCGCACCGGCGCTGAACATGGGCGTGTTCGTGGGCATCATCGCCGGTTTTGTGGGCGGCGTAGCTTACAATAAGTACTACAACTTCCGCAAGCTGCCGGATGCGCTGGCCTTCTTCAACGGCAAGCGCTTCGTGCCCATGGTGGTCATTGTCTACTCGGTGGTTATTTCCATCGTGCTGTCGCTGTTCTGGCCTGTGGTGCAGACCGGTATCAACAACTTCGGCATCTGGATCGCCAACTCTTCCGAGACTTCTCCCATTCTGGCTCCGTTCATTTATGGTACGCTGGAGCGTCTGCTGCTGCCCTTCGGTCTGCATCATATGCTGACCATCCCCATGAACTATACCTCCTTCGGCGGCACCTACACCATCGCTACCGGCGTCAACGCAGGCAGTCAGGTGTTTGGTCAGGACCCGCTGTGGCTGGCATGGGCAAACGACCTCATCAACTTCAAAAAGGCCGGCGATATGGCCGCTTACAACAATCTGCTGGCTACCGTCACCCCCGCCCGCTTCAAGGTTGGTCAGATGATCGGTGCTACCGGTCTGCTGCTGGGCATTGCACTGGCCATGTTCCGCCGGGTGGACGCCGACAAGCGCGCAAACTATAAGTCCATGTTCATCTCCACCGCACTGGCTGTGTTCCTGACCGGCGTTACCGAGCCGTTGGAATTCATGTTCATGTTCTGCGCCATGCCGCTGTACATCGTGTACGCACTGCTGCAGGGCTGCGCCTTCGCCATGGCAGGCATCATCCATCTGCGTCTGCACTCCTTCGGCAATCTGGAGTTCATCACCCGCATTCCCATGTCCCTGCAGGCAGGTCTGGGCGGCGATATCATCAACTTCGTGATCTGTGTCGTGGCATTCTTCGTCATCGGCTACTTCGTGGCCTACTTCATGATCGGCAAGCTTCAGCTGGCAACGCCGGGTCGTCTGGGCAACTACACCGATGACAACGCAGACGATTCTGCCGCCGCCGCAAAGACCGAAAAGAAGGCCGACAAAAAGGCCGATAACGGTCAGGCCGAGCGCATCATCGCTCTGCTGGGCGGCCGGGAGAACATCGTGCTAGTGGACGCCTGCATGACCCGTCTGCGTGTTACCGTAAAAGACCCTGCCAAGGTGGCCGACCTTGCCGCATGGAAGGCCGAGGGTGCGCTGAGCCTGCTGGTGAAGGGCGACGGCATTCAGGCTGTGTACGGCCCCAAGGCAGACGTTCTGAAATCTGACATCAACGATATTCTGTAAAAACTATGAAACTGCTGACATTGAATACCCACAGCCTTATCATCCCGGAGCATGAGGCAAAGCGGGAGATTTTTGTAGACTTCATCGCAAAGGAGCAGCCGGAGGTGTTCGCCCTGCAGGAGGTGAACCAGACCGCCGCTGCGCCGCTGCTGGCAGAGGCTCCGGCGGGGTACTACCCCTGCCCCGGCAATATGGTGCTGCTGAAAGCGGACAACCACGCCGCAGCCGTGGCAAAAATGCTGGAAGCGCAGGGCGTGCACTATTATTGGAGCTGGCTTCCGGCAAAGGTGGGCTACGACATTTACGATGAGGGCGCGGCGGTGTTCAGCCGTGCACCCATCACCGACGCCGAAAACCTGCTGCTGAGCCAGATCAATGATTACAGCAACTGGAGGACCCGCCGCACGCTGGGCATCTGTGCAGGAGATGTCTGGTATTATACGGTGCATCTGGGCTGGTGGAAGGACGAGGTAGAGCCTTTCGCTCCCCAGTGGGAAAAGCTTTCAAAGGCGGCGGGCGCTAAAAAGACCGCCTTTCTGCTGGGCGACTTCAACAGCGAAGCCGATGTGCGGGGCGAGGGCTACGACCTCGTGCTGGGCAGCGGCTGGCAGGATACCTACCGCTTGGCGCAGCAGCGGGATGCGGGCTACACGGTGGTGGAAGCCATTGACGGCTGGCGGGATGCCCCGGATGCAGCGGCAAAAAAGCGCATCGACCAGATCTGGTGTTCCAAGGCGGTGGCTGTCAAGAGCAGCCGGGTGGTGTTTGGCGGCTTGCAGGAGCCGCAGGTGTCTGACCACGCCGGTGTTATGATCGAGTTATAAAGGAAGGGAAAAGAAGATGCAGAGAAGTGCAGGCATTTTGCTGCCCATCAGTAGTCTGCCGTCCCCTTACGGCATCGGCTGCTTCTCGCAGGAAGCATACGACTTTGTGGATTGGCTCAAGGAAGCCGGACAGACCTATTGGCAGATCCTGCCGCTGGGTGTGACCAGCTACGGCGACAGCCCGTATCAGAGCTTTTCCGCCTTTGCGGGCAACCCCTATTTCAACAATCTGGACGCACTGGTGGAGGAAGGAGTGCTGACCGCCGCCGAGTGCAAAAAGGCAAACTTCGGCCGCAAGGCAGATGACATTGATTACAGCCGCCTGTATACCGAGCGCGGCCGTCTGCTGCGGCTGGCGTACTCCCGCAGCGACATCGGCCACAACGAAGCGTTTACGGCATTCTGCGAGAAAAACAAGTGGTGGCTGGACGATTTTGCCCTGTTTATGGCGGTGAAAGGCCGCTTTGAGGGCAAGCCGTGGATCGAGTGGGCAGAGGATATCCGTCTGCGCTGGCAGCCCGCCATGGACTACTACCGCCGGGAGCTGTACTTTGAGGTGGAGTACCACAAGTATCTTCAGTTCAAGTTCGACGAGCAGTGGCGCAAGCTGAAAGCCTACGCCAACAGCAAGGGCATCCAGATCATCGGCGACATCCCCATCTATGTGGCGCTGGATTCTGCGGACGCTTGGGCAAACCCGGGGCTCTTCCAGCTGGACAAGGACAACATTCCCACGGCAGTGGCGGGCGTTCCCCCGGATGGCTTTTCGCCTACCGGTCAGCTGTGGGGCAACCCGCTCTACCGCTGGGAAACCCACCGCGCGACCGGATATCAGTGGTGGATCACCCGGCTGTGGTACTGCTTTGAGCTGTACGATGTGGTGCGCATCGACCACTTCCGCGGCTTCGATGAGTATTTCTCCATCCCCTACGGCAGCGAGACGGCGGTGGATGGCCACTGGGAAAAAGGTCCCGGCATCGAGCTGTTCCGAGCCGTGGAGCAGGCGCTGGGCAAGCGGGAGATCATCGCAGAGGATCTTGGCTACATGAGCGACACCGTGCGGCAGCTGGTGCGGGACAGCGGCTTCCCCGGCATGAAGGTGCTGGAATTTGCCTTTGATTCCCGCGATACCGGCAGCGCCAGCGACTACCTGCCCCACAACTACCCGGTGAACAGCGTAGCCTATACCGGCACCCACGACAACGAGACGCTGGTCTCGTGGTACCAGACCATCTCGGACGCCGAGCGCGCCATGGTGCGGGATTACCTGTACGACTACGCCACCCCGGACGAGCAGCTTTATAAAAGCATGATCGCACTGATTTTGCGCAGTGCAGCGGCAAGGTGCATCATCCCCATGCAGGACTGGCTGGGGCTGGATAATGCCGCCCGCATCAATAAGCCCTCTACCGTAGGCCAGAACTGGCGCTGGCGGCTGAAAAAGACCCAGCTGACCAAGAAACTCCAAAAAGAGATCTGCCAGCTGACCACCCGCTACGGCCGAATGAACTGGGCATAAGGTGCTCTATGAAGCTTGATTAGCCGGAACTGAAAATTCTGCTAATGGCATTCGCTGGCTGATTTTGGTGATAGGTTCAAAATGAAAAAATGCGAAGATCGTCTTTCCCATGGAAAAATGATCTTCGCATTTTTAAGTGGCGTCCCCGATGTGATTCGAACACACGGCCTTCCGCTTAGGAGTAGACCGTGCATCTGTAAACCCATTGCAAAATAGGGTAATATATTCTACTCTATATCAATGAATTTTTTGTTGGGATGTCAACGTATGCAAATAGAATCGAACCTTTTTTATTCTGTGTAAACAGATGTTTATTAGCTGGAAATTAGCTGAGCTAATGAAAAGTGGCCGCTCTATTGTACAACGCTCACCTTTCATTAGCTGGAAGGCGCGTGGCTGTTCATAGGCACCAGAAGAACACCAGTTGCAAAAAGCAGCTGAAGCCTGTTTCTGGATTTATGATACCATGTCGGAATCGCAGTTGTAATAGGAACATGGCCAGAACACGATATGAAAGGATTCTGACCTATGTGGTGGGAAGTACTTCATCTTGTAAAAAGAACGGTTTTATGGTATTCTTACCTTAGACAAGGAACAGAAAGCAGGTGAACCGGTGGCAGAAGTCAAAATGCAAAAAGGCCTTGATTTTGAACGCAAGCATGAGGAAGATCTGCGGCGTATCCGTGATTTTCGGCTCATGGATGATAACTTTATGAGCAAGGTCTTTGAAGATAAGCCGTGTGCGGAATTCCTGCTCCGGATCATCCTGAATCGGGATGATTTAAAGGTTAAAGAAGTCCATGGGCAGCATGACCTGAACAATATACAGGGGCGTTCCGTGCGGCTTGACATTCTGGCAGTGGATCATGAAAATCGTGCCTACAATGTCGAGGTTCAGCGCAGTGACAGTGGAGCAGTCGCAAAGCGGGCAAGATATAACAGCAGCCTGCTGGATGCCAATCTCACCCGAAAGGGCGATGCGTATGACGCACTGAACGAGACCTATGTAATCTTTATCACAGAGAACGATGTGCTTCGGGGCGGACTTCCTATTTATCATATCAATCGCATCATTGAGGAAATGGGGAAATCTTTCGGAGATGAAGCACATATTATCTATGTAAACTCTCAGATCAAGGACGACACCGCATTGGGAAAGCTGATGCACGACTTTACCTGTACGAACCCGGATGACATGAACTATCCTGTTCTGGCACAGCGGGTGCGTTATTTCAAAGAAGATACGAAGGGAGTGGCAACGATGTGCAGAGCATTTGAAGAAGTGAGAGAAGAGACAAAGCATGAGCAGTCGATTGAAATTGCAAAATCTTTGCTAGAAGTTGGAAAAATGACCTATGAAGAAATTGCTCGGTCGGTTCAGCTTCCTGTTGAAGAAGTAAAGGCACTGGATACAAAGAAACCCGCCTGATCTTAATTCAGCCAAGATATTCTTAAAAACAAACAGCGGCAGTTTTCCCAATCGGAAAGCTGTCGCTGTTTATGTATAGAGGCTTATAAGTTCTTTGCAAGATTTTTGATGAGTTCGGCCATAGAGGGGGTGGCCAGCAATTTGGTAAGTGCTGCTGCCGCGTCGGCATCGACCGCACTGTTTTCAGGGATGGACTGCGCTGCTTGATGGGGCATTTCAGGCTCTGCGCCATGATGCTGGTAGAAGAAATCATCAAAACGCTGTGCATCCGCATCCAGAAGTCTACCGTTTCTGCTTTCAACTTTCCCTGACGGATGAGTGTATAGACAGTGTCAGAGTTTACCTTTAATATTTCAGCAACTTCCAAAATAGAATATGACCGCTTGCAAAGTTCCTCGCCCGGTGGAGGACCATTGACCTTATGGTATTTGACCTGATTGGCGTACCATTTTTCAAAACTGGAAATAACGATACGCATTTTGTCGTTTATCAGAATGACTTCAAAGAAATTCTTATGAAGCAGCCAATAACTATCCGTTTTGCCGAGACCGAGAAGATGCTGCATCTTACGAACCGACATGGTTGTTTTAGCGGTGGTAGGTTCGGCTTTTCCGTATAAGGGAGCCGAAATATTCTGCACATCATCCATGAAGGACACCTCCATCTATGTAAAAATTTAGCCGGGAATTCTCGTCCCGGCTAAAGAATAGCAGATTTCGCTTGAAATGTTGAGGATGTCAAACAGCAGGATTGGGTTCGATAAACCCTCCTTTGATGGATTCGGGAAGTTCAGCCCGAAAACAAAAAAGCGCGTTCCTCTTTCTGTTCCGAGAGAACAGCGAGTGAACGCGCTATGTATGGAGAAAAGTGTTTTGCACGGCTTCTGATAGGAATGTGAAAAATAGATTTACACAGTTTATCTTGTATTTACATGGATTTACAGGAAAGCGGCTACCAATTTTAGCAGAGAGCCGGAAAACAGAGTTCAAAAGGTGCTTTATGGGGCATCATTAGCTGGAAACCCGATTTTATTAGCTGAAACCGAAAATTCTGCTAATGGTATTCGCTGGCTGATTTTGGTGATAGGTTCAAAATGAAAAATGCGAAGATCGTCTTTCCCATGGAAAAATGATCTTCGCATTTTTAAGTGGCGTCCCCGATGTGATTCGAACACACGGCCTTCCGCTTAGGAGTAGGGGCTGAAGCCATAAATCCTAGGCAAAAGTAGGTAAAACAAGTAACGTTTTATCAATTGATTTTTTGTTGTGCTGTCAATCCGAGTAAAGAACACAACCCCCGAAATAAAACGAGTAAAAGGCTTTTCATTAGCAGAAAATTAGCAGAGCTAATGAAAAGTGGAAGGTTCATTGTAAAATGCCCACCTTTCATTAGCTGGGAAGTGTACGTTTCCCTACGGATATTTGCTTGTTTAGCATTTGTGAACCAGACCATACAGCCGTAGCTGGTGTGATGGACAAATGTTTTCAATAGAAAAAGACCAGAGCTTTCTGCGAGAAAACTCTGGTCTATGTAACAGTGCGAATGGAAATGCGCATTGTCTTGTAAAAGGAAAGGGCTTATGGTATTCTTACGGGAGTAAAGGCACTGGATGCAAGGAACTTTGCGTGATTTTAGGAGTGTGCGATGGAAAAGAAATTTAATATTGTAGTCGGTGAAGATGGAACTGTAAAACTCCCAGATGCGGTTCTGGAAAAACTTGAAGTCAAACCCGGAGAGGAAGTTCGCTTCGAGGTAGATGACAATTTCTATGCAGTCAGGCTTCTATCGCGGATAGAAGCTGAACGCTTGGATTACTTGAATTGGATGCATAATAAACATTGCCCCTCTATTGAGGAAATGATTGCAGAGTCGAGAAAACAAGCCACTCAGAACATTGTGATCTCCTGTATCCTTGATGGGATGCCGGCAGAAAAAATCGCAGAAGGCTATGAAGTTTCACTCGATTATGTAAAACAGCTTACACATCAGCTGAAGATGGACATAGAGGAAGCTAAGGCGAAAAAACACAAAGAAACGGGATCATCCTAAAACAGATAGCGGCAGTTTTCCATATACGGAAAACTGCCGCTGTTTATGTATAGAGGCTTATAGGTTCTTTGCAAGATTTTTAATGAGTGTAGCCATAGAGGGGTCAGCCAGCAGTTTAGCAAGAGCTGCTGCCGCATCTGTATCGACGGGACTGGCTTTGGGAGTGGATTGCTCTGCGCGAGGGAGGACTTCAGGCTCTGCACCATGATGCTGATAGAAGAAATCGTCGAATCGTTGTGCGTTCAAACGCCGATCATCATCCAGAATGTGTGCGTACTGCTCGGTGACCATCGAAGCCTGTGCATGACCGGAATCGCCCTGCACGGCTTTGATATCGCCGCCGTTCAGCTTGAGCTTGTATGTAATGCTGGAGTGTCGGAAGCTGTGGAAAACCACTTTGGGGAGATCGTTTTCCTCAATCAGCTGCTTCAATGCACCGTTAATGGTGGATTGTTCGGTCGGCATTCCCAGCGGGCCGGCAACCACGAGATTATAGTCTGCATACTCTGCACCCAGTGCGTCCTTTGTCATGTCCTGCTCGGCTTTATAGTGGACAAGCATTTCAGCAACTGTTTTGGGGAGAAAAATGGTTCGGATACTGCTGTCTGTTTTAGGGCTTTTCAGAACCTGGACCGTGGTGCAGCGGGAACTCAGCGAGGGAAAACGAGTGATGACATTTTTATTTTCCAAGGCGTTCAGCGAAGCAATATCTACACGCTGCAATTCCTTATTTATGTAAATGGAGGCTCGCCCGGCTTCAATGCTTTCGGGGGAGATATCCACACAATCCCATGTCAGACCGAGCAATTCCCCTAAGCGCAGGGAACAAGAGAAGGAGAGGTTGATGCAAAGCCGGAGCCGTGGATCATCACAGACTTCTAAGGCATGGAACAGGGTCTCGGCAGTCCAGATATCACGCTTCTTTGCAGTGTATTTGGGCAAGGTGGCATAAATACAGGGATTCTTTTCCATAAGTTCCCACTTTACAGCCTGCTCAAAGGCACTTCTCAAAATTTTGTGAACCGAACGAACCGTGCCGGGAGAAACGTATTGATGCTGACGCTTTCCACACATAGGGTCAACGGCTTCGTATTTAAGCAGCCGCTGATAATATCCCTCAATTACGCGGGTGGTGAGATCTTGCAGCTTCATTGAGCCGATAAGCGGTTCTATGTAGTTTGAAATCAGTGCAGTGTTTGATTGATAGGTTGAAAGTGCCCATTTGGTTCTTCCGTACAGGGTGACGTATTCTTTAAGCAGGTCTTTTAGAGTTCGGCACTGGGGTGCCACAAAGGTACCGACGGATTCTTTGTATTCGACCTCTTTCTTACGGTTTTTGGCATCTGCAAGGTCGGTAAAGGTTTCCCATTTCTGCTTTAGCGTTCCATTAGTGTGTTTGTAGGTATAGACAACGCAGTATCGGTTATTGCGTTTGACAATGCTAGCCATTATACATCCTCCTCTACTTTACGTTTGGACTTCAGAACTTCATCGAAAGCATCTTTTTGGATGCGTTTTACCCTTCCCAACTTCATCGTTGGAATTCCTTCTTTGAGAACCCACGAGTCAAGTGTTGGGCGGCTGATTCCGTAAAAAGCCTGAATTTCCTGAAAACTGTAGTATTTCCCATTCTTGGGACATTGCAGTTTTAGCGGCGGCTCCTCATGCGTTTCTTTTTTCGGTTTTTGAAGTTGGTATGTAGATTGGCTTTTAAGCCATGCCTTAAAACTTTTTTTGGTAATGCGCGGCCTGTCGGCCACGCGCTCAATGACGAAACAATCTCGGTATTTTTTGCAATCAAGAATCCCATAAACATTCTTGCGTGGGATACCGAGTAGTTTTGCCATTTCCGGGATGGAGATGGTTTGCGCTTCAATCTCCCGGTCACGCTCACGGTCGGCTGCTGTGCGGTAGCGACTTTGTGATCGGTACCACCGCTCAAAGTCCTCTTTGGGAATTCTCATACAGAAGTCTGCCGTTTCTGTTTTCAACTTGCCCTGTCGGATGAGTGTATAGATCGTTTCGGGTTTCACCTTCAATATCTCGGCGGCGTCAGGAACGGAATAGGACCGTTTGCAAAGTTCCTCGCCCGGTGGCGAACCATTGACCTTATGATATTTGACCTGATTGGCATACCATTTCTCAAAGCTGGAAATAACGATACGCCTTTTGTCGTTTATCAGAATGACTTCAAAGAGATTCTTATGAAGCAGCCAATAGCTGTCTGTTTTGCCAAGGCCGAGAAGCTGCCGCATCTCACGAACCGACATGGTGGTTTTGGTAGTGGCAGGTTCAGCTTTTCCGTATAAGGGAGCCGAAGTATTCCGCATATCATCCATGAAAGACACCTCTCTATCTATGTAAAAGTTTAGCCGGGATTTCTCATCCAGGCTAAAGAATAGCAGATTTCGCGTGAAATGTTGAGGATGTCAAACAGCAGGATTGCGTTCAACAGTGCCATCATTGAGCCATGCTTCAAAGCTGGCTTTGGAAATACGGTAAGCGCCGCTTACCTTGAACCAGCGGAATTCGTTCTGCTTCAGTAGACGGTAGACAGTGGGACGGCTCAGGAGCAGCATTTCCATCAGGTCTTCTACGGTATAGCAGCGGCTGTCCTTTGCTGTGGAAACAGGGGAGGAAACCGAGTTGGGCGAAGGTTCTTCATGGATAATCATTGGATAATACCTCGTTAAATATACTTAAAGTTAAAACTTGAGCGGCAATGCAGCCCGGCGGCTGCCACCATTATAAATAGTATAGACCTGCTGAAGGTACTTCGTCTTGCCGGGAAGGCTTACGCCTGCGGTTCGTGCAAGGCGAAAAATCGTGAATGCATCGACCTGCCGCAGTTTGGCAATCAGACGGCTTTTACTGTATTCGGAGTGGTACAGTTCTACAAAGCGGCAGATGCCGAGCAGATTTGCAGAACTCATGGAATCAGGTTCTCCGTCCCACGCATTCAGCAAAACATCAAGGGATTCGATATACAGTTCAGGACCAAGCCGGATGAATTCGTGATAGGCGGTTGCGATGCAGCTGATCCGCTGCTTGCCCCGGCCTTCTTCAAAAGAAAGATGAACGCCAGCCAATTCGGTGGCCTGCTGGAATGCAACGGCAGCAGGCTCCCCTGCAAAAATCAGGGCACGGAGCTTCTGTCCTGCACTCAGCCGTTCCGAAATGCCTGTCTGCTGTGCAAACAGGAGGGCTTCTTCTCGTTCTGTCATACCAAAATAAACCTTGCAGCGAATCTGCAAATCTTCGCCGCCGTTCAGAAATTTCCGTGCAGCGATGGTGTTCTGTCCGTCCATCACATAGTAGTGACCATCCCGGAAGCTGATCTTCGGCTCATTGGCAACCCACTCGTCAAATTCTTTTGCGATGCGGGCAACACGAGCGGGGTGAAGAGCACGCTGATAAGTGTCGCGCGGCACGATCAGTTCGCTGCTGTTCAGGCACATCTCATGGTAAGGTTTTACAACTGCGTTCATCATAAAGGAACCTCCTTCTTCTTTTGCAGAAAATCAATTCCTGATTGGATAATCAAACCGATTTTCTTCTTTTCGTTATCGGATAAGCGGAAACTGGAATACCGTTCATAGCAGATATTCCAGCGGAACATAAGCGATTGAAGCGCATCATCCAGTTCTGCAACCATGAACTCAACAGAAGATTCCGTCGGGGTGGAGAGCATCCTTTCCGATATCTGCTCAATGCTATGTAGCTCGCCTTTTGTGTGCTTGGAGAGAGCAGGGGGCTGACTGTTCAGCACCCGAAGATTCTGAAACTGCTGGGAGAGCAGCTCTTTTGCAGCGGCGAGAACATCCTCCTGCGGAGGAGCCGTAAGGTATTTTCGGAATGACTTGTATCCAATGAACCCAAAGCTGTATTGCAGACACACTGACACTTGCCGCATTTCATATTTGGACAGGTGCCCAAGGTAGCTTAACACTCTGGATTTATCTGCGGGGCGCGGACTTTCGCAAATCGCCATAGATGGCGCACTCAAAAAACGATTGTGCAGAATAAAATGCGTCGGCATATTTCGCTTTTTGATCTGTGTTGTCAGCGGAACGACCAGAAGAACATTGGAATAAAAATTACCATCATCGTTCTGGACAACAATGGCAGGTCGGATGCCGCCTTGCTCGGAACCGCTGTAAGGATTCAGGTCCATCATGTAGACATCGCCGCGCTTGTACATCCAGTTTGCTGGCATAGGCGGATACTCTTTCTCTTTTTTGCCTCGTGTTGCCAATTTAGATTTCTCCTCTCTATCCGTATATGTAACAGTGGGCTGCTCGCACAGCCCACCCTACTATCTCAAACAGCAAAAATGCTGTGATTTATAGTTCTATACCTTTCCGTATTTGTCCCCGACATCCCCGGAAACCGAAAACTCTGTTTTCGTGTGGGAAATCTTTCAGCCGTCCGGCAGCGTACCGAATCCATAGGGTTCTCACCTCTCCGTGGTTCTCACCGAGCTGCCCGAAGGCAGAAGTATCATTATTCTGTGATGGCTCTTAGCTATGGAGAAGCTGTCATCCATTTACCGTCAACCTACCGCTCATTCCCTCAGTGGGAGATCATCGCATTTGTTACGGACGTGGCTCATCATCACAGGAACGTGACTGAAGAATGCTTGTTCAGTTTTCAAGGGACAGGATAGCTTGAGGGTCGCTTTGAACGCTTGCAGAAGCTATGGCTGTATTGTAACCGATGCGGAACGAAATGAACAGGAACTCAGAGTTCACAATTTTTGAGGGAAATAGGAAGTATCGTTCCTGTTTATCGATGAGCCGTCAAAAATATATTTCCTGACTTTATGTAAGAAATGAAGTATTATACTCGTAAGAAACTAACTTACGAGTATATAAATTCGATAAATACACTTTGGGGAGGGAACAAACTACCACTACTACATTTTCTCGAAAGGCGGATTTACGGACGGACTACTTCAGGCACAGGAACGCGGAGAAGTACAGCTGCTTACCCTTGCCGATATTTTTGAATAACACAAGAAACGCTCTTGCCGGTGTAAAACTGGCAGGAGCGTTTCTTGTTGAAGTGATTATAAAAGACCTTTGATTTTTTCAAGATGATCTATAGCGGCTTGCAGTTCATTTTGAAACTGATCCCTAGAAGGATCTCGACCCAAAAGAAGATAATCCATACTGACATGGAAGTATTCTGCAATATCGATCAGGATTTTTACAGAGCCATTGGAGCTTCCCCTTTCAAGATCGCCGAGGTGTCGATGGGAAACACCAAGTTTTTCAGCAAGTTTTTCCTGCGATAACTTCGCATTTGTACGCAAAGTAAAAATACGGTTACCAATAGCATTCGGATCAAAGCTCATGTGTGACCTCCAAATTTTCGATAAAGCGTGAGAAGTCGAAAACTCGGAGTTGCTACGGATATCTAGCCGCTTGGGGCATCCACGAAAAACGGACAAACATAAAGCCTGCTCCTTTTTACGGGAGCAGGCTTCCTGAAGGCTAAAAAAATAGCCGGACAACAACCAACTGAGGGATCTTCAAAGAAAATCTCTCAATCAGCTGTTGCCCGGCTATTTGGAGCACGTTTCATACATTGCCTTGCGGCAATGGCCCGTTGCTCGGAGCGAACAGTCCATATTCAGGGTGCAATGCACCCGTATTTGTTAAAATGACTGGAAAATCACCGGCATCTAAATGCCAGATCAAGTCTCAGGGTTTCTTTGCATCTATTGCACTTAACTTGTAGTATACCTGAACACCCCTCGATTTTTTGGTATAACTTATTTCCACAAACAGGGCAAAATCTCCAGCCTATGCTAAATTCTGCCTGCTGTGTAGTAGTCGGTGCTTTACCGGCAAAGGGACGGTTCTTTAACTGAATCATATTCATTCTCCAAATCGCATGATGTCCAATGGATGGCAGTGGATGGGTTTTCCTTTTATAACCTGCATCTGCTGCAGTCTGATCCTGATTGCAGACCAAGAAACCCCAATCCGTCGAGCCATCTCCAGAATTTTTTCATAGTTAGGGTCAGACACTGATTTGTACAGAATCCCATTTGGCAGAGTCAACGATACACGTTCTATTTCGGCATTGATCAGAAATGTTGGCATCAGCAGCTCTGCTGCAAGGGTATCCGCCTGCCATTCTTCCCACGAGGCATTTCCGTTTCTCTCCCGATAGGCAATGTGCCCACGGCACTTGACTGCTTTTCCGTAGTCGTTCGGAAACAGATCAGCCAAAATCTGATGTGCTGCTTCATGCGCTATTGTGAAATTCCGGCATCCAGTGCATCTGTCTGCCGCAAGAGCAGAATCGATTACGATATCCCTTGGCATAAATACTTCAACAAGCTTTGTTCCATCCTCAAGGGTTGCTGTGAAGCTACATCTCTGGAAAACCGTTAATCCAAGGATGTGACCATCGCTACACAGCGGCAACATCTTCAGGTTCAGTCCAAGAACAGAATTTGCAAACTGCTCTGGGTTAATAGGAGCGGGGTCATTTTTGCTTATTCCGAAGAGTGCATAGTACATTTCAATATATTTGCCTGCTATGTACGAAAGTTCTGCACGCGATAAGTATCTTGCCATTATGAAGCCCTACCTTCTGATGTGGCACAGTAGGCTTCCACGAACCACTTGCCCTTTTCAAGCCAAAGATTCCGCTTCTGCCCGCAAATCAGGCAGGTGAAGCAATGTCCTTTCACGCCAAAACGTGATGTACCGTGCTTGACTGCCAAGACACGATCAATTCCATAAGTGCGAGTCTTGTCATAGTTTATGGCAAGAGGACGGATCTTGCCGTCAGGAGTAAAACGAACATCCACTTCGACGTATCTTTTCTCACGGCGAAGGTTGTAATCACCACACATCAGAATTCCTCCTTTTTGCAGATTTATCAGAATGCAGCGTGCATTACTTGCGAGTCATACTGCGTGCCACGAACTGTTTTTCGTTTAACAGAGGAACGGACACTGTATGCTTTTTCCACTCATCCATAGAGCAGGTTACTGCTTTGCACAGACGGCATTTTGTCTAGCCATCGGTTGCATCAAGATCTACATCATAGTTCATGGTTCCGCACATCGGGCATCTTACGTTTTCTTTTCTCATAATATCACCTCTTAAAAACACCGAACAAATACGATTTCGGTCCAGAATCAACACCAAAAAGCTGTTATTCGTGGATTTGATTCGATTATATACCTACTTTATGGAGATGTCAATTACGCATTTATCGCTATTTTAGAGATTTCTTATTGATTTCCTGTATTTTCTATACTATAATAGAGCTACCGGATCACAAAGGAGTGTTCTTGTTATGAAAAAGAAAACCACGCTCACCAAAATACACATAGCCCCATCCACAGTGCGCTATGATGCAGTCGCTGCGAGGGATAGCAATGAGGTTGGTCAGATTCTCGCAGGCACACGAAAAAGGAATGGCTATTCACTTGTAGCTTTCTCTGAACTTCTCCGTCACTATGGCGTCGATGTCAGTGATAAAGGAATCAGCAAATGGGAAAAAGGCTATACCACTCCTAGCATCTATCAACTAGTTGCAATCTGCTACGCATTGAACATCAAGGAGGGTCCTTCCTACTTTACAAAGAACTTTCAGAAACCCGCCCTTCTAAATGACATCGGGCAAAAAAAAGTCGCTGAGTACGAAATGGACTTGATTGCATCCCGGCGCTACCAGCCAGACGCAGAAGAGCCCGCGGAAATCGACTACATAATGATGCCTGTATCAGAGTTGCCAGTATCGGCAGGTCTAGGAGCTTTTCTTGAGGGTGAAATGTTCCAGCAGATACAAGTGCCTGCCAGTAGCGTTCCGGCTGGTGCCGAGTTCGGGATATACGTTAGCGGTGATAGTATGGAGCCACGTTATCATAACGGACAAATCGTATGGGTGAAGCGCTGCGAAGAACTTAAATGCGGGGATATCGGGATATTCGTATATGATGACTGTGGATATCTGAAAAAATACGATGAACATACCCCAGACAAATCCCAAGCAGAGTTCCTTACCGACAGCTATGGCGTGGTGCATAACCAACCGGTTTTGGTTTCTCTTAACACCAAATATTCGCCGATCCTTATATCTCCAGAGCAAAGATTCGAGGTTGTTGGAAAAGTTTTGAACTAAAAAGATGGGAGGAGTTTTCGTGGATACGATCAAGCGTGTTCAGGATTTGATGCAAGCGCGTGATATGAATCTGTGTGTGTTGGCAAAGAAATGCGGAATATCGTACTCCACGATTCAAACCACCGCCCGTCGGGGAGGGCAGTTAAGCGTAGAGACGATTGAAAGAATTTGTCAGGGTTTAGGAATTACATTAAAAGACTTCTTCGATTCCTCCTACCTGTAAATATAGGGGCAGCAAAAAAGCCGTTCGCCACGCTGGAAAATCTGCGTGGTGAACGGCTTTAATACTGCTTCTATTTATCCTTTGGTAATCTCCAGATAAACACTAATCTCCATGATTGTTACCATTGAAGGAATACATTTGCGACGATCTTCGGGCATACCGAATAAGATTTGCATTGGCAGTAGAAAACGGCTCATGTTACCTATTGCAATTCTGACTATTTGGAAATATACTTGTAAGGATCAAATTATTTCACTTTATGGGAGGAAATTATTATGGCAAGACCCAAGGGAAGCAAGAATAAGGCTCGTACTGTAAAGGCCAGCGTTGATTATGCAGCCGTCGTTGCAGAAAAGACCGCTGAAAAGGAAAAAATCGAATCTGAGGTTGCTACGCTGACTGCAAATCTCGATGATCTGAAAACGCAGCTGAAAGCCAAGAAAGCAGAATTGAAAGCCGCCACCAAGGAACTTGCCAAAGCCGAAAACAAAAAAGCTGCCGCCGAAGCAAAAGCAGCAGAAGAAGCAAAGAAGGGCGAAGCAGAAGATGTGCTGAAGAAGCTGCTTGCCAGCGGTATGACGGCTGAAGAAATCCTTGCAAAGCTCCAGTAATGCAATATGATGAACTGGACAAGCTGCTGAAGTAAAGGAAGGGGCTGTTGCACACGGATAAAAGCCGGTGCAACAGCCTCTTTTTCATTCATGCTGCAATTTTTTCAGCGTTTCAAACGTATCTAAATTAAAGTGGCATATCATATTCCTTTTCACACATACTTGCCATTTTCAGACAGGAGGTTGCTTTTATGAAAATATCTGCCGACTATCGTATGCTCGCTCTCGATGCTCTGCGCGGAAAATGGAAAACTGCTGTTCTGACAGGTATTGCCGCCAGTGCGCTCGGTGCTACCATTGTGAGCAGTTCCAACAGTGTCGTTTCCAATTCCAATCAGGCAAAGGACATTCATTTTAACCTGTTCGCCCAGCCAAACGGCGGTCGGCTGCTTGCTGTTTTGCTTGTCGGCATTGGTCTGTGGGCAATCCTCCAACTGATCGTGGGCGGTGCAGTTCAACTGGGATATGCTCATTTTAATCTGAACCTTGTAGATGGAAATGATGCTGCCATCTCGGACTTGTTCTCTCAGAAAGACCGTCTGTGGGATGGCTTCTGCATGAAATTCCTGCAGGGTCTGTACATCGCCCTCTGGTCGCTGCTGTTGGTGATTCCGGGAATCGTGAAAACATACAGCTATGCGATGACACCTTACATCATGTCCGAACATCCTTCGCTGACCGCAAATGAAGCGATCACAGAATCCCGGCGGATCATGAATGGCAACAAATGGCGGCTGTTCTGTCTGGATTTCAGCTTCATTGGCTGGGAGTTGCTCTGTTCGTTGCCACTGTATGCCGGGGGTTTTCTGGTTCTCAAATATTTCACCGGTTCAGAGGCTATGGCGATTTCTCTTGTTCTTCTGCTGACAATTCCATTGAGCATTGGCTTCTTTTTTGTACGCCCCTATGAGGAAGCTGCATGGGCCACTTTCTACCGCGATATTACCGCAGCACCTACCGAACCGGATGAAGCATACTGACTTTTATACTATTTCGCAGATGTGACCGGATTTTCGAGGTGGTCTGCGTATGGATAAGAAACCTGACCGTTCCGAAATAATTACAATGAGCCTCTTGTATGCTTTAACGCTGGTGCTTACGGTATTAAAAGTGACGAGAACGTTTTCACTGCCTTGGTTGTGGGTACTGGGTCCACTTTGGCTTGGCACACGTCGGTACTGTGATTAGGGCTGCTTGCGCTGGGAGATCTCTCCCAGCGTTTTCTCTATGAAAGAAAGTTGCTGGAGAAAAAAATTCTCCAGCAACTTTGTCTTTGATGAATAAAGGAAATTTTTTGTTTAACTATTCTCACTATTATTTGATTTAGTGATTTTTTTCTTCTTTGGAGAAACCAGTTTGTGACCGGAATAAATGGACATACCCATACAAAGCAATGAAGAATAGGCAAAGTATTTATGCGCAGTCATAGATTTTTTGATTCCAGAATAAATGCATCCAAACATACAGAAAAGTGCGCCTAAGGACCAGTATTTATGTGATTTCATGATTTGATACCTCCTTTGATTTAACTGATTCAATTATAACGTTTTTTTACGAAAATGCAAGCATTACCGGGAACGCTTTCATGTGGATGCTGTGACTGCCGCTACGGTCATGATCGGTGGGCATTACGAACAAGGCTCACATGTAGCATTCGACTCCGAATATCAGCCGGCACACATATGAGGACGGAAAATGTAGCAGCTTTTGAAAAAAATTGCTTTTTTCTGCTCAAAGTGCTACAATCGGAATATACCGAATACAAAGGGAGGAAAGCTCCCATGCCAAGACCGCCACGGTGCCGTCAAATTTGTGGCGTACCACAGGTCGATACATTCTGTCCCAACGGGTGCGAGAATACCGAGCCGATCCTGCTGACGCTAGACGAATACGAGGTCATTCGGCTGGTTGACTTGGAGCAGCAAACCCACGAGCAGTGTGCCGCTCAAATGGACATTTCCCGCTCTACCGTGCAGGAGATTTACGAAAGCGCACGGAGCAAGATCGCAGCGTGTCTTGTTCACGGGAAACCGCTGCACATCACCGGGGGAAACTACCGCATCTGCGGAGGACAGGAGGCATCTCACTGCAGCCGTTGCTGCCGGATGCAGTGAGCCAACATGGAAAAATCAGGCAAAACTTGCAAAGGAGATTCTATTATGAAAATTGCAGTTGCCTATGAAAACGGTCAAATCTTTCAGCACTTCGGTCACACCGAGCAGTTCAAGCTTTATGAAGCTGTGGACGGCAAAATCACTCATGCGAAAGTCGTTGACACCAACGGCAGTGGTCACGGCGCACTGGCAGGCTTCCTAATGCAGCACGGTGTGGACACTTTGGTTTGCGGAGGCATCGGCGGCGGTGCGCAGGCAGCACTCGCCGAAGCGGGCATCAAGCTCTACGGCGGTGTCAGCGGGGACGCTGACGCGGCGGTGAGCGCATTGCTCAACGGAAGTTTGGGCTACGATCCCAATGTTCACTGTGACCACCATGACCATGAGCACGGCGAGGCTGGTCACTCCTGCGGTGACCACGGCTGCGGCAAGCATAGCTGCCATTGATATGGAACGCACACTGACACAACTTCCGTTCTGGTCATCCTTGACCGAACGCGAAATGGACACACTACGCCGAAGTGCCTTTGTTCGTCATTATAAAAAGGGTGCGTTCGTTCACAGTAGCGACAATGAATGTCTCGGAATGCTGTTTATTCTTTCCGGCGAGATCCGCACCTATCTTCTCTCTGATGAGGGGCGGGAGGTAACGCTGTTCCGCCTGTATCCGGGCGAACTATGCGTGCTTTCCGCCTCCTGCGTGATCAGTCAGATCACCTTTGATACGCAAATGACTGCCGGAAGGGATACGGACGTTCTGATTATCCCTGCAAATGTCATTGCTGCACTCAAGGAGAAAAATCTCCATGTCCGCTGTTTTCTCTATGAACTGACAACGAAACGGTTTTCTGATGTGATGTGGGCGATGCAGCAGATCATGTTCAAGGGGCTGGATCAGCGGCTGGCAGAATTTCTCTTTGCCGAAGCGGAACGTACCGGCTCCGACACGATACGTATGACCCATGAGCAGATCGCCCAGCACATCAGCTCGGCACGGGAGGCAGTGGCACGGATGCTCAAAAGCTTCTCGGAGGACGGACTGGTGGAGCTGAAGCGTGGTGCAATCACGCTGCGGGATAAGAACAGACTAAATCGTCTAAAATAAAAAGGAATGTGACTTCGTCACGGAATAAAATCATAGATTTGCTACAATAAAAGCAGAAAAGCAGGAAGGAGTATCCACCATGAAAGAGACGAAATACGCAGGAACTCAAACCGAAAAAAACCTGATGGCTGCCTTTGCCGGCGAGTCCGAGGCACGCAACAAGTACACCTATTTTGCATCCAAGGCCAAGAAGGAAGGCTTTGAGCAGATCGCGGCACTGTTCCTCAAAACCGCTGATAATGAGAAGGAACACGCCAAGCTGTGGTTCAAAGAACTGAACGGCATTGGCGACACCGCAGAAAACCTTCTCTCCGCCGCTGAGGGTGAGAACTACGAGTGGACGGATATGTACGATGGCTTTGCCAAAACTGCCGATGAGGAAGGTTTCCATGAGCTGGCTCAGCGTTTCCGCCTGGTCGCCGCCATTGAAAAGCATCACGAGGAGCGCTACCGTGCCCTGCTGCACAATGTGGAGATGGCGGAGGTCTTCGCCAAGAGCGAGGTCAAGGTGTGGGAGTGCCGCAACTGCGGTCACATCGTCGTGGGCGAGAAGGCTCCGGAGGTTTGCCCCACCTGCAACCATCCCCAGAGCTATTTTGAAATTCACGCAGAAAACTATTAAAGAAAGAAAAGGAGAATTATCATGGAGCAGAAGTTTTACATTTGCAAGCATTGCGGTAACATCATTGCCAAAGTTAAGGACGCAGGCGTCCCTGTTGTCTGCTGCGGCGAGCCGATGAGCGAGATCGTTCCCGGCACCACCGATGCCGCCGTGGAAAAGCACGTCCCTGTCTGGACGGTGGAAAACGGCATCGTCCATGTCAAGGTCGGCTCTGTGGAGCACCCCATGCTGCCGGAGCACTACATTGAATGGGTATCTCTCCAGACCAAGCAGGGCAATCAGCGTAAGGAACTGCATCCCGGCGAAAAGCCGGAGGTCTGCTTCGCTCTCTGCGAGGGCGATGAGGTCGAGGCGGTCTACGCCTACTGCAACCTCCACAGTCTGTGGAAAGCGTAATTCACCTTCTTAAAGGGGCTGTTGCACAAGGAAGAAAGCCAGTGCAGCAGCCCTTTTTATATATCTCTCGGCGTAAAAATGTGGAAAACAAGCGTCAAACGAGTAAAATGTTGAAAACTCAGTCAGCAAAAATAGACCCTTCCGACTTTTAGAAGTCTTTGGAAGAGTCTGCTTTTTCGATTTTCAGAAAATCAGAATTTCAGGTAGGCTTTTGGCTGGATGAGATGCTGTTTCTGTAAGCTGCTGTTGCACTTGGAAACGAAATGTGCAATGTTCTGAGAAAGCCCCAGAAAGAGCAGTTCTGCCAGAACCTTAATATTCCCACCGGTCAGGAAGCGTTTGAAGCTGCGGTTGTGCTTGAGCTGTCCGAAAGCTCCTTCCACCTGGATGGAACGGTTGCACCGAAGCAGTTTTCCCTCTTCGGTGGTAATATTCCGGTAAGACTGCTGGCGCATTTTCTGGAATTCCCAGCAGACGGAAATCTCTTTTCTTCTGTTCTCCTCTTTTGCCTTGCAGCAGACAGAACGGTAAGGACAATCCGAGCAGTCTTCACAACGGTAAACAGAGATTTCTCGCTCTGTACCATCTTTGGCGTGAGAAGTATATTTTGAAACATAGTCCAGATGTCTGCCATTCTTGCAGATAAAGCAGTCATCCGGTTTGTAGTAGCCCATGTTTTCCATTCTGCCGATCTGAGCCTTAAAGGAATGCTTCTGACCAGATTCGTAATTGTTAGGCTTAATGAAAGCGGTCTGCCCATTTTCTTCGAGCCAGCGGTAGTGGCAAGACTTTCATAACCGGAATCCGCAACGACCTTCTCGTACTTCTGTCCGTGTTTCCTTTGCATATATGTAGGCGCATACCAGCACTTTGAATAACACACGCGGCTCGATCTGCGATTTTCGGATTCCCGAATAAGCGAAATACAATTTTGTATAGTCCAGTTCCTCAAGCTGGTCGCTTGCCTGACAGAGCGCATGATGTTTGTCGATTTGAATTTCTGTCTGCATTCGAAATTTTAACTGTTGACTTTTCTCCTCAATTTCGATATGCTGTTCTTGCTTTATCCGTTTCATTTTTGCACTGTTAACGTTAAAGCAAAAGACCAGAGTTGTAAAGCCTTTTGGCTAAATAACTCTGGTCTTTTTGTTGGGGCTTGTGCAACAGCCCCCCATTTGCTGAACCCAGGGGAGGTTCATGATGGACCTCCCAGAAGGACTCACTCTATCGGAGATTTAACACAGAGAAAGAAACAAGCGTCACTTCCAGAATTGCTCTAAAACCCTCTATGATATGCAAACTATAAAAGAGCGTATTGGTTATCCGAAGTATAAGTATAACTCTTATTGGATATTCTCAGCATATCGTAATCCTTTGGATTTGCGATGGCATCGTAGCAAAACTCAGCACCCATCATTAGTTGGCGCTGACATTCGCCAATCTCAGGAACCACATCAGCATAGATGCTATTATTTACATAGCACATAGAACATGATATGGGATTTAACTCTACAATGTCTATATACGAATTACCGTTGCTGTCAATAAATTCGCCTAAATCTAATGCGTAGTTAGCTGGGAAAACGCCCAATCTTCTAATGTGATCTACCATATGTATGGCAATATTTTTGTGTGATTTTGGCACGGTGTGTTTGAGTGAATGGAGCGCCCTGAATGAGTTGACAACCTGATTATTCAAAATAATGTGCCTGATTTCGCGTGTGCCTAACTGCGTGATTAACGCTCGCTTTAGATACATTCATGTACTCAGCAACCTCTACTGAACGAACTGAACCATGTTGCGCTTCAAGAATAAATATGGCTTTTAGATAGTCTTCTCCTGAAGAATGAAGTCTTTCTTTTGTAACCGCCTCAGCCACACTGCTGGACATTATTTCACATGAACAGATGCAATGTCTACGTAGCTGGCATCTGTGTAGAAGTCATAGCCAGTTATCTTATCAGTATTCCACAGAGCCAGATCGTGAGTGCCGGTTACAGGCACCAGAAGATTCTGATCTGCAATACCATTCAGAATCATTCCATAGATTTCCTGCACACGCTGAGAATCAGAAGTGGAGTCCAATTCTGCGAAAATTTCAGGATTCTCAAAGAAAGCAGAGAACTGGCAGAGGATCGGATCACCTATAGCGCCAGGAGCCATATTGCTCATATCTGTTGCAGGGTCAAAGGAACCGCCAGCAGTATTGTAGAAGGTCAGATCATATTCGCCAGCCATCAAGGCTCCATACCAGGTGTTCATGTCTACTGCATCAATAGTAACATCGAAGCCGAGTTCTTTAAGAGAAGCTGCAATAGAAAGAACTGCATTGTCAACACTTGCAAGGCTCTGAGAATAGTTGAAATGAATGGCGAGAGAAGTTCCGTCCTTCTCCAGGATACCGTCATCATTGGTATCCTCATAGCCGGCTTCCTTCATGAGCTGCTTTGCCTTTTCCATGTCGGTAGGATAGGTCTTAACCTCCACACCGCAGTTGGGCTTTTCATTCGTAAAGAGGGTTTCGGCAGCAGTCTCCAGGCCATCGAAAACAGAGGTTTCCAACTCCTGCTGATTAACAGCGTAGGATATTGCTTCCCTTACAAGAGGATCATTAAAGGGAGCCTTATTCAGGTTCATACCCAGATAACGAGTTTGGTTGGTGCTGTCATCCATGGCATGACCGAAAGCGGCATCCTGGGAAATTTCCGTGTAGCCTTCTGCGCTAAGTCTGCTGGAGCCGAGAATCGCATCGATTTCGCCGTTGCGCAGAGCAAGAATTTTTGCAGCATTATCAGGAATCACTTTGACCTTGAACTCGTCCACTTCAGGAGCTTCGCCCCAGTAGTAGGGATTGCGGATAAAGGTATAGGTATCTTCCTCGACCCGGTCAAACATATAGGGACCAGTACCCATAGTTGCACTCACGCAATTCTCGTAAGCCTTTTCTACGCCGCCTTCAAAGGCTGCGGGATTCACAATACCAAAAGGCAGCGCCATGGTCAGATTGTCAAGAGCAGCGTAATAAGGGGTCTTCAAAGTCATTACAAAGGTTTTTTCATCCGGGGTTTCCAGCTTGTCAAACAAAGTAGTGAGCTTACCGAAGGCACCATTCTGGGGCCCCAGATTGGTTACTACTGCTTCAAGGGTCATCTTTACTGCCTCGGAAGTCAGAGGAGTACCGTCAGAAAATTTGACACCATCACGCAGATGGAAGGTGTAAGTCTTGCCGTCATCACTGATTTCCCAGGTTTCAGCCAACTCGCCCTGAATCTTCCCGTTATCATCGTAGCTTACCAGAGTGTTGTAAAAATTACGACTCCAGAATCCGGCACCGTAAGTGCTGGATACCATAGGCGTGATGACAGGATAGAAGCCTACAGAAAAGTCCCAATTCTCGGTGACAGTGATTGAGACCGGCTCTGCATCGGTCTGAGAGGTGGATTCCTCCGGTTTCTCGTCAGGGTTCGCGCCGCAAGCTGCCATAGCAAGGCACATCACAAGTGCGAGTCCGAAAGCTAAAAGTTTTTTCAGTTTCATGTACAAAATCTCCTTTATTTATTGTTATATCATGCTTTTCAGCAGGGTATACGTATTTATTGAATGGTTTAACCCAAATATGGAGCAATAGAATGCAGCAGAAGCTTGGTATACGGATGTGTAAAGCAGTCTGTCGAACCGTGAAATGTACGGTCTTCGATAATCTTACCGCAGCGCATCACCATTACACGGTCTGCAAGATATAGCGCAACGTCCAGGTCATGGGTAATGAAAAAGCAAGTCATTTTTCGCTCCTGATGGAGTCGCTTCAGCAAATCAAGAATATGTTTACGAACCAGGACATCCAGCCCACTGACTGCTTCATCAAAAATCAACACATCCGGTTGAGCCGCTAACGCTCTTGCAATACATACACGTTTTTGTTGTCCACCGGATAGCTCATGAGCTTTTCGCAGCTTGATCTCTTCGGGAAGCTCCATCATGGTAAGAAGATCATTGATTTCCCGTTCTTCTTCCTTTTTGCTGAGTTTTCTGAAATTGCGAATTGGCTCTGCAATGATTTGATATACCGTAAAGCGAGGGTCCATTGCTCCCTTGCCATCCTGAAGAATCAGCTGTATTTTAGATTGCAGTACCTGCTTTTGCTTGCCCCGGCAGAGGGAAATGTTTTTTCCTTCAAACAGTACCTCTCCAGAAGATGGAACCAGAAGACCGCACATGAGCTGAGCCAAAGTGCTTTTACCAGATCCGCTTTCTCCTACCAAAGCGCAAAATGAACCATTCTGAATAGTAAAATCTACATGATCAACGGCCAGAAGCTCGTTGCTTGTGCCTTGTTCGTGAAATTCTTTTGATAGGTTGTTGACTTTAATCATGATTCCGCCCCTTTCGTGAAAGCATAGGAAAGGGAGTAAGCTTCAATCAGCGACCTTGTATAAGGTTCTGTGGTATGATCGAAGACAGATTGAACTTCACCGGATTCTATAATTTTTCCTTCCTTCATCACCAATATGTTTCCACCTAATTGAAGAGCTGTTGCGAAATCATGAGTTACCATAAGAATCCCAACACCATTTGCTTTCATCTGCGAAAATAAATCTATGATTCCATTTCTGTGAATCACATCCAAAGCAGTTGTTGGCTCATCGGCAAGCACGAATTTTGCATCAAGCATCATAGCCATTGCGATAATGACACGCTGAAGCATTCCTCCGGAAAGCATATGGGGGTATGCTCTGTATACCCTGTCAGGATCATCTAAGCCTACATCATGCAGAAGCCGCAGAATATAGTTGTAACGTTGCTGGCGGGATTTGTCGGAATGAAGCCGTAGCGTTTCATCCATCTGTCTGCCAATACGCATAGAAGGGTCCAATGCAGTCATTGGATTTTGCGGGATATAGACAATCTGGTTTCCGTATATTCCTCGTCTCTGCTTTTCTGACGAATTCAAAAGATCAGTCTCGCCGAAGAAAACGGAACCCGACACCTTAAATTTTTTAGGGTCCAATAAGTTTAGCACCGCACTACAGGTCATTGTTTTGCCGCTGCCTGACTGGCCTAACAAGATCAAAGACTCTCCTTCTTTGATTGCAAAGGATATTTCAGAAACCAAGTTATCCGTGCCTGGCCGAAGATTAATGCTTAAATGATCAATTATAAGTGATGGCATCATAGGCTGTCCTCCTCCGGCGTCAGAATATCACGGAGTGCTTCTCCAAATAAATTGAAGCCTGCTGCCGTTACGAAGATGCACAAGCCTGGATAGATTAGCAATTCCGGATGAGAGTAAAGCGCTGTCCTGGCATCATTTAACATGGCACCCCATTCCGGTGTGCCGGAGGGAAGGCCAAGTCCGAGGAAAGCAAAGCTGGAAACCATAATGATGGAAGAAGCGACACCAGTGGAAACATACACAAGAAACTGTGGCAGAATGTTAGGAATCAGATGTCTGAAGACCAGCTTTCCTGTATTGCACCCAGAAATCCGGGCTGCCAAGATATAATCTTTACCCATTTCTTGAACGGAATAAGATCTGACAACACGAACAAACCAAGCCCAGGTCGCTATCACAACAGAAACGGCAATGTTTTGGAGTCCGTTCCCCAGAACGCCTATAACAGCAATAGCAATGATAAGAGAAGGAAAAGCAATAAACACATCACAGAGTATAGTAATGAAATGGTCTGCTTTTTTTCCAGCACAGGCGCTAAAAGTACCGACAATCAGACCAATCACAGACAAAATCAGCAGCACAGGTAAACTGATTCCGATGGAATATCTGGCTCCATACAGCAGCCTTGATAAGGTACACCTGCCCAATTGATCTGTTCCAAGAGGGTATTCTGCGTCAGGCTGAGCATACTTTTGCGATAAATTCACCAATTCAGGGTCGTGAGGCGAAAAAGCAGGTGCTGCAATCGCAATCACAATCACAATAGCAATCAGGCACAGACCGATAATTGCCTGCGGCCTTTTGAGTAGCTTATGTATCATTTTCTTCCCTCACCATCCATGGACAAAGCAGACGGTTGATTATGTCTGCCATGAAATTTGCGACGACAAAAATTGCTGCAATGACGACTATACAGGTAGAAACTGCAATCGTATCTGCTGCAATCACACTGTCCACCAGATAAGTTCCGATTCCCTTGATTGAAAAAATACTTTCGATTACCGCCCCTCCGGCAATTAGAAAGCCGAATTGCTGAAAGAAAATTGTAACAACAGGCGGTAAGGCATTTCGCAGAATGTGGCATACCAGGATTCTGTTGGCAGATAGTCCACGGGCTTTTGCAAACCGAACATAATCAGAAGATAATTCAGCCAGAAGAGAGGAACGCATAATTCGGATGAGTGAACACGAACTGGGGACCGCCAGGGCAAATGAAGGTAGTAAAAAGCCCCTCCAACCTGGACTTGGTAAGACACTGAACCATTTCAGATGAATCGCAAAGAACAGTAGAAGAAGGAATCCCAGCCAGAAAGTTGGCATACAAATACCGCAGATAGTAATGCCTCTGGTAACCTGATCGAAAAGGCGGTTCCGCTTTCTGGCACAGAGCAAACTAATCGGAACGGTGAGTACGATAATCCATAGAATGGCCATCCCTACAAGAGATGTGGTCGTAGCCAGATACTTGTGCAGATCCTTTACAATCGGTTGATGAGTGGTCAAAGAAGTCCCAAGTTCTCCTGTAAACATTCCGGAAAGCCACTGAATATATCGCACAGGGAGAGGTTGATCCAATCCCATTTCCACCCGAATCATCTCAATCTGTTCCGGCGTAGGATTGGATACGCCTCGGTGTGCAATAATTTCTGCAGGATCTTTTCCGGACCAAGCAATCAACAAAAAACTTAGAATGCTGACGCCTACCAGCACAATGAGGAAGTTAATGATCCTTTTTCCAATATATTTCTTCAAATAATGCACCTCCTCACATCAGAAATCAGTTAGACATAGTTAATCAAATGCCTTTATGTTACCCTACAGTGCGGTCTGCATCTGAAGGGTAACCTGCTTAGTAGTTAAATTTCTCTGCCAGATTGGACTTTTCAATCATCTTTCTATATGTGGGCGACTGTTTCAGCAGATGAGCATGTTTTCCGCAGGCTTCTACCGTACCTGCTTTCATAACGACGATCTTATCTGCATTTTCAATAGACTTCAGTCTGTGTGAAATAACAATCACGGTCTTGCCTTGAATCAAATGATTTAATCCAGTCTGTATCTGGACTTCTGTTTCCACATCTAACGATGCAGCAATCTCATCCAGAATGATAATTGGAGCATCCTTCAGGATTGCTCTGGCAATGGACAGCCGCTGACGTTCTCCGCCGGAGAGTTTGGCTCCATTTTCCCCGATTATTGTCTGGTAGGTGTCTGGCAGACGGCTGACAAACTCATTGCAACCAGCCAGTTTTGCAGCTCGTATTACTTCTTCGTCAGAAGCATCCAGCCGCCCAAGGCGAATATTTTCCATAATAGAAGTATTAAATAGAATGACTTCCTGAAAAACAATGGAAACATACTTGAACAAGCTATCAGTGTGAATTTCTCGTATGTCGGTTCCTCCGATCTGAACGGTACCGGAATCTGCATCATATAGTCTGCTGATGAGCTTAAGCATTGTTGTTTTTCCGCAGCCGCTGGGACCGACCAATGCGGTTACCTGTCCTTGCTCCGCCGTAAAGGATGCATGGCGAATCACCTGGGTGTCTTTCTGGTAGGAAAAACAAACATCCTTTATTTCTACATTGAAATCTGAAAGGACTGCCTTTTCTCCACCCTGAAGTTCATGATTCTTGATTTCACCAATCCGGGCAATTCTTGCGTCCAAATAAAAGATTTCCGTCAGATAGAGCAAAACACCACCCATGGCCCCGCTGAGTTTCGCCGCCATAATAATATAGCCCAGAAGAATCAGGATACTTACCTGACCGGAGGCGAGCATTGAAAGGCCAACAGTCGCCGTGATTCCAATAGGAAGAATAGATAAAGTCTGGCCGATTGTAACAGGAATTGTCTGGGTGATCTGAGCTTTCCATTGAAGATTTTCTGACTCATCCAACTGCTGGTCCATTTGAGCTTCTACTTTTTCTTTCAACCCATAGCTTTTAATTTCCTGATTCAGTTCGATTGCATTCTGAAAGCTTTCGGAAATATCTCTCAACTTATCATAATGTTTATTTACATCTCTGACCTGCAGTTTCTTTGTCAAGAAAAGAACCGAAGCAGAAGTAAGAACGGGAAGCAATACACAGAGACCTAATTTCCAATTCATGATCAGAAGGGCTACGCTGATAACCAAAAAGTAAATTGCAAACCCTATGGAATTAGCCACTGCGTTCGCAAAAGCATGCTCAATCGAAGCCACATCTGCCATGATTGTTTGAGCAAGGTCAGACAAATTGTGCTTTGAAAAATAGGATAGGGGCAGTTTGGAAAGCTGTTCCGCCAGATCAATTCTTAAATTTGCAGATTCCTGGTAGGTTTCATCATAGGTCGTTTTATAGTTATAGTTAATAACTAAGTACATCACCAGGGTCGCTGCCAGCATAAACAGGAGATATACCACCGGTTTCCCGGCATTTCCATTCAACAGCCTGTCTGCAAACAGAAAAACACAGATCATCGGCGGTACAAAAGAAACATAATAGAGAAAGAATGACCAGATTGATTTTTCAAGGCCCTTCACACCCGAATCACTCAGCTGGAAGGCTCTTTTTAGATATGTCTTTATCATGCCAACCTCCACTGATTTGCCTTGCAGTATACATCCTGAAAATCCTTATAACGTCCATTGCAGGCCATCAGTTCATTGTGGGTTCCCTGTTCCACAACTTTTCCATTCTGGACAAACAGGATCTGGTCTACATTCTGAATAGAGGACAGCCTGTGTGCAATCATGATAACTGTTTTGCCCCTCATCAGTTTTTGGAAAGCCTGCTGCAACTCGTATTCATTTTCCGGATCTGCAGCTGCAGAAGCCTCATCCATAATGACGATATTCGCATTCTTTAGAATAGCCCTTGCAATGGCGATCCTTTGCACCTCACCACCGGAAAGGTATACGCCCTTTGCCCCTATGACGGTCATCTCCCGCTGGGGGAATTTGTCAAGGATGGATGTGCAGTTCGCTGCGTCAAGTGCATCCATAATCTGCTGCCGTGTTGCCTGAGGATTTCCGATTCGGACATTTTCGTAAATTGAGGTCTTTAGTAATTGACTGCGCTGGAAAACAAATGCGATGTTCTGAATGAGAGCTTTTTCAGAATAACTCTGAATGTTCTTTCCACCAATCAGAATTTCGCCGCCATCGACAGGATAAAAACCTGAAATCAGCTTTGCAATGGTAGATTTTCCTCCCCCGGAAGACCCGATGAGCGCATAAGTTTTATTCTGATGAAGTGTCAGGCTGAAATCCTTCAGCACGAAGTTGTCATCATACTTAAAGTCAACATGACGAAATTCAACATTGAAATCTTGGAAGGTCTCTTCGTTTCCATGTGGAAGCTTTGCCTGATCCATAGAAGTAGTCAGCTCATCAAGCTGATTCAGCGTATTTTGTGCGCCAAAGTTATCCTGCCCCGTAAACATGATCGATGTGAAAGAAGTAAATACAGCTCCGGAGAACACAGCAAAGAAAACAATCTTTGCCAGGATTAGCATAGCAGGTTCTCCATAGCTGATGAATACAACTGCGGCTGGTACAGCAAAAGCATAAAACACGTTGAACAGAACCTGGAATCCAACGTAGGGATTCTTACAGCTGAGGCTATACTGATAGACGTACTGTTTGTACTCTTTGATCGAGTTAATCAGAGTTTTGTAATACTGTACAGTTACACCGAAGATTTTTATGATCTGCATTCCTCTGACATATTCTACTGTTGCCGCACTCATCTTTTGAAGCGCCGCTGAATAGCCAGACAGAAATTCAGTACCACCGGACATTTTACGATACTGAAGAACACCAATCACAGTTGTAAGAATCAGGAGAATACCAAGGCGATAGTCTATTGCAAACATCAGCACAAACATTAACACCGGCGTCATAACAGCAGTGACGTTGTCCGGAATCAAATGGGCCACTGTTTTGTGTGTTTCTGCTGCGTTATCATCAATAATTTTTCGAATTTCTCCAGAGCTGTTATGGTCAAAAAAGGAAGAAGAGGCATCCAATAATTTATGAAGCCCATTTTTCCTTAAGTTTGTTTCAAGCCGGAAGCCTAAGTAGTGGGAACACGTTGCCGATGCAATGTTGAGAATGCCTCGTAAAATCATAAGTATGACTACAATAATTGCGTCATACATAGCCTTCTCATATACGGGAATAACCAGAATAGACACAATGAACCGCCACAGAAACCAATATGCTCCCATATATGAGCAGACGGCAGCGGCAGATAGTGCCATGGAGAAATATGCCAAAATTCTTTTATCTGGGACATAATGAAATAGTTTTTTATATAAACTGCGCATTGACTTCAAATATACACCTCTTTTTGCTTAAAAACGGTTTGACATACATCAGCTCTTTCATTATAATTAGATGTAGCTAACTGTAAAGGACAAAACAGATATAAAGTCTAAACAAGGTATTAATAAATCTAAACGAGGTATCCTTGGGAGGAGCCAATGATAGAAGTTGAACGAGATGATTTCTTTGTTGAATCGATAAAGAATCCAATAGAGTACGGAACATATTATAAGATCAACCCAAAATATGGAACCGGATTTCAATGGACGAGTGAGGTTCACCACGATTTCATCATTACAGTGACAGATATAAGATTTAACCAGGAAACTATGGTCGGAGAACATATTGGGTCTGGTTATGTACTTGCTCTCTATATTAGTGGCGCAGGAGATGAATTCTATCCGTATCAAAATATTTCTCCGAATACATTGCGCTGCTATGAACCATCTGAAAAGTATAAAGCTATTTATCATCCTCAGATTCCATTAAGATGTATTACCGTGCAGTTTGACCAGGAATTTATTGATCAGTATCTCCAGGAAATTTCCGGTGATCTTGAAGTAAACTTTTCTGATTTTTTCAAAGAAAAAGGGAAATTCTATTTACCAAATGTTAATCATGCTATGCAAAGCCTATATGAGTATCTGCTTTCCATGAAAGCGTCCAGAATTACAGTAGAAGTAAAAATATATGAAATCATCTCTTATCTTGCTTCATATTTGAAAGAAAACAGACTAAATGAAGAGAATGGCCAACCCATTAACAAAACAGATTTGCAGGCATTAGATGAACTAACGCATTATATGGACGAACATTACAGTTTTAATATTACGTTGCAGACGCTTTCCACCATTGCATGTATGAGTGAAAGCAAAATGAAAAAGCTATTTAAGTCAGTTTATAATATGTCCATTACTGAATACATTCAGAGGAAAAGGATCTCTGTAGCCGAGCATATGCTTATTCAGACCGACCTCACCATTGCGGAAATTTCAAGAATTGTTGGATACTCCAACCCCAGTAGATTGATTGAAATATTCAAAAGGTATTATGGATTTACTCCCTCAAAATACAGAAAATAAAAGTGTTATACTAATTTGGATAAACCTAACCCCCTAAAAATCAACCAAATCAATCGTTATGGGGCTGTTGCACAAGGAAGAAAGCCAGTGCAGCAGCCCCTTTTTATCAATGTAACCTCGTCACAGAAAAAGACTTTGCCCTGCGGTATGATAAAGCCACAATCAATAAACAAGAAAGAGGTGGCGAACATGAAAATCAAGCTCAATCCCGATCAGGAGATTGTCAATATGAAAAGGAACATGGCTTTTCGCTGAATGGAAAGCGAAGCTGACCCGGGCTGGGGCGGTCTGTAATAAAGCGATATTTTTTTTGAAATAATCTTGACAAAAATTATCAAGATTGATATGATGGTATTAACAAGCAAGCGAAAAGAGGATGTGGAGCATGATCATCACCAAAGAGACGGACTACGCGCTGCGCATTTTGCGGGTGCTGCTGGACGGGGAGAAGCATTCGGTGGCCGAGATGTCGGAAACGGAATTGATCCCCAATCAGTTTGCCTACCAGATTCTGCGCAAGCTCTCCGCCGGCAATTTGGTGCGGGTGAGCCGCGGCGCTCTCGGCGGCTGCGAGCTGTCCTGCGATCTGGACGCGACCTCCCTCTACGATCTCATGGGGGTCGTGGGGGAGCGGGGCATCCTGTGCGCCTGCATGGAGCCGGGATATGAATGCCGCTGGCAGGACAAGCATGGGCGGTGCGCCATCCACTGTCAGCTGGCGGCCTTGCAGAAAAAGCAGGACGAGGCGTTCCGTGCCGTGAGCCTGCGCAGGCTGCTGACCGGCGGATCCGATCCCCAAGATACAAGCAAGCTGTAAAATTGTAAAAGGAGGTACCCGTATGCTGTTTCAAACCACGTCGGCGCACGAAGAGCTGCGCGCGAAGATCCGGAGTTTTGCGGAGGAGGAGATCAAGCCCCTCGCATTTTTAATGGATCAGAACAATGAGTTTCCCGAGGAGGCTGTCAAGAAGCTGGGTAAGCTGGGCTGGATGGGCATTCCCTACCCCAAGGAGTACGGCGGTGCCGGTCTTGATGCTCTGAGCTACGCCATCGCGGTGGAGGAGCTGGCCCGTGTGGACGGCGGCACGGGCGTAATCCTCTCCGCCCACGTCTCCCTCGGCTCATGGCCCATTTTCGCCTATGGCACCGAGGAGCAGAAGAAGAAATATCTGGTTCCGCTGGCCAAGGGCGAGAAGATCGGCGCCTTCGGCCTTACGGAGACCAACGCCGGATCCGACGCCGGCGGCACGGAGACCACGGCGCTGGATAAGGGGGACTACTACCTCCTCAACGGCGGCAAGATCTTCATTACCAACGCCCCTAAGGCGGACACCTATGTGATTTTCGCCGTCACCACGCCGGACATCGGCACTCGGGGCATCTCCGCTTTCATCGTGGAGAAGGGCTGGAAGGGCTTTGAGTTCGGCGACCACTATGACAAGATGGGTATTCGCTCCTCCTCCACGGCGGAGCTGATCTTCAACGACGTGAAGGTTCCCAAGGAAAACCTATTGGGCAAGGAGGGCGAGGGCTTCAAGATTGCCATGTCCACGCTGGACGGCGGACGCATCGGCATCGCCGCGCAGGCGCTGGGCATCGCCCAGGGCGCGTTTGAGCACGCGTTGAGCTATTCCAAGGAGCGCGTCCAGTTCGGCAAGCCCATCGCGGCCCAGCAGAGCATCGCCTTCAAGCTGGCGGATATGGCAACCAAGCTGCGCTGCGCCCGGTTCCTCATCTACTCCGCGGCGGAGCTGAAGGAGCAGCACGCGCCTTACGGCATGGAGTCCGCCATGGCGAAGATGTACGCCTCGGACATCGCGCTGGAGGTCACCAACGATGCCTTGCAGATCCACGGCGGCAGCGGCTACCTCAAGGGCATGGAGGTGGAACGGGCCTACCGCGACGCCAAGATCACCACCCTCTACGAGGGCACTAATGAGATCCAGCGGGTGGTCATCGCCTCTCATCTGTTGGGCAGGCTGGGCAAGAGCTCCGGCGGCGAGAGCCGTTCGGCGGCCAAGAAACCCGCGCCCATCACCGGCATTCGCAAAAAGACCATCTTCCGGGAGGGGGATGCTGCCCAGCAGGTGGCCGACCTTGTGGCGGCGCTGAAGAAGGATGGTCACGACTTCTCCGTCGGCATTCCTATGGATACGCCCATCCCGCAGGCGGAGCGGGTGGTCTCCGCGGGCAAGGGCATCGGGGAGAAAAAGAACATGAAACTGGTAGAGTCGCTGGCCAAGGCCGCCGGCGCGGCCATCGGTTCTTCCCGCCCTGTGGCGGAGACTCTCAAATATCTGCCGCTGAACCGCTATGTGGGTATGTCTGGTCAGAAGTTCACCGGCAATCTGTACATCGCCTGCGGCATCTCCGGCGCATCTCAGCACCTTAAGGGCATCAAGGACGCCTCCACCATCGTGGCCATCAATAAGAACGGTAACGCGCCTATCTTCAAGAACTGCGACTACGGCATCGTAGGCGATGTGGAGGAGATCCTGCCCCTGCTCACTGCCGCGCTGGATAGCGGCGAAAAGCTGCCCGCGCCGCCCATGGTAAAGATGAAGCGACCCACGCCGCCGAAGCCCGCCCCCATCGGCGACCGCTACGTCTGCAGCGGCTGCGGCTACGAGTACGTGCCGGAGTTGGGCGACGAGGACGGCGAGATCGCGCCCGGTACGCTCTTTGAGCAGCTTCCCGCCGAGTGGGTATGTCCCGAGTGCGCGGAGGCGAAGGATCAATTTGTAAAGGCTTGAGGCCGTGAAGGAGGCAAGATAAGATGTATTGCGTGCGTAAAGTAACGAACGACCTCTACTGGGTGGGCGCCAACGACCATCGCCTGGCCCTGTTTGAAAACTGCTTTCCCATTCCCCGGGGCGTAAGCTACAACGCCTACTGCCTGCTGGATGAAAAGACGGTGCTCTTTGACACGGTGGACTGGTCTGCCTGCCGCCAGCTTTTGGAAAATCTGGCGTATGTGCTGGATGGCCGCGAGCTGGACTACCTGCTGGTCAACCATCTGGAGCCGGATCACGCCGCCTGCATCGAGGAGATCCTGCTGCGCCATCCCAAGGTGAAACTGATCTCCAACGAGAAGGCATTCATGCTCATGCGGCAGTTCGGCTTCCATGTGGACGGACATGAGTGCATCGAGGTGAAGGAGGGCGACACCTTCTCCTTCGGCAAGCACACCGTCACCTTTGTGGGCGCGCCTATGGTTCACTGGCCGGAGGCCATGGTGACCCTCGACGTCACCGACGGCGTCCTCTTTTCCGCCGACGCCTTCGGCACCTTCGGCGCGCTGGACGGCAAGCTGTTCGCCGACGAGGTGGACTTCGAGCGGGACTGGCTGGACGACGCCCGCCGTTACCTCACCAACATCGTGGGCAAGTACGGCCCCCACATCCAGCTCCTGCTGAAAAAGGCCGGCGGCGTTTTGGATCAGATCAAGTACATCTGCCCGCTCCACGGCCCCGTGTGGCGCAAGGATCTGGGCTGGTTCATCGAAAAGTACGACACATGGAGCCGCTATGCCCCTGAAACCCAGGGCGTGCTCATCGTCTACGCCTCTATGTATGGCAACACGGAGAACGCGGCGCAGGCGCTGGCGACCTCGCTCTGCGATAAGGGCATGAGCAAGGTGGCGATGTACGATGTGTCCTCCACTCATGTCTCCCAGCTAATCTCCGAGGCGTTTAAGTACAGTCACATTGTCTTGGCCTCTGTGACCTACAACCTCGGCATCTACCCCGCCATGCATGACTTCCTCATGGATATGAAGGCACTGAATCTGCAAAACCGCACCTTTGCCATCATTGAAAACGGCTCATGGGCGGTGAAGTCCGGTGACCTCATGCAGAAATTCGTCAACAATGAGCTTAAGAACATGACGGTGCTCAACGAGCGGCTCAGTCTCGCCTCGTCCATGGGCACGGACAAGCGCACTGAGTTGGAAGCACTGGCGGACGCCATTCTGGAATCTATGAAGTAACTGGCAAGGAAAGCCAAAACCAAGACAACAGACAACAAACAGCCCCGCCGCGTCGGCTGCAGAAAAACCGGCTTTCAAAAACAGAGCGGGCAAGCGTGATACTGCGCTTGCCCGCTCTTTGCCCAAAAGGACATGAGAAGTGACCGGAGAAGATGAGAGGATCGAAATGGAGATCAGAAAACGAAACGGGGAGTCTGTTCCCTTTCAACAGGAGAAAATTTTCAACGCCATGAAAAAGGCGTTTGACGGACAGGGCAAGGAGATCGGGAGCAGAGAGATGGATGAGATCCTCGCCACCGTTCTCAACAATCTCTCCGTCACAGTGCCGCTCACCGTAGAACGTGTGCAGGACGAGGTGGAGCGAACGCTCATGGAGCGCGGACACTATGAGGTGGCCAAGGCGTACATTCTCTACCGCGAAAAGCGGTCTGCGCTGCGCCGTGTCCGGCATACCATCGCGCGGACGGTAGGGGATGACTCGCTTGACGAGGTGCTGCGTCGCATCCAGATGGATTTTACCGAGGAAGTCTACTCCCTCGCGGCGCTTCAAATGAAGTTTGAGAGCTTCTGTCGCCTGGGCATGACGGAGGATGAGCGGGCTGAGGCACTGACCAAGGCAGCGGTAGAGCTGACTACGGCAGAGGCACCCAAGTGGGAGTTCATCGCGGCGCGGCTTCTGAACCACTCCTTTCGCTGTCGCAACGCACAGGAATGGGAGGGGCGCGGCGTCGGCGACCTCTATGGCAAGCTTCGCTATCTGACGGATAAGGGACTCTACGGTGACTATATCCTTGCCCACTATACCCACGAGGAGATTGCCATGGCGGAGGACTTTCTCTGCCCGGAACGGGACGAGCTGTTCACCTACTCCGGCCTTGACCTGCTGCTCAAACGCTATGTGATCCAGTCACGCAGCCGCGTGCCGCTGGAAACACCGCAGGAGATGTTTTTGGGTATCGCGCTGCATCTTGCTATGAACGAAGGCTCTGACCGCATGGGGTGGGTAAAACGCTTTTACGATATGCTCAGCCGTATGGAGGTCACGATGGCGACACCTACCATGTCCAACGCACGAAAGCCCTACCATCAGCTTTCAAGCTGCTTTGTGGACACTGTGCCGGACAGTCTGGACGGCATCTACCGCTCGCTGGACAACTTCGCAAAGGTCTCTAAATTCGGCGGTGGAATGGGGATGTACTTCGGTAAGGTGCGCGCTGCAGGCAGCACCATCCGCGGCTTTCAAGGGGCGGCGGGCGGTGTTATCCGCTGGATTCGGCTGGTCAATGACACCGCCGTGGCTGTGGATCAGTTGGGGATGCGGCAGGGCGCTGTGGCGGTTTACTTAGACGCATGGCACCGGGATCTGCCGGAATTCCTTCAACTGCGCACCAACAACGGCGACGACCGCATGAAGGCACATGATGTGTTTCCCGCCGTGTGCTATCCGGATCTCTTCTGGCGACTGGCGGAGGAGAACATAGACGCGCCGTGGCATCTCATGTGTCCGCATGAGATCCTCACGGTCAAGGGCTACGCACTGGAGGATTACTGGGGTACAGAATGGGAGAAGCGGTATCTGGACTGCGTCAATGACCCGCGCATCGAAAAGCGCAGCGTCACCGTCAAGGACATCGTGCGGCTGGTGCTTCGCTCGGCAGTGGAGACCGGCACGCCCTTCGCTTTCAATCGCGACAGTGTAAATCATATGAACCCAAACGGCCACACGGGAATGATCTATTGCTCCAATCTCTGTACGGAGATCGCGCAGAACATGGCGCCCATCGAGCACATCAGCACTGAGGTGCACACGGAGAACGGCGACACAATAGTGGTGACGGCCACACGCCCAGGTGAGTTTGTGGTCTGCAATCTGGCGAGTCTGTCTCTCGGTAATCTGCCGGTGGAGGACGAGGCCTATATGGAACGCACGGTGGAAACGGCCATCCGCGCACTGGATAATGTGATCGACCTCAACTTCTACCCGTTGGAATACGCGCGGCTTACCAATCAGAAGTACCGCAGCATCGGCTTGGGCGTCAGCGGCTACCACCACATGCTGGCAAAGCGCGGCATCCACTGGGAGAGCGATGAGCACCTTGCCTTCACCGACGCAGTGTTCGAGCTCATCAACTACGCCGCCGTCAAGGCGGACACAGCACTGGCACGGGAAAAGGGTCGTTACGCGCTCTTTGAGGGCAGCGACTGGCAGACGGGCGCGTATTTTGAAAAGCGGGGTTATACCTCCGAAAAGTGGCGGGCACTTGCGAAAACGGTGGCGGTGCAGGGAATGCGCAACGCCTATCTGCTGGCGGTCGCACCGACCTCCAGCACATCTATCCTCTCCGGCACGTCGGCGGGCATAGATCCAATTATGAAGAAATTCTTCTTAGAGGAAAAAAAGGGCAGCATGCTGCCCCGCGTTGCTCCGGAGCTTTCTATGGACACATGGTGGTACTATAAGGCAGCGCATCTAATCGACCAAAGCTGGTCGGTACGCGCCGCGGGCCTTCGCCAGAGACATATTGACCAGGCGCAGAGCATGAATCTCTATATCACCAACGACTATTCCATGCGTCAGGTGCTCAGACTGTATTTGGAGGCGTGGAGGGCCGGCGTCAAGACCATTTACTATGTCCGCAGCAAGGCCCTTGAGGTCGAGACCTGCGAAAGCTGCTCGTCATAAGGAGGATAGCATGACGGAACTGAAGAAAAAGCCCCTCTTTAACCCGGAGGGCGACCCTGATGTGCGCCTGCGGCGCATGATCGGCGGCAATACCACTAACCTCAACGACTTCAACAATATGAAGTACGCTTGGGTCAGCGACTGGTACCGGCAGGCCATGAACAACTTTTGGATTCCTGAGGAGATCAATCTCTCGCAGGATGTGAAGGACTATCCCCGCCTGCTGTCAGCCGAGCGCAACGCCTACGATAAAATTCTGAGTTTTCTTGTCTTTTTGGATTCCATTCAGACAGCGAACCTGCCTAATATCGGCGCCTACATTACCGCCAACGAGGTCAATCTCTGCCTGTCCATTCAGGCGTTTCAGGAGTGTGTCCACTCACAGAGCTACAGCTATATGCTCGACACCATCTGTTCCCCCGTGGAGCGCAATGACATCCTCTACCAATGGAAAACGGACGAGCATCTGCTGCGCCGCAACACCTTCATTGGGGACTGCTACAACGCGTTTCAGGAGCGGAAGGACGCTCCCACGCTGCTGCGCGTGATGATGGCAAACTATATTTTGGAGGGCATCTATTTTTACAGCGGCTTTATGTTCTTCTACAATCTCTCCCGAAACGGGAAGATGCCCGGCTCGGCGCAGGAGATTCGCTACATAAACCGCGATGAGAACACGCACTTGTGGCTGTTCCGCAATATCATCACGGAGCTGCAAAAGGAGCAGCCGGAGTTGTTCACCGCCGAGAGCGTACAAGCGCTGCGCGAGATGATGCGTGAGGGCGTGGAGCAGGAGATCGCATGGGGGCATTATGTAATCGGCGACGACATCCCAGGGCTGAACCGGCAGATGATCAGCGATTACATCCGCTATCTCGGCAACCTCCGCTGGACGAGCCTTGGCTATCCCGCATTGTATCCAGGCTTTGAGAGCGAACCGGAGAGCATGGAATGGGTCAGCCAGTACGCCGACGCCAACATGGTCAAGACCGATTTCTTTGAGGCACGCAGTACCGCCTACGCCAAGAGCACCGCACTGATAGACGATTTATAAGAAAACCAAAGACATCAGAATAGGAGATACTACTATGAATTACAGCGCTATGATTCAAAATCGCAGATCCGTTCGCGCATTCCGCGAAAAGGAAGTTCCGAGCGAGGCTATCGGCCAGCTCCGATCCTACTATGAAAAGACCTGCCCCCGTCTTGTCCCGGAGATTGCAACGGAGTTGATCGTCTTGGACAAGGATGCACAGCCGGCGCTGGAGAGCTCAGCGGGCTATAATCAATTTCTCATCGGAGCACCGCACTACCTGCTCCTTATGTCTGCCCCGCATTCCTATGCGGCCATCAACGCCGGCTACATGATGGAAGATCTCGTCCTCAAGTTGACTGAGTTGGACATTGACACCTGCTGGATGACCTTCACCGACAGCGACAAAATCAAAATGGCACTGTCTCTCGCCACCCCGTTAGAGGTGGCGGCAATCGTTGCCTTTGGCTACGGGGAAAAGACCGCAAAAAAGCTGCGGCTGAATATCCTAAGTATGTCTCAGATCGATGTGCGGGCCGAGCAGCAGTACTACGCGCCCAAAAAGGGCGTGCACGATTTGGTTCACATGGGGAGCTGGAGCAACAAGTCTGGGCTTGACGAGATGATGGACTTCTACGACGATATGCTCTGGCAGTCCATCTACGCCGCTTCGCTCTCCCCCAGCTATCTCAACCGTCAGCCCTATGGCTTCCTTGTGCAGGACCACAGCATCTATTTGGTGCAGCAGGAGGATGCCTACACCGATAATTTGGATGCCGCATTGGATCTCGGTATTGTCATGCTCCACTTCTCCGCCGTCGCCTCCCAGTGGGCGGGGCAGGTACGCTGGGAACTTTCACCTGCTGCGCCCGACGGCCTGCCGGAAGGACTTCGCTCCGCTGCGGTGTACCACATGTAACGACTCTGGGGGGAAGCAAGGCAACGGTGAAATGCGCGACCGTCGATCCGCGGTTGAGCGTATGTTTCATTAGAAAGGAAGAACCTATCAGTCAGAGTCTGAGTAAGGAAAATAGGAGGTATTTTTTATATGGCTACCGTCATCTCAGGATGAGGTCACAATGTGGTGTGGGGCGAGACCGGAGTCTTGAGAATACCCAAACAAAGGAAAGGAGCTGACAGATATGGCAGCTATGAATATGAATCAGGAGCAGTTTAAGCAGTTGATCCGGGAGGAAAAGCCTGTTTTGGTGGATTTCTGGGCGCCCTGGTGCAGCTATTGCCGGAGGATCGGCCCTGCGTATGAGAAGATTGGAGAGGAATACGCGGACAGCCTTGCCGTCGGCAAAATCAACATTGACGAGGAGCCGCGGCTGGCGAGGGCCGAGGGGATCGAGGACATCCCAACTCTGGTGCTGTACCGGAACGGAAAGGCCGTGGATTCCATCATCGCGCCCGGCTCAAAGGCAGAAATCGACCGTTTCATTCAGGAAGCCTTGGCGAAATAACGGAGGGTTCAGATATGAACAACAATCATGTTTATGATATGCTCGTGGTGGGCGGCGGACCGGGCGGCTACACCGCCGCCCTGTACGCGGCACGGGCGGGGCTGGACACCATCGTGCTGGAAAAACTGTCCGCCGGTGGGCAGATGGCCCTGACCGAGCAGATCGACAACTATCCCGGCTTTGAGGACGGGATCGACGGCTTCTCTCTGGCGGAGAAGATGCAAAAGCAGGCGGAGCGCTTCGGGGCACGCAGCGAATACGTAGAAGTCCTCCGCATGGATCTGACGGCGGTTCCCAAGCTCGTGGAGACCAGCGAGGGGATTTTCCTGGGGAAAACCGTGGTGCTGGCCACCGGTGCGAACCCCAGAAAGCTGGGCGTGGCCAGAGAGTCGGAACTGGTGGGCCGAGGCGTGGCCTACTGCGCCGCCTGCGACGGGATGTTTTACAAGGGCAAAACGGTGGTCGTGGTGGGCGGCGGCAATTCCGCCGCGGCAGATGCCCTCCTTCTCAGCCGCGTGGCGAAAAAAGTGATCCTCGTCCACCGCAGAGACACCCTGCGGGCCACCAAAATCTATCACGAGCCGCTGACACAGGCCGAAAACGTGGAATTCCGTTGGAACAGCGTCGTTTCCGCACTGCTTTCCGGGGACAGGCTGACCGGCGTCCGCCTGCGGGACACCGTCACCGGTGAGGAAAGCGTGGTGGACTGCGACGGCGTATTTGTCAGCGTGGGCCGACAGCCCGCCACGGCGCTGGCGGTGGGTCAACTGGAGCTGGACGGCGGCGGCTATATCGTGGCCGGAGAGACCACGGAAACCAGTATTCCCGGCGTTTACGCCGTGGGCGACGTGCGGACGAAGCCCCTCCGTCAGGTGGTCACCGCCGTGGCGGACGGCGCGGTGGCAGTTCACATGGCGGAGAAGTATATCGCGGAAAACCGATAAGGAAGGTAGATTGAAAAAGCCATGTTTAAGGTCAGGCCGGATACGACCGCAGTGGGGATGCCGACATATCTGCAAGGCAAACTGCCAGAGTGATGGCAGATAAGAAACCCATGTAAGATCGGGAGATATGTTGTCTCTCCATATCCAGTCCACGCAACAGTAAGCAACTGAACACAAAACACAGCCACAGATGTACTCTGCGGCTGTGTTTTTTTGCGTAGTATAGCTGCTTCTTCCATCTGCAAAACCCCGACGCTCCGTGGCTGACGGGGTTATCCGCACTTGCCAATACGCCCAAAGAGGGCTCCTTAACGCGCAGAAGGAAAGGGACGGTCAGTCTCCGGCGTTTTGAGAAGGAAATGGCTTTTGTGAAAGTCGAGCAGGCCCTCATCCCGCATTTTTCCAAGCTCCACAGACAGCCCGCTGCGATCCACACCGAGGTAATCCGCAAGCTGCTGCCTTGAAAACGGAATGTCGAACTCATAGACGCTGCGCCGCTGTGCCTCGGCGGAAAAATAGGACATCAGCTTTGCACGCGTCGTGCGCTGGGCCATGTGGGTGAGCTTTTCGTTGAGCCGCAGGTTCTTCTCTGCCAGTTCGTCCAGCAGGTTGCGGATGATCCGGCTGTGGTGGGAGCAGGCGGAGGGGCACACGCTCAAAACGCGCCTTATGTGCAGAAACATCACCGTCACCGCGCTCTCCGCCTCTACGCTCACGTTCAGCACCGCTCCCGGCGCGCAGGCGAATACCTCCGCGAAGGTCTGCCCCGGCCCGGTCTTAGAGAGGATGTTGCGGTTTCCCCAGATATCCTCCTGCACGATGAGGGTGCTGCCCGCCAGCACGAGACCCACCTCCTCCACCGGCTCCCCGGCGCGGAGCAGGCGTGAGCCTTTGGGGAAGGTGTCGATCCTCGCCCCAAGGTAGGAGAGCATGACGGCAAGCTCATCGTCGGAAATGCCGGAGAAAAGCGCCGCCGTATGAAGTAGCGGAAAAAATTCTTTCATAAAAAGTTCTCTTTCGTTGAAAATTCAACTGACTTGTTGCTCTTAGTATAGTACAATGAACGCACAAAGGCAACAGGAGGATCGAACATGAAACGACGGATCATTGAAATCGATCAGGATAAACGCCCCGTATTTTGACGGCGCACGGCTCCTGATTGCCGCCGACTGCACCGCCTACGCCTACGCCGCTTTCCACGAGCGGTTCATCAAGGGACACACCACCCTGGTGGGCTGTCCTAAGCTGGACGGCGTGGGTAAGGATTCCTTCGAAGAGGCGTGAGCTTTCTGCAAGAGAGGCAAAGACTATGAGTTATGAAAACTGGAAGGACAAAATCGGCACATTTGAAGTGATGGACGTGCGGGGCAAAAAGATGGACTTCTTCCCCGCATTGAAGGCGAAGGCTGCCGCGCTGAAAAACGGCGAAGGACTGCATATCATCCAGACCTTCGAGCCTGTCCCCCTGTACCCGGTGCTGGCTCTTATGGGCTTTGAGCATCACACGGAGAAGGTAAGCGGCAGCGAATATCACATCTGGTTTTATCGAGTGAAGAAAGGAGAATAACCGCATGAGCTACGAAAACTGGAAGAATAAGGCGCAGGGGTTTCAGACCGTGGATGTGCGCCATATACAGGGCAGCTTCTTTGAAGGGCTGAAGAAAAGAGCCGAGGCGTTGGAGGTGGGCGAAGGATTACACATCATCCAGACCTTTGAGCCGCATCCACTGTACGCTGTCATGGAGGGCTTGGGCTACGAGCACCACACCGAGCGGCGGAGTGAGGCGGAGTTCCATGTCTGGTTCTGCCGTGTGGAGAAGAAGGAAGGCGACAGCTCCGCTCCCTTCAAGCCGCTGGCTCTTTTGAACTATCCCATGATCGATGAAAAGCTGGGGCAGATCGCCGTGGATTTTTGGGAGACCACATGGCAGAGCGAGAAGCGCGTACTGCCCTACGAAACGCGGCTGCTGCTGTCCCTGACCAACGCTGTCGGTGCGGGCCGGATGAGGCAGGCGGCGCGGGAGCTGGTAAAGGCATATATCCACGGTGTGGAGAGCGCCGCGTTGGACGACGTGTTCGAACTGCTGGCATGGAATCAGGGCATCGGCTTTTTCAGCAGCGAGATCGGCCCCTCGGCGCTGTTTCAGGCGTACAAGCTCATTAAAAACGGTGAGAAGCAGGGCAAGTCCCGGGAGGATATCTGCAGCGCGCTGCGCGAGAAATTCGGGGAGAAGAACCCAGAGATGCAGGTCTTGAACAGATGATAAGGAGTTGTTTTGTATTATGACCATTCAAACGGTAACAGATGCCATCCGCTATGTAGGGGTGGATGATAACACATTGGCACTCTTTGAAAACCAGTACCCCGTCCAGCCTATGGGAGTGAGCTACAACTCCTATGTCATTCTGGACGAGAAAATCGCCGTGATGGACAGCGTGGACGCACGGGCGGCGGAGGAATGGCTTTCCAATGTAGCGCAGGTGTTGGAGGGGCGCAACCCCGACTATCTTGTGGTCACACATATGGAGCCGGATCATTCCGGCAGCCTCATGCAGCTGGCACAAAAGTACCCGGAGATGAAGATCGTGGGAAACGCGAAAACATTTACCCTGCTCAAGCAGTTCTTCGGCACAGGTGCATTGTCGGAAGACCGTATGCTGGAGGTTGGTGAAAGAGATACGCTTTCCTTGGGTTTGCACCGGCTGCGCTTTCTGCTGGCGCCGATGGTACACTGGCCGGAGGTGATGGCAGCGTATGAAGAGGAGGAAAAGATCCTGTTCTCGGCGGATGCCTTCGGCCGCTTCGGTTCACTGGAACGGACTGCCCGTGCCCCCTGGGCGCCGCAGGCCCGGCGGTATTATTACAACATCGTCGGAAAGTATGGCGCACAGGTGCAGGCGCTGCTGAAAAAAATCTCCGCGCTGGAGATCAAAACGATCTGCCCGCTCCATGGCCCCATGCTCACAGAAGACTTGGGGAAGTATCTGCGGCTCTATGATCTCTGGTCACAATGGAAACCGGAAGAACCGGAGGGCATCCTGATCGTCCACGCGTCCATCCATGGAAATACCGCATACGCATCGGAGGCCCTCAAGAGCAAGCTGGAGGGAAAAGGTGCGCAAGTCACCATGTGCGATCTGACGGCAACAGACCTTTCCTATGCCGTGACCAGCGCATTCTACTGTGGGAAACTGGTGTTGGCCTGCGCCACCTATGACGGAGGACTGTTTCCGCCCATGAAGGAGTTTTTGGATCATTTACAGACAAAGGGATTCCGAAACCGCCGGATCGGCCTTATTGAAAACGGCTCTTGGGCCCCTGCTGCCGCTCGGCTGATGCGCACCAAATTGGAGGAGATGAAGGATATCTACCTTTACGAAACGGTAGTGTCTCTGCGTGGTGCATTGAACCAAACCAGCGAAGCGCAGATGGACGCTCTGGTGGCGGAGCTCTGCGCGGAGTAGGCGGCGAGTCTGGCTTCGTCCGGCCGCCCGATGCCTCAAAAGCAAAACATCGTCGCTGATTTATTTAGACAACAATATGGCGTTGAGTGATGCCGAAGCTTTGAAAATGGATCGAAGCGCAGCCGTAGAGAATATCTGCGGCTGCGCTTTTTGCATTTTGACCATGGTGCAAACGGATGGCTTTGACCGTTACCCTCGGTTTCTAAAGAGACACGAAGTGTGCTACATGGAAGCGTATCATAGATCTGCTCCATATGAAGAGATCCGGGAGTACGTCAAGGAGCACACCGGTCTGAACGTGAGCAACCTCTATATTGCACAGGTCAAGCGCAAGTGCGGCATCAAGGAGCGGCAGAACTACAACAAGCCTAAGGCTGAGAACCCCAAGCAGCTTAAGTGCCCGCCGGAGAAGGAAAAAGCCATCCGGGAGGCACTGAAGTATTTTAAGATGATTTGAAATAAAAAAATAGACGGATGTCTGTCAACTGGCAGACATCGTCCATTTTTATGATAATCTGTTATGATCGCAGTTCCTCAAGCAATGCCGTGCATCCTTCCAGTATATCCTGCCATGTGGCTTCAAAATCTCCTGTGAACCATGGGTCTGCCACTTCACGGGGATGATCCGTATGCGCCATCAGCAGCGAGACTTTATGCTGTGGGTCTCCGCCGACAAGCCGCAGGATGTCGCACAGATTACTTTCGTCCATGCCAATCAGATGATCATACCGTGCATAATCCAGCCGGGTCATCTGCCGGGCGGTCTTGCCGTTGCAGTCGATGCCATGTTCTGCCAGCTTCTGCCGTGCAGGAGGATAGACCGGATTTCCGATTTCCCATGCACTGGTGGCGGCTGATGCAATTTCAAATTGCTCGGAAAGTCCTGCCCTAGACACAAGGTCTTTCATCACATACTCTGCCATTGGGCTTCGGCAGATATTTCCGAGACAAATAAATAAGATTCTGGTCATGCCGGGTCGTTCTCCTTTTGGCTTACAAAAGTATAGCCGCCGTGGGTAGTGCGGATAAAGCTGCCGCAGCCGGCCAGCTTCTTTCGCAGATTGGAAACGGTATTTGCCACGACCTTTAAGGTGTCGTCACAGTTTTGTCCCCACACAGCACGGAAAAGCTCTTCTTTTGAGAAGATTTGTCCTTCGTGGGAGGCAAGCATCAGCAGCAAATCGAACTCCAGTCGTGTAAGGGAGACTTTTCTGCCTTTGCACGACACTTCGTGGGTCATTCCATCCAGTGTAAGCCCCGGAAGAACCAACTTCTCCCATGAATCAATGGATATTTGCTCTGCCTCGATGTGCTCTCGTTCCAGAAGCATCCGGATCTTCTGCTCCAATTCCGGGTCAGGCTGTCGGGTTTTTATAACGATCATGGCAAACTCCTGCGTGTATTTTACTCTGCGGCGGTATCCATTTCCCGGAGCAGGTTTACCATCTCGATGGCACTGACTGCGCAGTCATAGCCTTTATTACCTGCTTTGGTGCCTGCCCTCTCGATGGCCTGCTCGATGTTTTCGGTGGTCAGAACACCAAAGAGGACGGGAACCCCGCTTTCCAGCGAGACCGTGGCAATGCCTTTGGAAACCTCATTGCACACATAGTCGTAATGGCTGGTAGAACCGCGAATCACGGCACCAAGGCAGATCACAGCATCATACTTTCCGCTTTTTGCCATTTTAGAGGCAACCAGTGGGATCTCAAAAGCACCCGGAACCCATGCAACATGAATATCAGCGTCCTGCACATCGTGCCGGAGCAGACCATCCATTGCTCCGCTCAGAAGTTTGGACGTGATAAATTCGTTGAATCGGGCAGCTACGATACCGACCTTGACGTTCTGAGAAACCAGCTTACCTTCAAATGTTTTCATTTTTAAATACCTCTTTCGTTGTTAATATTCCAGAAGATGTCCCATCCGTGCCTGCTTCGTTTTCAGGTAAAACAGGTCATACGGGGTCGCCGTCATCTGAATGGGTACGCGCTCGGAGATCTCCAGCCCAAACTCGGAGAGCTGATATACTTTGTCCGGGTTATTGGTAAGCAGGCGCAGGCTTTTTACGCCAAGTTCCCGGAGGATCTGTGCGCCGAGATAATACTCCCGTTCATCTCCATGGAACCCCAGAGCGAGATTGGCTTCCAGCGTATCCATGCCCTGCTCCTGAAGTTCATAGGCACGCAGCTTGTTGATCAGACCGATGCCCCGGCCTTCCTGCCGCATATAGAGCAGGATACCCCGGTCTTCTTTTTCGATCTGCGTCATGGCAGCGGCCAGCTGTTGGCCGCAGTCACAACGCAAAGAGCCAAATGTATCTCCTGTCAGGCATTCCGAGTGGACGCGGCACAGAATATCCTTTCCATCGCCAATGTCACCTTTTACCAGTGCAATGTGATGCTCTCCGTTCAGGCGGCTCACAAAACCATACGCTCTGAAGGTGCCATACTTGGTGGGAAGGTTCACTGCCGTCACCTGATCGACCAGTTTATCGTGACACTTGCGGTACTCCTGTAAATCACGGATGGTGATGAATTTGATCTGGAAACGCTCTGCCAGCTTTGCCAGTTCAGCGGTGCGCATCATCGTGCCATCCTCCCGCATGATCTCGCAGCACAGGCCGCATTCTTTCAGCCCTGCCAGACGGCACAGGTCAACGGTTGCTTCCGTGTGACCGTTGCGCTCCAACACACCGTTCTTTTTTGCCAGAAGGGGGAACATATGACCCGGTCTGCGGAAATCTTCTGCTTTTGCGTGATCGTCCACACAAGCCATCGCCGTAATGGAACGCTCTGCGGCAGAAATGCCCGTAGAAGTAGAAACGTGGTCGATGGACACCGTAAATGCCGTTTCATGGTTGTCGGTGTTATGCTGCACCATCTGCGGGAATTGCAGCTTCTGGACGAAAGCCTCGGACATCGGCATACAGATCAGACCTTTGCCGTGGGTCGCCATAAAGTTGACGTTTTCGGTGGTGGCAAATTCGGCAGCACAGATGAAGTCCCCCTCGTTTTCACGGTCGGGGTCATCCGTTACCAGAATGATTTTTCCTTGCTTCAGGTCTTGCAAAGCTTCGGGAATGGTATTGAAGTTCATCGTAAACTCTCCTTAAAAGCCGCAGCGCAGCAGCATTTCTTTTGTGAGCGTGTTTTGCTTCGGTGTTTCTGATGGAAGCAGCCTCTCGATATATTTTCCAACAACATCGGTTTCCAAATTGACAAAATCCCCTTTGTGCCGTTGATTCAGGTTCGTCTGACGGACGGTGTGCGGTATCGTGGACACGGAAAAGCCCGTAGGTTCCACCGCAGCCACGGTCAGGCTGATACCGTCTATTGTGATAGAGCCTTTTTCAACGACATAGCGAAGGATCGCAGGATCTGCATGAATAGTGTACCAGATAGCCGTATCGTCTTTTCGGATATTAGCAATGCGTCCGACGCCATCCACATGGCCTGCTACGATGTGTCCGCCAAAACGTCCGTTGGCCGGCATGGCACGTTCCAGATTGACAGCACTTCCAACGGTGAGCTGTGCAAGCGCAGAGCGGTTCAAGGTCTCGTGCATGACATCCGCAGCAAAGCTATCCGGGAAGAGCTGCCTGACGGTCAGACAGATGCCGTTGACGGCGATGCTGTCGCCGATCCTGGTTCCTTCCAGAACCGTTTTTGCACGAACAGTCAGTACGGCGGAATGCTGTCCCCGATTGATGGATTTTATTGTTCCGACTTCTTCCACGATTCCGGTAAACACGGGTACTCCACCTCACTTTCGATCAGAAAATCTTTGCCAAGCTGTTCCAATCGGCTGTTCTTCAGGCGGAATGCAGCATCCGGAAACGGGACACCCGCACCCTCAATGGGTGCTTTGGCATCCCTTCCTCCGAACAGCTTCGGGGCAATGTAAGCCTGTACCTGCTGCACGATGCCGCTTTCCAGTGCAGACCAGTTCAAGGTTCCGCCGCCTTCCAGCAGAATGCTGTCGATCTGCTCCTGCCCCAGCTGTTCCATCAGTTGCAGAAGATTCACATGACCGCAATGCGCTTCCAGACAAAGGACCCGGCACCCGGCCTGTTGATATGCCGCCTGCTTCTCCGGGTCGCCGCAGCAGGTCGCAAGAATGGTCGGAACCTGTTTGGCGGTCGTGACCACCTGTGATTGCAGCGGTGTCCGCAAATGTGTATCACAGATGATCCGGACGGGATCACGGCTACCCTCTATCCGGCAGGTCAGCAGCGGGTCATCTGCTAGGATGGTTCCGACTCCCACCATAATGCCGCGGAATCGGTGTCGCTGCCGTTGAACATGATTCCGGGCAATTTCCCCGGTGATCCATTTGGAAGCGCCTGTGTATGTGGCGATTTTTCCGTCCATCGTCATGGCGTATTTCATGGAAACGAAGGGGCGTTTTGTGGTGATATAGTGGAAGAACACCTTGTTCAGCGCATCGCATTCCTCTTGCAGAACATTTTCGGTCACATCTATGCCGTGTGCGCGCAGGATTGCAATTCCTTTTCCAGCCACCAGCGGATTCGGGTCAGCAGAACCCACGACCACCCGGTGAATGCCCGCGTCCAGAATCGCATCCACGCAGGGCGGCTGCTTTCCGTAATGGCAGCACGGCTCCAATGTCACATACAGGGTCGCTCCCTGCGGATCTTCAGTGCAGGATGCCAGCGCATTGCGCTCCGCATGAGCCTGACCGTATCTCTGGTGCCAGCCCTGTCCGATGATCCTGCCCTCTTTTACGACCACGGCACCCACCATCGGGTTGGGCGATGTCCATCCGCAACCCTTTTTTGCAAGCTGCAAAGCCAGACGCATATAGTCTTTGTCGTTCATCGTGTCGCCTCCAAAAGAAAAAGCCCTGAACAAAAACGTTCAGGGCAAGCCGAAAAGACACAAGGGACCCTTGTGCAAAAAAGAAAGCTCCAGAATGCAAACGCATCCCAGAGCAGCCTCCACAAGCGCAGAACCGTGCGGACTCTGCGCTTGGTATCTTCTTTCATCCAGACTGTACTGTCGGCTTCGGAGTTTCACCGAATCATGCCTTACGGCTCGTGGGCTGTACCACCGGTAGGGAATCGCACCCTGCCCTGAAGATTTCTGATTCAATTACAGCGGCATTATAGCACGGCTCCTTTCGGATTGCAAGGGCATTCTGCAAACCGGGACGAAACCGGGATGAAGCGAATCGCTACAACAATAAAATCACATCGTCCGTAGGACAATGTGAACGGAGAATCCAAAGGGGCGCGGGTCGCCAGTGGCGACCTCAAAATGCGTTGCATTTTGAAGCGCTTGACCGAGCCGACAGGCGAGAGCAGCGCCCTTTGGCACACGACTTTGCTTGCAAAGTCTATTCCGAACAAGACGGTACGAATGGGAGGTGCTGGAAATGGCAGCAGAAAAGACCAAGGTCTACACATGAAGGTAGATACCACTGCCATTGAGCAGGAGATCGCCGCCTATGAGAAGCAGCTACGGCAGCACTACTCCACAAAATCCCGGCTTATGGAGGAGATCGACAGCCTTGACCCGGACGACCGCCTTTATAAGATGTACGATAAAATCGAAGAGGTGGAAAATGGACTGATGGATGCCCGGGCAAAGAAGCAGGCCATTGAAGCCGACAAAATCACAGGCGACAACATCTATAAGATCCTGATTTGCTTTGACAAGTTTTATGCCACCATGACCGAGGCGGAACGCCGCAGACTGGTGGAAATTTTGATCGACGAGGTGCAGATCTGCCCGGAACGCCAGCCTAATGGACAGTGGCTGAAGTCCGTCTGGTTCAAGCTGCCCATCATCGACCATGACCTTGAATTGAGTTTGGACAATCAGGATCGTGTCGAAGTCGCAGACGCTCTGATACCCCAGCGCCAGCAGCTTTTGTGCAGCATCCTTGCTGCGGCGGCCGCTGCGGCAGTAGATCAGCAGCGTCGCCTCCTTATCGGGCAGCGTCTCGGGCATTTCGCTCCCGATGCTCTCGTTGGGCACAAGGACGGCGTTTTCAATATGCCCGCCATCGTATTCCTCCCGGGTGCGGACATCCACCACCACGATCTCCTGCGAGATCATCATCTCATAGGCTTCCTCGGCGCTGATCTTATGATACGCCGCCTTGCCGGGAGCGTCCTCCTCTGTCGGCACCGGCTTGTCCTTGGTTCCCCCGCAGCTCACCAGAAGCAGTGCAAGCACGGCGGCAAGTGCCGCGAAAAGCAATATCTGACGCATAATCAACCTCCAATGCAACTGTGTTTACTGCTGATACAGTTTATATTGAAATATAACAGATACAGTTAAAACTGTTAAGGTACTTCGAGGCAGCTTTTGGAGCACAAGCCCTTTGTGGTTGTTGACAGAGAAAAAAATATAGGTATAATAAAAGCAAAATAATAAGACTCATTCTTGCATTTAGAGGGTTGGCGGTATTCCAAAATACGCAGAGGAGATATTGGCCGCCGTAACGGAGCTGCAGCAGCATCCCAAGGCGGAGCAGGTGTTCCTGGAGATGAAAAGGGAGCATCCCAGTGTCGCTCTGGGTACGGTATATCTGTCCCCCTGCCGGGAGCAGGAAAAAGACAATCTTATGGAGGAGAAGTATTATGAATGCTAACGTATCTAAGCTGCTCAACGAGCAGATCAATAAGGAGTTCTACTCCGCCTATCTGTATCTGGACTTTGCCAACTACTACGCCGCCGTCGGACTGGACGGCTTTGAGAACTGGTACCGGGTACAGGCGCAGGAGGAACGGGATCACGCCATGCTGTTTTATCAGTATTTGCAGAATAACGGCGAGGGCGTCACCTTTGAGGCTATCGCAAAGCCGGAGTGGGAGCGAGTCGATCACATGACCCCGCTGAAAAAGGCACTGGAGCACGAGAAGCTGGTCACCGCCAGCATCGATGCCATCTACGCCGCCGCACACGAGGTCAGGGACTTCCGCACCATGCAGACGCTGGACTGGTTCATCAAGGAACAGGGCGAGGAGGAGAAGAACGCCGCCGACCTCATTACCAAGATGGAGCTGTTCGGCGGTGACAGCAAGGGGCTGTATATGCTAAACAGCGAGCTGAAGGCACGGGTCTACACCGCGCCCTCGCTGGTGCTGTAAGCCCCGCGCGTCTGCGGGCTTTCGCATCAGGCAAAAGGCAGACTGCATACAGGTGGCCTGCCTTTTCTTCCACCAGACGGTTAGATTTTGCTAACTGCGTATAATAAATAAGCAGCGCCCGCCGGGAGATCTCCCGGCGGGCGCTGCTGTGTTCAGAGGAACGTTATTTTTCTTGTCTTACTTTGCGGCATCCACCAGCACACCAACGTAGCCGGCAGTATCCACCAGCGTGGCACCGGAAACGGCGTCCACAGCCTTTTCATCTTTGCTCAGAGCCTCGGCGTCGGCAATGCTCATGCCGTTCACGTGGTTCTGGATGGCGTCGTAGTTGGCATCCAACGAAACGGTGGAACCAGCCTTTTCGGCCATCATCTTGCTGTAGTAATCGGCGTTGACCCGCTTGGACATCAGCACCTTGCCCTCGGCGTAGCCTGCGCCGAAGTCAGAATCGGAGTTGGGCACACCGACGACCCCGGCGTCCGAACCGGCAAACTGGAACTCGTCAATGTAGCTCAGCACGATGGTGTCCCCGGCAGTGGCGACAGCGCCGGAGGTGAAGCACTTGGTGCCGTGTGCGGCCCCATAGACCACATTCAGCTTCAGGTCCTCGGAGCTGCCGTTGAACTCCACGGCCTGCGTGGTCTGGGCGTTTTTGGCGGCATCCACGATGGCAGAGAGATAACCGGCGGTATCCACCAGCGTTGCGCCGGAGACGGCGTCCACAGCCTCGGCACCCTTGGCGGCTACATCCTCCAGCTCGGAGATGGTCTTGCCGACGGCAAAGTTCTGGATGGCGTCGAAGTTTGCATCCAGAGCGACCGTGGAGCCGCCCTTTTCAGCCATCATCTTGCTGTAATAATCGGCGTTGGTCCGCTTGGACATCAGCACCTTGCCCTCGGCGTAGCCTGCGGCAAAGTCGGAGTCGGAGTTGGGCACGGCGGTCACGCCTGCATCGGTGCTGGTGAACTGAAAATCGTCGAGGTAGGCGGCGAGGATGACGTCATCCTTCACCACAGCCACCGCTTCGGTGAAGCACTTGGTGCCGTGGGCGGCAGCATAAGCCTGACCGATCTGGATGCCGCCTTCCACCGGGACGATGGCGGCGGGCTCAGCGGGGGCTGCGGCAGCAGAGTCGGCGGGGGCTTCTTCGGCCAGCTCCACACCCAGTGCGGCGGCAACGGCCTTCCGGACGGCCTTGGTGGTCACCGTGGCACCGGCAACGCCGTCGATGGCGGGGCCGTTGGCGGCCACGACCTGCTTGGACAGCTCTTCCAGTGCAGCGCCGCCGATGCTCTCGGTCTCCTGTGCGCCTTCCAGCTTGCAGTCGGTAACGGTGCCGTTGGCATCCACGGTCAGAGTGGCGGTGACAGCACCGCCAAAGCCTTCGGCAGAGCCGGTCTTAGTTACACCAGCGGCGGTGGAGCTGCTGCCGCCGCCGCAGGCGGCCAGAGAGACGCCAACAACGAGGCTCATGGCCACGGCAGCGATCAGTTTGCGGATGATCTCCTGTTTCATGGGTCTTTCCTCCAGAGAAAAATCGGTTTATGTTCGGTCCACAGAAAAGGTCATATCTTTTCAAGAATGTTTACAAAAGATAACATATTTTGCGAGGTGCTGTCAAGAGATTTTAGCACATACTTCGTGAAGAATGATAAATTGGTGTCAATTTGTGACGCTGACGGTATACGAAGCGAACGGACGGTCTACGCTGTTAGTAATTCCTGAATGGAAACCAAGCAAGCAGTTTTGCCACTTTCGGCCCCAGTTAGTACTTCAATATTACTATGTTTTGGAAATCGGCACAACCATATAACCGTCTTTGATAAAACTAGTTTTGTTTCATCGATGACATTGTACCGGCAAGCAGTGCAGACGTATATACATCTGCTTATTTTGCGTTGCAAAACGCTTGTTGGGGAATGCCCCAAGCCCCTTTGATCTGCATTTTCCAATGCAGGCTGCGCATCCCTACGGGACGCTTTTTTACCCGGTGATATGCTCCGGGTCGTTGAGGACTTGCATGAGGTGAGAAGCAGCTTCTGCAAGAAAATCGTACTTCATCTGTTCGGGAACAGACGTATCCAGAAGCGAAACACCCCACGCTTGCATACGGTCCGCAAGTTCTTTCTGTGCCTGCAATGCCGCTACCTTACGCACATCCGGGGTGGTTTCTGTATCCAGAACGTAGGCTGTGGAGTATTTTCCGTTGCGATCTTCCGTCAACTGCACCATGGAATAGTGCTCATTCCAAAAGCGGCAGAAGCGAACCCTGCCGCCGATATTCTCCATGTCATGGCACAGTTCTTCTTCGCTACTCCATTGTGGAGTCTCGGACAAAATGCAATTCAGTTCCGAAAGAGCCAGCCGCTCTTCAGCCGATAGCTCTCCATGCAGGCATTCACGTTTTAGATTATTCTGCCAATACGGGCTCAACTTTCCATTCCGGGCATCTTCCATTGCTTCTTCGATATTGGGTAGGATTGTCATGTCATTCACCTCAAATACTTGCCATTGGCGTTAGATACACGCTTCTAGTGTTGATTATAAACTATTTGAGGGCAAAAAGAAAGAGCGTCAGCACGTTTGCTGCGCTCCCTGACATAGGTGTTATTTTGTAATATAGGGAATGTTGTCGGTGTATGCATTCAGAATGTCAATGGCAGCTTTCTTCTGCCCCGGTGTGAGCTGGCTCAGCTTTCTGCTCAGTTCGTCATCTGCCACATGGGATGCGGATGGAACGGAATCCCGGATTAGCACATCAGCAGATACGTCCAACACCTCTACGATTCGGATAAAGGTTTCCAGTTTGGGGATTTTTACTCCGCGCTCTAAATCTCCAACATAATTTGCTGACAAATCGACCCGTTCTGCAAACTGTTCAATCGTCCAGCCTTTTTCCTTGCGCTGCTCTCGTATTCGTTGACCCAAAAGCGTATTCATAGCGACCTCACATTCTAATTGTGTTTGTTGCACACCAATAGCATACCTGTCGCAATTTTTGTTATACACAATCCATTTGCGTTTATTCAACGCTATTCGGATAATTTCAAGGTGGAAAATTTTTGTGCGTATCTTTGGTCAAAAAAGCAATGGTCTTTGGGGACGGTACATGGTACAATAGCAAATGTTGTGCCCCTTGGCACATGAACGAAGGTAAAAGGAGCTGCTGAACGTGGATACGATCTATCTGCTGCCCGGTGAGGAACGCTGCGTTGATTTTCGAGATGCTAATGGAGTCCCGAAGGTACACTACACTTACTGTTCCATCCGTGGCAAACTTTTCAACTGCACCTGCTGCACAAAGGACGAAGCCCAGCGGCTGTGTGAAGATTGGCTTATAAAACAGGACCGCTGCTATATAAACTAAAAAAGCCGCCGAGGACATCTCCCCAAAATGGGAAGAGTCCTCGGCGGTATTCGTTTATCGGGTCTGCGCTTTTTCGATGGTGTCCTTTTCTCCCGCAAAAAATCGTTCCACGTTTTTCTGTGCCCGAACCAGTTCTTGCATCTCGTTCCGTGCCTTGCGGTAGTCCGGGTAAGCGGCTTTCTTCTTGGTCAGTAGCTCTGCAAACTCCGCATCCAACTCCTTGACCTTCGGCAGCTTCTGCAGCCCGGCTTCGTCAAAGGCAGCTTTCGCCGCCTTGTGCAGAGTGATTTCCTCCCGATGGGCTTCCAAAAACTTTTTACTGTACCCCGACTTGCGGTAGGCATCATGGACCGGGCGAGTCTTGGCATAGTTGATGATGTGGGTTTTCAGCACGGCAATCTCTGTCAGCCTTGCTTCTGCTGCCTTGATGGAATCGCCCATGGCATGATAGCGTTCCGTTGCCGCCGCTGTACGTTCTCGCAGTTCCTCGGCACTGCCAATTTTCTGCTCCTGTAAAAACAGCAGCGTCTTGGACATCTCCTTCAGGTTGAATTTGGTTGCCCACTTTTTGTAGCCAACACTTTTGCCCTCTGCCATTTTCTCCTGAATGTCCACCAGCAACTGGAAGGGCTGCTCTTTGGCCTGCTTTTTCTGGTACGGCTGGTGCTTCGCCTTTCCCTCCAGCACCGCCTTGATTTCGTCCTCGCCATAGCCGGTGCCCAGAGTTCGGAACCGAATAAAGCGTTTCTGTCCCTTGCCCTTCACCGCCGTGTACTTGCCACGCTTCACCTCGTAGCCCTGCTGCTCTAGCTTTTGCAGAAACGTTTCATAATCTCCCGGTTTTTCTGCAAGGATTGTGTCGATGATTCCGCATAGGCGGTCCCTGTTGCTTTCCTTGGGAGGATAGAGAACACGCTTCTGCCGTTCCCGATAGGGCTTCTTCTCAATGACGGACAACTGGTGTTCCAAGCAAATCAGGTCGCTCAACCGCTGCACTGCCAACGCCGAAAAGAAAAAATCCCGGAACTTTCTGGTGCCATCCAGTGCCGTGGAGTTAAAGATCACATGGTTGTGGATGTGCTGCCGGTCCGTATGGGTGGCAACAACAAACGCATACTTGCCCTTGGTAAAACGCATGGCAAGTTCGTAGCCCACCTTGTTAGCTTCCTCTGCAGTGATTTCCCCCGGACGAAAGGACTGCCGTATCTGATAAGCGATCACATCGCTTTTCTGCCTGCGTCCGTTTACGAGATCATACTGCCGCTTGGTAAGCATAAATTCTTCATCTGCTGTCAGGGCGCTGCAAGCATAGCTGCTGACAAACTGTCCCTGCTCGGTCTTGTCCGGGTTTTCAATATAGTCTGTGCGATTTTTCAGGCAGGCCGCAACGGTCATGCCCTTGTTTTTGTGCAGCGCAATCAGCCGTGTTGCTGCCAGCATCATCACCCCCTATTGCAAAGAAAAAATGCCGCCCGGAGGCGGCATCGAGATCATTTGGATAATTTTTCGTAATCGGTAGCACCTGCCAGATACATTGCCTTATATCGGGTGCACTCCAGCTCGTTGCCGATCTCATCTAAGGCGAGATATTGCTTCCATGCTTCTTTGCTGATGACGTTCTGCAATGCTTTCTCGGCTGCTCTTTTGGCTTTTTTCAGCCGTTGATAGTTTTCGTCCTCGTCCAGCATTTCAGAAAAGATCGTGCTGTTGCGCTCAAAATAATAATCCTCTAACTTCTGTTTGTCCATAATATCCCTCACAGTTCTGCAAGCCACTCACTGAAACGCCCGATGCCCTCGGTGATGGCAGTTGCGCCGAAAAAGAAGACAAAGCAGAGGAATTCGGCTACCAGCAAGATAAAGAACTGATTCCAAGTCTGACGGTAAGCAGTGTAGATGCCGCAGCCGAAGATGTAGAGCATCAGCGGAGCAACTACATAGCTGGACAGGATTAGCAGCCACCTTGCCATCAGAGCCAGAAACGCCACAAAGAGAGAAATCGGGAAAAGAACAATTTTCTTCAGCATAGACATCATATCAAGCACTTCCTTTCTGTTCGCCCTTATTATAAAGGTATCGACTACTACGTTGCAAGGATGTCAAGCATTATATGTACACCCGCAGTCCTCCAACTGCGGGAATTTTTATAGCTCTGCCAGCTTGGAAAGAATTTGCTTGCCAATGTCAATCAGTTCATCCAGACGCTGCCGCAGATCTTCCATGTCGGCGGCGTAGACCTTGCCGCACTCGTTGGCACGCTTGGCGTACTGGTTCAGATTGTTGCTACACATCTGCAAGAGATATGCCATGCGTTGCAGTTCTTTCAAGTCAAGGTGTAGGCAATAGCCGTCCAGTGCCATCTTGCGGATATAGGCACTCAGGCTTCGGATGCCCATGCTGAGCATCTTTTCATAGATACGGTTCTTTTCTGTTTTGCTCAAGCGCAGGATGATGGTTTCATCCCGCTTTTCTTTCATCGTGCATCACCATCCTTATCATAATAGCTGCGGAACGGTTTGACAGGCTCCGGCTGATTGGTCTTTTCCCCCAGTGCAGCCAGCACAGACGGACGAGTTGCAGGTGTTTCGGTTTCCTCGGTTTCTTCGGGAGCATCCTGCGAGG
>NZ_PRLD01000061.1 GCF_003287405.1 Faecalibacterium prausnitzii
GCTTGACGAATATTACGGTTAGTGATATATTTATTACAGTAACCGTAATAAGGAGGTCAAACCATGCGAGATAATACAAAAGGTGGTGCGCTTACAGAAGTCACCTTTTATATTTTGCTCTCTCTTTATACGCCAAAACACGGATACGCCGTCATGCAATTTATTGAAGAAAAAACAGGCGGACGGCTTTCCCTAGGCGCAGGCACTTTATATGGAGCATTAAACTCTTTGCAGGACAAGAAGTGGATTGAACCTTATGGAGATAGTGAGGGAAGAAAAAAAGAATACCACATTACAGCACAGGGAAAAGAAATTGCAGAAAAAGAGCTTGCAAGACTAAACGAACTTGTACGCGTCGCAAGTGAAATTATTGGAGAGGTACAGTATGAGTAAAAAATGCTATCGCTTCTTTGGTGGATTGCTAAATGCACAGGCAAACTGGTTAAACCAAATGTCTCAAAAAGGCTATCGACTTGTCCGGACAGGAAGAATGCTCTATGAATTCGAAAAATGTAATCCCGATGAAGTGACCTATTGTGTAGAGTTTATCGGAGAAAAATCAAAAGATAACGCAACAGACTATGCTAACTTTTTGGAGGATATGGGCTACAAGGTATTTTTCAAGAACATCAATCTAAACTATTCTGTCGGAAAAGTTCGATTGCGTCCATGGGCGGAAATGGGCGGTT
>NZ_PRLD01000032.1 GCF_003287405.1 Faecalibacterium prausnitzii
GCGCGTTCACTCGCTGTTCTCTCGGAACAGAAAGAGGAACGCGCTTTTTTGTTTTCGGGCTGAACTTCCCGAATCCACCAAAGGAGGGTTTACCGATGAAAAAAGTTCTGACCGTCACGATGGACGGTATCCGCTACCACGCTTCCCGCCCGACAGATTGCCGGCACTGCTTCTTCTGGAAGAACCGAAAGAAGGGCTGCGTTCTCGGCAAAGAGAACTGCTACTATCTGATCGAGCCGCCCAAAGGCCCCAGCAAGTGCGAAGGGTGCCCCTACAAGCGGGCAAAGCCCTGTGTGCTGGTTCCCTGCTACAAAGACCTGATGGCACCGCTGGAGAAACGAGGTGATGCCAAGTGAGCCACAAGCGAAACGAAGCTCTGCGCCATGTTCAGCACTCCATGCACCATGTGATCGCCGCTGGCGAAGGTTCCGACCGTGCCCCGGACAGCTGCAAGCTGTGCCCGTACTATCGACCTGATTTCAAGTTCCGCACCTGCCTGTATGCCCACTGCCCTTATAAGAAGCAGGTCAATGTATTCCGTTCCACACCTGAAAAATGGGATATTCTCTATGCCCGAAAAAAAGCCGACAAGAACCGCAGACCTTGATTACTTCTATGGGCAGTCCAGCGAGCTGTTCTCCTTCTACCGGATTCCCAAGCTGTTGTTTCAGGATAGCCGCTTCCAACTGCTTTCCACAGATGCCAAAACGCTGTACGGTATCCTGCTCGACCGCATGAGCCTTTCAGCCCGGAATGGTTGGTTGGACAAAGCTGGACGGGTATTCATCATCTATACCGTGCAGGAAGTGCAGGATTCACTGGGCTGTGCCGATAAAAAGGCCACCAAGCTGCTGCGAGAACTGGAAGAGTACGGCCTGATCGAACGCAAACGAAGGGGGCTGGGCAAGCCCGATCTCATCTATGTGAAGAATTTTTCGTCAGAATCGTCAAAACTACGCTTTCTGAATCGTGATAATGACGATTCTGGAGTCGTCCAGAATACGCTTCAAGACCCGGCCAAACTACGATGTAATAAGACTGAGAGGAATAATACAGAGATAAGCGATACTGATCCTATCTCTTCCGATGAAAACGACTGGATGAGCGAACGTGAACAACTGGAGGAATATTTTTCTCAATCTTTGGAGGTAGACCTTCTGCTCCGGCTCTGCCCGGACGATGAGGATACCATCTATCAGATCGTAGATTTGCTGGTGGACACCTGTGCCACCAACCGCAAGACGCTGCGCATTGCCGGGGACGATAAGCCCGCCGAGGTGGTGTACGCAGTCGCTTTATGAAGCTGAACGCTGACCATATCCACTTTGTGCTGAAGTGCCTTGCAGAGAACAGCAGCCCGATCCGAAACATGAAACAATACCTGCTTGCTTCTCTGTATAATGCACCCACCACGATGCAGCTTTTCTATCAGAACCAAACCAACCACGACTTAGCGATGCGGAGGTGATGAAAATTTCAAAGAAAGCAACCACAATAGCCATCGTCAACCAGAAAGGCGGCACCGGCAAGACCACCACCTGTGAGAATCTGGGCATCGGGCTGGCGATGGAAGGCAAAAAAGTCCTGTTGGTGGACGCTGACCCACAGGGGTCTTTGACCATCAGCATGGGCTGGCAGCAGCCCGATGAACTGCCCACCACTCTTTCCACCCTAATGGCAAAAGCCATGAACGACCAGAGCATTTCGCCCGGTGAGGGTGTTCTGCACCACGCAGAGGGCGTTGACCTGATTCCGGCGAATATCGAACTGGCAGGGATGGAAGTGTCTCTCGTCAACTGCATGAACCGGGAAAAGATGCTCAAACAGGTGCTGGAAGGGGCAAAGCATGAATACGATTTCATTCTGTTGGACTGCACCCCTTCCCTTGGGATGCTGACCGTCAATGCCTTGGCAGCGGCGGACACCACCCTGATTCCGGTGCAGGCGCAGTACCTGTCCGCAAAGGGTCTGGAACAGCTTTTGCAGACGGTGCAGAAAGTCCATCGGCAGATCAACCCGAAGTTGAAAATCGAGGGCATCCTGCTCACCATGACCGACAGCCGCACCAACTATGGGCAGCAGATCGACAATCTGATTCGGGGTGCTTACGGCAGCAAGATCAAAGTGTTCGACCAGACCATTCCTAGATCTGTCCGGGCTGCAGAGATCAGTGCCGTAGGCAAGAGCATCTACCAGCATGACCCCAAAGGCAAGGTGGCAGAAGCCTATAAATCTCTGACTAGGGAGGTGATGGCGAATGCCGAAAAACAGCTTAAACGTGTCGCTGAAAGGGGCAGATGACATCTTCTCCACCGAAGAATCCCGACAGGAGCAGCAGCGGGAGCAGGTTCAGCAAATCCCCATCGGGGAGCTGTTTCCTTTCAAGAACCACCCCTTTAAGGTTTTGGATGATGAGTCCATGCAGCGCACGGTGGAGAGCGTGGAACAGTACGGCGTGTTGTCTCCGCTGATTGCCCGTCCCCGCCCGGAGGGTGGCTATGAGATCATCTCCGGGCACCGCCGTCAGCACGCCGCCCAGCTTGCCGGGCTGGATGCTCTGCCGGTCATTGTCCGCAACATGGACGATGATGCCGCTGTTTTGCTCATGGTGGATAGCAATCTCCAGCGTGAAAACATTCTGCCTAGTGAAAGGGCTTTCGCTTACAAAATGAAGCTGGAGGCTCTAAAAAATCAAGGTGCTAGGTCAGATTTAACTTCGACACAACTTGTGTCGAAGTTGCGAAGCAATGAACAGCTTGGAGCTGAAAACAATCAAAGCCGTGAAACCGTCCGGCGTTTCATCCGCCTGACCAACCTTGTCCCCGAACTTCTGGACATGGTGGACGAAAAGAAAATCGCCTTCAATCCCGCTGTGGAATTGTCCTATCTGGACGAAAGCCAACAGCGGGATTTTTTAGAAGCTATGAACGACACCCAGAATGCGCCGTCCCTTTCCCAAGCGCAGCGGCTCAAAAGGCTGGCGCAGGAAGGGCACTTCTCGTATGATGTTGCCTTTGCGGTCATGGGAGAAGAGAAAAAGGACGAGCTGGACAAGGTGGTCATCAAAAACGACACCCTGCGGAAGTATTTCCCGCGCAGCTTCACCCCGAAACAGATGGAGGACACTATCATCAAGCTGCTGGATCAGTGGCAACGCAAACAGCAGCGGCAGAATGAGCGCTAACACACATTTTGAACGTAAGACCCGACCGGGTCTTTCTTTTTTGCAAAAATTAGGAGAAAAAGCACTATGAACACTACCATTGATCTCAAGACCGCAAAGACCATCGAAGCCATGAACCAGAAAATCAACCACATGGACAATGCTGTGACCGACTTCTTCAACAAGATGAGCGATGTGCTGGAGCGGCAGCTCGGCGATGATGAAGTTTACGCCGCCGTGATTGCCCCGGAGATCGAACTGACCATCACCCCGCTGGCGAACGTTCGCAGTTACCTGCCTTGCTTCGATGAAACTGATTCCTGCTACAGCATCAGCGAAGATGTGCCGCTGGCACTCTGCTACGATCCTCGTCAGGTCATTACGCTGGCTGGCAAGCGTTACCTGTCCGGCGCAGTCATCTTTGTACGCTACGACACCGATGGCAATTTTGTTGCACTTACCACCGCCGACCTGTACCTGATCCAGTGTTATCTGGGCGAGAACAGTGTTCCTCTGATGGCTGGCCGCGAGAAGATGGTCTGCATCTGCATTGACTAAGAGGTGCAGTATGGATACTGAAATGACCTGCTATGCGAGTTTCGCAGAAGTCACGGAGGACTTTTACTGTTCCGCCGTTGATGTTTTGAAGATTCTGGTTCTCCGTCTGCACGACTACCATGCTTGTTGCTTCCATTCTCTGCGGGATGCTCTGTACGACTATTTTTCTACCGATGCCGCACCGCATACTCATGCCAATGTTTCCACTAAGCATACCGTCACCGCGTCTTGCGCTCCCCGTCCTCCCTGAGAGGATTCTTCTCACAGTTCAGTCAATGCAGGAGGTTCGCTATGAATTATATTTATTCGTTTATCATTTTTGAAGCTGGTGCCTTTTTCGGCTTCTTTGTGGCAGCTCTGTTGAACGCCGCCCGTGCTGGGCAGGAAATCACTATCAAATTCGAGGAGGAAGATAATGGAACAGACCGAGAACACCTTGTCGGTGCTGAAAATTGCGCCGGGGCAGTATCCGCAGCAGGTCGAGATCGATAACGACCTGAAAGCATTGCAGCAGGCTGTCGGCGGCTCCATCGGCGCAAGCTACCCTTTTGAAGATCCGGTTGCCATCGTCTATAACGATGACGGCAAGCTCATGGGACTGCCGTTGAACCGTGCCTTATGGGACGAGGACGGGCTGATGTACGATGTTATTGCCGGGACCTTTTTGGTGGTAGGTCTGGGTGAGGAGGATTTTGTATCGCTCTCCCCGGAGCTGGCGCAGAAGTATGAAGAAGAATTTCATCAACCCGAAGCCTTTCTTCCTCTGGGGCGTCGCCTGATAGTCATTCCGGTTCCGGATGAATCGGTTCAGAATGACGCAGAGAAGGCCGTAAACAAGCCCCCGGTGGAACATGACCGCTAAGACGATTTTCTGCACAGGAGGTGGTAACGATGCAGGAAGAAATCGAGCATAAGACGGTCAACCTT
>NZ_PRLD01000062.1 GCF_003287405.1 Faecalibacterium prausnitzii
TGGCAGAAGATGTACTGCAAGAGGTGTTTTTGTACGTTGCCAAAAATTTTTCTAAAATTCATCGAGAAAACTGTCACGAACTCGCTGCTTATCTCGTTAGTTGTAGTAGAAGCCGTGCATACGATATGCTTCGCAAGCAGCGGGAAGAACCGCTGGAAGAAATCCCGGACGCACCAGATGATGCCCCAGTGCCAGATGATGCAGCAGTCAGCACCGATAACATCCAACATCTGACAGAACTGATCGGACAAATGAAACCGATGTACCGTGATCCTCTTCGCCTTTTGGCAATGGGCTATACCAACCGGGAGATTGCCGAATCGCTTGGTCTGACGGACGAAGTGATTCGGATGCGGCTTTTCCGTGGAAGAAAACTATTGTGGAAGGAGCTAAACAGCCATGAGTGAGCGGACAGAAGTTTCTTTTGACGCTGCATTGATGATAGCACTCCGTGCAGATGCACAAAAAGAACTGGACGAACTGCCAACTACAGCACAGCTTAAGGAACGCTACCCGGATACTTCCCGATGGGATGCTCGCCTGCAAGCGGCATTGCATAAACGCCGCCCTATGCTGAAACGGGTGCTTGTTGCAGCCCTGACGCTGGTAATTTTAACTCTCGGTGCGCTTGCAGTAAGCGCAGACTTC
>NZ_PRLD01000063.1 GCF_003287405.1 Faecalibacterium prausnitzii
CCCCAGTGCAGCCAGCACAGACGGACGAGTTGCAGGTGTTTCGGTTTCCTCGGTTTCTTCGGGAGCATCCTGCGAGGAACTGCGGTCACGGTCGATGTTCAGCAAGGCGTTCAATTCAGCAAGGCGGGCAGACTTTTCGGCCAGTTCTTCCTCCTGTGCAAAGGGCTTTGCCACTTCGACCTCTGCGGCCTGCTTCTGCCGTTCAAGGTTTTGCAGAGCATTTTCGGCATCTGCGATACGGTCAGCGAAATTGTCGATGGCATTGTCCAGACGAGTGATATTGCCGCGCGCATCATCGCCCAGCGACACCGGGTAACTCAACTCTGCCCGGAGTACGGCCTGATGCTCATTTTTGAAGCTGTCGAATCGAATGTTCAGTTCAAAGCCACGGTAGGTGCCCAGCAGCATCATATCAGCATTGGGCATCTCTTGCCGAGCCAGCAGCAGCCGTTCGCCGGCAGCTTTTTTGTCATCGTACACCATGCCCTTGATAGTCATGCCGCAGAAGTTTTCTTTGTCCTGTGGGTGTGCTGCTGCAATCTGTGAATCCTGTTGTAAAGCAGCAATGCGGGTTTTCTGTTTCTGGATCTCCTCCGGGAAAGTTTTGAGCAGCTTATCCTCCAGACGATATTTCTGATTCTGGAAGTC
>NZ_PRLD01000064.1 GCF_003287405.1 Faecalibacterium prausnitzii
GCCCCGACAAGCGCTACCCCAACAAGATCACTTCGGAAATGCAGACGCATTGTAGAAGTGAAGTCCCGGATGGACAGAAAATTTTCAAGAATTGAAAATTTGTGGCCACGGGACGGTTCTTGCCCTCTACCGCTGCGCTCAAAACCGTTTCTGGGTAATTGTTTCCGAATTGTTAAGACGCAAAAATAAGTAGAGGTGGTGCTGCTCATGTAATGGGGTCACCGTTTGCTCCGAACGAAGTTCCTGCCCCTGTTTATGCAGCGGCGTTGACGAAAAGTCGGTATCACGTTCGGACGGCTTATGCAAGATTCAAGGTACTGTATGAAGAAAGCTGGGCGCAGTGCGGACACTACGTCCTGCTTCTTTCAAGCACAAGAATAACACTTTTAGGTTGTGCAGACAACAACTGTGAATAAAATTCGGAGATTTGTACAACCACATAAGGTTCTATTTGTAAAAAAATACCGCCCATGCAGCGCAGCGATGATTTTGTCGGGGTGAATCGGCGGCAAAATAGATCGGGTGTGTTGCGGGGCGGTAAATTCTTTTGCGGACTTTCCCTCACTGAAGTGGTGGGTCTCACGGTGATAACCAACCACTTTCTGTGGCTGTGTTCAAAATGAACACGACCACATCTTGTGGA
>NZ_PRLD01000005.1 GCF_003287405.1 Faecalibacterium prausnitzii
AAATCGGTCGGTGTCGATGACGGTAAGGTTCCACCTGTTCCCATTCCGAACACAGAAGTTAAGCTTACTTGTGCCGAAGATAGTTAGCTGGAAACGGCTTGTGAAAATAGGTAGTCGCCGACTTAGAGAAACGCTTCAGGAGCTTTCCTGAAGCGTTTTTTAGTATGTAAAAGATGAAATTGCTACAAATAGAGCAAGATATAACTGAAAATTCATATTTTGTTAAAATACTTTATAGGAATTAGTTGCAGCTAAGGGATGCTTATGATACAATAATAATATGATACTGTGATGAAAAATGGGATTTGATAGAGATGTATTACAGAACGGAAGGAAGTAGTTACGTTGAAGGTGGCGATGATCGGGCACAAGGATTTTCCAAGTCGCTCGGGCGGTGTAGAGGTCATGGTCGGCGGGCTGGCCAGAAGTCTGGTGGAACGCGGCTATGACGTTACCGTGTATAACCGCGGCTTGGAAAAGCACCATAATGTGTACGATGTGGACGGCGTTCACGCACGGCGGGTATTTACCCTGCAAAAGCCTTCGCTGAATGCCACGATCTACTCCTTTCTGGCTACCTTTGACGCGCTGTTCCGGGGCTACGATGTGATCCATTACCACGCCATCGGACCCAGCGTACCGCTGCTGATCGCTAAACTGTTCGGTAAGCACACCGTATGTACGGTGCACGGTTTGAACTGGAAGGTGGACAAGTGGCGCGGCTTTGCAAGCCGTTACATGAAGCTGGGAGAGAGGATCGCCGCAAAATATGCGGATGATCTGGTGGTGCTTTCGGAGACGGAATGGAACTATTTTTTGCAGAAATATGACCGCGCGTCTATTCTGATCCCCAATGCCATCCGCTTTTATGAAAGGCACGATTGCAGTTTGATCCGGGAAAAATATGGGCTGGAACAGGGAGAGTACATCCTATATGTGGGACGCATCTCGCCGGAAAAGGGCACGATGGATCTGGTGGAGGGCTACCGCAAGGCCAAGACAGGGAAAAAGCTTGTGCTGGTCGGCCCGCTGGACGACAGCGAATATTGCAGGACAGTACAGCAGCAGGCACAAAATGACCCCAATATCATCATGACAGACTATGTGGTGGGCGACCCGCTGAAGGAGCTTTACAGCAACTGCGGACTGTTTGTTCTGCCCAGCCACACCGAGGGACTTTCCCTTTCTTTGCTGGAGGCGCTGTCCATCGGTGCACGGTGTCTGGTGAGCGATATCCCTGAGAATACGGTCGTGGCCGACATTTATGGTGCGGCCTTTACGCCGGAGGATACGGACGACCTTGCACGGGCGCTGGAGCGGGAATGCGCACAGGAGTACCCGGACGCAATGCGGCAGCAGCAGATCCAGTACATCCATACAAATTTCGAGTACGAGGTGATGCTGGACCGTTACGAGGAGGTCTATCATCATGTGGTGGGCGACCCGCTGAAGGCGATGCCCTCCACCCTGAAAAAAAAGAAAGTGCCGGCAGGCGCAAAAGCATAAGCAAAGAACGCCCCGGAAACGTTTGAAAGCGTTTCCGGGGCGTTTTTTCGTTTAGATCAGCGGGGCGATGAACTTGAGTACCATGCCCACCAGATGCAGCAGTTTTTTGCCCTGCCAGACGCTCTGGCGGGTAGGCTCTACTGTGCGGCACTGTGCCAGCGTATCCTGAAAATCAGCTTCAATACGGGGCAGGCAGTCCACGCCGCGCATCCAGACCGCGTTTTCAAAGTGGTGGTACAAGCTGCGGTAATCCAGATTGATGGTGCCCACGACCGCCTCCTGCCCGTCCATGATCATCACCTTGGCGTGGGTGAAGCCGGGCACCCACTCGCTGATCTTTACACCAGAGGACAGCAGTGGCAGGTAATGGGTCTTAGCCAGCGCATAAGCAAACCACTTGTCCGGCTTGCCGGGTAAAATCAGGTGCACATCCACGCCGCGCTCTGCGGCAAAGCGCAGGGCGGTCTCCAGCTCGCCGTCCAGAATGAGGTAGGGCGTGATGATATGTACGCTGCGCCGGGCGCGGTTGAGCAGGTCGATGTACACCATCTCGCCCACCCGCTCGCCATCCAGCGGGCAGTCGCCGTAGGGGATGACAAAGCCGTTGGCCTGCGTTTCCGGGATGGGGCGGGTGAGGAACTGCGCGAACTCCGGCTCACGCTGGATGCTCCACATCTGCAAAAACAGGGCGGTCATGGTGCGCACGCCCTCGCCCTCCAGCATGACGGCGGCGTCCTTCCAGCGGCCATATTTTTCAACGTGGTTGATGTACTCGTCGGCCAGATTCACGCCGCCGGTAAAGCCTACACGGCCATCCACGACAAGGATCTTGCGGTGGTCGCGGTAGTTGTAGTGGGTGGAAACAAAGGGTGTGACCGGCGCAAATACCTTGCACCGGATACCCAGCGCCTCCAGCCGTCTGGGGTAGTCCCGGGGCAGGGTGGAGAACTCGCAGGTGCCGTCATACATTACCCGCACATCCACGCCCTGCGCGGCCTTGCGTGCCAAAATTTCCAGAATGCGCCCCCACATCAGGCCCTCGTCGATGATGAAGTATTCCAGAAAAATGTACTGGGTGGCGCTTTCCAGCTGGGGCAGCAGCGCAGCAAACTTGGCTTCTCCGCTGGGGAAATAGGTCACCTGCGTGTTTTCGTACACCGGGAAGCCGCCGCCCCGTCCGCGCAGATACTGCGCCAGAGAGGCCGCGCCGGGGCAGTCGGCATCCAGCGCCTTGCCCGTCTTTTTGTTCTGCGGCAGTTGACTGCGGGTCTGCCCCTCCAGCTCCAGCAGGCGCTTTTTGAGCATCCGGTGGCCAACATCCTCCTTGGTGTACCAGAACAGCAGCACGCCCAGCACCGGGGCAAGCGCCGTGACCACCAGCCACGGGATGCGCACGCTGTTGTTCATATCCTGATTGAGCAGGTAGACCATCATGACCGCGGTGACCAGCAAGGTGCCGCCCAAGTAGTGGGGCAGCAGGTTACTGAACCAGCGCATCAGGCTGAAGAGCGCCCCGAATTGCAGCACCAGCAGTACCAGCACCAGCCCAAAGCGGCTGAAGATGGCATGGATGAGCCCTTTCTGGCCTTTACGGAGCAGACGGATGCCGCCGTCCTCAAATACCCGGACCTTGCTTCTCATGGTGTGCTGCAATGTTTCTTTTGACATTTTGACCGTCCTTTTTTTGGAATGTGTCGGAGGATAGCCTGCAAACCCTGTCCAAATGACACATTTTGTGCTATGATAAAAGGGAAGAACTGCTGCCGGGCGGCAACAGCCCCGGGGCAGCAGAATATATACAAATCTATTATAATCCATTCCGACCGGTTTTTCCACAGAAACCGGCAGATTTTGTACAGAAGGAGTTTGCATCATGAACAACCTGATCATTGGCATCGCGGGCGGCTCGGGCAGCGGCAAGACCACCCTTGCGCTGCGGCTGAAGGAGCGCTTTGGAGAGGATGAGGTGCGGCTGATCTCCCACGACAGCTACTACAAGCGCCACGATGAGCTGCCCTTTGAAGAGCGCTGCAAGCTGAATTACGACCACCCGGACGCCTTCGACAACGCATTGCTCATCTACCATTTGCAGGAGCTGAAGGCCGGACGCGCCATCGACTGCCCGGTGTACGATTACTCCAACCACAACCGTAGCAACGAGGTGCAGCACATCGAGCCCGCCCCGGTGCTGATCGTGGAGGGCATTCTGCCCTTTGTAGAGCCGGAGCTGTGCGCCCTGTTCGACTACAAGATCTTTGTGGATACGGACGCGGACGAGCGCATCCTGCGGCGCATCCTGCGGGACGTAAAGGAGCGCGGGCGCAGCCTGGACAGCGTGATCGACCAGTACCTGACCACGGTCAAGCCGATGCACGAAGCCTTTGTAGAGCCCAGCAAGCGCAACGCGGACATCATTGTGCCCAACGGCGGCGAGAACAGCACCGCCGTGGAGATGCTGGCGCACCACATCCGCACCCTGATCGAGAAGGCGAACCGGGGGTAAAACGATTTGGAATGCGCGCCGCGAGGGCAGGAGGATACAGCCAAGAGACGTTCTCTTTTGACACCAAAAGAAAACCAGAAAAGTGCGTGCTCCGTGGGGAAAGTTTCTGCTTGCTTTCAGCGCGCAAAGACGCTCCGCTGGGCCAGAGGCAGGGAGGGGTGTTCCGACTCCCCCCTCCCTACCTCTGGACTCCACCCACCCCGCAACGGGCCAAGGGCTGCACGCCCTTGACAATCCTAAAGAAGAAGTCGAAGCACAAAAAAGCTAGAGCTGCGCCAGTCGGCGCTATCGCTTTAACGCTTTTTTCGCTTCTCCATTTATAGCCCCTCAGTCGCTGCGCGACAGCTCCCCCATGGGGGAGCGGGCACGCCCGTAGCGCCGCGCTTTCGCAGAAAGCGGCGCTGCAAATGCAGTTTGCCGCCACGACCCCTCCCGTGAAAATAGCGTTTGGAGCGGTCCGCAGACCGCGACAAACGCGAAATATAAAATAATTATTCCGCTGATGATGCGCAGAGCGAAGCGGAGCGCATTCCCAATCGTCCATCACAAAACAAAAGGCACCCACAGCCAGTCGGCTGTGGGTGCCTTTTTGCATACAGGGTTAACGGATAGAGGTACGCACCAGCGCACGCTTCAGGCGCGCCTGTGCCAGCTCGTACTCACGGTCGTTCAGGTTCTTGCGGGCAAGGATCTCCTCGGCGCGCTTCTTGGAAGCTTCCGCACGCGCCTGATCGATGTCCTCCGCCCATTCCCAAGTGGTAGCCACCAGACGCACGTCCCCGTCCAGCACGCTGAGCAGGCCGCCCATGCAGGCTGCACGGCGGCGCTGACCGTCGGCATCTACAATGTGCGCCTCGCCCATGCCCAATGCCGTGCAGTAATCGCCGTGCTTTGCCAGAATGGCGATATCGCCGTCAATGGCGCGGCAGACGATGCGCTCGGCCTGACCTTCAAAGGCGCAGCCGTCCGGCGTGACCACCGTCAGATGAAAGGTCGTCATGGCTTACCCCTTCTTCGCTTTTGCGAACACGTCGTCGATGGTGCCCGCGAACAGGAATGCGCTCTCGGGCAGCTCGTCGCACTCGCCGTTCAGGATCATCTTGAAGCCCCGCAGGGTCTCCTTCAGCGGCACATACTGACCGGGCATACCGGTGAACTGCTCTGCCACATGGAAGCTCTGGCTCAGGAAGCGCTGTACCTTGCGGGCGCGGCTGACGGTACGCTTGTCCTCCTCGCTCAGCTCGTCCATGCCCATGATGGCGATGATGTCCTGCAATTCCTTGTAGCGCTGCAGCACCTTCTGGACGGCACGGGCGATCTCGTAGTGCTCCTGACCCACGACCTCCGGGCTGAGGATGCGGCTGGTGGAGTCCAGCGGGTCCACAGCGGGGTAGATGCCCTGCGATGCAATGTCACGGCTCAGCACCGTGGTGGCATCCAGATGGGTAAAGGTGGTGGCAGGGGCGGGGTCGGTCAGGTCATCGGCGGGAACGTAGACGGCCTGCACCGAGGTGATGGAGCCCTTGCGGGTGGAGGTGATGCGCTCCTGCAGGGCGCCCATCTCGGTGGCCAGCGTGGGCTGGTAACCAACGGCAGAGGGCATACGGCCCAGCAGTGCGGACACCTCGGAACCGGCCTGCGTGAAGCGGAAGATGTTATCAATGAACAGCAGCACATCCTGATTTTTCACATCGCGGAAGTACTCCGCCATGGTCAGGCCGGACAGTGCCACGCGCATACGGGCTCCCGGGGGCTCGTTCATCTGGCCGTAGACCAGTGCGGTCTTGTTGATAACGCCGCTCTCGGTCATTTCGCCGTACAGGTCGTTGCCCTCGCGGGTGCGCTCGCCGACGCCGGTAAATACCGAGTAACCGTTGTGCTCGGTGGCGATGTTATAGATCAGTTCCTGAATCAGAACGGTCTTGCCGACACCGGCGCCGCCGAACAGGCCAATCTTGCCGCCCTTGGCGTAGGGGCAGATCAGGTCAACGACCTTGATGCCGGTCTCCAGGATCTCGGTGGTGGACTGCTGCTCCTCGTAGCTGGGAGCGGGACGGTGGATGGGCCAGTAGGCATCCGGGGTGGGGGCGGGCTTGTTATCCACCGGCTCGCCCAGCAGGTTGAACACGCGCCCCAGACACTGGTCGCCTACGGGCACCTTGATGGACTCGCCGGTGTCCACGGCATCTGTGCCGCGCACCAGACCATCGGTGCTGCTCATGGCAATGCAGCGCGCCACATTGTCGCCGGTCAGCTGAGCGACCTCCACCACCAGCTTCTGGCCGTGGTTATCGATCTCAATGGCGTTGAGCAGCTCCGGCAGCTCGCCATCCTTGAACTGGATGTCCAGCACCGGGCCAATGACCTGGATCACCTTGCCGATATGTTTTTCGGACATAGGCTACAACTCCTTCTTGATAGTCTTAGTTCTCCGCGCCGGCCACGATCTCGGTGATCTCCTGCGTGATGGCAGCCTGACGGGCACGGTTATAATACAGGTTGAGATGGTCGATCATCTCGCCGGCGTTCTTAGTGGCAGCGTCCATGGCGGTGCGGCGGGCAGCCAGCTCGCTGGCCACGCTCTCGCACACAGCACCGTAGACGACACCGGCCACATACTCCGGGATGATCGCGCTGAATACTTCCTCGCTGCTGGGTTTGTACAAGATCTGACTGCGGCGTGCCTCCGCTTTCTGCTGCTCGGTGGGTTCCATGGCCAGCGGCAGCACCTCGATGGAGACAGCCGTCTGGGTCATCATGGAATCGAACCGGGTGTAGCAGAGCTTTACGGCGTCAAACTCGCCCTTGCGGTACCCTTCGGTGATCTGGCGCGCCAGCTGGAAGCACTGTCCCACCGAAATATCGGCGGCCAGCAGCACCTCCTGCGTGAACAGTTCGGCTTCGTGGTGGACAAAATATTCTGCCGAGCGCTTGCCGATGGGCAGCACCTCCACGTTGCCGCTTTCCTGTGCGGCCAGCTTGAGCACATTGGCGTTGTAACCGCCGGCAAGGCCGCGGTCACCGGCAATGACCACCAGCAGCGTGCGCTTGATCTCGCTGCGGCGCAGGTAGGGGTTGCGGGCCCGGGGGTCCGCTGCCGCGATCTCGGTCAGGGTCTTGTACAGCGTTTCAAAATAGGGTCGGCTGTGCTCGACCCGCTCCTTGGCACGGCGCATTTTGGAGGAAGCCACCAGCTCCATGGCCTTGGTGATCTGCATGGTGCTCTCTACGCTTTTGATGCGCAGCTTGATGTCCTTCATGGAACCAGCCATGCGTTACGCCTCCTTCCCTTTAATGCGCCTTGACAAAGCTTTCGGTATACCGGGTCAGCACGGTCTTGAGCTGCTCCTCGGTGTCCTTATCCAGATTGCCGGTGGTGCGGATGGTGTCCATCACGGCAGCCCCGGCGGCATCGTTGTCCAGATACTCGTACAGGCTCTTCTCGTACTCGGCCACATCCGGCACCTTGACGTTGACAAGGTAGTCGTGAATGGTAGCGTACAGAATAGCCACCTGCTTTTCCACAGGCACGGGCGCGGAGCGGTTCTGCTTGAGCACCTCCACGATGCGCTCGCCCTGTGCCAGACGTGCCTTGGTGTCGGCGTCCAGATCAGAGCCGAACTGCGCAAAGGATTGCAGCTCGCGGTACTGGGAGTAGATCAGCTTCAGGGTACCGGCAACCTTCTTCATGGCCTTGATCTGGGCGTTGCCGCCGACACGGGACACCGAGATACCGGGGTTGACTGCCGGCATGACGCCGGAGTGGAACAGCTCGGTCTCCAGGAAGATCTGACCATCGGTGATGGAGATGACGTTGGTGGGGATGTAGGCGGAAACATCGCCCGCCTGCGTCTCGATGATGGGCAGAGCCGTCAGGCTGCCGCCGCCCAGCTCGTTGGAAAGCTTTGCGGCGCGCTCTAGCAGACGGGAGTGCAGATAGAAAACGTCGCCGGGGTAAGCCTCGCGTCCCGGGGGACGGCGGATCAGCAGCGACAGGGCGCGGTAAGCCACAGCGTGCTTGGAAAGGTCATCGTAGATGATGAGGACGTGCTTGCCCTGCTGCATGAAGTATTCGCCCATGGCGCAGCCGGAGTAAGGGGCGATATACTGCAGGGGAGACAGCTCGGAGGCGGTAGCGGACACCACGATGGTGTAGCCCATGGCACCGGCTTCGGTCAGGCTCTGCACAAGGTTTGCCACGGTAGAGCGCTTCTGACCGATGGCAACGTAAATGCAGATGACGTCCTTGCCCTTCTGGTTGATGATGGTATCGGAAGCGATGGTGGTCTTGCCGGTCTGGCGGTCACCGATGATCAGCTCGCGCTGACCGCGTCCGATGGGGATCATGGAGTCGATGGCCTTGATACCGGTCTGCAGCGGCTCCTTGACGGGCTGGCGCTCGATGATGCCGGGCGCGCGGCTCTCGATGGCGCGGTATTCGGTGGTCTCAATGGGGCCTGCGCCGTCGATGGGCTGACCCAGTGCGTTGACCACGCGGCCGATCATGGCATCGCCCACCGGCACGGAGACTACCTTGCCGGTGCGCTTGACGATGCTGCCTTCTTTGATGCCGGCATCCGAGCCCAGCAGCACGATGGAAACGGTATTTTCCTCAAGGTTCTGGGCCATACCGTATTCGCCGTTGTCAAACTGGAGCAGCTCGCCTGCCATGCACTTTTCCAGACCGCTGGCCCGGGCGATGCCGTCGCCCACCATAATGACCGTGCCGGTCTCGCTCTGCTCGATGGCATTTTCGTAATGCTTGATCTGCGCACGGATGATCTTGGAGATCTCTTCAGGTTTCAGTTGCATCTTTGTTTGTTCACCACTCAATTCATAATAGTCATTTCGGGTGGAAATTCGTTCTGTGCTCTGCCCCGTTTGTAAAGGGCAGGGAAAAAGTTACAAAGTGACCGCCGCAATATCCCGGCGCAGGGAGGCAAGACGGTTCTGGACGGTGCCGTCCAGCTCGGTGCCCTCGATATCCAGCCGGATACCGCCCAGCACCTTGGCATCCACCTTGGTTTTAAGGTCGATGGTCTTGCCGGTCAGGCTTTCCAGCTTGGCGTGCAACGCCGCGCGCTGCTGCTCTGTCAGCGGGACAGCCGAGATGGCCGTAGCTTCCAGAATGCCGTGCGCCTGATTGTAGCGGATGCGGTAAGCCCGTGCGCAGCCGGACAGCTCCCGCAGGGTGCCCTTTTCGCACAGGATCTTTAAAAAGTTCAGCACATAGAGGTGGACCTGCCCGCGCAGGGCTTCGTCCAGCAGGCCGCAGCGCTCCTTTTTGGGGATGCTGGGGGTGCTGAGCAGCCGCAGGTAGTCCGGGTTTTGCTTGAGAAGCTGTTGCACCTCGTCAAGCTCGCCCAGAATGCGGGTCTCCAGCCCTTCCTCTGCCGCCAGATCGTACAGACTGCCGCCGTACATCTTTGCAGTTTCGGTCATGATGCTTCACCCACGTTTTTGATAAATTCGTCGATCAGGTCCTTGTGGTCCTTCTCACTGATCTCGCGCTCCACCACCTTGGATGCGATCTCCATGGCGATGCCGCCGATCTCGTCCTTGACCTCGTTCACGGCCTTCTTACGCTCCTGCGCAATGTCAGCTTCGGCCTTCTGCTTCAGCGCAGCGGCCTGTGCGCGGGCTTCGCCCACGATCTCTTCCGAGCGGGCGGTGGCGGTCTTTTGCGCCGCAGCTACGATCTGGTTGGCTTCGGTGCGGGCGTTCTGCAGGTTCTGCTCGTACTCCGCCTTCATGGCTTCGGCTTCGGTGCGCAGCTTCTGTGCATCTGCGATCTCGCTGTCGGCCTTGGCCTTGCGGTCGGCGATCACCTGTTTGATCGGCTTCAGCAGGAACTTTTTGAAGATGACCAGCTGGATCATCAGGTTGCAGATCTGGGCCAGAAAGGTCCAGCCATCCAGCGTGATCAACGCCTGATACAGTTCCATAAGCGTCTCCTTTCGTTATTATTTCGGATCGGGAGGCTTATGCCAGATACTTCATGAACATACCGGGAGCCAGGAAGATCAGCAGCAGGCCGGTAACAAAGCCGTAGATACCGGTGGTCTCGGAAAGGGCAACACCGAGGATCAGGGTGCTGGTAACATCGCTCTTGCACTCCGGCTGACGGCCAACGGCCTCACAGGCAGCGGCAGCAGCGTTGCCTTCGCCGATACCGGGGCCGATACCTGCGATCAGTGCGCAGCCTGCGCCGATGCCGCAGCCTGCCAGAGCGATACCACGAGCCAGATACTGGAAATCAGTCATAAGATTTGTCCTCCTAAAATGTGTTTGTGTTTTGGGGGATGCCGGAAGGGTTAGTCCTCACCGGCAGCACGTTTGATGAAGATTGCGGTCAGGGTACAGAAGATGAACGCCTGAATGCAGCCGCCGAACCAGTCGAAATACAAACCGGTAAAGGCCGGGATGCCGATCTGGAACAGCTGGATCTGACTCAGGAAGCCCGGCAGCCAGCCAAAGATGACGTGGCTCAGGCTTGCCAGTGCCCAGTACAGCAGTGTGGAGATGACCGTACCGGACAGGATGTTGCCGAAGTGACGGAACGCCATGCTGACAGGGGTAGAGATCTCTGACAGCACATTGATGGGTGCCATGATAAAGATCGGATCGAGCAGCCCCTTGATATAGGCCAGAATGCCGTTTGTCTTGATCTTGTAGTACATGATCAGAACAAACACCACGATGGCCCACGCTGCTTCGGTGTTCAGGTCGGCTGTGGGGCTCCACAGGCCGACGACGCTGATCAGGTTGCACCCGATGCTCAGTGCAAAAATAGCACCGATGAGGGGGATATACTGATCGAAGTGGAAGCCCATGTTGTCGTGCACGAACTGCTCCAGCCGTGTTACGATGAACTCGGCTGCGGCCTGTCGTTTGGACACATTTTCCAGCTTGAGGTCGTGCCCCAGCCAGATGGCAAAACCCGAGAGCAGCGCCATGACGATCCACGTGGTTACCAAGGTCTGGGTAATTTTAAAATCACCCAGCAGGGGGATATTGGTGTGGATGGTATACAGGATCTTTGCGCCGTTCAGTTCCATTTATTCTTGTTCACCCCCTTCGTCACGGGGCTGCACCGCAGACGCCTTGGCGGGGGCGGGGTCATCTTCCACAGAGATGTCCACCGGCTCCTGCGGGGGTGTGAGCGGCTTGTACTTCCCGGTTATCTGGAGATAATAGATCGTAACTCTGGGGAACAGCAGCGGCAGAACGCCTGCAAACGCCTGGAAACAGGGAGCCGCAATGGCTATGATGATCCACAGCGCCTGCAGCAGCATCCTTGTATTATAGGATATCTGCAGCTGCGCTTTACGCTTTTTTTCGTCCGGCTCGTCAATGACCTTCTGCACCACAAAGCAGATGCCGGCAAAGTTGCCGATAGCCACCAGCGCACCGATGATGCCGCCCAGCAGCACCCGGTAGTCAAAGACTACCCAGCCCACCAGATGCAGCGCTGCAAACACCACCCACATCACGGCGGTGCATAAGGACACGCCGCAGGCGATGCGCAGCAGCTCCTTTTTGGATTCCGGCTGCAATTTCATAAAAACGGACCTCCATTACTGGTGGGAGTTAAAGCCCACCCGATGATTTTTTTCGTGTTTGGAGCGCTCCAGCCGTTCCTTGCAGAACACCCAGAAGTTCTGCGCCCCGGCGGCAAGCCCCAGCCCCACAGCGGGCAAAAACAGCCATTCCGGCCAGCCCCAGTGCTCCACAGCCCACCAGCATCCGGCAAGGCAGAGCACCAGCGGCAGCAGCATATTCAGCCCCAGCTGGGTCAGCCAGACCAGATCTTCCAAAGCCTTGTACCAGCCCTTCAAGTCCTGCGCCGCTCCTTTCTGCGGGTGCTGCCTGTGTTCCAGTATCTGGAAGCCTTGCCAGAGATGGACAGGCAGCAAAAAATCTATGCCCTCAGTATACTTCAAAACGTTGGATATTGCAATCAATTCTCCACCGAAATATAGTAAAATTTCATAGTTTGTTAAGACTGATTCCATAAATGTGCGCCGAAAACACACATTGTGCGCCTGCGGGCACATCATTGCACAAACTTTGCAGAAAAGTTTGTGCAGAATGTAAAAAAGCGGAAAAAGAAGCAAAAAAGGGGCTGCCACACGTTTGTGCGGCAGCCCCGGCGGGTGCTTTGGGATTCAGGCGCTTACCAGAGGTTTGCGGTCTCGTTGTACAGACCCTCGTAGCTCTTGGCGGAAACGTCCCAGCTGAAATCGCACTCCATGCAGTGACGCACGAGGTTCTTCCAGTTTTCCTTGTTGTTGTAGGCATCCTGTGCGTTGCAGCAGGCCACATACAGCTCGTGGGCGTTGTAACCGGCAAAGGTAAAGCCGTTGCCGTCACCCATGGTGCTGTCGTGGATGGAGTCGCGCAGGCCGCCGGTCTCGCGGACGATGGGAGGTGTGCCGTAGCGGCAGGCCACCATCTGTGCCAGACCGCAGGGCTCGCTCTTGGAGGGCATGATGAAGGCGTCTGCACCGGCGTAGATCTCCTGCGAGAGCTTGGGCTCAAAGCCGATGTAGGTGCCCACACGGCCCGGGTGACGGCCGCACAGGTCAGAGAAGAAGTTCTCGTACTGGCTCTCGCCGCTGCCCAGAATGACCAGCTGGATGCCGCGGTTCACCAGACCGTCGGCAATGCTCTGCACAAGGTCAAAGCCCTTCATGCCCACCATGCGGCTGACCATGCCAAAGACGGGGCTGCCGTCTTTATTCAGACCGAACCTGTCCTGCAAAGCTTCCTTGCACTTGGCCTTGCCGGTCTCAAAGGTTTTGATGCTGTAATTGAAGGGGATGTTCTTGTCGGTGGCGGGGTCGTTGGCGTCCATGTCGATGCCGTTCAGGATGCCGCACAGCTTGTACTGTTTTTCACGCAGCAGAGCGTCCAGACCGTAGCTGAACCACGGGTCGAGGATCTCCTGTGCGTAGGTGGGGCTGACGGTGGTGATCTTGTCGGCAGTCTCGAAAGCGCCCTTCATGAAGTTTGCGCAACCGTCGTACTCCACGATATGCTGGTCCCGGTGGCCGATGCCGCAGGTGTCCTCCAGAATATCGGTGCCGTACTTACCCTGATAGGCAATGTTGTGGATGGTGAACACGGTCTTGATGCGGTTGAACTTGTCCAGATGACGATAGTACAGGTTCAGGTACACCGGCACCAGAGCGGTCTGCCAGTCGTTGCAGTTGATGATATCGGGGGTGAAGTCGATGTAGAACAAGGTCTCCAGCACGGCGCGGGAGAAGAAGGCGAAGCGCTCGCCGTCATCGTAGAAGCCGTACAGACCGCGGCGCTTGAAGTAATATTCGTTGTCCAGGAAGTAGTAGGTCACGCCGTCCACATCGGCCTTGAACAGGCCGCAGTACTGGCTGCGCCAGCCCACAGGCACGGAGTAGTTGGTAACGTATTCCAGCTTATCGCGGTACTTCAAATCGCCGTACAGGGGCATGATGACGCGGGCGTCCACGCCGTCCTTGACCAGCGCCTTGGGCAGGGCACCTGCCACATCGGCCAGACCGCCGGATTTGGCAAAGGGATTGGCTTCTGAAGCAGCATACAGGATCTTCATAGGATTCGCTCCTTCCATGATACAGACAGATGTTCGCGCTCCCCGCCGCCATGAAAAGCGGCGCGAACCTTGCATACAAAAGAGCAGGCGGGGGCACACAGGTGCCCCCGCCCCTCTCAAGAGGGGCTACCGGGGAGGAAGCCGCCCCTATGGATATTGCATCGATCAGACAGTGTGGTTCTTCTGGACGTAGACCGGGAAGCTCTCGGTGCCGGACAGCTTTTTGCCGGCGGTGATCTTCACGTTCTTATCGGTGACAACGCAGTCCAGCTCCACGTTGGGCTCGACCACGGTATCCTGCATCAGGACACAGTTCTTGACCACAGCACCCTTCTTGACCTTGACGCCGCGGAAGAGCACGCAGTTCTCCACGGTGCCCTCGATGACGCAGCCGTCGGCCAGAATGGAATCCACGACCTTGGAGCCGGTGACGTAACGGGTGGGGTTATCGTCGCGGATCTTGGTGTAGATGGGGCTGCCCTTGGGGAACAGCGCTTCCAGATTGCGGTCATCGATCAGCTTCAGGTTCTCGTCAAAGTAGCTCTTCATGTCGCAGATATGAGCCACATAGCCGGTGTACTCCAGAGCATGGATGTTCAGGATGTTGACATTGTGTGCCAGAATGTCGCGCTCGAAGTAGATCAGGCCACGGGCGGTAGCGTCCTTGACCAGCTTGATCAGGGTCTCGCGCTCCAGCACATAGATGTTCAGATCCAGATTCTGCACGCCGGAGCGGTAGTCGTTGAACAGCAGCTCGGTCACGCGGCCATCGGAATCAATGGTCAGGGTGTAGTTGTCGTTCTTGCGGCCCTCGGGGATCTCGGTCTTCTGGTAAGCCACAGTCACGTCGGCACCGCTGGCCTGATGGGCAGCCAGCAGGGCGTTGAAATCGTAGTTGACAGCGATGTTGGCATCGCTCATGACCACATACTTCTCCTTCTGGTGCTCGAGGAAGCTCAGAATGGAGCCCAGAGCCTCCACGCGGCCGGAGTAGATGCGCACGCCCTTTTCAGCAAAGGGAGGTACGATGTTCAGGCCGCCGTGACGGCGGGCCATATCCCACTCGCGGCCGGTGCCCAGATGATCCATCAGGGAGTGGTAGTTTTTACGCACCACGATGGAAACGTTGGAAATGCCGCAGTTGGCCATGCTGGACAGCACAAAGTCTACCATGCGGTAACGGCCCGCAAAGGGGATCGAGGCCATTGCGCGCTCGGTCACCAGCTCGGGAACGGTATTGTCATAGCTGTTGGGGAAAATGATACCCAACGCATTGGTGTTCTGTCTCAGCATACTTCCACACCCTCCTTGACGGATTCAAACACTTTTGCGCCCTCCTTGACGGTAGCGCCTGCGCCGATGGTCAGACCGGTGCCAACGTGGGCAATAGCGCCATCGCCGCCGACCTTTGCACCTGCGCCCACAACAACGTCCTCAGCAAGGATGCAGCGCTTGACCACGGCACCTGCCTTGACTACGACACCGTCCATCAGCACGGCGTCCTCAACGGTAGCGCCCTCTTCCACAACGACGCCTGCGCTCAGAACAGAGTGCTTGACATTGCCGTAGATCTTGCAGCCCTCGGTGATGAGGGAGTCCTGCACAACGGCGCGCTCGCCGATCTTCTGGGCGGGCAGCACGGGGTTGCGGCTGTAAATTTTCCAGGTCTTATCAAAGATATCGATGCCGGAGTTTTCGGGATCCAGCACCTCCATGTTGGCTTCCCACAGGCTGTCGATGGTGCCCACGTCGCGCCAGTAACCGGCAAAGCGGTAGGCGTACATCTTGCGGCCGTCACGCAGCAGGGCGGGGATGATGTTCATGCCAAAGTCGTTCTTGGAGTTGGGGTCGGCCTCGTCCTCGATCAGATACTTCTTGAGCACATCCCAGTTGAAAATGTAGATGCCCATGGAGGCCAGATTAGACTTGGGCACCGGGGGCTTCTCCTGGAACTCGGTGATGCGGTCGGTCTCGTCTGCCACCATCAGGCCGAAGCGGGAAGCTTCCTTCCAGTCCACTTCCATAACAGCCACAGAGAACTCTGCGCCCTTTTCCTTGTGGAAGCGCAGGAAGTCGGCGTAGTCCTGCTTGCAGATCTGGTCGCCGGACAGGATGATGACGTACTCGGGATCATAGCTGTCGATGAAGCCGATGTTCTGGTAGATGGCGTTTGCAGTGCCCTTGTACCAGTCGGTGCCGTTTGCCTGCTCGTAAGGGGGCAGGGTGTGCACACCGCCGTGCAGACGGTCCAGATCCCAAGGCTGACCGTTACCGATGTACTCGTTCAGCTTTTGGGGCTGGTACTGCGTTGCGATACCGACCGTGTCGATATCGGAGTTGACGCAGTTGGACAGCGGGAAGTCCACGATGCGGTACTTACCGCCGAAGGACACCGCAGGTTTTGCCGTCTTTTGTGTCAGCGCGTATAAGCGCGAGCCACGTCCACCGGCAAGGATCATTGCCACGATTTCTTTTGCCATAGCTTTATTCTCCCCTTTAGCATTTCCGTTTTGGAAATGATAGTCAACAGATCAGAATGTTCGTGCGTGCATCCGTGTGGGCATCCTTACTCCTTGGGTGCTTTTGCTTTGCGGGTGCGCTTTGCGGGTTTGGTTTCTGCTTCGGTCTCAGGTTTTGCTTTTGCCGCAGTCTTTGCCTTGGCGGCGGTTTTCTTTACCGGCTTTTCCGCTGCCGTCTCAGGCTTTGCTTTGGACTTAGCAGCGGTCTTTTTTGCTTTTTCCGGTTTTTCATCCGCCGTTTCGGCGGCCTTGGCCTTGGTGGTGCGGGTCTTTTTTACCGGCTTGTCGGCGTCCGGCTCGGCTTTGGCCTTGCGGGTCGTCTTTTTTACCGCCTTTTCCACGGCGCCCTTGACGGTGGATTTTTTGGCGGTCTTTTTTGCCGGTTTGTCCGTGCTGTCCTCTGCTGCCTTGCGGGTGCGCTTTGTGGGCACCTCAAAGTACAGGGTGCTCATGGGCGGCAGGGTAACGGTGATGCTCTGCTCAAAGCCGTGCTGCGGCTTTTTGTGGGTGCGCACCGGCTTGTTGTGCACAGTGCCGGAGCCGCCGAAAGCGGCATCATCGCTGTTCAGAATTTCCTTGTAAGTGCCGGACACCGGTGCACCGAGGGTGTAGCCCTCGCGCAGGACGGGGTTGAAGTTGCAGATGACAAGGATCTGCTTACCGGCGGCGTCCTTGCGCAGGAAAGCGATGACGCTCTGCTGCGAGTCGTCCGGCACGATCCACTGGAAGCCCTCCCAGCTGTAATCGATCTGCCAGAGGGCAGGGTGCTCTTTATAGAAGGCGTTCAGGGTGCGGACGTAGTTCTGCAGCTCGGCGTGCTTGTCGTAATCCAGCAGCATCCAGTCCAGCTGCTTTGTCTCGTTCCACTCGGCAAACTGACCGAACTCCTGTCCCATGAACAGCAGCTTCTTACCGGGGTGTGCCATCATGTAGCCGAAGAAGGTGCGCAGGTTGGCAAACTTGTCGTCATACTCGCCGGGCATCTTGTTCAGCAGGCTGCCCTTGCCGTGCACCACCTCATCGTGGCTGATGGGCAGGACAAAGTTCTCGCTGAAAGCGTAGAAGAAGCTGAAGGTCACCTTGTTGTGGTTACCGGCGCGGAACAGCGGGTCGGTCTTCATGTAGCTGAGCATATCGTTCATCCAGCCCATGTTCCACTTGAAGTTGAAGCCTAAACCGCCGTCCGAAGCGGGCTTTGTGACCATGGGCCACGCGGTGGACTCCTCGGCGATCATGTACTTGTGGGGGTGACGGCCCAGCACGGTGTTGTTCAGCTTGCGCAGGAAGGCGATGGCTTCAAGGTTCTCCTTGCCGCCGTCCTTATTGGGCTCCCATTCGCCCTGCTTGCGGTTGTAGTCCAGATAGAGCATGGAAGCCACGGCGTCCACCCGCAGACCATCGATGTGGTACTGCTCCAGCCAGTACAGTGCGCTGGAAATGAGGAAGCTCTGCACCTCGTTGCGGCCAAAGTCGAACACCATGGTGCCCCACTCCTTATGTTCGCCGCGCTTGGGGTTGGGGTCCTCGTAGCAGGCCTCGCCGTCAAAATTGTACAGGCCGAACTGATCCTTGGGGAAGTGGGCGGGCACCCAGTCCATGATGACGCCAATGCCTGCGGCGTGCATCTTATCCACAAAGGCCATAAAGTCCTTGGGGGTGCCGTAGCGGCTGGTGGGAGCAAAATAGCCGGTGACCTGATAGCCCCAGCTGCCGTCAAACGGATATTCCATCACCGGCAGCAGTTCTACATGGGTGTAGCCCATATCCTTGATGTACGGGATCAGCTCGTCCGCCAGCTCGGAGTAGTTGTAGGGCTTGCCGCCCTCCTTCAGCTTCCAGCTTCCGGCGTGCATCTCGTAGATATTCATCGGGCCGTTGATCACGTCCGCCTTTTTCTGCGCGGCCTGCCATGCGGCGTCGTGCCATGCAAAGCCGGACAGGTCGTAGACCTTGCTGCCGTTGGACGGCCGGGTCTCGGCGTGGAAAGCGTAAGGATCGGCCTTGTAGACAAGGTCGCCTGCGCGGGTGGTCACGCAATATTTATAAACATCGTATTCCTTCATGCCGGGAATGAACAATTCCCACACGGAATCGCCATCCACCTTGCGCATGGGATGGCTGCCGGGCTTCCAGCTGTTGAAGTCGCCCACAACGCTGATGGCTGCGGCGTGCGGTGCCCATACACGGAACACAACGCCGGACTCCCCGACCCGTGTTTCCAGATGTGCGCCGAAGTAGCGGTAAGCCTCGCAGTTATTGCCCTGCTTGAACAGGTACACCGGCAGATCCGATGTATTGCTCTGAATCTTTTCTTCGGTCGGTTTCATAGACTGCTCCTCCCCGTGCGGAAGCCGAAAGCGGCTTTCGCAGCTTTGTACTCTTTTATATTAAAAGGTTTTTACCATTTTTGCAAGACTTTTTGTCCGAAAATCAAATACAATTAACACAAATTTTCTGGCATTCTCTGTATGTTGTGGGCATACCATCCAAAATTTGCAGCTCGACATCGTGTAAACTGCTCATTTGACAAACGGTTCCGGCGAAAGCGTTGCGAAAAAAGAAGAAAGAGTTTCGGATGCGACATTTTTGTGAATAAGAAGGCGCTCATAACGGTAAAGCAAACTCCCCCAGGCATCGCCGCGCGATGCCAGATTCCCCTTTTTGTCACCTACGGTGACATCTTCCCCCGGCCGGGGGAAGTCGGCCTCTGGGATGGGGCCTCTGGCGTAACCGGTGGCTTTTCCGTTGAATGGAAAACTGTCCCGCATTGCCAAAGGCTCCCTCTCCGAGGGAGCTGTCAAAACCGGTAGGTTTTGACTGCGGGAGTTTAAATTCCCGTGAAAATAAAAAAATCGGAGCACCCGCAGGTGCTCCGATTTTTTAGTGGTTATTGTTTTTCGTTTCTCAGCCCACAACGTAGACGTTGACCTGAATGGCGCCGTTGATAACGCTTTCGGCGTAGGTCTCGTAGAACAGGTCTACAAGGATCTGCCCTTTCTGGACGGCGATGCCGGTATCGGTGGCTACGGCGTAGCCGTAGACGAACTTGCCGTCGGTGGAAGTGATGTAGAGCTTGGTGCCGTAGGGGATCACGTCCGGATCCACAGCCACGGTGCCGTAGCCCAGTCCCAGACCGGAAGAACCCTTGCCGCCACGGGAATAGTAGCCGGTGGCCTTGCCGGTGAGCACCTTGCTATAAGAGGTAGGGGCGTTGGTGGTGCCGTCCGCGCCGGTCAGGGGGGACACCGGTGCGCCTGCGCCGTAGGTCTTGATGACGTGGTCGGTGGGCTCCACCGTAGTGGTGGTATCCACAACGGTGCTGTTCTCCAGCTCACCGTCCACATAGCGGTCGCGGGTGGTCACGGTCTGCTGACCGGCTGCACCGTGCTGCATAGTAGTGGTGCGGCCGGTGTTGCGGAAGTACAGGCTGGTGTAGACATACTGGGTGTCGTAGGGGATAGCCTGCGTCTCCACACGCTCTTCGTAGTCCACGCGGTGGACCACGATCTTGCTGCCGGCTGTCACGATGTGATCCAGCGCCGGCTCGGTGTAGTCGTCCCCTTCAAGGGTGATGCCGGCGCGCTCCAGCGCATCGGCTACGGTGCCGTACACCAGCTTGACCGGGTACTCCTGCCCGTCGGCGGTGATGCTGACGGAGAATGCGCGCTCGATATTCAGGGATGCAAGATTGCCGCTGAACGCGGTGTAGTAGACCTCATCGCCCTCTTCAGAGCGGATGCCGGAAAGGTGCATGACCTGTGCGGGGGAAGCAGCGGCATCGGTCACAAGAACCTGCCGCGCACCATTGGAGTCGGTGACGTAGGTCAGCCGCAGATTTGCAGCGGTGACGCCAAGGGTAGCCACAAGGCATACCACCATGACACAAAATGCCAGCACACGGGGAGATACTGCCTGCTTTGCGGCAGTAACTGCTTTCTTCAATTTAACGGAAGCGATACGAGACAACTCCTCTCTTTGTCGTATTTAGTGCGGCCGCGGGTATTGCATCGGCACCCCGGCCGCCCGGACTGCGGCGGCTGGGGATATAAGCGCCGCACAGTCAAATACGATGCTCTCTTTGGGTAAAAGAAGAAGCATCGTATTACAGGTTGGAATCCGCTTTGGGCAGACCACAAAACTGCCCCGGCACGGGCCGCATCTGCCCATGCCGTGCCGTACGCAGGACGGCTTTTTACTTCATCCAGATAGAATTTAAACGCTGCAACGTTCGTTGCACAAACGGTATTTTACCAGACCGTAAAGCATCTGTCAAATCTGTGTCTCGCATTTTGTTGGATTTGTAACATAGTTTTTTGTGCAATTTTCACAGTGTTTTCTTTTATATTTTGGTTTTTAGGTGGTTTCCTTCTGATTTTTGCCTTTTTTCTGCGCATGATTTGTTCATGAATTTTTAACATTTGCACCGGCTTTTTTTCCTGCAAATAAGGCCGCAGATACTGCCGCTGCGCCCAAAACAAGCTGCCCCACATCGCGGGTTTTGCATGGAAAACCTGCGGGGGAATTACCCTGCTCCGGCAGGGGAAAACGGCCTGCCTCTGCGGGGCAGAAACCCCGTTTAGCAAAATGCCGAAGAACAGAAAATTTCACATTTTCTGTACACACTGGATAGTTTTGCGCCCCCGGCGGTACAATCGGGACAGCAAACAGAAAAGGAGGTTTTGCATGGAGATCGAGATCCTTGAACAGCAGTGCGGCGGCACCGAATTTGTGCCCAGCCCGCACCGGCTGCACCTTGGCGCACAGAACGCCGAGGGGGTGGACCGGCTGCAGTTCATCCTGCCCGCGGCGTGGGCGGAGTGCACGCTGGCGCTGTACCTGCGCCGCAGCGACGGGGTGCAGCTGGCCGCCATTCCGCTGGACACCGACGGCAGCGTGACGGTGGACCGCCGCCTGACCGGCAGCGTGCGGGGACAGTGGATGCTGGCCGCCATGGGCAGCAGCGGCTACACCGCCTACACCCGCCCCGGCAGCTACGACGTGTACGCCACCCTGCCCACGGACGGCGGCAGTGAGGAGCTGCCGCCCTCGGTGTACGAGCAGTTCGTGGCGCGCGTGCTGGAAAGCGCCCGCGCCGCAGCGGAGAGCGCCCGCCGCGCCGAGAACGGTGCGGCAGACACGGCCGTGCAGGCGGCGCTGGCGCAAAAGGCTGCGGACAAGATCCTTGCCGACCGCACCGATGCCGACGCCTGCGCAAAGCGGGCGGAGGCCGCTGCGCTGCGGGCCGAGAGCTATGCCCCTGCCGATGGACGGGTGCTGAGCGTGAACGGCAAGGGCGGCGCGGTGCGGCTGACCGCACAGGATGTGGCGGCTGTGCCGCGCCCGGCACAGCCTTTGCCCGGCGCGGTGGTGCGCATCCTCAGCGTGAATAGTGCCACCGGTGCGGTGCAGACGGACACGACCCCGCTGCCGGATCTGCGCCCCTATGTGCGCAGCGAGACCGTGCCCACAGCGAAAACGTCCGGCGCAGTGCGTGCAGACGGGCAGTACGGTGTTGCGGTGCGGGCAGACGCCACCCTGACCACTGTGCCCGCCACAGCGGCACAGCTGGACCGCATGACCGAAGCCTATGCGCCCCTGACCCCGGCGTTGCTGCCCTACGGCGTAAAAAAAGCGCTGACCAGCGCCGCCGGGGCGGCGGGCTGGTCGGCGCAGGAAAAGGCGGCAGCGCTGCTGCAGCTGGGCGCAGATGACCGGTTCTACTCCAAGGCCGAAGCTGACCGGAAATTCGGCACGGCCTACACGCTGCCGTGTGCTACCGCCGCCGTGCTGGGCGGCGTAAAGGCCGGGCGGGGAGTGACTGTGGGCGCAGACGGAACATTGGAGGTGACCAGAGAAAACCTGAACGCGGTACTGGGCTTTAGCCTGACAGAAAAACTGGAACGACTGGAAAGGATGATGAATATGGATGGAAAACTGGTCTACACCGGCGCAGGCGTTGCGGGCAAATCTGCCACGAGCCTGACCGTGCCGGGCACGGTGAATTACATTGTGGTGCGGATGGTGGCACCCACGGCAGAAAACGGCGCAAACCCGGTCGCCGCTGCTGCGGACTACGGCAGCACCCGCATCGTGCGGGGCGGCACAGCGGTGGCCATGGTGGGCGGCACGAGCTCTGATCTGAGCAACGGCGTCAAGTGCAGCGGCGCAGCGCCTGTGCGGATGAACTTTGCAGACAGCGGCGTGCTGAGCATAGGCGTTGTGAGAACGGACACGAGTCTCAGCTTTGAGTATCCCTTCAACGTAGAAGGCTACCAGTATGTGTAAGGGTGGTGCGGCATGAACGAGATGACCATCCGGCTGGACAAAAACGGCGCGGCAGCCGTGCCCGGCGGGCAGCTGCTGCTGGGGTATGCGGGCAACCGGGGCAACTACCGGCTGCGTATCGAGCAGCGGGGCGAGTGGAAGGGACTGACCGTGTGCGCCCATTGGCACACCCCCGGTGCAAGTGCAGCCCAGCTTGTGGAAAACGGCGTTCTGGAGGTTCCGGCGGCGGTGACGGCCGTGCCCGGTGCGGGCTGCATCACCTTTGAGGGGTCGGACGGCAGCCGCACCGTGACCAGCGCCGATGTGCGGTGTAAAGTGTGTGCCAACAGCGGCACGGCAGAGGGTGCACTGCCCGCACCGGCTACCTCTGCATGGGAGGCGCTGGTAAGGCTGCTGGGCGCGGGCGGCATTTCCGCAGAGGAAAAACAGGCGCTGCTGGCAGTGCTGCGGCTTCTGGCGGCGGGCAATGACGCAGCCATGACGGCCTATGCCCGTCTGGAAGCGCTGTGGAGCGCCCCGCAGCCGCCGAAGGAGAACGTTTTTGCCGTGCTGGGACGGGCGATCCTTGGAAAAATGAGCTTAGGGAGGAACGAATGAGCTACGAAAAACAAAACTTTGTGGACGGCCAGACCCTGACGGCTGCCCACCTGAACCACATGGAGGAGGGCATTGCAGCAGCCGGCGGCTTTACCGCAGGTGCAAAGGAACTGCTGCTGACCCTGTTTGAAAACGCGGCCTACAAGACCGGCGATGCACAGTCTGCCCTGAATGCCCTGCGGGCAGAGTGGGGCGGTAGTGCGCAGGATGTTCCCGTGCAGAGCGTGAGCCTGAGCGCCGCGATCCTGAACCTGAGCGAGGGCGAGAGCCAGACCCTGACCGCCATGGTGCTGCCCGCGAACGCTGCCAACAAATTGGTGTGGTGGAGCGTTTCGCCCGCCGGTCTTGCTACGGTGGCAGGCGGCACAGTGACTGCCGTGAAGGCCGGCATCTGCACGGTGACAGCTACGGTAGGCGGCAAGAGCGCCAGCTGCACGGTGAATATTGCGCAGGCGGAGACAGCACAGCTGATCTACACTCTGCCCGCCGAAACGGAGCTGACCAGCGGCTTTGATACCGGTCTGAAGCTGCTGGAGCACGCTTCCACCGAGTCGCCGCAGTACACCATTCTGGTGGACGCAAAGGCGGGGGACAACTTTGATGCAAGCACATGGCCAGCCTTCCTGCACTGCCTGACCGAGACCGGCAGCACCGCCAACCTGCCCGGCTTCAACTCCACCAGCAGTCCGCTGAATAATAAGACGGAGTTCGCCTACTACAACTACGGCGGCGTTACCCTGTCGGACAGCATCGAGCACCTCAAGACCCGCACGCGGTATGTGGTGCAGATTGACGGTAAAAAGTACCGCGGCGGCAGCACCTACTGCCCGATGACTGAATGGCTGACCAGCAATGGCAGGATCACCGATGTGCCCCAGACCTTCCTGATCGGTGCGGCACAGAGCGCGGACGGCAGCAAAAAGCAGCAGTTCTGGCCGGGCACACTGTATCAGTGCAAGGTGTACAAGGGCCTGCTGAGTGATAACCGGATAAAAGCATATATCAATAAGGGGTGGTAAGATGGAGATATACGACATCAACGGTCAGATCATCGACCCGCTGGCGGGAAAAACACTGTACGTTGCAGGCGACAGCATCGCCTATGGCAAGGGCAGCGCGGGCGGCTACGGCAAGTGCATTGCAGACCGGTACGGAATGCAGCTGATCAACGAAGCGGTGGACGGTGCAACGCTGGCGACACTGGTCCCTGACAATGTGAACGGCGGTTACCGCACCAGCATCGGCATGACCGTGAAAAGCTCTACGGAGCTGGAAAAGGCAGACTACATCCTGCTGGAGGGCGGCGTGAATGATGCATGGAACAATGCCAAGCTAGGCGCGCTGAACGGAAGCTTTGATCCGGCGTTCTATTCGGGGGACACGATCGGTACGCTGGAAGCGATGCTGGACTATCTGGCCAAAAAACGCAGTGATAAGCGTGTGGCCTATGTGTTCCCGCACGGCGGACTGTTTGCCAGCAGCGAAAACTGGTACAAGACCTACAAGCCCGCGATCCTTGCGGCGCTTAAAAAGTGGGGTGTGCCCTATGTGGATATTGAGGAATGCGCCCCGCCCATGGGTGCCCACGGCGTCAGCGAGCTGAGCGACAAGTACACGATTGATGGCACACACCCCAACAAGGCCGGCTACGAGCGGTTTTACATGGAGCCCATCGCTGCGCTGCTGAAACGGCTGTAAGGGGGGACACAATGGCATTGCAGGCATACTCTCTTGCCCGGGACGGCGAAGCGTACCTCTCGCCCCATTTCAGGGTGCAGGAGTTCCGCTGTAAAGACGGCAGCGACCCGGTTTTCGTTGACACAGCGCTGGTGGAACTTCTGGAGCAGCTGCGGGCGCATTTTGGCAAGGCGGTGACCATTACCAGCGGCTACCGCACCCCGGCGCACAACGCCAAAGCGGGCGGGACGAGGTTCAGCCAGCATCTGTACGGACGGGCGGCAGATATCCGGGTGCAGGGCGCAAGCGTAGAGGAGGTAGCCGCCTGTGCCGAGCGCCTGCTGCACGGCTGCGGCGGCGTGGGGAGATACCCGGCAAAGGCGGGCAGAGCCGCCGGCTGGGTGCACGTGGACACCCGGGCAGAAAAAGCCCGGTGGAGGGGGTGAGCGCGATGGAGAGCATCATCTCGGCCATCCTTGCCGGTGCAGTGACCCTGATCGGTGTGCTGATCGCCAACGGCAAAAGTCAGGCGGTGACCGACACCAAGCTGGAGGAGCTGACCCGGGAGGTGCGGGAGCATAACAACTTTGCCCGCCGCGTACCCATTTTAGAAGAACAGATGAAGGTGGCGAACCACCGCATCGCAGATCTGGAGAAAGAGAGGAACTGAAGCTATGAACGATACCCATTGCAAAATTTCTGCCGCCACGCTGGCGCGCACGGCTGCGTTGGCGCTGGCACTGACCAATCAGGTGCTGAGCGCCTGCGGAAAACCCATGCTGCCCATTGAGAGCGCCACCGTGGAGCAGCTGGTGACCACCGGTCTGACCGTGGCCGCCGCCCTTGCGGGCTGGTGGAAGAATAACTCCTTCACCCCGGAGGCCATTGAGGCCGACGGCTATCTGGAAAAGCTGCGGAAGGAGAAGTAAAAAGTAACAGAGCCCCTGCACAGATTGCTGTGCAGGGGCTCTACTGTTGCAAGATACAGCCAACAAAAAACGGCTCTGCCGAAGCAGAGCCGTAAAGTTGCATACTGAAATATAATCAGCGCTTGGAGAACTGGGGAGCATCGCTGGCAGGGCTGCGCCCTGCACGCGATGCTTGAGCAAGGATTTATAAGCGCCTCCGGCTCGCCCCTTGCGGGGCAACCGCCGGAGATGCGCAGTCGTACTCCCCAGTTCTCCGGGAAGGTGGGCAACAAAAAAACGGCTCTGCCGAAGCAGAGCCGTAAAAGTGCATCTGAAATATAATCAGCGCTTGGAGAACTGGGGAGCACGACGTGCAGCCTTCAGGCCGTACTTCTTACGCTCCTTCATACGAGGATCGCGGGTCAGGAAGCCAGCCTTCTTCAGCACAGGACGGTTCTCGTCACTCTGCTGCAGCAGGGCGCGGCTCAGGCCGTGACGGATAGCGCCAGCCTGACCGGAAACACCGCCGCCGGAAACGCGGACGACGACGTCGTACTTGCCCTCCAGGCCCAGCAGGACCAGCGGAGAGCGGACGATCAGCTTCAGGGTCTCCAGACCGAAGTAGTTGTCGATATCACGATCGTTGATGGTGATCTTACCGGTGCCGGTGTAAACGCGAACGCGGGCAACGGAATCCTTACGACGACCAGTGCCGTAGAAATAAGGTTTGGTTTCGTACATATTCGATTGCCTCCTTCTTAGAACTCGATCTTCTCGGGCTTCTGAGCAGCGTGAGCGTGCTCGGCACCCTGGTAGCAGTGCAGGCGGGTCAGAGCCTTAGCACCGATGGTGTTGGAAGGGATCATGCCCTTGACAGCGTAGGTCATAGCCAGATCGCTGTTCTCAGCCATCAGCTTGCTGTACTGGACCTTCTTCAGGCCGCCGATGTACTTGCTGTGGGTGATGTGGAACTTCTGCTCGGCCTTCTTGCCGGTCAGAACAGCCTTGTCGCAGTTGATGACAACCACGAAATCGCCGCAGTCCACGTTGGGGGTGTAATCGACCTTCTGCTTGCCGCGCAGCAGAACAGCGGCCTCAGCAGCGACGTGGCCCAGGCTCTTGCCGGCAGCGTCGAGCAGGTACCACTTACGCTCGACTTCAGCGGGCTTTACGAGAGTAGTGCTCATATCTATTTCCTCCTGATAAGCTTTTTGTACGTTTCAGGCGCCCTTTTGGGGCGCGAGTGTCAGTATACAACACAAAAACGCGCCTGTCAACATGATTTTTGGATTTTTTCAGCGGAATTTTTTGAAACTCTCAAAATCGCTTGTTTTCTCTTGAATTCTCTTGATTTCTAAATTTCGATTTTTGCAAAAGTTTTTTGCCCGCCCCGGCATATTTTTGCCATTTGCCCGCTACAAATCCCGCTGCGGTTGTGGTATACTATAAAGGATATGGGCGGCGTACCGCCGCCTTGCCAACACAAGGAGAATACATCCATGCCAAATGAGATCGACCGCACTTCCTCGGCGCAGCGCCGCAGCTCCAGGCTGCTGACGGCGATGGCCATTTTCATCTGTCTGGGCATCGCAGCCTACATGGTGCTTACCCTGCTGGTGAACCGGCAGACCCCCGCGACACCCGACACCCACTATACCGGCACGAACGGCGTCTCTGTCTACTACGACAGCAGCGTGTGGAGCGTGTGCCGCATGACCGAGGACGCAACCCTCGGCACCGTGCTGGAACTTGCCACCGCCGATACGGCAGACAGCGAGGATTATCAGGCCGTGCTGCTGCAGCGCGGCACCGCCGACAGCTACGACAACTTTATTGAGGATTCGGAAGCCGACCTCAAGCAGGCCTATGGTGTCATCAAGCCCCGCAAGGTCAACCTGACCGTGGAGGGTGCAGCCGTAGAGGCGGTGCGCTGCGATATCCGCACCTACTACGCCGTGCTGGCCACCATCACCTACGACAGCGGCGATGTGGTCTATGTTTCGGCGCTGACAAAGCTGGCGTCCATCAGCGATGTGGTCAATCTGGTAGAAAGTGTGAGCCTGTCATGAGTGATCTTCGTGCAATGCAGCGGCTTTGCGGCCTGATGCGCAAGGCCGTGCAGGACTATGAAATGATCGCCCCCGGCGACCGGGTGATGGTGGGCGTTTCCGGCGGCAAGGACAGCGTGGCGCTGACCATCGGCCTTTCCATGCTGCGCAAGTACATCGGCTTTGACTACGAGGTGGTGGCGGTCACGCTGGACCCGCAGTTTGACCATCAGCCCATGGACTACTCGGCGCTGGCAGAGCTGTTCCGGCAGCACGGCATCCCCTACGAGGTGCGCCGCACCGAGATCGGCCCTGTGGTGTTCGAGTACCGCAAGGAGAAGAACCCCTGCGCCCTGTGCGCCAAGCTGCGGCGGGGTGCGCTGCACACCGCCGCGCAGGAGCTGGGCTGCAACAAGGTGGCGCTGGGACATCATCTGGACGATGCCGTGGAGACCTTTTATATGAACCTCTGGCGGGAGGGGCGCATCGGCTGCTTCTCGCCGGTGACCTACCTCTCCCAGCGGGATCTCACCCTCATCCGCCCCATGCTGCTGGCTACCGAGTACGAGGTGCAGTGCGCCGTGCGGGAGGCGGGCTTGCCCATCGTGAAGAGCCGCTGTCCCGCCGACGGCGTTACCGTGCGGGAACAGACCAAAGAATTTGTGCAGGAGCGCTGCCGCACCGACCACGCCTTCCGTCAAAAGACCCTCCATGCCTTGCAGGAGAGCGGCATTGACGGCTGGCGTCCCGTCCACACGGGCCGGGGCAGCTTTATCGTACCAAAAAAGGAAACAGATCATGCAGAAACAACCATTTGAAAAACACGTCTGGGCCGAGATCGACCTCGAGGCCCTTCGGTATAATTTCCGGGAGGTAAAAGCCCGGGCAGGGGAACTGCCCCTGTGCGCAGTGGTCAAGGCGGACAGCTACGGCCACGGCGCGGTACAGTGCGCCCGGGTGTTCGCCGAGGAGGGTGCCGCATGGCTGGCGGTCAGCTGCCTGACCGAAGCTGTGCAGCTGCGCAAGGCAGGGCAGACTTTGCCCATTCTCATTCTGGGTCATGTGCAGCCCGCCTACGCCGCCGCCCTGATCCAGAACGACATCACCGTGGCCTGCTACTCCCTTGCGCAGGCACGCGCCCTGAGCGAAGCTGCCGTGGCGGCGGGCGGCAGAGTGCACATCCACCTCAAGGCCGACACCGGTATGGGGCGCATCGGCTTTGCCCTGCGCACCGATTTTGACGCCGCCATCCGGGAGATGCTGGAAGCCTGTGCGCTGCCCGGGCTGGAAATGACCGGCCTGTTCCAGCATTTTTCCGTGGCTGATGACACTGCCCCGGAGAATGTGGCCTATACTGCCGAGCAGCACGCACTGTTCGTGAAAGCTTTCCACGCGCTGAAAGCTGCCGGGCGGGAACCCGCCCTTGTGCACTGCGACAACTCTGCCGGGGTTATGCTGCACCCGGACTGGCCGGAGGGGTTGCCCCGGGAGCGCTGCATGGCGCGCCCCGGCATCATCCTGTACGGCTACGACCCCAGCGACGAGGTACGCTTTGGGCGCTTTAAGCCGGTGATGACCCTCAAGACCGTGGTGAGCATGATCAAGGAGATGCAGCCCGGCCAGTGCGCCAGCTACGGCCGCCGCTTTACCGCCGAAAAGCCCACCAAGGTAGCCACCCTTTGCACCGGCTATGCCGACGGTTACCCCCGGCTTTTGAGCTGCGGCAAGGGCGTGGTGGAGATCCACGGCAAGGCCTGCCCGGTGCTGGGGCGGGTGTGCATGGATCAGATGATGGTGGACGTGACCGACGTGCCGGAAGTGCGCGAGGACGACGAAGCCATCCTGTGGGGCGGCACCGTGAGCGACACCGCAGAGACCATTGCCCGCAAGACCGATACCATCCCCTACGAAGTGCTGTGCGGCGTTTCCCGCCGCGTGCCCCGCGTCTACCGCGACCATGGACAGATCGTGGCCGTGGAGGACTGGATCTTAGAAGCATAAAGCTGCCCGGAGGAACTACATGGCAAGAGACAACATCCGCAACTTCTGCATCATTGCACATATCGACCACGGCAAATCCACCCTGTCCGACCGCATTCTGGAACTGACCAAGAGCGTGGACGAGCGCACTATGGAAGACCAGATCCTGGACAACATGGATATCGAGCGCGAGCGCGGCATTACCATCAAGGCGCGTGCCGTGACCATGAACTATACCGCAAAGGACGGCAAGACCTACGAGTTCAATCTGATCGATACCCCGGGTCATGTGGACTTTGCCTACGAGGTCAGCCGCAGTCTGGCTGCCTGCGAGGGCGCTATTCTGGTGGTGGATGCCACGCAGGGCGTGGAAGCGCAGACGCTGGCCAACACCTATATGGCACTGGAGCACGATCTGGAACTGGTGCCCATCCTGAACAAGATCGACCTGCCCAGTGCCCACCCGGACGAGGTGGCGCAGGAGGTGGAGGACGTGATCGGCCTGCCCTGCATGGATGCGCCCCGCGTCTCCGCCAAGACCGGCCTGAACATCGATCAGGTGCTGGAGCGTGTGGTCAGCGATATCCCCGCTCCCACCGGAGACCCGGACGCACCTTTAAAGGCGCTGATCTTCGACAGCATCTACGACAGCTACAAGGGCGTCATCGTCTACATCCGCGTGTTCGAGGGCACGGTAAAGCCCGGCGACACCATCCGCATGATGGCTACCGGCGCAGAGTTCACGCTGGTGGAGGTGGGTCACATGGGCGCCACCGCCCTGACTCCCTGCGCCCAACTGCAGGCCGGTGAGGTAGGCTACCTGACCGCCAGCATCAAGACGGTGCAGGACACCCGCGTGGGTGATACCGTCACGCTGGCAGAGCGCCCCACCGCAGAAGCGCTGCCCGGCTACCGTCAGGTCAAGCCCATGGTGTTCTGCGGTATCTACCCTGCCGATGGTGCCAAGTACCCCGACCTGAAGGACGCGCTGGAAAAATTGCAGCTGAACGACGCCTCCCTGACCTTTGAGCTGGAAACCAGTGCCGCGCTGGGCTTCGGCTTCCGCTGCGGTTTCCTGGGTCTGCTGCACATGGAGATCATCACCGAGCGTCTGGAGCGGGAGTTCGATCTGGACATCATCACCACCACCCCCAGCGTGCGCTACCGTCTGACCCTGACCGACGGCACGGTGGAAATGATCGACAACCCTTCCAGCTACCCGGATCCCAGCAATATCGTCAAACAGGAAGAGCCCTTTGTGGATGTGCACCTGTACACGCCCAACGACTATGTGGGCGGTCTGATGGATCTGTGCCAGAGCAAGCGCGGCGTGCTGATCGATATGAAGTATCTGGACGATGTGCGGGTGGACCTGCACTATGCTTTGCCGCTGGGCGAGATCGTGTACGACTTCTTTGATGCCATCAAGAGCCGCAGCCGGGGCTACGCCAGCTACGACTACGAGTTCAAGGAGTACCGCGAGAGCGATCTGGTCAAGCTGGACTTTTTGCTCAACGGCGACCCCGTGGACGCACTGTCCATGATCGTGTTCCGGGACAACGCCTACGCCAAGGGACGCCGCATCTGCGAAAAGCTGCGGGACAACATCCCGCGTAACCTGTTCGAGATCCCGGTGCAGGCAGCCATCGGCGGCAAGATCATTGCCCGCGAGACGGTCAAGGCCATGCGCAAGGACGTGCTGGCCAAGTGTTACGGCGGCGATATCTCCCGTAAAAAGAAGCTGCTGGAAAAGCAGAAGGAAGGCAAAAAGAAGATGCGTCAGCTGGGCAGCGTTTCCCTGCCGAGCGAAGCTTTTACCGCCGTGCTCAAGCTGGACAGCGACGACGATTGATCCGCAAATATGCAAAAAAGGGATGCTGCGCTGCGGCATCCCTTTTTTATGGGAAACTCCCAAATGTGAAATCCGCTCATGGCAGAGATGCACTCTTTGCTTTTCACTCTAAATATGTTATAATTTCTTTATATATAAATTTATGTATCCGTTTTTGGAGAGATGGGCTGCGGCCTTGTGCCGCGCGCGTCTCCCTGCAACGTTCCCCCACAGAAAGGATGTGGCCTTTATCAAAGCAAAGCACGGAAAAGGCGCAGCGCAAAACGGCAGACACAGCGGCAGCTGCGCACAGGCACCGGCTTCCCGGTGGAAGCAGGTGCTGCTGACCCTGCTGATCTTTATTGCTCTGCTCGCTCTGATCGGCGGGGCGCTGTGGCAGAATATCTGCTATAACCGTACCCACTATACCGCAGAGTTTTATCAGATCCATTCCCGCAAGCTGACCCAGAGCTGCCGGGTCGTTTTTCTCACCGATTTACATCTGCGGGAGTACGGGCAGGATAACTGCGAGCTGGTGCAGGATATCCACAGCCTTGCCCCGGATCTGATCCTGCTGGGCGGCGATCTTGTGACCTACGGCGAAGGTTCCAGCTATGATAATATGCTTTCCCTGTGCAGTCAGCTGAGCGAGATCGCGCCGGTATGCGGGGTGCTGGGCAACCATGAGGACGAGCTGTATTTTCTGGACGGCGATCAGGCTCTGGTGGAAAAGTTCACCGCCGCCGGGGTGACCATCCTGCGCAATCAGGAAGCGCGCTATACCGTCCGCGACAATGTCATCAGCATTCTGGGTGTGGAGGGCAGCCCGGAGGACTTTTATAATTACGGAGCAAGCACCTTTATGGACAGCGTGGAGCCGCAGACAGACTACGATCTGCGCATCTGTCTGGCACACGTTCCCACCTACTTTCCTGAGCATCTGGAAAATTATTCCTTTGAACTGGGTCTGGCCGGGCACACCCACGGCGGCATCGTGCGGCTGCCGAAGATCGGCCCGCTTTATAGCGCCGAGGAGGGCTTTCTGCCCGACTATGCCGGTGGCAGCTATGAGCTTGCCAACAACGCCACCCTCATCGTAAGCCGGGGACTGGGCGATTCCAGCTGGGTGCCCCGCATCAATAACGTGCCGGAGCTTTCGGTCATTGACATCGACTAAGCAGTCTGCACCGCGCGTGCAGGCCGCTGCAAAAGGGTAGAATGCCATGGATGACATCAAAGAAAAGATCAAACAGGCGCTGCGCCATATCTGGATCAATAAATACCGTCTGTTTTTCTGCCTGCTGACCTTGTGCTGTCTGTTCGGGCTGGTTCACTATTTCAAAAGTGCGGACAGCGCCACTGCCAGCATCTCCTTCAATTACTCCGAGGCGGCGCTTGGCATGAACCCCAACAAGACCCGCTTCAACGCCTACGAGATCGTTTCGGACGAGGTGATGGAACGCGCCATCCGGCGGGTGGGACTGCAGGACAGCCTGACGGCATCTCAGCTGGCGGAGTGCCTTTACCTCAGCCCGGAAGGCACCGGCAGCGCCAATGGCAGCGAGTATATCAGCACCAACTACTATCTTTCCATCAATACCCGCAAGCTGGAGCTTGGCAGCCGCAAGCCCATGGATCTTTTGCAGAGCGTGTGCGAATCCTACCGGGAGATCTTTCAGAGCAGCTACTGCGACAACCAGAGCCTGCTGAAGGAAAAGCTGGACGTGACCTCTGCGTGTGAGCCTTATCTGCGGCTGAACGAGCTGGAGGTGCGCGCTGAGGGGCTGAACCGCTACCTGAACGCTCGTCTGCAGGAGAACAAAAGCTTTACGGACGAGGCAAACCCCGACTCTGCCACCAACAACTTTACCACGCTGGGTAAAAAGATCAACAATCTGGTAGCTTACGATCTACCCAATGCCATGGCCTTTGTCATTGAGGGCGGCGTTGCCCGCGACCCGTCCATGCTGACCAGCATTCTGGAATACAAGAACAAAATCGACGATCTTGCCATGCGCACTCAGCAGGCTTATTATGACGCCGATAAAAAGGGCATTTCCATCTACGAAAAGTCCATGACCTCCATCATGATGATCCCCACCGTGGATGAGGACAGCGAATACTATATGTCCCGCACCAAGACCGCCATGGACGCGCTGGCGCGCTCGGCAGACGCTTCTCTGTCCGATGCCACCGATTACCAGTCCGAGATCGTGAGCACGAACTATGTGATCCAGAAGATCCGGGAGCTGGATGCCGGGCAGCCGCGCTTGGCCGAGGCACAGGCCATGGTGAACAAGCTGGAAGCTGCCATTAACGAGATCTCGGAGCAGCTGTTCGTGCTGGACAAAGCCTACGTCAAGTATAAATCCCAGAACTATATCACCTTTAGCTACGGTTCATCCTCCTTTATCCAGCGGCTGAGCCCGAAAAAGACCCTGATGGAGTCTGTTGCCGTGATGCTGGGCGGCGCATGGCTGCTCCACGAACGGAAACGCAGAAAGGTAAGGCACCACAAATGAAAAAGTTTGAGATCCTGCGCTATCTGAAGCGTTTCAGCCTGCTGATCTTTCTGGTGTCGCTGGCAGGTGCGGCCGCCATCTACCTGTATGCGGACGGTCGGCAGAAGTACACTGCATCGGTCATCATCCGCTATACCAACGACGGTATCTCGGACGGCTACACCCCGGACGGCAGCGAGCTGGATGTCAACGAGATCTATTCCTCCACGGTCATTTCGCAAGCCATGGATGCGCTGGGCGCTTCCGGGCGGCTGAGCACCATCCGTTCCAACATTTCGGTGACCCCGGTGATTTCAGAGGATCAGCAGACTATCAATGAGGCACTGCTGGATAAGGGCGAAGAGGTGACCTATTTCCCCGACACCTACAAGGTGAGCCTTGTGGTAGACGGATCGCTGGGCGCGGGCTATGCCCGCAATATGCTGGATGCTATCATCCAGAGCTACTGCACCTATTATACGGAAAAATATGTGGAGCAGAAGCTTTCGCTCAACCCATCCTCCGGTCTGCTGGACAACGGCTACGACTACTACGAGTGCATCCGCATTCTGGAAAACGATACCAACGAGATGCAGGACTATCTGCTGAATAAGCGGGAGCACTACCCGGACTTCCGCTCCTCCCGCACCGGCTACACCTATGCAGACCTGTGCGATATCTATTCCGATTTTAAAAAATACACCATCCCAGAGCTGTACGCCTATGTGCTCAACGGTCCGCAGGTGCGGGACGGCACGGTGCTGCAGGAGTATCTGGCCAACTGCATCGAGACTGCAAAGCAGAACGAACAGATCTCCACCGAGCAGCGGGACAGCCTGTGGGCTCTGACCGACCAGTATGTGTACAAGAACGCCGACCTGCTGCAAAACTATTTTACCGACCGGGGCGAGGTGGTGTCCTCGGACTACATCTTGGGCAACATCGAGCTGGAGGGCGCGGGCGATAAGGCACAGACCACCTACGACGGTCTGGTGCTGAAACTGGTGTCACTGGAACAGCAGGTGGCTGCCAGCCAGATCGACCGACAGTTTCAGGAGGAGATCCTGCAAAGCTTCCGCAACGTGGATTTTGGCGGCACAGACGAGCAGCACGCCAAGATGGAAAGCCTGATCAATGACTACGAGGCACAGCTGAAGCGCTACTACGAGATCATCAATACCAGCAGCAAGGAGCTGAACCTGTACATCAGCGCGGATTATCTGAAGATGATCAGCTCGGTGCAGGTTGCTGCTGCTATCAACGTCAAGCTGTATTTGATGCTGGCGCTGGTGCTGTTCTTCGTCATCGGCTGCTGCGGTGCCGTTTTGCTGGGCCGTATCTCCGATATCGTGGATTATCTGCTGTATGTGGACAAAAAGACCGGGCTGCCCAACCGCGAAAAGCTCAATGTTTATATCAGCAGTATGGCAGACCGCATCCTGCCGGAAGATTATACCTGCTTTGCTTTGCAGCTGGATAATCTGTCCGATATGAGCCGCCGCTTTGGCTACCATGTAGGCGATGGCATCCTGAAGGATTTTTCCGGTCTGCTGCAGCTGATGGGTGATACCGACGGCACGGTGGGCTACAACGGCGCGGGCAAGTTCCTTGCCTTCTTTGGTGAGTGCAGCAGCCGGAAGGCAGAGGTCATGATCCGCATCCTGCAAAGTCAGGTGGACGAGTACAACAAGCTGAACCCGGAGTACCCCATCCTGTTCACCGCCGCATGGGCGACCTCTTCGGAGGATGATATCTATAATGTGCGGGATCTGGTGCGCACAGCGCAGAAAAAGATGTCCCTGATCGCAGAGGAGGGCGGCTCTGCCCTTGCCGGGATCGAAAGAGGTGGAGTATGATCCGCAACCGACGCGCTTACCAGTTGATCCAATGCCGCACCCACAGTCGTCTGCTGGCGGGTGCTGCCGCCGTGTGCGCCGCCGCCTGCGGTCACGCAGACCTTGCGTTGTACCATCTGCTGCACCGGGGCGGTGCACCGCTGCCGGACAGCACACAGGCCGACCGTGCTGCGCTGACAGCATTGTGTCCGAAGCCCGCAGCGGAGGGGGAATGCCCGCCGCTGCCGCCGCAGGACCCGGCGGTGACGCTTTCGGTCATCGTGCCGGTGTATAACGGCGAAGCCACCATTGCTGCTTGTCTGGACAGCATTTTGCAGCAGGATACCGACTGCACCGTGCAGCTGATCGTGGTGGACAGCGATTCCACCGACGGTACAGCCGCTGTGCTGGAACGCTACCGGGCACAGCCCGGGGTGGTGCTGTGCAATTGCATCGCACCCCGCAGCGCTGCTGCCGCCCGCAACGAAGGGCTGCGCCATGCCGTGGGGCGCTGGCTGATGTTCGTGGACAGCGATGATCTGTTATTGCCCGGTGCAATCCGTACCCTGCTGGAGGCCGCACAGCGCCTTGATGCCGATGTAGTGCAGGGCGGCTGGCAGTACCTGTACACGGATGGCAGCTACGGTCCGGTGCAGTGCTACCCGGCGGCGGTCTACATCGGTAACGCTGCGCCGGAGCGATTTGAGCTGCCCGGAATGCCATGGGGTAAAATCTACCGGCGGGAGCTGTTTGCACAGGTGCGCTTTCCGGCTTACTATACCTGCTTTGAGGATACCATCATCCATTTTCTGGTGTTCCGTCAGGCAAAAGCAGTGGTCTCTGTGCCGGAGGTCGTCTACCTGTGGCGCAAAAACCCCAAGGGACTTACCGCCACCAGCCAGCACCGCCCTGCAGCCGTGCAGAGCTACTGGATCATGGAGCAGCTGCTGGCGCAGGATGCCGCGCTGGGCTTGCCCCACGATGCCCTGTACCGCTGCAGCCTGACGCTGCAGCTTTCGGCTTTTTGCTATGCCACCATATCTGGATTGCCGCAGGAAACGCAGCAGGCCGTTTTCCGGCTGTGCTGCGCACTGTATGCCAAGGCGCTGCCGCAGGAGAGCGCACTGCCCCGCCGTGCTCGCTGGGGCACCCGTGCGCTGCGGCAGCAGGACTTTGGGCTGTGGTGCCGCTACGGCAGAAGATTTCAGTTGTTATAATGTGAGGAGTACCCCATGATACGAGTGCTGCATTCGGTCAGCAATATGGACCGCGGCGGGATCGAGACCATGCTGATGAACTACTACCGGCATATCGACCGCAGCAAGGTTCAGTTTGATTTTATCGTCAACAAGAAAAAGCCCGGCGACTACGACGATGAGATCCGCCGTCTGGGCGGTCATATCTACCAAAGCCCCGGGCTTGACCCGCTGCATTACCCGGCGTATCTGCGCTTTGTGCAGCAGACCGTGGCCGCAGACCCCCGCATCCGCATCCTGCACGCCCACAACGAGGCCATGGGGCTGTACGCCCTGAAGGGCGCGGAGAAGGCGGGGCTGCCCGTGCGCATTGCCCACGCCCATAATATCTGGATCGTCCGGGACTACAAGTGGCCGCTGAAGATGTTCTGCAAGCAGCTGCTGCCCGGCGCGGCCACCCACCTGTGGGCCTGCGGACGGGATGCGGGCATCTATTATTTTGGCAAGGCAGACTGGGAGCGCCGGGGACAGATCATTCCCAACGCCATCGAGCCGGAGACCTTCCGCTTCTCCCCCGCCGTCCGCGCCGAAATGCGGGCGCGCTACGGGCTGGAGGATCGGGTGGTGCTTGGCCATGTAGGGCGCTTTGACGTCCGCAAGAACCACGAACGTCTGCTGGAGATCTTTGCTGCCTTTTTGCAGCTGGAGCCCCGGGCAATGCTGGTACTCATCGGCACCGGCAGGCTGGAACCGGCTGTCCGCGCACAGGCGCAGGAACTGGGCATCACAGACCATATCCTGTTTGCCGGGCTGCAAAGCAATGTGGCAGACTGGTACCAGTTGATGGATCTCTTCGTCATGCCCTCCCGCTTCGAGGGTCTGCCGGTGGTGGGCATCGAGGCGCAGGCTGCCGGGCTGGGGTGCGTATTTTCGGACGCAGTGCCGGAGGAGGTGCTGCTTTCTGACCATGCCATCCAGATCCCGCTTTCTGCCAGCAATGCAGACTGGGCAGCTGGCTTGCAGCGGATGCTGCAACAGCCCTGCGACCGCTCTGCCGGTGCAGAACTGATCCGGCAGGCAGGCTACGATATCAACATCGCCGCCGCCCGCTTACAGCAGCAGTACCTGCAACTAAGCGGAGAGGCGTAAGTCACCTGCGGGAACACCCGCTACAAAAGGAGAACCCTTTTTCATGCGCACATTGGATCAGATCCTGACCAAAAAGGATTATAGCCGGAAAACACCGGCCTCTTTATTTTATAAGGACAGCCCGCTGTGGCAAAGGCTGCTGACCATCGGCTGCGTGGTCTTTTTGTCCTGTGCCGGGCTGGGGGAGTGGAAACCTATCAACAGTGCAGTGGGCGGTCTGCCCAAGGCCGTTGCGCTGGGGGTGATCGGGCTGGCGGTGCTGTACGCTCTGTTTTACCCGGACGAAAAGCGCTTCCGGGAGATCTGGAAGCCTACCCTGCTGTATATGTCCCTGATGGTGGCGTTGTTTTTCTGGTCGATAGTCATCTGGATCGAAAGCTTTGCTGCGGTGTCCTCCATGATCCGCAGCTGTTCTAAGCTTTTGTTCCAGAGCATTGCCATCCTTACTGCCGTGGCGCTGGTCTATCTGTTTCGGGAAAAGGCAATCGAACTGTTCACCATCAGCATCTGTATTACCAACACTGCCATCATGCTGATGAGCGTTCCCGGATATGGCGTTGCAGCCAGCCTCCAGTCTCTCATCACCTGTCTGGTCACCTTCGGCGATGCAGACGGCTACGCGCTGCAGCTGGAGATCCATGATCTGACCTTTGTGTTCGGACAGATGGTTTTGTATTATACCGTCTTTGCGCCCCATGACACTCAGCAGGAAAAACGCAAACGTCGGCGGTATCTGCTTGCCTGCTGCTGGTTTTTTCTGGTCGGTATGAAGCGCAGCGCCATTCCGGCAGTGCTCTTGTTTGTTCTGATTGCTTTGTTTTTCCGTAAGCGCAAGGTGCCCAGCTGGGTTTACCCGACAGTGGGCGGGTGCTGCATCCTGTTTTTTCTGGCATTTCTTTACTGTGTGCGTAATGGCATCATTTCAAGGCTTTTGAACAGTGTTGGCGTAGATATGATGGGACGGGACTACCTGTGGAGCATGGCAAACCCCTACTATGAATTATCCATTACCTATTTTGGCCATGGCTTTGAATATGTGGATACCATCATTAGCCAGTGGTACGATGCGGGACTTATCAACCAGCCCTTTCCTTTCCACAACGATATCCTGAAGGTCTTTGTAGAAATGGGCTTTCCGGGTTTTCTGCTCTGGTCCGGCATTCAATATATTCTGACCCCGCTGTTCTGGCAGCACTATGCAGACCAGCAGACCACACTGCTGTATCTGTGCGAACTGGGCTATATGACGGTGACCTATCTGACCGATAACACTGCCTTTTATTTCTGGAGCACGATGGCGTTGCGTCTGGTGACGCTTGCCTATGCAATGGAGCGCAAAAAGCCCCCGAAGCCCAAGGTGTGGATGCCGGACAGTCGGCAGGAGATGCGGGATCGCATCCATATTCTGATGCAGGAGGGCTGACAGAGATGACACAAACCACCAAACGTCTGGATCACATCGACATCGCCAAGGCCATTGGCCTGCTGCTGGTGATCTACGGTCATACCTTTCGGATGTCCATGCGTGCCGCACATCCATGGTGTGCGTTTTCTTATACCTTTGTTTACCGGTTCCACGTCCCGCTGCTGTTTCTGCTCTCCGGTATGGGCTGCACCCTGACCGCGCAGAAGAACCGCAGCTTTTCCGCCCGGCAGTTCGTGCGCAAAAAGGCGCACAGCCTGCTGTTGCCCTGGGGTATATATTCGGCTTTTTTGTACTTTTTGTTTTATCTGGCGAATCTAGTGCCGCCGGTGCGGGCGCTGCTGTCCGGCGGTGCATACCAGTTAAAACAGCCTGCGGAATATCTCTGGTTGGTGCTGCGCAACGAGAACCCCTATGGTTTTCATCTGTGGTATCTGCCTACGCTGTTCTGGTTTGTCCTCACGGCATGGCTGTTGGACAAAGCCTTGTCCCCGGCGGCAGCCCGGGCGGCAAAGCTGGTGCTGGTGGTAGCGCTGCCCGCGTGCTATCAGCTGCTTTTCACCGAATGGTTCTGGGCAGTGAAAAGTTATTTCCAGCAGGGTGCGTTTTTCTTTCTGGGCTGTGTGCTCCCGCGTGAAAAGGCCGAACAGCACGCAAAGCCGCTGATGCTTTTTGGCGCCTTGTGCGGTCTATGGGTGGTGTGGGGACTGCTGTTCCCCACTATGGTCTGGCCTGACGGCCTGCTTGCAGAGGCTGTGTGCACATGGGTGGACTATTTTAAGGTCAGCGGGTTCTGTGTGGGCATCTGGGCGGCGTGTGTGCTGTTGCAAAAGCCCCTGCGGCGGCTGGTTCCGCTGGGGCAGAACACCATGCTGTTCTATCTGTATCATCAGCCCTTTTGCTGCGCAGTGCCGGGGCTTGTGCTGTATGAAAAACTGGGCGTTTCTGCGGGAGGGACAGTTCTCGTCTGCGGTGCGGTCAGTCTGGTAATGCCGTACCTGTTCTGCCGTCTTGCCGGTCGGCTGCATCTGCGTCCGCTGCTGCGTCGGCTCGGCCTGCCGGGATAATCATTTCAAGGAGTTGGGATCATGCCCTGTATTACGTTTATAGTGCCCATTTATAATATGGAGCGCCTGCTGCCCCGGGCGCTGCGCTCACTGCGGGCGCAGACTTTGACCGACTTCGAGGCCATCCTCATCAACGATGGCTCCAAGGACGGCAGCGCCGCGCTGTGCGCACAGGCTGCTGCCGAGGATGCGCGGTTTCGCTTTATTGACCAGCCCAACGGCGGTGTAGCTGCTGCCCGCAACGCGGGTCTGGATGCCGCCCGGGGAGAGTATATCTTTTTTCTGGACCCGGACGACTGGGTGGAGCCGGACGCCGCAGAGGTGCTGTACCATATCGTCCGGGACGCGGATGCAGACTGTGTGGAGTTTGGGATGTTTTACGACATCTGCGATGAAAACGGAAAGCTGCTGCACTCTGAAACCGACCACTGTACCTTTTCCGGCGTGTACCGGGGCGAGCCCTTCAAGGAGCATTTCGACAAGATGGCGTCCTCGTATCTGGCTGCAAACAAAATGTACCGCAGAGCGTTTCTGGAACAGCACCATCTGCGCTTTCCTCCCCATCAGCTGGGAGAGGATGGAATGTTCTTCGTAGCATTCTATCGCCAGAACCCCGGCTGTCTGGTGGTGCTGGAAAAGCCGCTGTATCATTATGTTATCGCCCGGCGGGGCAGTCTGTCCAACCGCTACCACCCGGAACGGCTGGAAGATAACTTCTACCTGAGCGATGCGGTGTGGGACACCGTTGCCGCGTGGGGCTTGCTGGACAGCCCTATGCACCGCGCAAAGGCCAACTACTGCACCGTCCGCGACCTGATGATGGGGGTCAAGAACCTTGGCTGCAGCCCGCTTTCTCTTGCCGAGCAGACTGCTTGGCTGCGCAGTGCGCTGCAAAAGCCCCGGGTGCGCACAGCGGTGCGCAGCACCCCGCTGCACGCCATGCAGAGCCGGAACGACCGGGTAAAGCTGCTGCTGCTCAAGCTGCGGCTGTACCGCACGGTGCTGATGCTTTCGGGTGTAAATCAGCGCAAGAATACCTGAAGAGGAACGCAAAAATCCCCCCGCTGCCAAGCAGGCAGCGGGGGGATTTGTTACCGATTTAAATGAAAATCAGCGCTTAGTTCTGCTTCATGCGAGCGAAGCAGTCAGAGCAGTAGACCGGACGGTCCTCACGGGGCTGGAAGGGAACCTTGCAGGTCTTGCCGCAAGCTGCGCAGACAGCGTCGAACATCTGACGCTCGCCGCTGTTGCTGCGTGCGCCGCCGTTCTTGCGGGCGTCACGGCAGGGCTTGCAGCGCTGGGGCTGGTTCTCGAAGCCGCGAGAAGCGTAGAACTCCTGCTCGCCGGCAGTCCAAACAAATTCCTTACCGCAGTCCTTGCAGACCAGAGTCTTGTCTTCAAACATAGTAGTATCTCCTCTTTAGTTAGTTCTTGCCCACGGAAGGATTGTAACCATACCTTTGGTTTTGGGACCATCGCGCTGATCAGTAAGCTTACCAGGGGCTTGAATAGATAAACGCCCTCGGATTGAGGACTTTCCTATTGTACCGTTATTTTTGAGATTTGTCAACCAAAAAACAACCGTTCGCCCTTTTATTTGTACACATGGCACAAACCGACAGCATATATTTGGGTAAAATCACCGCCGGAAGATAGAAAAGCGGTATACTGCACAAGGTCAGCGCCCTCGCCCTCTCCGTCACGGCTTACGCCGTGCCACACTCCCCCTTTTGTCGCTGCGCGACATCTTCCCCCGGCCGGGGGAAGTCTTTCCTCAAAGGGAGAGGCCTTGGCAATGAGATGAAGTTTGCGTGGACTGCCAAAGGCTCTCCCTTTGGGAGAGCTGGCAATGCCGATAGGCATTGACTGAGAGGGCGAGGATGCTAAAGTAAAAACAGCTACAATAAAGAAACTGCCGATTTTCTGAAATATCAAAAAGGGGCTGCCGCACATTCTGTGCAGCAGCCCCTGCAAAGCCCTTTGGGAAAAGCTTACTTCTCTTCGATGACTTCCTTGGTGTCGCGGGCAATCATCAGCTCCTCGTCGGTAGCAATGACCAGCGTGCGCACCTTTGCGCCCCAAGCGGTGATCTCGCACACATCGCCAATGGGGTGCTTGTTCTTCTCGGTGTCGATGCGGATGCCCAGCCAATCCATGTGGTGGCAGATTTTTGCGCGGGCAATGGCATCGTGCTCGCCGATGCCGCCGGTAAAGACGATGGCATCCACGCCGCCCATGGCTGCAATGTAGCTGCCGATGGTCTTTTTGATCTGATAGTTCAGCATATCGGAAGCCAGCTGTGCGCGCTTGTTGCCGGCCTCGGCAGCCTCTTCCACGTCACGCTTGTCGCTGGAAACACCGGAGATGCCCAGCAGGCCGGACTTCTTGTTCAGGATCTCGTCCAGCTCGTGGCCGGTGATGTTCAGGGTGTACTTCAGGTAGTTGACCACAGAGGGGTCCAGATCGCCGCAGCGGGTGCCCATCATCAGGCCGGCCAGCGGGGTCATGCCCATGGAGGTATCCACCACCTTGCCCTGATCGACTGCGGCAATGGAAGAACCGTTGCCCAGATGGCAGGTGATCAGCTTCAGGCGCTCAATGGGCTCCTCCAGATACTCGGCTGCCTTGTGGGCAACGTACTTGTGGCTGGTGCCGTGGAAGCCATAGCGGCGCACGCCGTACTTCTCGTAGTACTCGTAGGGGATGGCGTACATATAAGCCTTCGGCGGCATGGTGCTGTGGAAAGCGGTGTCGAACACGGCTACCATGGGAATGTTGCCGAACACCTTGCGGGCGGCTTCGATACCCAGAATACCGGCGGGGTTGTGCAGGGGAGCCAGCGGGCTCAGCTCGCGCAGGGTGTTGATGACCTCATCGGTGATCAGGCAGCTGCTCTTGAACTTCTCGCCGCCGTGCACGACGCGGTGACCGATGGCGTCGATCTCGCTCACGTCATTGATGCACTTGCCTGCGCCGGTGGTCATCTTCTTCACGACCTCGGCAAAAGCCTCGGTGTGGGTGGGGAAAATCGCCGGGGTGGTAGCCTTGGTGCCGTTGGCCTCGTGAGTGATCATGCTGCTCTCCATGCCAATGCGCTCGCACAGGCCTTTGCACAGCACCTTCTCGCCGTCCATATCGATCAGCTGATACTTCAGGGAAGAAGAACCGCAGTTAATAACCAGAACTTTCATCTGTGTTGCCTCCTGAAAATTTTTGTACCGTCCGCAGCCTGAAAAACCTGCGGACAGAATTTTACAGATTCCTATGTTTATTATATAATAGGGATGGCGGCTTTTCAAGGCGCAACCCGGGCAAAGCGGTAAAACTTGTGTACAAGGTTTTTGTACATCCTGCCCACAAATCCCGGAGACGGCAGGAGTTTTCTGTATATCCGATATAAATTTAACAATCTTTTGGCGAAAAGGAGCAGTTCCATGAAGTTTGCAGGCATCATTGCGGAGTACGACCCCTTCCACAACGGCCACGCATGGCAGCTGGCGCAGGCGCGGGCACTGGGGGCGCAGCGGGTGGCTGTTGCCATGAGCTGCGGGCTTACCCAGCGGGGTGCGCTGCCGCTTTTGCCGGAGACGGTGCGGGTGCAGGCGGCGCTGGCCTGCGGGGCAGACCTTGTGTTTGCCCTGCCCGCGCCCTGCGCCTGCGCCGGTGCCGAGGCCTTTGCCCGGGCGGGCGTGCGCATTCTGGCCGCTGCCGGGTGCGACGCACTGATCTTTGGGGCAGAGACCCCGGACACCGCTCTGCTGCAAAAAGCCGCCCGGGTGCTGTGCAGCGAAGAATACCGCACCGCGCTCAGGCAGCAGCTTGCCGCCGGGGCACGCAGCTTTGCCGCTGCCCGGCAGGCGGCGGTGCAGACGCTGTGCCCGGGGTCGGACATTGCCGCCTTGCTGGACAAGCCCAACAATAATCTTGCCGTAGAGTATTGTAAAGCCATCATAGAACAAAATGTAGAAATGCAGCCCATCGCCCTGCCCCGGCAGGGCGCAGACCACGGGCAGGCGCTGACCGAAAGCGCTCACGCAGCCTTTGCCAGCGCCAGCGCTCTGCGGACGCTCTGGGCGGAGGGTGGCGCGGCGGCGCTGGCTCCTTATGTGCCGGAAAAGGCACTAAAATTGTATATACAAGCGGAATATGACGGAAAGTATACAGATTTTGCAGTCATGGGGCACTGCGAGCTGGCACTGCTGCGGGCTGCCTGCACAGAGCAAGCCCCCTTTGCCGCGGTGCGCGGGGTATCCGAGGGCTTGGAGCACCGGCTGGAAAACGCCGTGCGGGAGACAGCAAGCCTGCCCGCTTTGCTGGATGCCCTGACCACCGTGCGCTACCCCCGGGCACGGATGCGGCGGCTGGCGATGGATGCGGCGCTGGGCTACACCGCCCAGACCCCGGCGCTGCCGCCCTACCTGCACCTGCTGGGCGCGCACAAGGAAGCGCTGCCCCTGCTCGGAGAAACGGCGCTGCCGCTGTCCCACTCGCTGGCGCGGCTTGCGCGGGAAAACGAGCCCTGCGCCCAAATGGCTGCTGCTCAGAGCAGGGCCAGCGACCTTGGTGCGCTGTGCCGGGCAAAACCGGAGCCGATGGGCGGGATATATCGTCAAAAAATTATCTTTTTGACGAATTGACAAAAAATAACGTGAAAAATTTTATATTGTGCCCTCTTGTATCCGGCGCGGTTCGGGTGTATGATTAAAGCAATGCAATGTTGGATACAACAAACCTGTAAAAACGACTGTCCCCGCAGGGGAAACACAAGGAGGAACCCATGGCACTTCATGTTCTGGACGAAGCCAACCGCTGCCTCGGCTGCAAAAAGCCGATGTGTCAGGAGGGCTGCCCCATCCACACCAATATCCCGGAGGTCATCCGTCTGCTCAAGGCAAACCAGATGGACGCTGCGGGACGGATGCTGTTTGAAAACAACCCCCTGACCACTGTATGCAGTCTGGTGTGCAACCACGAAAAGCAGTGCGAGGGCCACTGCATCCGCAACCGGATGCCCAGCCACGACCCGGTGCACTTTTCCATCATCGAGGACTATATCTCTACCACCTACGCCAACAAGATGACCGCAGGCCCTGCCCCGAAAAACGGCATGAAGGCCGCTGTGGTGGGCTCCGGCCCGGCAGGCCTGACCATCGCCGTGCTGCTGGCGCGCTGGGGCTATGACGTGACTATCTTTGACGCCCGGGATAAGATCGGCGGCGTGATGCGCTACGGCATCCCCAACTACCGCCTGCCGGACAGCGTGCTGGACGATTTCCAGTACCGTCATCTGGAGCTGAAGGGCATCAAGGTGCGCCCCAACACCACCATCGGCAAGACCATCACCATCGATGACCTGTTCCGCGACGGCTACAAGAGCGTGTTCATCGGTGCCGGTCTGTGGAAGGCCAACGCCATGCACATCAAGGGCGAGAGCCTTGGCAACGTGGCCTTTGGCATCGACTATCTGGCAAACTCCAAGGCTTTCCGTCTGGGCGATGACGTGGCTGTCATTGGCGTGGGCAACTCCGCCATGGACTGCGCCCGCACTGCTATCCGCAACGGTGCCCGCCATGTTACCTGCTATGCCCGCCGGGACGAAAGCTGCATCAGCGCTTCCGAGTACGAGGTCAGCTACGCCAAGCTGGAGGGCGTGGGCTTCCGCTTCTGCAAGGCACCGGTGGAGATCCGGGAAAACGGTCTGATCTGCCGCGACACCGTCAAGGGCGAGGACGGCAAGTTCACGCAGGTGGAGGGCAGCGAGACTTTGTACCCCCACACCGGCGTCATCGTGTCGGTCAGTCAGGGCTCTGAGAGCAACCTCGTCAAGACCACGACCGGCATCGAGACCAACCAGAAGGGTCTGCTGAGCGTCAGCGAGGACGGCCGTACCACTCGCGAGGGCGTGTTTGCCGGCGGCGACGCCGTCATGGGCGCACGCACCGTGGTGGAGGCTGTGGCCGTTGCCAAGAAGGTGGCTGTCGCCATGGATGAGTATATGAAGAGCCTGCCCGCCGACACTGCTGCCGACCCCTATGCCGGCATCCCGGTGTTCCAGACCCCTACCTCTGACGTGCTGGGCAAGCAGCAGCTGTAATATCTTCCTATAAAAAAGGGACTTGGAAACGCCGCAGGCGTTTCCAAGTCCCTTTTATCTTATAACATTACCCGCAGGGTGAATTGTCCGTCCTTTGCGGCAAAGCTGGTCAGGCCGCCGTACCGCTCTGAGATGGCGCAGATGCTGCGCACCCCAAGCCCGTGGCCGGGCTGGTCGGTGACCGGGATGCCATCCCGGAGCTGCACGTCCGGCAGACAGCTGTTGGTGATCTGCAAAAACAGCTTGTGGCCTTTTTCGTGCCCGGAGGTCTCGATAAAGGCTTCGTGCCCGGCTTCGCGGCAGCGCACGGCGGCGTGCAGGGCGTTTTCCAGTGCGTTGGAAAGCAGCACGCACAGATCGCTCTCCGAGACGGCCGGCTTTTGCGAGATGCCTGCCTGCACCGTGAACTGTACCCCGGCCTTGGCGGCGCGGTCTGCAAAGGCAGAAAAGATGAGATTCGCCGCTTCGTTCTCGCAGTAGACGGTCACCTTGCCGGCCTCGATCTCGCTGCACACGCTGCGGATGTAGCCCAGCGCCTGCTCGGTGCGGCCATTCTCGATGCAGCCTGCCAGAAACTGCATATGGTGGCGCAGGTCGTGGCGGTAGGTGCTGGCGCGCTGCTGGGAAAGGCGCAGTGCTTCGATCTCGCGCATGGCCTGCGTGACCTGCAAGTTCAGGCTGGTCTGCAGCTGCTCCATCTGGATGCGCTGCCGCTCCACCCGGGAGGCGCGCAAAATAGAGCACAAAAAGGCTGCGCAGCACACAAAGAACATGAACTCCACCGCCGCCGGGTTTGCACCGGACAAAAGGCTGGTGTAGACACGGGTGATGTAATCAAAGAGATAACCCACCAGCGGCACGATGCCAAACTGGCACTGCACGGAAGCCGGGTAGCGGGAAAGCTGCCGCATGGAGGGGGCAAGGAACCGGATGAACAGCAACAGCAACGGCAGGGTGAACAGCAGCTCAGCCACCGGCTGCACCAGCGGATGCTGCGGGAAGAACAGCGCCACGGCCAGCGCCGCCCAGCGCCGCACCTGACAGCACAGGTAGGCCGTGAGCACCGCCACCAGCGGCCAGACCTTCTGTCCGCTGAACAGCACCAGCACGACATACAGCGGCAGGTGGGTGATGAGGGGGTAAAGGTACTGGGCAGCCGTGGGACTGGTGCCAAAGTAGAAGATGCCCTGCAGTGCCAGCAGCCCGGCGGTGCAGCCCGCCAGCGCCCAGCGCTTTTTGCCCGTCCAGCGGATGGGGCAGAACGCCGCACTGAGCAGGATACCGAAAATGCCTACTGCTGCACCGTCCAGCACTTCCGGCAGAATGCCCGGGGCGGTCACAGGACGACCTTCTTTCCCGCAAAGGCGTATTCCAGATACTGATCCCGCACGGCGGTAAAGCGCCCGTGGGGCAGCGGCACCTCGGCAAGGCTTTCCATGGTGATGCTCTTAGCGGTGATGTTCTGGATGTACTCCATGTTTACCAGATAGGAGCGGTGCGGGCGCAGAAAGCCCGGGTAATCTGCCAGCTGCCGTGCCAGCTCGTCCATGCTGCCGCTGCTCTCGATGACGGTGCCGTCCAGCAGATGGAATACCAGCGTGCGCCCCTGCACCTCGCAGTATTCCAGACTGTCCAGTGTAATGCGGGTCACGCCGCTTTTGCAGCGCAGGATCAGGCTGTGCTGGGTGCGCTTGCGGCACTCGGCCAAAACGGCATCAGTAAGGCGGAAAAGCTGTCCTTCCAGATGGGCTTGAGCTGGTAGTAGTATGCGCCTACCACATAGGACTGTACGGCAAATTCCGAAGAAGAGGTCACAAAGATGATCTGCACCGCCGTGTCGTACTGGCGGATCTCCCGCGCGGCATTGATGCCGTTGATGCCGGGCATAAGCACATCCAAAAACAGCACGTCAAAGCGTACCCCGGCTTCGATATCTGCCAGAAGCTCCATGGGTTTTGTATAGGAAAACAGCTCCAGCTGCACACCCCGCAGGGCACGGTACTGCTCCAGAAAATCCTGCATCTGATGCAGCAGGGCGGCATCGTCATCACAGAAAGCGATCCGGGTCATAGCAAAGAAATCCTTTCTGAACAAAAATCTACCCTTTAACGATACCACATCTGCGCCGTTTCGTCACGTCTTTTTCGCAAATTTACCTTTTGTTATAGGTGGGGTTTCACAAATCCTTTCCCGTGAAAATGGGACACCGGAGCGTCCGCAGACGCTCCGGTGTCCCGAAATTATAAATAATCTTTCCGCTTGTTTTTTAGTACGAGCTCAGCCCAAGGCTTACGTCCAGCGCCTGATCCACCCGCTTCTGGTCGGCGGCGGTGATCTGCCCGGCGCGCTCCCGCAGGCGGTGCTTATCCAGCGTGCGGATCTGTTCCAGCAGCACCACGCTGTCCTTGGCAAGGCCGGTGTCCGCCGCCCGGATGTTGATGTGGGTGGGCAGGCGGGTCTTGTCCAGCCGGGATGTAATGGCTGCCGCGATCACAGTGGGGCTGTGCCGGTTGCCGATCTCGTTCTGTACGATCAGCACCGGGCGCACACCGCCCTGCTCCGAGCCCACCACCGGCGAAAGATCGGCGTAGAAAACTTCTCCTCTGTGTACCTCCATGGAATCTCCCTCCTGTTTGTCTGGAGGATGTGCCCCGCTATGTGATGCGTCCGGCGCATCCTGTCTGCTCTCAGTATGCGCAGACCGGGTGCGGCTTATGCAGTGCGGGGGCGATATTCCATTGTATGCACAAAGGGCGGTCAGCTTTCCTCTTCCAGCGTGCAGAAGGCCAGCGCCATGCCGCCCTCGTGGCTTAAGGAAAGCCGGGCGCGCAGCCGGTGCTGCGCCACCCATGCGGCGGTCTGCCCGCTGAAGCGGTAGGCCGGGGCACCGTTTTCCTGCCGGACGGTCTCGATCTCCCGCAGAGAAAAAGGCTCCCGCAGGCCGGTGCCTGCCGCCTTGAGAAAGGCTTCCTTGGCGGCAAAATCTGCGGCGGCGCTGGCAAGGCGGTGGGCGTTCAGCGGCGCAGCAGAGCCTTCCAAAAGCCCCAGCGCCGCCTGCTCAGCCGGGCCGTACACCCGGCGCACAAAGGCTGCTGCGTGGGCAGAGGAAAGGCTTTTTTCCAGATGGGAAAGGCTGCACAGGTCGCAGCCGATGCCGTAAAGCATACAAAGGCTCCTTTCGCGGGCAGAATGCCGCCCGGACATCGTTCATCTTGCCGGAACATTGCTGGAAATTTTGTACAGGATGTGCAAATCCGGCGTAATTATCTTGAAGTTTCGGCGCATTTCGTGTACAATGAGACTAGTTTCAACCGAAGGGGGTGTATTGCGTGGGAGACGCAACCGCGATTTTCTCCATCCACGATAAAAAGGACTATGAGATCCACGAGATCGTACAGCAGGTGTACGATGCTTTGAAGGAAAAAGGCTATAACCCGGTCAATCAGCTGGTGGGCTACATTTTGTCCGAAGACCCTACCTACATTACGACCTATAAGAATGCCCGTGCTATGATCCGCAAGGTGGATCGTGACGACCTGCTGCAGGCTATGCTGCGCAGCTACCTCAACGTGTAATACGGTCCTTTTCAGCCCCGCTGTCTGCATAAGACGGCGGGCTTTTTTATTGCAGATGCAGTTTTCCTCTGCGACCCCACCCGTGAAAATGTGTTTGGAGCACTCCTCAGAGTGCGACAAACACGAAATTATAAATATGATTTCCGCTGAATATGTGCAGAGCAAAGCGGAGCACATTTTAATTGTTTTCCACCAGCGGCAGGGTGAAGATCTGGTTCACCACCACCTCGTACTCCCACGGCTCCCGCAGCTTTTTCAGCTGTTTTTCCAGCTTTTCTGCCCCGGCAAAGCAGTGGATGAGGTAGAACCAGTGCCCCTTCATCCGGCTGATGGCGCAGCCCGCGCTGCCGAACAGTTCAGTGTAGCCGTGGTACAGGTCGGTCAGGTAGCCCCGCAGCTCCTCTTTGGCGGCGGGCGCACCGCCCCGCGCCCTGCGGAAAAGCGCCGGGTCTGCGATCAGCCCGCGCCCCACCATGATGCCGGACAGGGCGGGAAACTCTTCTTCCAGCGCGTGGAGCTGGGCGGCGGTGGTCACATCGCCGTTGTAGCACACCGGCATGGTGCACCGGGGCAGCGCAGCCGCAAAGGCGGCGCGGTCGGCCTGTCCGCGGTACTGCTGCCGCATCACCCGGGGATGGATGGTCAGCTCCGAGATGGGGTAGCGATTATAAATTTCCAGAATGGCGGCAAACTCTTCCGGCTTCTCCACACCCAGCCGGGTCTTGACCGAGACAGGCCCCTCGGCGCGGGAGAATACCCCGTCCAGAAAGGCGTCTACCTTGGCCGGGTCCCGCAGCATCCCGGAGCCCTTGCCCTTGGCGGTCACCGTCCCGGCGGGACAGCCCAGATTCAGGTTCACCTCAGTATAGCCCAGCGCCCGCAGCTGCCCGATCATCCAAGCAGCCAGCTCGCCGTCCTTCGCCAGCAATTGCGGGATGACCGGTGCACCGGGGTTTGCCGCCGGGGCAAGCTCTGCCATCTTCTTTTTAATGAGCACCCGGTTCTCCGGCGGGGAGATAAACGGCGCATAATAGCGGTCGGCAGCGCCTTGTGCGCCGAACCATTTCTGATGGGTCTGCCGCCAGACCCGGTCTGTAAACCCCTCCATGGGGGCAGCATAATAAAGCATGGGCGTTTCTCCAAACGTTTTTGTTACCGGTATTGTAGCATAAAATCGGGTGAGGGGAAAGGGGAGAAAGTACCCCGTAAGCGTCCTCGCCCTCTCCGTCACGGCTTGCGCCGTGCCACCTCTCCCAAAGGGAGAGGCTCTGGCGTAACCGCAAACTCTGCACTTTAACCGGAAACTTTTCCGCCATGCCAAGGGCTCTCCCTTTGGGAGAGCTGGCGCGTAAGCGCCTGAGAGGGCGAGCCCGCTACCCGACGCGCATTCAAATCGTCCTGTTCCCAAACAAAAACTCCCGCCCTGCGGGGTGCAGAGCGGGAGAGGAGAGTTTTTGGAGATTATTCAGCAAACAGCGGGGTGGACAGGTAACGGTCGCCGGTATCGGGCAGCAGGACAACGATGTTCTTGCCTGCGTTCTCAGGGCGCTTTGCCAGCTGGATGGCGGCCCAGACGGCAGCACCGGAGGAGATGCCTACCAGCACGCCTTCCTTGTGGCCAATCAGACGGCCGGTGGCGAAGGCATCGTCGTTCTCAACGGTGATGATCTCGTCATAGACGGTGGTATCCAGCACGTCCGGCACAAAGCCTGCGCCGATGCCCTGAATTTTATGTGCACCGGCAGTGCCCTTGCTCAGCACAGGGGAGGAGGCGGGCTCCACAGCCACTACCTTGACGGCGGGGTTCTTGCTCTTGAGGTACTTGCCAACGCCGGTCACGGTGCCGCCGGTGCCAACGCCTGCCACAAAGATATCGACCTTGCCGTCGGTATCTTCCCAGATCTCGGGGCCGGTGGTCTCGATGTGTGCCTGCGGGTTAGCGGGGTTCACGAACTGGCCGGGGATGAAGGAATTGGGGATCTCCTTTGCCAGCTCATCGGCCTTGGCAATGGCACCCTTCATGCCCTTGGCACCCTCGCTCAGCACCAGCTCGGCACCGTAAGCCTTCATCAGCTGGCGGCGCTCCACGCTCATGGTCTCGGGCATCACGATGATGATGCGGTAGCCCTTGGCAGCTGCCACAGCAGCCAGACCGATGCCGGTGTTGCCGGAGGTGGGCTCAATGATGACGGAGCCTTCCTTCAGCAGACCCTTGGTCTCGGCGTCGTCGATCATCTTTTTCGCAATGCGGTCTTTCACAGAACCAGCGGGGTTGAAGTACTCCAGCTTGGCAATAACGTGGGCGGGCAGCTGCTCTTCCTTCTCGATATGGCTGAGCTCCAGCAGCGGGGTGTGACCGATCAACTGATCTGCGGCGGTATAGATTTTGCTCATAATACTTGTCCCTCTTTCTGGTATCGTTACGGGGTATATGACCCTGTTTTGCGCCGGTGTGCCCGGCTGTGATTCCCTCTAAACCTTTAAACCAACATTCTTTGTGGGTTTGATGGCATTATAGCCCTGTTTTCCCTGCTTGTCAAGGGTTATTTTGAAAAAAGTGGGATTGAAAAGTGATTTACCCTGTTGTATAATGGGTTATATTAAAATTTGACCGGAAGGAAGTACGGATTATGATCGTTTCGACCAAAGGACGTTATGCGCTGCGGGTGATGATCGACCTCGCGGAGCATCAGTCTGAAAAATATGTTCCCTTAAAGGAAGTAGCCGCCCGGCAGGAGATCTCGGAAAAGTATCTGGAGAACATCCTCAAGGTGCTGGTGCAGAACGGCTTTCTGGAGGGGCTGCGCGGTAAGGGCGGCGGCTACCGGCTGACCCGCAGCCCGGATCAGTACACGGTAAGCGAGATCCTGATGCTCACCGAGGGCAGTCTTGCCCCGGTAAGCTGCCTGACCCCCGGCGCTTCTGCCTGCGCCCGGATGGCCAACTGCCGCACCTACGAGATGTGGAAGGGGCTCAACGACCTGATCTCGGACTACTTTGGCAAGATCACGCTGGCAGACCTTGCCCTGCCGGATCAGGCCGGCAACGATTATGTGATTTGAGGACATTATCGTGTTTGAGCAATTTCGATGGGATTTTCGTAGCCCGGAGGAACGGGGAGACGCTGGAGAAAACATTATTTATAATGCCCTGAACAAAGTCCACGGTCGTAAAGCTCTTTTGCCGAATTGTTATATCCCGGTAGGTCAAAAAGGAACAACTGAGATTGACATGGTCTTTCTGCACGAGTCCGGACTTTATGTAATCGAATCCAAAAATTACAGTGGCTGGATTTTCGGCAATGAAGAGCAAGAGCATTGGACGCAATGTCTGAGGGGAAAATTTCATACAACGCAAAAGTACTCCTTTTATAACCCTCTCCGGCAGAATGAGACGCATATTTGCGCATTGATGGAACTGCTGAAGGATGATACTGTCCCATACTATTCCTATGTAGTATTTGGAAACAATTGTGAACTAAAGAACATTCAGCTCACAAGCGGAAAGCATCATGTGACCTATGCCCTATATCTCCGAAGGGATATTGAGTATAATGCTCGGTGTACAGGCACTCAGCTATCAGATGAGAAAATGAATGCACTTTATGCAATACTTGTGAATTTCACAGAAGCAAGCGGCTGGCAAAAAGACGCCCATATAAGAGACGTTCAGGCAAAGCAATATCCAGTCGTTCAAGCGGATGGAACTTGGACTTGTCCGCGATGCGGCGGACAGCTTGTTATGAGGGTAGCTCAACGAGGAAATCACGCAGGGCAAACCTTCTGGGGATGCTCGAATTACCCACGCTGTCATTTTACCTATCAGGAATAATTGATTCTGCGCACCGGCCTTGGCCCGGTGCGTTTTTTTGTACAGTTCTGCGCAAAAGGTGCAGAACTTCTTGGCAAGATTTACGGTTGATGGGACGGGCAGTCCGCGGTATACTTTTACTTTGTGTGAGACAGAAAATTCCGGGCAAAAAGCCCGTTGTCTGTTCGTTATAAGACCATAAGACCAGAAAGGGGAGTTCTGACACGAAGTATATTTTTCAGTTCGGGCGCATTCTCGCGTTCTGTTTTCTGGGCGAGGTGCTGCACGTGGTGCTGCCGCTGCCGGTGCCTGCCAGTGTGTACGGTCTGGTGCTGCTGCTGGCAGCCCTGACCGCCGGGATCGTAAAGCTGGAGCAGGTCAAGGAGACCGGCACCTACCTGACCGGTATTTTTCCGCTGCTGTTCGTGCCCGCTGCTGCGGGCATCATGGAGCTGTGGGCAGAGATGGGACAGCTGCTGCTGCCCATCCTGATCGCCATTCTGCCGGTGACGGTGCTGGTGATGGCGGCGGCAGGCCGCACCACGCAGGCGCTGACCGCCCGCAATAAAAAGGGGGAGGCCGACCATGACGGAACTGCTGAATAACTTTTTGACCGGCTCTGCGGCCTGGGGCGTGCTGCTTACGCTGGCGGCCTTTGGGCTGGGTGCGCTCATCAACCGGGTGACCGGCAAGGCCATCTTTAACCCGCTGCTGCTGGGCAGTATTTTTATCATCGTTTTTCTGTCGGTGTGCAATATCCCCTATGGGGACTATAAAACCAGCGCCGCGCCGGTAAGCTATCTGCTGCTGCCCGCTACGGTGGCGCTGGCAATCCCGCTGTATGAAAAGCTGGACCTGCTCAAAGAGAACGCGCCCGCCATCATTGCGGGCATTTCGGTGGGCACGCTGGTCAGTCTGGGCAGCGCCTTTGCATTGGCACTGGCGATGGACCTGACCCAGGAGCAGTACGCCACCCTGCTGCCGAAGTCTGTGACCACCGCCATCAGCATGGACGTGGCAGCAGAGCTGGGCGGCATTGCCGCCCTGACCGGTGCCATCGTCATCGTTACCGGCATCGTGGGCGCACTGCTGGCCGAGACCGTGTGCAAGCTGTTCCACATCACCGACCCCATCGCCAAGGGCGTGGGCATCGGCACGGCAGCCCATGCCGTGGGCACCAGCAAGGCACTGCAGATGGGCGAGGTGGAAGGTGCCATGAGCGGCCTTTCCATTGCCGTAGCCGGTGTGCTGACCGCCGTGCTCTGCCCGGTGTTCGTGGGCTTTATCCAGTAAAACGGGCGTGCGGAAAAAGCGCTTTTCCGTGCAAAGCAGCCGTCCGGGCAGACCGGGCGGCTGTTTTGTCAATCGGATGTATCTGTATAAAAGGGGCGTTGTATTTTACAACAGCCCCTTTTTTTGCGCGGCAGACTGTGCTATACTATAATAGCATTGGTGCGTGCCGCAAGGGCAGCGAGCCGGTGCGTTTTACCCAAGGTAGCGTATCCCGGGCAAGGTGCACGGAAAAGGCTGTCTTTTGAAAAAAGGATAAAGAGGTCATTTATTATGCTTACTGCAATTACGGGTATCAACTGGGGCGATGAGGGCAAGGGCCGCATGGTCGACCTGATCAGCCAGGAGTACGACATCGTTGCACGGTATCAGGGCGGCAACAACGCAGGCCATACCGTTAAAAACGAGCGCGGCAAGTTCGTGCTGAACCTGCTGCCCTCCGGCATCCTGCGCCCCAATGTCGTCTGCGTCATGGGCAACGGCATGGTCATCGACCCGCATCATCTGGACGGCGAGATCAATAAGCTGCGCGAGCAGGGCATTAAGATCACCCCGGAGAACCTGAAGATCTCCGACCGCGCAACCATCACCATGCCCTATCATGTGGAGCAGGATGGTCTGGAGGAAGCGCGCCTGTCCAAGACCGGCGCACAGTTCGGCTCCACCAAGCGCGGCATCGCCTACGCTTACGGCGACAAGTACATGAAAAAGACCCTGCGCATGGGCGATCTGCTGCATCTGGACGACGCCGTGAAGAAGCGTCTGGTCACCATGGTGGATTCCAAGAATCTGGTCATGGAGGGCAGCTACAACGCAGCGCCCATCAGCGTGGATGAGATGTGGAACTGGCTCGAAAAGTATGCCGCCATCTTCAAGGACTATATCTGCGATGTGGGTCAGTATCTGGCCGATGCCGATGCAGCCGGCAAGAAGGTGCTGTTTGAAGCACAGCTGGGCGCACTGCGCGACATCGACTTTGGCATCTACCCCTACACCACCTCCTCCAACGTCATCGGTGCTTATGCACCCATCGGCGCCGGCATCCCCGGCCACAAGCTGCACAACTCCATCGGTGTCATGAAAGCCTACTCCTCCTGCGTGGGTGACGGCCCCTTCGCCGCCGAACTGGCCATGACCGAGGAAGAGAAGCACGCCCTGCGTGAGGCCGGCCACGAGTACGGCGCAGCTACCGGACGTCCCCGCCGCGTGGGCCCCATCGATCTGGTGGCAAGCCGCTACGGCGTGTTCTGCCAGGGCTGCGATGAGGTCGCTCTGACCCTGCTGGATGTGCTGGACTACATGGAAAAGATCCCCATGGTCACCGCCTACAAGCTGACCGACGGCACCACTACCACCCGCTTCCCCATGGGTGAGGCACTGGATACCGCACAGCCTGTGGTGGAGTATCTGCCCGGCTGGCACTGCGATATCACCGCAGCCCGCAAGTGGGAGGATCTGCCCCAGCAGGCCCGCGATTATGTGGAGTATCTGGAAAAGGCTGTTGGCTGCAAGATCACCTATATCTCGGTGGGCGCAGAGCGCGAAGCCTACATCCACCGCGGCTGAGCTGCCGCCAAAAGCAGCCCCTGAGTTTCAGAAAAGGAAGCGTCACAGATGTTTGATATCATTACCGACAGCGCCTGCGACCTGACGCTGGACACCGCCAAGCAGCTTGGCATCGAGGTCGTGCCCTTTTATGTATCGCTGGACGGCGAGCATTACCACAAGGAAGGGCTGGAGATCCCCGTGCGGGACTTCTATCAGTTCATGGTAGATAACCCGGCGGCCTATCCCAAGACCAGTCTGGCCTCCATCGAGGACTTTGAAAAGACCTTCCGCGCACACGCCGAGGCGGGTCGGGATGTACTGTGTCTGGTGTTCACCGGCAAAATGAGCGGCTGCGTGGGCAGCGCCCGCAACGCCCGGGATCTGGTGCTGGAGGACTACCCCGATGCCCGCATCGAGGTCATCGACTCTGCCGCCGCCACGGTGACCGAATCCACCATGGTGGAAAATGCCGTGGCCATGCGGGACGCAGGCTGCACCTTGGACGAGACTGTGACTTGGCTGGAAGCCGAAAAATCCACCAACCAGATCTTCTTCACCGTGGGTGATCTGGACTACCTCATCAAGGGCGGGCGCATCGGCAAGGTGACCGGCCGCGCCGCCAATATGCTGGGGCTGAAGCCCATGATCCTGTTCAAGGAGGGCGAGATCTTCTCCGGCGGCGTGGCCCGCGGCCGGCAGAAGAGCTTTGAAAAGGCACTGGAACAGCTGATGAACTATCTGGATGCCCACGGCGGCACCCCGGACGACTACCGCATTACGGTGGGCTACGGTTACGATGCCGACGAAGGCAAGCGTCTGTGGATGCAGACCCGTGCCGCCCTGCGCGCCAAGTACCCCGGCGCACAGTGTGAGGTAGGGCTGTTGCAGATCGGCTGCACCATTGCGGTGCACACCGGCCCCTATGCACTGGGCATGGGCGTCATGCGCCGCTGGAAAAAGCAAAATTGATAAGCAGGAATGCCCGCCGGAGGACGATTTAAAATGCCCTCCGCGTTGCTCTGGGCATGATTCAAGGAACTCTATTTTTATATTTGAAAATCGGGAAGATCTGCGGATCTTCCCGATTTTCTTTTCACGGGAGAGATGCAGCTTATCTTTACGACCCTTCTCGTGAAAACGAAATACAGCCAAGCCCGCAGGCTTGGCTGTATTTCAAAATAAAAATATTTTTCCGCTGAAAATATCCAGAGCGTAAGCGGAGGATATTTAAAATCGTTCCGCTTACAGCAGCGGGATGCCGGCCTTGGCGCAGGCTTCGCGGGTGGCCTTGTCCCACACGCTGGCCTGAACCTCGCCGATGTGAACGCTGCCCAGCAGCAGCATACACAGGCGGCTCTGGCCGATGCCGCCGCCAATGGTGTAGGGCAGTTCGCCAGCCAGCACTGCCTTGTGGAAGGGCAGGGCGCGGCGGTCGTCGCAGCCTGCCATGGTCAGCTGCCTGTCCATGCTCTCCGGGCTGACGCGGATGCCCATGCTGCTCAGCTCGTAGCTGCACTGCAGCGGGTCGTTCCAGAACAGCAGGTCGCCGTTCAGATCCCAGTCATCGTAGTCCGGGGCGCGGCCGTCGTGGGGCTTGCCGCTGCGCAGCGGTGCACCGATCTTCATCAGGAAGGTGGTGCCGTTCTCCTTGACAAAGGCGTTCTCCCGCTCCTTCGGGGTCAGATCGGGGTACTTGTCCTCCAGCTCCTGCGTGGTGACAAAGGTCACGTTGGGGGTGTGCAGGGGCAGATCCTGCAGCTGGGGGAACATGGCGTGCAGGTTCATCTCGGTGGCGCACACCGCAGACACGATGCAGCGCACTACGTTTTTCAGGTAGGTCTCGTTGCGGTCCTCCACCGTGATGATCTTTTCCCAGTCCCACTGGTCCACATAGACCGAGTGGAGGTTGTCCAGCTCCTCGTCCCGGCGGATGGCGTTCATGTCGCAGTACAGACCCTTGCCCACGCGGAAATCGTAGTCCTTCAGTGCCTGACGCTTCCACTTTGCCAGCGACTGCACCACCTGTGCTTCGGTGCCGCTGTCCTTGATGTCAAAGGTCACCTTGCGCTCCACGCCGTTCAGGTCGTCGTTCAGGCCGGTGGAAGCCTCCAGAAACAGCGGTGCAGATACGCGGTACAGGTTCAGCGTAGCGCACAGGGTATCGGCAAACAGCCGCTTTACCGTGCCGATGGCGCGCTGGGTGTCGTACAGGTTCAGCGCGGGTTTGTAGTTTGCCGGGATGATGATCTTGCTCATAACGTTTACCCCTCATTCTGTGTGGTTTGCGCCCCGCTTTCCCGAGCCGGGGCGTGGCTTTTGCAAAGCCGGAATACTGCACCCATTATGGCACAATTTTTTACGAAAGTAAAGTGATAGCAGGAAAAAGCAGTTCCGAAACGCCCAAGGGCGTTTCGAAACTGCAAATCAAACTATTTTTCCGTTTACCCGCCCAGATAGGCGCTGCGGACGCGCTCGTTGGTCAGCAGCTCAGCACCGGTGCCGTCCATGACCACGCGGCCGGTCTCCAGCACATAGGCGCGGTCGGCCACCGAAAGCGCCATCTGCGCATTCTGCTCCACCAGCAGGATGGTCATGCCCTCCTTGTGGATGTCGCGGATGATGTCAAAGATCTCCTGCACCAGCAGCGGCGAAAGACCCATGGAAGGCTCGTCCAGCATCAGCATGGAAGCGTTGCTCATGAGCGCACGCCCCATGGCCAGCATCTGCTGCTCGCCGCCGGACATGGTGCCCGCCAGCTGCTTACGGCGCTCCTTCAGGCGGGGAAACAGGGTGAACACCTTTTCCTTGTTGGCGGCAATGGTGGAAGCGGGCTGGGTGTACGCGCCCATGTCAAGGTTCTCGTCCACCGTCATGTGCAGGAACACATGGCGTCCCTCCGGCACCTGTGCAAGGCCGCTTTCCACGATCTTGTGGGCGCGCACGCCTTTGATGCTTTTGCCCTTGTACAGCACATCGCCGGTGCGGGGCTTCAGAAGGCCGGAAATGGTTTTCAGGGTGGTGGATTTGCCCGCGCCGTTGGCACCGATCAGGGTGACGATCTCACCCGCATTGACAGTGAAAGAGATATCCTTTACGGCGTGGATGTTGCCGTAGTAGACGTTGATGCCGTCCACCTTCAGTAATGTATCAGCCATGGCTCAGCCCTCCTTTTTGCCCAGATAGGCCTCGATGACCTGCGGGTTATCGCGGATCTCGTCCGGGGTGCCCTTGGCGATGATGCGGCCGAAGTTCAGCACCGCAATGCCCTCGCAGATGCCCATGACAAGGCTCATATCGTGCTCGATGAGCAGCACGGCAATGTTGAACTCGTCGCGGATGCGGCGGATGGTCTCGGTCAGCTCGGCCGTCTCGGAGGGGTTCATACCGGCGGCAGGCTCGTCCAGCAGCAGAAGCTTCGGGCCGGTAGCCAGTGCGCGCATGATCTCCAACCGGCGCTGTGCGCCGTAGGGCAGGCTGCCGGCCTGTGTATTGGCAAGGTCTGCCATGTGGAAGATGTCCAGCAGTTCCAGCGCACGCTCGGTGCACTTTTTTTCCTCTTTCCAGTAGTTCGGCATCCGCAGCAGGGAGGACGCCAGATTATACTTCATAGACTCGTGCAGACCCACCTTGATGTTATCAATGACGCTCAGCTCCTTGAACAGGCGGATGTTCTGGAAGGTACGCGCCACGCCCATGCGGTTGACCTGATAGGTCTTTTTCCCGGCGGTGGGCATCCCGTCGATCAGGATGGAGCCGCGGGTGGGCTGGTAGACGTTGGTGAGCAGGTTGAACACGGTGGTCTTGCCTGCGCCGTTGGGGCCGATCAGGCCGGCGATCTCGTTGCGGCCGATCATCAGGTTAAAGTTGTCCACGGCGGTCAGACCGCCGAAGTCGATACCCAGCTCACGCACGTCCAGAATGGGCTTTTTGTCCTTGTCGCGGTCGGTCAGAAAACCGCCGGAGGGCACACTGTGCAGTCTGGTCTTGAACTCACTCATGGTCAGCGGCCTCCTTTTTGGTATGTTTGCGGAACAGTTCGCCATTCATGGCCTTTTCCACGATGCGGCTCAGGGAGAAATCGTAGCTGCCCAGCAGTCCGCCCGGACGGAAGATCATCATCAGCACCAGCACCAGCGAATAGACCACCATGCGGTAGCTCTCAAAGCTGCGGGTAGCCTCGGGCAGGATGGTCAGCACGGTAGCGGACAGGATGGAGCCCAGCATAGAGCCCATGCCGCCCAGCACCACCATGACCAGAATTTCGATGGACTTCATAAAGCCGAAGGTAGAGGGATCCAGCACGCCCAGATAGCAGGCGTACAGGCCGCCCGCCAAGCCTGCAAAGGCGGCGGAGAAGGCAAAGGCCATCACCTTATAATAGGTAGTCTGGATGCCGCAGCTCTCGGCGGCGATCTCGTTGTCGCGGATGGCCAGCACGGCGCGGCCGTGGCGGCTCTTCATCATGGCGTGGATGAGGAAGCAGGTGATGACCACGCACAGGAATACATTCCAGTAGTTGGAGTACTTGGGGATGTTCTTCAGGCCCTTTGCGCCGTAGAACAGCTTGAAGCCCAGCACATCATCAATGTTGTTCAAGGTGATGCGGATGATCTCGCCAAAGCCCAGCGTCAGGATGGCCAGATAGTCGCCGGTCAGGCGCAGGGCGGGGATGCCGATGAGCACCCCGAACAGCCCGGCCATGATCCATGCCAGCACCAGACCGATAACAAAGGCAACGCCTTTGGGCAGGTTGGAATACTTCGTAAACAGCGCGCAGGTGTAGGCACCCACGGCCATAAAACCGGCGTGACCCAGCGGCAGCTGCCCCAGATAACCGGTAGCAACGTTCAGCGAGACGGCCAGAATAATGTTGATGCCCACGGTCAGCAGCACCTTGTTCTGGTAGGTGGACAGCACATTCTGGGTGAGGAAGGAAAGCCCCACGAACAGCAGCGCCACCAGCACGGCGTTCATCAGGTAGCGCACGGGCATTTTGATGGTTTTACGGTTGGTTTTCATCGTTATGCCCCCTTACACCTTTTCCTGCACCTTGCGGCCAAGGAAGCCCGTGGGCTTGACCAGCAGCACGATGATCAGAATTGCAAACGTAACAGCGTCCTTCCAAGCGGAAAGGCCGATGGCGGAAACAAAGCACTCGCACAGGCCGATGGCAATGCCGCCGATCATGGCGCCCGGAATGGAGCCGATGCCGCCCAGCACGGCGGCAACGAAGGCTTTCAGACCCAGCATGGAGCCCATGGTGGGGGTAGCCTGCGGGTAGGAGCAGCAGTACAGCACGCTGCCGATGCCCGCCAGCGCCGAGCCAACGGCAAAGGTAAAGGAAATGGTGCTGTTGACGTTGATGCCCATCAGGCGGGCAGCATCCATATCCTCCGAAACGGCGCGCATGGCCTTGCCAAGCTTAGTCTTTTGCACCAGAAAGGTGAGCACCAGCATGGACAGCACGGTGACCACCAGCGTGATGATGGAGGTAAGACCCAGCGGCACCTTGCCCAGATGGAAGGTCTGGTTGGTGTAGTAGGCGGGGATCACCTTTGCACCCGAGCCGAGGATCAGTTCTGCCGTGTACTCCAGAAAGAAGGAGACACCAATGGCGGTGATCAGCAGCGAGATGCGGGGTGCGCTGCGCAGGGGGGTGTAGGCGATTTTTTCGATCACCACGCCCAGCAGCGTACAGGTGATGATGGTGGCGCACACAGCGGTGACCGGGCCAAGACCCAGCTGGTTCATGACGAACCACGACATGTATGCGCCCACCATGATGACATCGCCGTGGGCAAAGTTCAGCAGCAGGATAATGCCGTACACCATGCTGTAGCCCAGTGCGATCAGTGCATAGATGCTGCCAAGGGACAAGCCGTTGATCAGCTGGCTAAAGAACACTGTCATGGTTGGATACTTCCTTTCTTTGCGGCGTTTACACTTTTTGATATAAAAAACGGAGAACGCCTGACCAGAAAAAAGCTGTTCCGGCGTTCTCCAGAAAATCATGGGGTTTGCTCTGTGCGGGCGGCTCCATCACCGGTGGATGGAACGGCGCAGATCAGAACATTTCCTTCAGCACGGGGGTTGCGCCGTCGAAGCACAGGATAGCAGTCTGCTTGACGGGGTTGTGGTGCTCGTCGAAGGTAAAGGTGCCGGTGATGCCCTCGATGGTGCCGCCGGCAATGGCATCGATGACGGCCTGCTTGTACTCGTCAGAGCCAGCCTCGAGACCCTGCTCCTCAGCTGCCTTGATGCCGTACACAACGGTCATGGCTGCATCGTAGCCCAGAGGTGCAAAGCCGTTGGGGTACTCCTCGCCGTACTCGGCCTTGTAGGCGTTCTCAAAGTCGGGATTGGAGCCCTTTGCGTAGTTTGCGCAGAAGTAAGCATCCTTCAGCTGGTCGGCGGTAGCGTAGCCCTCCAGACCATCCCAGCCGTCGCCGCCCAGGAAGGGAACGGTCAGGCCGACGCTCTCGGCCTGCGCAAGGATCTGACCAATTTCCTGATAGTAGTTGGGGCAGAACACTACCTCGGGACCCTTGCCCAGAATGGTGGTCAGCTGGGTCTTGTAGTCCACATCGCCCTCGGAGTAGGTCTCCTGATCGACAACGGTGCCGCCCAGGCTCTCGAACTCGGTCACGAAATTCTCGGCCAGACCCTCGTTGTAGTCAGCGCCCTTCTGGAAAATAACGGCTGCCTTGGTGTAGCCCAGCTTCTTGTAAGCGTAGTCAGCCATCTTGATGCCCTGGAACGGGTCGGTGAAGGTTGCACGGAACACGTTGGCGTTCACGGTGTCGGTCTCGGCATCGTAGGTGACAGCCTCGGCAGTAGCGGAAGCGGTGACCATGGGCATATTGTAATCGGCGCTCTCAGCGGCGACAGCCAGCGTCGGGGTGGTGGTAACATCGCCCACCAGAGCGGTGATGCCCTGATCCACCATCTTGGTAAAGCAGGTAACAGCCTGCGTAGCATCGCCCTGCTCGTCCATGGTGATGATCTCCAGCTGCTTGCCGTTGACACCGCCATCGGCATTGACCTGCTTCATATACAGGCTTGCGCCGTTGATAACAGCCAGACCGTAAACGGAAGCATCGCCGGTCATGGGGCCCAGAACACCCACCTTGATGGTGCTGCCGGAAGCAGCAGCGGAACCGGCAGCAGAAGAAGCGGCCGTGCTTGCGGAAGAACCGCCGCAGGCAGTCAAAGCGCTTGCTGCGGCAACAACACCGGCAGCGGCCATGAACTGACGACGAGTGATCATCTTTTTCATAAAAATCTCCTCCTTCGGAGTGTTCTATAAAATAAATTGATAAAAACGGAAGCAAGGCCCTTCCCCTCTAAAAGCGGCCTTGCTCCTGTTCTTGTCTGTTATTATAGCTATCTGGGTTCAAATCCGCAATTCACAAACCGTCCATACTTTTGGACGCATTTTCTCGGCTTTGTTGATACTTTATACAAAAATTAGAGCACGATTTTGTGCACTATTTCAAATTGTTCATTTTGTTTATCTGTGAGATGAAACAGATTCACGGATTGCGAAATGGTTACAGGGTTTCCATCTCGGCGTCGGCGGCAAATTCGGCCTCGGCGCGGATCTCTGCGGCTTGTCCCTCAGCCTCGACAGCGGCCAACGGCTCTGCCAGTGCCTTGCGGATGGCGGTGACGTAGAACACCATGGAAAGCACCGTGCCGATGCACCAGCCAACAGGCCATGCCATCCAGATGCCGGTGGAGCCCAGCGCGGTGGCGCTGAGCACGGCGGCAATGCCCACGCGCAGGATCAGGTCGGTGAAGGTGGCGATCATGAACCGCACCATCAGGCCGCAGCCGCGCAGGATGCCGTCTGCCACTAGCTTGACCGATACCACAAAGTAGAAGGGAGAAAGAATGCGCAAAAACAGCATACCGGTGTCAATGGCAGGGCCCTGCGGGTCGTTCATGAACAGCAGCAGCAGGAAACGGCCAAAGAAGAAGTACAGCACCACCAGCGGCACGCACAGCAGCCACACCAGATTGCGGCCTGCGCCAAAACCTTCCTTGACGCGGTCCATCTTGCCTGCACCCATGTTCTGGGAGGTGTAGTTGGAGATGCCGTTGCCCAAGGTGGTAAAGGAGGTGATGACCATGTTGTTCAGCTTGACGGCGGCAGAATAGCCTGCAATGACGCTGGCACCAAAGGTGTTGATGATGCTCTGCAGGATGATGTTGCCCACCGAGACAAAGCTCTGCTGCAGGATGCTGGGTATAGCCACCACGGCCACCTTGCCCAGCATATTCCACGAGAACAGCTGCACATGACCCTCGGTGTGGAAGGCGCGGATGCGGCGGAACACCACCACCATGGCCAGCACGCAGCTGACACCCTGACACAGGAAGGTAGCCCATGCCACACCGGCAATGCCCATCTTGAAACCGGCGACGAACAGGATGTCCACGCCAATGTTGGACAAAGAAGAGACTGCAAGGAAGTAGAAGGGGGTCTTACTGTCGCCAAGGGCAGAGAAGATGCCGGTGGCAATGTTGTAGAAGAACATGAAGGGCAAGCCCAGAACGTAGATGTCCAGATACAGCGCAGAGCCCGCAAGGATCTCCTCCGGGGTGTTGATGAGCTCCAGCAGGGCATCGCAGCCAAACAGGCCAATGCCCATCAGCACCGCGCACAGCACGGCAGAGCCGATGAGGGAGGTGTAGACCGAGGTCTTCATCTCGCCGTATTCCTTTGCGCCGAAGTAGCGGGACACGATGACCGAGCAGCCGATGTTGCAGCCAAAGGCAAAGGCGATGAAGATCAGGGTGATCTCGTAGCTGTTGCCCACCGCAGCCAGCGCGTTCTCACCGATGAACTTGCCTGCCACCAGACTGTCGGCGATGTTGTACAGCTGCTGGAAAATGATGCTGCCGAACATGGGCAGACAGAATTGCCACAATACCTGTGACGGCTTGCCCACCGTCAGATCCTTATTCATTGCAAAAATCCTCCTCTATAACGACTATAAATGGGAAAACGGCGTAAATGCCGCAACCAGTATAGAACCGAACTGCCAAAAAGTAAAGAGAATTTTTGGTATATCTGCCATATAAAAAACACATGGTAAGCATAACGTATCCCCACTGCCGCAAAGGGGCAGACTGTAAACGGGTTTTCCACGGCGGTTTGCGCTCCTGTTAAAAATTTAGGGCCGCAAACATCCGCCCGGGCTCTTGCACCGGGGCGCAAAGCGTGGTAGGATATTGATGGTTAGCTATATATAACCATCTAAATAGAGCAGTTCCCCGTCTGCCCGCCCGGGCAGTATGGGAGAAAAAATGATATTCAGGAGGGTTTCAAGATGAATTATCTGGAAATTGAAGCTGTTGTAGGCCGCGAGATTCTGGACTCCCGCGGCAACCCCACCGTGGAAGCCGAGATCACGCTGGCGGACGGCACGGTGGCGCGCGGCTGCGCCCCTTCCGGTGCATCCACCGGCGAGTTTGAGGCGCTGGAGCTGCGGGACGGCGACAAGAGCCGCTACTTGGGCAAGGGCGTGACCAAGGCGGTGGAGAACATCAACACGGTCATTGCGGACGCAGTTGTGGGCATGGATGCTTCCGACATCTACGCCATCGACGCCGCCATGATCAAGGCAGACGGCACCAAGGATAAGTCCAATCTGGGTGCAAACGCCATTCTGGCGGTGTCCATTGCAGCCTGCCGCGCAGCTGCCGCTTCGCTGGAAATGCCGCTGTACCGTTTTCTGGGCGGCGTAAACGGCAACCGCCTGCCCGTGCCCATGATGAACATCCTGAACGGCGGCGCACACGCCACCAACACCGTGGACACGCAGGAGTTCATGATCATGCCGGTGGGCGCAACCTCCTTTAAGGAAGCGCTGCGCTGGTGCGCCGAGGTGTTCCATGCGCTGGCTGCTATCCTGAAGTCCAAGGGTCTGGCTACCTCCGTGGGCGATGAGGGCGGCTTTGCGCCCAACCTTTCCAGCGACGAGGAGACCATCGAGACCATTCTGGCTGCCATCGAAAAGGCGGGATATGTGCCGGGCAAGGACTTTATGCTGGCGATGGATGCCGCCGCTTCCGAGTGGAAGAGCCCCAAGGGCAAGGGCTTCTACAAGCTGCCCAAGGCGGGCACCGAGTTCACCTCTGCCGAGCTGATCGCACACTGGAAGAGCCTTGTGGAAAAGTACCCCATCATCTCCATCGAGGACGGTCTGGACGAAGAGGACTGGGAGGGCTGGCAGCAGATGACCCGCGAGCTGGGCGGCAAGGTGCAGCTGGTGGGCGATGATCTGTTCGTGACCAACACCGAGCGTCTGGCAAAGGGCATTCAGCTGGGTGCGGGCAATGCCATCCTGATCAAGCTGAACCAGATCGGCTCTGTCTCCGAGACCCTGGAGGCCATCAAGATGGCGCACAAAGCCGGTTACAACGCCATCAGCTCCCACCGCTCCGGCGAGACCGAGGACACTACCATTGCGGACTTGGCTGTGGCGCTGAACACCTGCCAGATCAAGACCGGTGCACCCAGCCGCACCGAGCGTGTGGCAAAGTATAATCAGCTGCTGCGCATTGAGGAGCAGCTGGGCGAAAGCGCCGTCTACCCCGGCATGGAAGCATTTTAAGTAAGACGATTTGGAATGCCCTCCGCGCTGCTATGGGCATTTTCAGCGGAAATAGTATTTTGGATTTGTTGCTCAGAAACGCCTGCGGGCGTTTCTGAGCAACTTTTTCATGGGAAGGGGTCGTAAGGCAGACGGCAGCTGCGAATAATTTCAGCGGGCTCGCCCTCTCCGTCACCTACGGTGACACCTCTCCCAAAGGGAGAGGCCTTGGCAAAGAGATGAAGTTTGCGTGGACTGCCAAGGGCTCCCACTTTGGGGGAGCTGGCATCGCGCAGCGATGACTGAGAGGGCGAGGATGCTGACCTTGTGCAATAGAAACGATTTGAATTGATTCTTCCCAATATTTACCACCATGGTATTTGCAATCCTGCGGCGGGCTGGTTCGTATATAAGGCAGACCGACACCCGACAGCAGCCGGGACGGAATGATAGCAATTCAACTTTTTAATGCAACGGCAACAGCGTTGAATTGCATGGCGCAAATATGCTGTTTGAATGTTGCACTGATTTCTTGACTTGCGAAAAACGAAAGGAGCAAACCTTCCATGTTTCAAGGCCTTGGGCCGCTGCTCAACCTTTTGGGCGGCGGCAGCTTGACTAAGCTGCTTCTGTTTTTGCTAAAGGGGCTGTTCGGCTGAAACGGACGGTCTGAAAGGAGAATACCATGCTGATCGTATTGGAGCATCTGCTGGGTCGGATCAATCTGCCCGGTATGTGGTGGATCATCGCAGAGCGCTGGCTGTGAGGTGACACCCCGCAAAGCCGCTGCACTTTTTGTGCGGCGGCTTTTTTGCTGCGCGGAACGATTTCACTAGGCTCGCCCTCTCCGTCAGTTCGCTTCGCTCACTGCCACCTCTCCCAAAGGGAGAGGCCTTGGCATGGCGGAAAAGTTTCCGGTCAAACTGCAAAGTTCGTGGTTTCGCCAGAGGCTCTCCCTTTGGGAGAGCTGGCAAATCCGCAGGATTTGACTGAGAGGGCGAGCCCGCTGCCCTTGTAACTTTTTCTGATACATTTTACTTGCCACCCCATTGGCAAAATTGGCAAAAAATGCTTGCATCTAGGCGGTTTTGATGATAAAATTACACTGTTACAGTACGCCCAAAATCGGGGCATCATAGGAAGGTAAATTGCGGCAACAGGGTGTACCGCGTGCTGTCAAGGTGCGGTACACAGAGAAAGAGACAGGGAAAACCAGATGGAAACAGGCGAGACGATAAAAAAAGGACTTCTGCGGCTGGAACGCTATGCACAGAATATACCGGGTGGTTTTCACTGCTGCGCAGAGGACCCGGAAAACGGCTATCCGTTTGCTTATATCAGCGACCGTTTTCTGGAGATACTGGGCTGGGAGCGGGCAGAATTTGCGGCAAGGTTCGATAACCGCTATACAGCGCTGGTACACCCGGATGATCTGGCGGACGGGCTGCGCTACCGGAACGCAGAAAACAGCGCGACTTACGCACAGGAGGGCGACAACATCTTCCGGATGTTGGGCAAAAACGGCTACCGCTGGGTCTCCAGTGCTGCCAACCGGGTGGAATGGCGCGGCGATGGCTATATCGTGGGCACTATCACGGATATCACCCCCTATATGGAGCTGCGGGAAAAGCTGGAACAGCAGAACCGCACCCAGCGGGAAGCACTGGAAACCGCCAACCGCAACCTGCTGCGGATGATGCAGCAGATGGAGGAGCAAAAGACTCAGTTTGCCCAGACCACCGCTCGGAATATGGAAAAAGAAGAGCGCTACCGGCAGCGGCTGAACCATGACGCTTTGACCGGCACCTACAACCGCCGCTATTACGAGGATGTGGTGCGCAATAACATCGGCCCGGCGGGCATTGCCCTGATGGATATCGACGATTTCAAGATCTGCAACGATACCTACGGCCACCACGCCGGAGATCTGGCACTGGAAACCGTTGCAAAGGCCATCCGCAGCTGTATCCGGGAGACGGATCTGCTGATCCGCTACGGCGGCGATGAATTTTTGCTGGTGCTGTCCGGCATCCCGGCAGATTACCTCAAGACAAAGCTGGAGCAGATCCGCGATGCCGTGCAAAAGGCTGTGGTGCCGGGCTACCCTCACTTCCGGCTTTCGCTGAGCATCGGCGGCGCGATGCAGACCCTTGCCGACCCCATGGAGAATGTGGTGCGCCGGGCAGACCTTTTGATGTATCAGGCCAAGAACCACAAGGACGCGGTGGCGGTGGACACACAGGACAGCCGGTTGGCGGCTCAGGAGCAAGTCTTGGAGGAAAAGCCCGTCATCCTGCTGGTGGACGATGCCATGATGAACCGCATGATGCTGACCGGCATTCTGGGCGGGGACTACCGTATTCTGGAAGCCGGGAACGGCAAACAGTGTCTGGAGCTGCTGCGGGAAAAGGCGGGGCAGATCTCGCTGGTGCTGCTGGATATCAATATGCCGGTCATGGACGGCTTTGAGGTGCTGCGCACCATGAACACCAACCACACCATCGAGGATGTGCCGGTGATCATGATCTCCAGCGACGACTCGGAAGAAGCCATCCGCAAGGCGTATGAGCTGGGCGCAAGCGATTACGTTAGCCGCCCCTTTGACGCCAAGATCGTCTACCGCCGGGTGGTCAACACCATCAAGCTGTATGCCAAGCAGCGGCGGCTGGTGCAGATGGTGTCCGACCAGATCCGCGCCCGCGAAAAGAACACCGATGTGCTGGTAGGCGTGCTGAGCCAGATCGTGGAGTTCCGCAACGGCGAGTCCGGCTCTCATGTGCGGCACATCCGCGTCATCACCGAGACGCTGCTGCACCGGCTGATGGAGCTGACCAGCCGCTACGACCTGACCCCGGAGCAGCAGGATGATATCCCGCTTGCGTCGGCGCTGCACGATATTGGCAAAATAGGCATTGACGAAGCCATCCTGAATAAGCCCGGCAAGCTGACCGCAGAGGAATTTGCGGTGATCAAGACCCACAGTATGCTGGGCGCAGAGATGCTGCAAAAGACCGAAAGCTTTGCAGACCAGCCGCTTTTGCAGACTGCCTACGAGATCGCCCGCTGGCACCACGAGCGCTGGGACGGCAAGGGCTACCCGGACGGGCTGAAAGGGGACGATATCCCCATCAGTGCGCAGCTGGTCTCCATGGCGGATGTGTACGATGCGCTGACCAGCGAGCGGTGCTACAAAAAGGCGTTCCCGCACGAGACTGCTGTCCAGATGATCACAAACGGCGCGTGCGGGGCGTTCAACCCGCTGCTGATCCAGTGCCTGCTGGATGTGCAGGGGGAACTGAAGCAGGATATTTTACAATGGTAATGTGAGGAAAATTACGCGTGACAAACCAGAGATCCAACCATAAAATACCCCGCCGCACCTTTTTAAAAGTGTGCGCGGCGGCAGCGGCAGCCGGGCTGACCGCCTGCGGCAAAACGCAGGCGGCGGCAGCACTGCCCGAACTTACGGTGGGCAGCGATTCCTACCCGCCTTTTGTTTACCTGAGCAATGACAGCACCCCCACCGGCATTGATGTGGACATTGCCACCGAAGCCTTTGCCCGCATGGGGTATGCGCTGCAGATCGAGATCATTGACTGGGAGCAGAAAACCAATCTGGTGGAAAGCGGCGCCATCGACTGCATCTGGGGCTGCTTTTCCATGGACGGGCGGGAGCAGCTGTACCGCTGGGCAGGGCCGTATATGACTAGCCGTCAGGTGGTGGCGGTCAATGCGGACAGCGGCATTGAAACGCTTGCCGACCTTGCGGGCAAGACCATGATGGTGCAAAGCACCACCAAGCCGGAGGAAATTTTCCTTGCCGGTACTGACCCCCGCATCCCGCAGCTGGGCGAAGTGCTGAGCACCGAGGACCGCAGCGTGCAGTACGCTATGCTGAACTGCGGCTATGTGGACGCCGTTGCCGCCCACGAGACTGCCATTTTGCAGTATATGCAGGATTGCAATGCCGATTTCCGCATTCTGGAAGAGCCGCTGCTGGTCACCGGCATCGGCGTGGCTTTTGCACTGAACGACACCCGCGGGCTGGACGAACAGCTGACCAAGACCTTTGCCGCCATGCGCGCCGATGGCACGATGAAGCAGATCGTAGGCAAGTATCTGCCGGACCCGGAAAAATATCTGGAGGTGGACGCCCTTGAACCGTAAAAAGAAAACGTTCACTCCCAATATGCGGATGGCGGCGCTCTATCTGCTGATGGGCGTGCTGCTTTTGCTGACAGTGACCCTCTTCTCCGGGCAGGAGTCCATACGTGCTACCGAGGATTACTTTGCCCGCACCATCAGCTTTGTAAAGGTGCAGTCCACCAGCTTCGAAAAACATAACGACACCATCACCGCAAAGGCGCTGCGCCGGATGGCGGTGGCGGTGCGGCAGCTGGCTGAAAATGATGCCTTAGACCTCTACGACCCCGAAAGCCTCCGGGCAGAAACGGAGTCCCTCTGGCTTACCGGCATTGCCGTACTGGACGAAAACGGAAAAGCACTGTGTGAATATACAAGTGGTAATGTTAGCTATGCGCAGTTTGCGGAGTCGCTGCGGGAGAAAGCCGCGCTGAACGTGCTGCAAAACCCGCAAAAGACCTATCTCAAGCGCATTCTGTTACAGGATGGCACGGCGGTGGATGTTGCCACCCACCGCGCCGCAGCAGGGGATGCCATACTGCTGGCTTACCGGGTGACCCCGCCGGAGTTTGTGGAGGGCGCAGCCCTGTCCATCCAGAGCGTGCTGGACGGCTACCCGCAGGACATCAGCGGCACCATCTTTATCGTGCAGGATAACAAGGTGATCGCCGCAAACGACCCGAGCCTCATCGGACTGTACACCACGAACAGCCCGCTGGTGCAGGGCATCCGCAAGGCCGGTGCGCCCGATACCTTGACCCATACCCACGACTGGGCAAATTCCGGCTGTTATTTTGGGATGTACAGCAACGGACAGAATTTTGATCTGTATATCTATATCAACGAAAAAGCGGTGTTCCGTAATTCCAGCAGTACACTGCTGGCAACGCTGATCCTTTATCTGATCTTTGTGGCAGTGCTGCAAACGCTGCGCCATCGCTCCATAAAGGCTGCGGAGCAGCAAAAGCGGGAGCAGAAATACCATGCCCAGCTGGAGGAGCAGAACCGCAAGCTGGAAAAGGCTGTCCGGCACGAGGCAGCGGCAAACCGCGCCAAGCGGGAGTTCTTGTTCAACATGAGCCACGACATCCGCACCCCGATGAACGCCATCATCGGCTTCACCTCGCTGGCGGCGACCCATATTGATAATAAGGAACAGGTGCTGGACTACCTGAAAAAGATCTCCACTTCCAGCCAGCACCTGCTCTCCCTCATCAACGATGTGCTGGACATGAGCCGCATCGAGAGCGGAAAAGTAAAGATCGAGGAAAAGGCGGTGCATCTGCCGGATCTTGTGCACGATGTGCGCTCCATCATCCAGCCCAACATCAGCTCCAAGCGCCTGTCGCTGTTCATCGACACCATGGACGTGGTGGACGAGGACATCATCACCGACCCGCTGCGGCTGAATCAGGTACTGCTGAACATCCTTTCCAATGCCATCAAGTTCACCCCCACCGGCGGCATGGTGAGCATCCGCATCGCCCAGAAGCCCGGTGCGCCCAAGGGCTGCGGCAACTACGAGTTCCGCATTAAAGACAACGGCATCGGCATCAATAAGGAGTTCCAGAAGCATATCTTTGAGGAGTTCACCCGGGAAGAGAATTCTACTGTCAGCGGCATTCAGGGCACGGGTCTGGGCCTTTCCATCACCAAGAATATCGTAGACCTGATGGGCGGCACCATCACCCTTGAAAGCGAGCCGGGCAAGGGGAGCGAGTTCATTGTGAATCTCTGCTTCCCCCTCAGCGGGCAGAAGGCGGAGATCAAGCAGCTGCCCCAGCTGGAAGGGCTGCGGGCGCTGGTGGCAGATGACGACACCAACACCTGCCTGAGCGTCAGCACCATGCTTTCCAAGATCGGGATGCGCCCGGAGTGGACCATCTCCGGCAAGGAAGCGGTCATCCGCACCAAGTACGCCGTGGAGCAGGGCGATGCTTTCAGCGTGTATATCATCGACTGGCTCATCCCGGATATGAACGGCATCGAGATCGTGCGGCAGATCCGCAAGGTCATCGGGGACAGCTGCCCCATCATCATCCTGACCGCCTACGACTGGGCGGATATCGAGGAAGAAGCGCGCGCCGCCGGTGTGACCGCCTTCTGCGAAAAGCCGCTGTTCCTCTCGGAGCTGCGCAAGGTGCTGGCAGAACCCTTCCGGGTGCAGCCGGAGCAGACGCCCGCCCAGCAGCCCAAGGTGGACTTCAGCGGTAAGCACCTGCTGCTGGTGGAGGACAACGCCCTGAACCGGGAGATCGCCATAGAGATCTTAAAGGAAGCGGGCTTCCTTGTGGACACCGCCGAGGACGGCGTTGAAGCGGTGGAAAAGATGGAACAGTCCGCGCCCGGGCAGTACGACCTGATCCTGATGGACATCCAGATGCCCCGCATGGACGGCTACGAAGCCACCCGGCGCATTCGCGCCCTGCCCGACCCCCGCAAGGCGGGCGTCCCCATTTTTGCCATGACTGCCAACGCCTTTGAGGAGGATAAGCAGAACGCCTTGAATGCGGGCATGAACGGCCACATCGCAAAGCCGCTGGATATCCCGCACCTGCTGAAGGTGCTGGAAGAAGCGCTGAAATAAGACGGAAAAGGGCAGCGGGCTCGCCCTCTCCGTCTGCTCACTTTGTTCGCATCCACCTCTCCCAAAGGGAGAGGCCTTGGCAAAGAGATGAAGTTTGCGTGGACTGCCAAGGGCTCCCACTTTGAGGGCCGACTTCCCCCGGCCGGGGGAAGATGTCGCGCAGCGACAAAAGGGGGAATCTGGCATCGCGCAGCGATGACTGAGAGGGCGAGGACGCTAAAAATAAAGCATCGGCAACCAATTCGCTGAGTTTCTGAAATTCAGCGGCGAAGGCTGCCGGTGCTTTTTTGTTTTATCCCGCTGGACAGAAAAGCATGGTTTTGCGTCTATTCTGCAAACTTTTTGTGAACCCTATTGACAAAGCAGGTGGACAGGAGTATATTCTTAGCAGTCGAGCAGATAGAGTGCTAAAAACAAAACGAACTGCCCCGCAGGAGGTGTGCAAGACCATGAAGAAGAATATCGATACAATCAACGCAAGGCTCTGCCGCCGCCGGGCACGGAGCTGTTAGCAAAGAACTTATCCGTCCGCTAAAATAAACCTTCCGGTATGAATGGAGGCTTGACTTTATGAATACCAATCAATATACCCAAAAGACCCTTGAGGCTTTGCAGACAGCCCAGCAGCTGGCTGTGGAGTACCAGCACAACGCGCTGGAGCCCGCCCACCTGCTGCACGCACTGGCTGCGCAGGAAAACGGCCTGATCCCTCAGCTGCTGCAAAAGCTGAACGTTGACCCCGGCAGCTTTGCCGCCGCCGTGGCGGAAAAGCTGTCCGCGCTGCCCCGGGTGTCCGGCTCCGGCCGTGACCCCGATAAGGTCTATATCTCGCAGGCCACCGATAAGGTACTCAGCGCTGCCGCCCGCGAAGCCAAGGCCATGAAGGACGACTTCATCAGTGTGGAGCACCTGTTCCTTGGCCTGCTGGACGAGCAGGACCAGACCACCAGTGAGCTGTTCCGCGCCTTTAACCTGAAAAAGGATGCCTTTTTACAGCAGCTTACCGCCGTGCGCGGCAACCAGCGGGTGACCACCGATAACCCGGAGGACACCTACAACGCCTTGCAGAAGTACGGTCAGGATCTGGTGGAGCTTGCCCGCAAGCAGAAGCTGGACCCCGTCATCGGCCGTGATCAGGAGATCCGCAATGTGATCCGTATCCTGTCCCGTAAGACCAAAAACAACCCCTGCCTGATCGGCGAGCCCGGCGTTGGTAAAACCGCCATCGCCGAGGGTCTGGCGCAGCGTATCGTGCGCGGCGATGTGCCCGAAAACCTGAAAGACCGCACCGTGTTCAGTCTGGACATGGGCGCTCTGGTGGCCGGTGCAAAGTACCGCGGCGAGTTCGAGGAGCGCTTGAAGAGCGTGCTGAACGAGGTGAAGAAGAGCGAGGGCAAGATCATCCTCTTCATTGATGAGCTGCACACCATCGTGGGTGCCGGTAAGACCGACGGTGCCATGGACGCAGGCAACCTGCTCAAGCCCATGCTGGCCCGGGGCGAGCTGCACTGCATCGGCGCGACCACGCTGGACGAGTACCGCCAGTATATTGAAAAAGACCCCGCACTGGAGCGCCGGTTCCAGCCGGTGCAGGTGGATGAGCCTACCGTAGAGGATACTATCTCCATTCTGCGCGGCTTGAAGGAGCGGTATGAGGTGTTCCACGGCGTAAAGATCAACGACAACGCCCTGATCGCCGCTGCTACCCTTTCCGACCGCTATATCACCGACCGCTTTCTGCCGGATAAGGCCATCGACCTTGTGGATGAAGCCTGCGCCATGATCAAGACCGAGATGGACAGTATGCCCAGCGAGATGGACGATCTGGCACACCGCATCACCCAGCTGCAGATCGAGCAGGTGAGCCTGAAAAAGGAGACCGATGCCCTGAGCCAGAGCCGTTTGAAGGATCTGGAAAAGGAGCTTGCCGAGTTGCAGGATAAGTTCCGCAGCATGAAGGCAAAGTGGGAGAACGAGAAGAACGCCATTGGCAAGGTGCAGACTCTGCGTGAGCAGATCGAGCAGACCAATGCCGCCATCGAAAAAGCCCAGCGCGAGTACGACCTGAACAAGGCCGCCGAGCTGAAATATGGCAAGCTGCCCCAGCTGCAAAAGCAGCTGGCCGAAGAGGAAAAGGTGGCTGCCGCCAAGAAGGAGGACAGCCTGCTGCGCGACCGCGTGACCGATGAGGAGATCGCCCGCATCGTGGCACGCTGGACCGGCATCCCGGTGGAGAAGCTGGTGGAGGGCGAACGCGAGAAGCTGCTGCATCTGGACGATGTGCTGCACCAGCGGGTCATCGGTCAGGACGAGGCTGTGACCAAGGTGAGCGAAGCTATCCTGCGCAGCCGCGCCGGTATCGCCAACCCCAACCGCCCCATCGGCAGCTTCCTGTTCCTCGGCCCCACCGGCGTGGGCAAGACCGAACTGGCCAAGGCGCTGGCACAGGCACTGTTTGACGATGAGCGCAACATGGTGCGTATCGACATGACCGAATATATGGAGAAGTTCAGCGTCAGCCGCCTGATCGGCGCGCCTCCGGGATATGTCGGTTATGAAGAGGGCGGCCAGCTGACCGAGGCTGTGCGCCGCAAACCTTACAGCGTGGTGCTGTTCGATGAGGTGGAAAAAGCCCACCCCGATGTGTTCAACATCCTGCTGCAGGTGCTGGACGATGGCCGCATCACGGACAGTCAGGGACGCACCGTGGACTTCAAGAACACGGTCATCATCCTGACCTCCAACCTTGGCAGTGACATCATCCTGAATGATCTGGAGCAGCGCCGTGCGCAGGGCTCCAACGAGCTGAGCGAGGACGCAAAGCACCAGATCGACCTGCTGCTCAAGAGCAAGTTCCGCCCCGAATTCCTGAACCGTCTGGACGAGATCGTCTACTACAAGAGCCTGACCAAGGACGAAATGCGCAAGATCGTGGATCTGCAGCTGCAGGATCTGCGCAGCCGCATGGAGGAGGGCAAGCACCTCAAGCTGGAGGTGACCACCGCCGCCAAGGACTTCATCATTGATTCTGCCTACGACAGCGTTTATGGTGCACGTCCCATCAAGCGCTTCATCCAGAGCCGCGTAGAGACCCTGATCGCCAAGGCCATCATCAAGGGCAGTTATGCCGAGGGCAACACCCTGACGGTGGATTATGACGGCAGCGCATTGGTTCTGCGCTAAACTTTACCGGTTTTGTACATGGAGTACAGGTCAAACGCTTGCACCTGTGTGCAGAATATGTTATTATAGAAAATAACATTGATGTGCTTTTCATCGCGGAAATGGCAACGATGGAAAGCACATTTTTGTATACGGAAAAGCCCGCGTGGCACGGTTGAAGCACAATGAAAATACAACGGGCAAATAAAACTAAATTTAAAACAGAAAGTTGAGTGTGATTTCCCTTTTTATGGACGATGGCAGTATGACGCTCTGGGTAGCGCTGGTAGTATTGGTGGCACTCTCTGCCTTTTTCTCCGCCTCCGAGACCGCATTTTCTTCCCTGAATCAGATCCGCCTGAAAAGCCGCGCCGAGGACGGCGATAACTCTGCCGCCCGGGTGCTGGCAATGGCTGAAAAATACGATAAGCTGCTTTCCACCATCCTTATCGGCAACAATATCGTGAACATTGCCGCAGCTTCCATCGGCACCATCATTTTCACCAAGATGCTGGGTGCAGAGCGTGGCGCTACGGTGTCCACCATGGTGCTGACCGTGGTGGTGCTGATCTTTGGCGAGGTGACCCCCAAGAGCCTTGCCAAGGAGATGCCGGAAACGGTAGCCACCGCAGTTGCACCGGTGCTCAGCCTGCTGATGCTGGTATTTACCCCGCTGACATGGCTGTTCAGCCAGTGGAAGCGCTTTCTGGGACACTTTGTCCACAGCACCGAGGAGGACACCATCACCGAGGGCGAGCTGATGACCATGGTCAGCGAAGCCGAGAATGACGGCGAGCTGACCGACCGGGAAAGCGAGCTGATCCGCAGCGCCATCGAGTTTGATGACGTGGAGGTGGAAGAGATCCTGACCCCCCGCGTGGATGTGATCGCGGTGGAGGACGATCTGCCGCTGGAAGAGGTGGCGCAGACCTTTGCCGAGTCCGGCTACTCCCGTCTGCCGGTGTACCACGACACCATTGATAACATCATTGGTGTGGTACATGAAAAGGACTTCTACATGGCACGCCTGAAAAAGGAGGTCAAGCTGGAGGATCTGGTCAAGCCCACCCTCTACACCACCGGTTCCACCCAGATCTCCCAGCTGCTGCGCACCCTGCGCGAGCAGCACCACCACATGGCTGTGGTGGTGGACGAGTACGGCGGCACCGAGGGTATCATCACGCTGGAGGACATTCTGGAGGAGCTGGTAGGCGAGATCTGGGATGAGCACGACGAGGTGACCGAGGACTTCCGCAAGCAGTCGGACGGCAGCTGGATCGTGCTGGGCAGCGCCGGTGTGGATGACCTGTACGAGCGGCTGGGACTGCCGGAGGACGAGGATATCGACTCCAACACGGTGAACGGTCTGGTGCAGGAAAAGACCTGCCGTCTGCCCAAGGTGGGCGACCGCTTTACGCTGGGCAGCTACGACGGCGTGGTCACCCGCACCGCCAAGCGCCGCGTGACCGAGGTGCGCTTGACCCCCGCAGAAAAGCCCGACTCCAAAAAGGACGAAGAGGAAAAAGGCCACTTTGGCAGAATGACCTCTAAATAAAACGGTATAAAACACAACACCCCCGGCACTGCAAAAGCAGCGCTGGGGGTGTATTTTTATGTGCTTTTACTTAGGCTGGCGGCCGATATAAGCCAGAATGCCGCCGTCGGCGTAGAGGATCTGGCCGTTCACAAAGTCGGATGCGTGACTGGCAAGGAACACGCAGGGGCCAACCATGTCCTCCGGGTCACCCCAGCGGCCTGCGGGGGTCTTGGCAACGATGAACTGGTCAAAGGGGTGGCGGCTGCCGTCCGGCTGGATCTCGCGCAGGGGAGCGGTCTGGGCGGTGGCAATGTAGCCGGGGCCCATGCCGTTGCACTGGATGTTGTACTCGCCGTACTCGGAGGCGATGTTCTTGGTCAGCATCTTCAATGCACCCTTGGCGGCGGCGTAGGCAGAGACGGTCTCGCGGCCCAGCTCGCTCATCATGGAGCAGATGTTGATGATCTTGCCCTCGCGCTTTTCCATCATGTCGGGCAGCACGGCCTTGGAGCAGTTGAAAGCACCGCCTACATGGACGTCGATCACACGCATAAAGTCGGCGTGGCTCATCTCGATCATGGGCACGCGCTTCATCAGGCCGGCGTTGTTCACCAGAATATCCACAGAGCCGACCTCGGCCTTGATCTTTGCCACCATGGCGTTCACGGCGTCCTCGTCGGAAACGTCTGCCACATAGCCGTGGGCGTCGATGCCGGCAGCCTTGTAGGCGGCCATGCCCTTTTCTAAGCTGGCCTCAGAGGAGCAGTTGAAGCAGATGACGGCGCCGCACTTGGCCATGCCCTCTGCGATGGAAAAACCGATGCCGTGGGCACCGCCGGTGATCAGGGCTACTTTGCCCTGCAGGTTGAATGCAGACAGATCCATGATGTTCTCCTTTTTTCACAGTATCCAAGTTAATTTTTTAGCAAAACGCCCCGTACCGGTTTCCCGGTACGGGGCGTTTGATTGGTGCTTTTTAGCGCAGGTCAGTGGTAGCGATGTTGTCCATGTCGTCAAACTCCATGTTCTCGCCGCCCATTGCCCAGATAAACGTATAGTTCGAGGTGCCTACGCCGCTGTGAATGCTCCAGGAGGGGCTGATGACAGCATCCTCGTTGTGCATCACGATGTGGCGGGTCTGGGTAGGCTCGCCGCACATATGGAACACCACCTGCCCCTCGGGCAGTTCAAAGTAGGTATAGATCTCCATGCGCCGCTCGTGGGTGTGGCTGGGCATCGTGTTCCAGTTGGAACCCGGTGCAAGCTCGGTCATACCCATGCTCAGCTGGCAGGTCTTGAGCACATCCGGGTGGATGAACTGGTTGATGGTGCGCTTGTTGCAGGTGTCCACGCTGCCCAGCGGGCGGTGGTTTGCATCAGCCATTTTGATCAGACGGGTCTGGTAAGCGCAGTGCGCCGGAGCAGAGACCATGTAGAACTTGGCGGGATGCTCCGGGTCGGCGGAAGCAAAGGTGACTTCCTTGGTGCCCTGCGTGATGTATAAGCAGTCCTTATAGCCCAGCTCGTACTTTACGCCGTCAGCCACCACGATGCCGGTGGAATCCTTGCCGATATTGAACATACCGATCTCGCGGCGCTCCAGGAAGTAGTGGGTGCCGAAGTTGGCCCAGATGTCGATGCCCTTGTCGATGGACACGGTCTCGTGCACCGGCATACAGCCCAGCGTGACCATACGGTCCACATGGCTGTAAACGGCCACCACTTCATCAGCCTTGTACAGGCCGGTGATCAGCATCTCGTCCCGCATTTCCTCGGTAGTATAGCGCTTGAAATCCTTCTGGTTGCAGGAATAACGGATATCCATAGCGGACTCCCTCCTGCTCTTAGCGCTGGATACGGCCGGAACCGTCGCCGCCGGCCAGCTTCTCGACCTCGGACACGGTCATCATGTTGTAGTCGCCCTCGATGGAGTGCTTCAGAGCGGAAGCTGCAACTGCGAACTCCACAGCCTCCTGAGTGCTCTTGCCGGTCAGCAGGCTGTAGATCAGGCCGCCGCCGAAGGAGTCGCCGCCGCCAACGCGGTCGATGATGTGCAGGTCGTACTTCTTGGAGAAGCAGTACTCGCCCGAAGCAACATCGTACAGCATAGCGCTCCAGCCGTTGTCGAATGCGCTGTGGCTCTCACGCAGGGTGATAGCGACCTTCTCGAAGTGGAACTTGTCAGCCAGCTGCTTGGCAACGCTCTTGTAGCCCTCAGCGTTCAGCTTGCCGCCGTAGATATCGGTAGCCTCGGCCTCGATGCCGAACACGTCCTTTGCGTCCTCCTCGTTGGAGATGCAGACGTCAACATACTGGCACAGATCGGTCATGGCAGCGCGGGCCTGCTCACGGGTCCACAGCTTGCCGCGGTAGTTCAGGTCGCAGCTGATCTTCACGCCATGAGCCTTAGCAGCCTTGCAGGCCTCGCGGCAGATCTCGACAACATTCTCGCCCAGAGCCGGGGTGATGCCGGTGAAGTGGAACCAATCCACGCCCTCGAAGATCTTATCCCAATCAAAGTCGGAGGGCTGAGCCAGCTGGATGGCGCTGTTGGCACGGTCGTAGATGCAGACGGAACCACGCTGAGAAGCGCCCTTCTCGTTGTAGTAGATGCCCACACGGTCACCGCCGCGGGTGATCATGCTGGTATCAACGCCGTAACGGCGCAGGCTGTTGACAGCGGCCTGACCGATTGCGTGTGCGGGGAGCTTGGTAACGAAAGCTGCGTCCAGACCGTAGTTGGCCAGAGAAACAGCAACGTTAGCCTCGCCGCCGCCGAAGGTAAACTCCAGGCTGTTGGCCTGAACGAAACGCTCGTAGTTGAAGGGCTGCAGACGGACCATCAGTTCGCCAAAAGTAACGACTTTCATTGGTTATTCTCCTTTATATCAGGTGTTTCATTCATCCCGCCGCAGGGCATACCCGCTGCGGTGGGGCTTTTACGGGTAAAAGGGGACAGGCGCTTATGCCTGCACCAGATGGAAGGCAAAGCCGGCGATCTCGTCTGCCATGTAGCAGGCAACGGTCTTGCCGTTCTTCACGTTCTTGCTGTCCAGATCGAACTTCACGCCGCGCTGAGACAGGTGGTAGATGGCGCGGTCCACGTTGTTGCAGCCGATGGCGATGTGGCCATTGGTGCCGCGGCCGGGCTTCTTCATGATCTCGAACTCCTTGTTGCCGACAAAGATGCTGGAGTTGCCGGGAGCGATCTTCATGTTCAGCATAGCGCCGATCAGGTTAGCCACCTTCATGGCCTCTTCCTCGTTATCGGTGTTGATGCCGACGTGCAGCAGCTTCAGGCCCAGCATGGTGTCAACAGCTTCCTTGCTCTGTGCGGTGATCTTTGCCCAGTCGCCGGCCTTGATCACGTCGCTCTTGCACATCCAGGTGCCGCCAACAGCGAAGATCTGGTCGTAGCCCAGATAATCATTGACGTTCTTGGCGTTGACGCCGCCGGTGCACATCCAGCGAGCGCCCTTCAGGGCAGCGCCGATGTTCTTCAGCATACCCACGCCGCCGTTTGCCTCGGCGGGGAAGAACTTCAGAGCCTCGCAGCCCATGTTCATGGCCTGCTGCATCTCGCCTGCGGAGCAGGTGCCGGGCATCATGATGCCGCCCTTGTCAATGACGTGCTTGCAGACCTCGGGGTCGAAGCCGGGAGCAACGATGAAGGAAGCACCGGCAGCCATAGCACGGTCAGCCTGCTCGCAGGTCAGAACGGTGCCGGCACCCAGCAGCATCTCGGGCATCTCCTCGTGGATCTTGCGGATGCACTCTTCAGCACAGGCAGTGCGGAAGGTGACCTCGGCTGCGGGCAGACCGCCCTCAGCCAGAGCCTTGCACAGGGGCAGGGCCTCATCAACGCTGTTAAAAGCGATAACAGGGATAATGCCGATCTGATAGACCTTTTCTACGATGGGATTCATAACGCATTTCTCCTTTTATATTTGAACTCTCTCGGTGCGTCGGGCTTGCTCCTGTGGGCGCAATACCCCCATACGCGCTTATGATACTAGTATAAACGAACAGCCCGTCTTTGGTAATACTCAACAAGCACAATGTTTGGCATAATAGCTTGTATACATTGCACAAAAATGACGAACGACCCGAAAAATCGGGGCAAAACCCGGTGAAAATGCTGTGAAATTGCTGTAAAAACTGGCTCAGATGCCAAGTGTTTCCAGTATCTCTGCCACGCCGTCGTGGTCGCAGTCGGCCTTGCTGACAAGGCGCGCCAGCGCCTGAATTTCCGGCATTCCGTTGGCCATTACAGCGGCGACCCCTGCCTTTTGCAGCATGGCGCGGTCGTTCTCACTGTCGCCCACCGCAAGGGTACTTTCGTGCGGGACGCCCAGCCGGTCTGCCAGCGCGCGCAGCGCTTCGCCCTTGTCCACACCGGCGGCGGTCACCTCCACATTTTTCGGCGACCCCTGCACGACCTCCACGCCCGGGACGGCGTAAAAGCGGGGCAAGGCAGCCGCAGCCTGCTGCGGGTCCTCAAAGAACACGCAGAGCTTTTCAATGGCAAAGGCGTTGCGGCTCATCCACTCGGCTGCGTCCCGCAGGATGGTAAAGCGTCCGTCATTGGGCTGGCGCGCTTCGGTGCTGTCCTTCTGCGCCGCCCGGGCAGCGGCCAGCGCAATGCTGTGGGCATCGGTGCAGGCGTATCCGTCCGAGAAAATGCGCAGGTCGGCGTGGAAGCTCTCGCAGACGGCAAAGGCTTCGCGGGCAGTCTCCACCGGCATCAGGCTGTGCAGCAGGCAGACCGGGGTGCTGGTGCGGTGCTCTTTCGCGTTGGAATAGCGGCTGTACACTGCGCCCACGGGGTCTGCGCCCAAGTCCCACACGGCGGCACCGTTGCAGGTGATAACGTAGCGGATGCCGGGCAGCTGCGCCACCTCCGGCGGCAGGCTGGCCAGCGGACGGCCGGTGGCGGGCACGATGTACACGCCCTTGTCCACGGCGGCCTGCAATGCGGCGCGGGTGCGGGGAGTGACGTGTCCCTCGCGGTTCAGCAGAGTGCCGTCCAGATCCAGTGCGACCAGACGGATGGCGGGAAATTGTTGTGGCATAGGGTACTCCTTTTATAATAAGATCCAGCTTGTTTTTATTGTATCGCAGGGGCGGCAATTGCGCAAGTGGACGGAATGTGCTATAATAGCACGTCAATTCACATAAAAAATAGGAGAAACGACATGAAGCTTAGCCAACTGCGCAGCCGGTGCCGCCCGCACCTGTGGTACCAGCTGTACTGGGTGGTGTACCTGATCTGGTTCTTCTGGCTGGATCTCACCGTTACCGCCCCGAAATATATCCTGCACAGTCCGCTGGACGATCTGATCCCCTTCAACGAGTGGTTCGTGCTCCCCTATTGCAGCTGGTTTTTGCTGCTGGCGGGGGTGACGGCGGCACTGTGGTGGTGCGATACCGCCAGCTACGATAAGCTTTGCCTGACCATGTTTTCCGGCATGACCTTCTGCCTGATCGTGTACATGATCCTGCCCAACGGGCTGGAGCTGCGTCCCGCTGTGGAGTCCCTTGGCCGGGATAACCCGGCGCTGCGGATCATGCAGCTGCTGTGGAAAGCGGACGCCGCCGTGAACGTCTGCCCCTCCATCCACTGCCAAAGCTCTGCCTGCATGGCAATGGCCTTCAGCCACAGTAAGCTGGCAGAGGGCAAGCCCCTGCGCAAGGCGCTGGCATGGGTTTGGGCGGCGCTGATCTGCCTGTCCACCGTGTTCACCAAGCAGCACTCGGTCATTGACGTGGCCTGCGGCTTGGCAGTGGCTTTTGTGTGGCTGCCGGTGGCGTACCGCCGGGTGCGGGCACTTCATTGAACAAAATAGCAAAAAATTGCCTTTGATTTTCGGTTGCTCCTGCTATTGACAGTTGCCCGGCAGTTGGGTAATATGGTCATATACTAATATATCACCAACTGACCCCGAAGGGAGAACACTGCAATGGCATCTTTGAGTGCGAGGGAACAGGCGTATCAGACCATCCGAAGCCGGATCATCACCATGGAGCTGAAGCCCGGCGACCCCCTGAACGACAGGGAGCTTGCGGAGCAGATGGGCATCAGCCGCACCCCCATGCGGGAAGCGCTGATCATGCTCAACATTGCCCACATGGTGGACATCAAGCCCCAGAGCGGCACCCATGTGGCTCCTATCGACCTGAAGCGGATGGAGCTGGAGCAGTTTGCCCGTTTTACCCTTGAAAAAGAGATCCTGAACCGGGTGCGCGGCCATCTGACCGACCAGCAGGAGCAGGAGTACCGGCAGATCATTGAGAACTACCGCCTGCTGGAGGCCGACCAGACCCAGCCGAACCGGGAGACCCGCCTGCTGGAGCTGGACAACCAGTTCCACCGCAAGGCGTTTGAGATCACCGGCATGGAAGCACATTTTGACCATATGCTCGGCGAGCTGCAGCACGTGGAGCGCATCCGCAAGTTCAGCCTGCAGACCAACGAGAACAAGTCCGTCTGCGATGCGCACACCCGCATTCTGGAAATGGTGCTGCACGGCACCGCCGAAGAGCTTGGCGAAGCGCTGGAAAGCCACCTGAACCGCTATAAGCTTTCGGTGGAGCAGGCCCGCAGCGTCCACCCGGAATACTTTACCGAGGGTTGATTGAAAAGCCCCTGTCTGCAAGGCGGACAGGGGCTTTTTTCATCCGGCATCCGGCAGGCATAAAAACAGCCCCGCAGACGGGGCGCAAGGAGACCAAAGCTATGTATGATCAGGCAAACCGTGATATCCATTGCCTGCGGCTCTCGCTGACCGAGAGCTGCAACCTGCGCTGCTGCTACTGCCGCCCGCAGGAGCCTGCCGCGCTGCCGCCGCAGGAGCTTACCGATGCAGAGCTGCTGCATCTGGTGCAGCTGTTTGCCGCCTGCGGCATCGATACCCTGCGGCTGACCGGCGGCGAGCCTTTGCTGCGCGCCGGCGTACCGCAGCTGACCGCCCGGCTCAAGGCTGTGCCCGGCATCCGCAAGGTGACCCTGACCACCAACGGCACTCTGCTGTCGGCGCAGCTGCCGGCGCTGAAGGAAGCCGGGCTGGACGGCATCAATCTGAGCCTGAACAGCCTGAGCTATACACGGAACAAGCGCATCTCCCGCCTTACGCCGCAGCAGCACGCCGCCGTGAAGCAGGCTTTTGAGGATGCCATGTTCTGCGGCATCCCGCTCAAGCTCAACTATATGGCGCTGCGGGGCTATAATGAGCAGGACTACCGCTGGCTCGTCCGGCGGTATGTCCGGTTTTTCCCCGTCCGGCTGCGGTTTCTGGAGCTGATGCCCGTGGGCTGCGCCCGGGAACTGCAGGAACTGGGCATCCCCAACAGCGAGATCCTGCAGCAGCTGCGGCAGGATTATCCCCGGCTGTACAGCCTGCCCCCGGCGCAGAGCGCCGCTTTTGGGGACGGGCCGGCGGTATACTACACAAACCCCGGCTGGGCGGGCAGTGTGGGCTTTATCAGCCCGGTGCACGGCAAAGAGCCTTTCTGCACCCGCTGCAACCGGGTGCGGCTGTCGGCCTCCGGTTTCCTGCGGCCCTGTCTGGCCAGCGAGGAAGGCGTAGAGCTGGGAAAAATGCTGCGCGGCGGCGCATCGGATGTGCAGCTGCTGGAAGCCATCCGGGCGGCTGTCCGCAGCAAGCCCCTGCAGCATCCCTTCCACCCGTGGGACTGCCTTGATATCCCGGTGACCCGGGATATGTACCGCATCGGGGGATGACGGTGTTGCCGGTCAATCTGTTTTGGTAGGACGGATAGTCACTTCGCCGCAGCGCAGCGCTTCGATGCGGCCGCCCTCCCGCTGCACCACCAGCCGCCCGGTGCCGTCGATAGAAAGCGCCTGTGCGGCGTAGGTCTCGGTGCCGGTGCACACGGTCACCCAGTGGCCGGGCACAAAGCAGCGGGCGCGGTACTCGTCCAGACATTCAAAACCCGGGCACAGCGCTAACAGCTCCCGCCCGATGGCACCCGCCAGCGCCGCCCGGCTTACCGGGGCAGGGCCGCCGGGGTATAAGCTGCCTGCTTTGGCGGTCAGCTCCGGGGGAAAGTCCTCAGCCGTGGCGGTCAGATTCAGCCCAATGCCCACCACCAGCCATTCCAGCTGGCCGCTTTCAAGGTCAGTACCGGCTTCGGTCAGGATGCCGCACACCTTTTTGCCCTTGTAATACAGGTCGTTCACCCACTTGATGGCAAGTTCCAGCCCGCACAGCGTCCGCACCGCCCGGCACACCGCCACCGCCGCGCCGATGGTGGCGGTCTGGGCGTTGGCGGCAGGCAGCGGCGGGCGCAGCACTACCGAACAGTACACCCCTTTGCCCGCCGGGCTGGCAAAGCTGCGTCCCAGCCGCCCGCGCCCGGCGGTCTGCCCGCCCGCCAGCACCAGCGTGCCGTGGGCAGCGCCTTCCAGCGCCAGCAGCTTTGCGGTGCGGTTGGTGCTTTCCAGCGTGTCGTACAGCTGCACCGGGGCAGGGTAGGGGCCTACCGCTTCGGCGCAGAAGGGGTCGCCGCCCAGCAGACGGTACCCCCGGCGGGAGACGGCTTCCAGCGCATAGCCCTGCGCGGTAAGCGCCGCCGCCGCCTTGTGCACGGCGGCGCGGCTGACCCCCAGCTGCTGCGCCAGCTGCTGGCCGGAAATATACGCGCCCTCGGCGGCGCTGAGCGCCTGTAAAAGCGCCTGACGGGTGGTAGAAGCCATGGCGTAAATCCTCCCTGTGTGCTATACTGCTATTGTACCATATCTGTGGGAGAAGAAAAAGTTTGAAAATATTTTAGTTTTTTGCAGGAACTGCCGCCGCTCCCTCGTATTAAAGACAGAAGGGCGGCGCAGAGCACCGCATCCAGAACCGGAAAGGAGGCCGTGCAGCGCGTTGACAACACAGGAATTCAGCACGATGGTGCAGAAATATCAGGCGCTCGTGTACACGGTCTGCCACCAGCTGGTACCGGATGTACAGGAAGCGCAGGACCTGACGCAGGAGACTTTTCTGGCGGCGTGGCGGGCCATCGACCGCTGCCCGCCCGGCTTTGAAAAGCAGTGGCTGGCGCGCATCGCCGCCAACAAAGCCAAGGACTATCTGCGCAGCGCATGGGTGCGCAAGATGAACACCCCCGGCGACGAGGTGCTGGCGCTGGAAGGCGCGCCGCCCGGTATGCAGCCGGAACAGCAGGTGCTGGATGCGCTGGGCGAGGAGGAGCTTACGGAGATGATCTTAAATCTGCGTGAGCCCTACTGCACGCCCTGCCGTCTGGTGCTGCTGGAGCAGCACACCATGGCCGAAGCTGCAAGGCTGTGCGGCCGACCGCCCAAAACGGTGGAAGCACAGGTCTACCGCGCCAAAAAGATGCTGGCGCAGCAGATCTTGCAAAACGACCGCGTACCCTGTGAAAGGAGGAGCGTACATGGAACTGTTTGACGCAAAAGGCTGTCTGAGCGAGGAAGGCTTACAGGCACTGGTCGGCGGGCAATTGGACGAAACGCAGCGGCTGGAAGCCGCCGAACACCTTGCCTACTGCGACCGCTGCATGGACCGCTATACCGCCCTGCTGACCGATGATGTGCTGGAACAGCCGCCGCGCTCCGCCCGGGGCGCGGTGATGGGCACCATCTGGATACGGCTGATGCAGAACACATGGGGACGCGCCGCTGTGGCGACCGTAGCCGCCGTGCTGGCGCTGACGCTGTGGCGTGCCGGTACGCTGGAACAGATCCTGCACACCGGGCAGCAGCTGAACACATGGCTGCCGCAGACTACTCAGCAGACCGAACCGGAGCTGCTGGGCAAGCCGGTGAACCACAAAGCCCCGCAGCCATCCACCGCCCCGCTGGGCAAGCCCATAGAGGACAAAAAACAGCTGACCGAGAAACTATCCGATGCACTGGATGCGCTTTTGCACCACAGTGCAGACACCACTGAGAAATGAGGGAACTGATTATGAAGAAAAACGGGATCCTGACCCTGCTGTTTGCCTGCATCCCCGGTGCGGGGCAGATGTATCAGGGCTATATGAAGCGGGGGCTCTCGCTCATCACAATGTTCTGCCTGTTCATCATCCTAGGCAGCACCACGGGGCTGGACGCACTGGTAGTCGGCTGCATCGTTGTGTATATGTACAGCTTTTTCGATACCTTGAACCTCCGCGCGCAGCTGGCGGCAGAAAAAGCCCCGGAGGACGATTATCTGGTGCACTTTAACTGGCACGATGCCCGCATGACCCAGTTCATGGGCGAAAGCCACAAGCTGGTGGGCTGGGGGCTCATCGCGCTGGGCGCGATCGTGTTCTATAACAACATCATCATGCGGGTGCTGGGCGATGTGATGTGGCGCTGGGGACAGGATAACCCGGTTTTCCGCGCCATCTACCTGATGCTGGACGCCCTGCCGCAGATCGTGGTCTGCGTGGCATTGATCGTGTGCGGTATGTGGCTGGTGCGCGGCCCGAAAAACAAAAAGGGCAAGCAGCTCCCTGAAGAGGAGACTGAGGAAGCCGAGGATTTCCACGCCTACACGGCTGCGCCGCAGGCTGAGGATGCAGAGGACACCGCAGACACGGATACCCATTTTGCCATGCCGGAGCTTTCGGCACTGCTGGGGGAGCCGGTGACCGACGCAGAACAGAACGAAACCCCTGCGGAGGATGACGATGACCGAGCAGAATAAGACCCCCTTGACGGCACAGCCGGGCAGCGCGCCCGCGCCGGAGCAGAAACCGGCAGAAAAACGACCCGCTGAAAAGCCCTTGCGCCGGGTGGGCAGCCTGACCTTGGGCGCGTGTCTCATTGCGGCGGGCGTGTTCTTTCTGCTGTATTTCTTTGTGCCGGGCTTTGATGTGCAGTTGACCCTGAAAATTGCCCCGGCGGTGGCGCTGGTGCTGCTGGGGTGCGAGGTGCTGTTTTTTGCCGCCCGCCCCGGCCGCTGGAAGTACGATTTTGTGTCCGTGCTGGTCTGTCTGGTGCTGATGGCGGGCTGCTTTTGCATGGCAATGCTGCCCATGCTATGGGACGAGTTGAGCGGCGAAAATCAGCAGACGATGAACCGTCTGAGCGCACAGGCCATTGACGAACTGTACTCCGCCTGCAAGCAAGACGCGCAGGACATCGCCATCCAGAACATCAGCGGCTGGCTGTACCTGAGCGGCCCGCAGGTCGAGACGTTGCAGCAGGCCGCCGCCCTGCCCGCCGGGGATACCTGCCTGACCTTGACTGTGGAGCTGTTTGGCCCCTACGACAGCGCCGCCGCCTTTGCCCGGGACTGCTACACCCTGACCGCACTGGCAAAGCAGTGCACCGTGCCGCCGGAAAAGCTGCACTTTACATGGGATGCCCGCAGCCCGGCAGAAAGCAGCCTGAACACCGGCAGTCTGCTGTACACCGAGGACTATTCGCTGGACCTGAGCGGCGCTGTGCAGCTGGACTGGACAGTGCAGCAGATGGAGCAGCAGACCGAGACCGAGTATCTGCTGGACGCAGAAAATATCCCCGATGGGGAAGAATGAAAAATACCGCCGCACAGCTGTGCGGCGGTATTTTTGCGGTGCGGCTGAAAGGATAAACAAAAAACACCCCGAAGTCCTAAGACTTCGAGGTGTTTGCCTTTGGAGCTGCTATCCAGATTCGAACTGGAGACCTCATCCTTACCAAGGATGCGCTCTACCAACTGAGCTATAGCAGCAAATGGCGACCCGGATCGGGCTCGAACCGACGACCCCCAGCGTGACAGGCTGGTGCTCTAACCAACTGAGCTACCGGGCCATGATCGCTCAAGTTCGTGCGGCGTCTTACCGCGGGAACGTGCTCTATTATATCGAAAAGTCGGCCTGTTGTCAAGCACAAATTTGCAGAAAATGCAATTTTTTGCAGAAGGGGGTAAAGACCCCTTCCGTCTGCTCCCTTTGGTCGCAGCCACCTTCCCCAAGGGGACGGCTTTTGGCGGTGGCGGTAAAGTTTCCGGGCGCGCCAAAGGCCCCATCTTAGAGGGGGCTGTCGAGCGCAGCGAGACTGGGGGAGTTTTACTAAAAACAAAACGCACAAGTTCCGAAGAACCTGTGCGTCATGGCAGGGGTAGTAAGTTTCGAACTCACGGCACGCGGTTTTGGAGACCGCTGCTCTACCAGCTGAGCTATACCCCTATATACATTCGCTGAATGCTTGATTATTATAGCCGATGCAAAGGGGAATGTCAAGCCTTATTTTTACTTATTTCTCATTTTTTGTGCCGCCGCAGCTGCAGCAGCTCTCCTGCGCGGCGGAATCCGGTGCGGGCAGCTGGCTTGCCAGCTGTTCCAGTGTGACGCTGTCGATATACTGGTTGATCACCTCGTCCAGCCCCGCCCAGAACGGCAGGGTGAAGCACTGCTCGGACATGGGGCACTCGTTGGTCACGCTGCCAAGGCACGGAATGGGCGCTACGCTGCCCTCGATGGCGCGCAGGATCTCGCCGGCGGTGTAGTCGGCAGGGTCTTTTGTCAGGCGGTAGCCGCCCTGACTGCCCCGCTCGCTCTTGACCAGCCCCACCCGCGCCAGCGGGGTGACGATCTGCTCCAGATATTTCAGGCTCAGGTTCTGCCGTTCGCTGATCTCCTTCAGGCTGACGGTGGTGCCCGGCGCATAGCGCGCCAGCTCCGCCATCAGGCGCAGGGCGTAGCGGCTCTTGGTGGAAAATTTCATGGTCGTCCTCTCCTTGCTGTATTTCATAGTATAGCACGTTACTCGGATTTTGCAAAGGAGAAACCTCTTGTGCAAACAAAAAAGGTCTGTTATCATAGGATGGAACAGAACCTATTTTTGAGGAGTGAGAGTATGACAGAGAAGATCACCGCCGCAGACGCCATCCGTCTGCTGGATTCCGGCAAGGCCGTGGCTGTGGATGTGCGCGAGCCGGACGAATACGCCGTGGGGCACATCCCCGGGGCAAAGCTGCTGCCGCTGGGACAGGTCACCGACCGCGCCGCCGAGGTGCTGCCGGACAAAAACGCCCTGTGGCTGGTGTACTGCCGCACCGGACGCCGCAGCGCCGATGCCGTGCAGAAGCTGGAAGCCCTTGGCTACACCGACCTGCGGGACCTCGGCGGCATTTTAAGCTGGCCCTACGAGATCGAGGGCGATTTTGAGGGGCATTTTTAAGGAAAACCATTGAAATGCCCTCCGCTTACGCTCTGGGCATAAATAGCGGAAAATTTATTTTTATTTCGCGTTTGTCGCGGCCTGCGGGCCGCTCCAAACGCATTTTCACAAAAGGGGCTTAGAAAACCGGCGCCCTCCACTCGTGAAAAAGAGCATCTGAAAAGCCCGCAGGCTTTTCAGATGCTCAAATAAAAAATCCAATTCCGCTAAAAATATCCAGAGCGCAGCGGAGGATATTCCAAATCGTCCCGCCAAAAAGCCGCTTATTATAATAAGAAGCGCAAAACCACAACAGAAAGGAAACCATGCCATGTCGTTCCATGCAAAAGAGTTCGCGGGCAGCCACTGCGGCTGCCGTTACCAGCAGGATTACCGCCCTACTTTAGGTCGGGACGGCAAAAAGGAATCCGGCACGCTGGAGGTCATCAAGTTCTACTATGATGGCGCTATCCGCTTTGAGCAGCACTGCTACGGCGAAGCTGCCACCTTTGTGTTCGGCGTGTGGGCGTCCGGCATGGACGAGGACGGTACCCTGCACTGGGTGCTGCCGGACCGCCGCAAAAGCTACTATGACGAAAGCTATCTGCCCAAAAAGCTGGACCGGGTGGACGAAGCCGGCAATCTGTACTTTGACGGCGGGGTGTTCCCGTGGAAGCTGGCAGACGACTTTGCCGAGGATAAGCGCTGGGGCTACCCCAAGTGGAAGGTGGCGCTGGGCAAGCTGACCGGAAAAGGCAAATAATGGTTCTTTCCGGCTTTGCGGGCGCAAAAAATTGCTTTTGAACCGGGAATTCCAGTATTCCTATTGACATACTAGGGAATGATATGGTATAACTTATCCGTTGAAAGGATTCCGCGCGTGCGTGCGGGGGTGCCGCCCTGTGGCACACGCATTCAATGAGAAAGGGTCATTCTTATGGAAAACACAGAAAAAGTGGTTTATGTAGATAATGCTGCCACCACAGCCTGTGCACCGGAGGTGCTGGAGGTAATGGTGCAGGCGCTCAGCGGTGCCTGCGGCAACCCCAGCAGCCATTACAGTGTGGGCTACGAGGCCAAGGAATTCGTGGACACCGGCCGTGCGCAGGTGGCAAAGGCCATCAATGCAAGTCCGGCGGAGCTCTTCTTTACCAGCTGCGGCTCCGAGGCCGACAACTGGGCCGTAAAGGGCACCGCCTTCACCAAGGCACGCCAGAACAAAAAGCACCTCATCACCAGCGCTTTCGAGCACCACGCCATCATGCACAGCATGGCTGCACTGGAGCGCATAGGCTTTGAGGTGACCTATATCCGCCCCACCTCCGAGGGCTACATCCGCCCCGAGGACGTGGAAGCCGCCATCCGTCCCGATACCGCACTGGTCAGCATCATGATGGCCAACAACGAGATCGGCACTATCCAGCCCATCAAGGAGATCGCCGAGATCGCCCACAAGCATGGCGTGTGGATGCACACCGATGCCGTGCAGGCTGTGGGTGCCATCCCTGTGGATGTGAAGGAGCTGGGCGTGGATATGCTGTCCATGAGCGCCCACAAGTTCAATGGCCCCAAGGGCATGGGTGCACTGTACTGCCGCAAGGGCGTATGGCCCCAGAACCTGATCGATGGCGGCAGTCAGGAGGCCCGCCACCGCGCCGGTACTGAGAACGTAGCCGGTATTGCCGGTATGGGCAAGGCACTGGAAATGGCTACCACGCATCTGGATGAGCGCATGGCCCACGAGAGCGAGCTGCGCGATTACGTCATCGACCGCATCCTCAAGAACATCCCGGAAGCCCGCCTGAACGGCGGCCGCAGCCCCCGTCTGCCCAACAATGTGAACATCAGCTTCCCGGGTCTGGAGGGCGAGACCATCCTGCTGGATCTGGATATGCACGGCATCTGCGCCTCTACCGGCTCCGCCTGCAACTCCGACAGTCTGGACCCCAGCCATGTGCTGCTGAGCATCGGCCTGCCGGAGGAGATCGGCCACGGTTCCATGCGGTTCACCTTTGGCCCGCAGAACACCATGGAGGAAGCAAAATATCTGTGTGACGTGCTGGAGGAGGTCATCCCCCGCCGCCGCGCTATGAGTTGTATGTGGCTGCAGGGTCAGAACAAGGCCCGCCAGTTCAGCCTGAAGGGAGAGCAGTAATTATGGCAAGTATGTATAGTGCCAAGGTCATGGAGCATTTCGCAAATCCGCACAACGTAGGTGAACTGCCCGACGCAAACGGCGTGGGTGAAGTGGGCAACCCCAAGTGCGGCGACATCATGCGGATGTACCTGAAGATCGAGAACAATGTGATCGTGGACGTTAAGTTCCTCACCTTTGGCTGCGGCGCAGCCATTGCCACCAGCAGCATGGCCACCGACCTGATCAAGGGCAAGACCGTGGACGAGGCGCTGAAGCTGACCAACAAGGCCGTTGTGGAGGCTCTGGAAGGTCTGCCTCCGGTCAAGGTGCACTGCTCTGTTCTGGCGGAGCAGGCTGTCAAGGCTGCTCTGTCCGACTACTACCGCCGTCAGGGCATCGACCCGGAACCCATCGTGGGCAAGCTGGAAGAGGATTGTGAGCACTGCGAGAGCTGCGGCCACTGATCCTGACAATATCATAAGCAGCAAAAAGAGGACACCGCTTCGTGCGGCGTCCTCTTTTTTGTTACAGCGCGCTTGCGGCGCTAAGTTTTACAGCTTGCTCAGCTGGGGACCCTGTGCGGTGTCCTTGACAGCCCAGCCCAGCTCGGTCAGCTGTGCGCGGATGGCGTCTGCGGTGGCCCAGTCCTTGGCCTTCTTGGCGGCAGCGCGCTTTTCCACCAGTTCGGTCACCTCGGCGGGCACCTCGTCCTTCTTGCGGTTGTACAGCAGACCCAGCACGCCGGTGATCTCGTCAAAGGCGGCGGCTGCGGTCTCCAGGGCAGCCTTGCTGGAAGCGGCGGACAGGGTGTTGATCTCCTTGACCAAATCAAACACGGCAGCAAGCGCATCCGGGGTGTTCAGGTCGTCGTCCATGGCGGTGCAGAACTTGGTGCGTGCCTCGGCGGCCTTTTCTTTCAAAGTCTCGTCGGTGCCGAAGTCGGTCTTGCTCAGGGCAAAGTCCAGATTCTCGCGGCAGGTGTACAGGCGCTCCAGACTGTTCTTGCAGCTTTCGATGAGGTCCACGGTGTAGTTCAGGGGCATCCGGTAGCCGGCGGTCAGCATGAAATAGCGGATGGGCTCGTAGCCGTAGAGGTTTGCCACATCCCGCACGGTAAAGAAGTTGTGCAGGCTCTTGGACATTTTCTGGTTGTCCACGTTGATGAAACCGTTGTGCATCCAGTAGCGGGCAAACTCGCAGCCGTTGGCGCACTCGCTCTGGGCGATCTCGTTTTCGTGGTGGGGGAAGATCAGATCCTGACCGCCGCAGTGCAGGTCGATGGTCTTGCCCAGATGGGTGCGGCTCATGGCGCTGCACTCGATGTGCCAGCCCGGGCGGCCCATGCCGTAGGGGCTTTCCCATGCGGGCTCACCGGGCTTTGCGGCCTTCCAGACGGCAAAGTCGGCGGGGTCCTCCTTCAGGTCGTCCTCCATGCGGCTGCGCAGTTCGCGGTTGCCGCTTTCCAGATCGTCCAGATTCAGGTGGCTCAGCTTGCCGTAGCCGGGGTCGCTCTTCACCCGGAAGTATACATCGCCGTTCTTGGCAACGTAGGCGTGGCCGGAGTCGATCAGATCCTTGACGATATCCAGGATCTGGGGGATATGCTCGGTGGCGCGGGGCTGTACAGTGGGCTTTTCGCAGTTCAGACCGGCGGCATCCTTCAGGTACTCGGCCTCAAAGCGCTGTGCCACCTCCTTCATGGAGGTGCCCTCTTCCTGTCCCTTCTTGATGAGCTTATCGTCGATATCGGTGATGTTGGAAACGTAGATCACCTTGTTGCCCCGGTATTCCAGATAGCGGCGCAGGGTGTCGAACACGATCAGCGGGCGTGCGTTGCCGATGTGGATATAGTTGTACACGGTAGGGCCGCAGACGTAGATGCGGTACTCGCCGGGCACCTGCGGCACAAATTCTTCCTTCTGTCGGGTCAGGGTGTTGAAGATCTGCATGGTCAATTCTCCTTTTTGTTCCAAACAGAAGCCGCAAAAAAACGCCCCCGGAGCAGTGCACAGGGCACAGCTCCGAAGGCGGTTTTAAAATCAAAATCGCGGTTCCACTTCTGTTTGTCGCTCAAAGCCGGTAACGGCGGCGCACCGCACGGCGATACTTCCCCGCAGGGGTTCCCGCCGCGTGCTGTCCGGGCGCACTTTGCGCAGCGGTCTGCAAACAGGCTTCCAGCCAGCGGCCTGTTCTCTCTGCGCAGACGGTGTGCGGCGCTACTCTGCCCGGATAAACGCATTTATCCTTTTACCCTTTTATTATAGCGGTGCGGCACAGGGAAGTCAAGGAGGGAACGAAGAACCGGGAGGGGCTGTAAAGGCAAACGGCATCGCAAGATTTTTCCGCAGCGCCGCACTTCCGAAGGAAGCGGCGCTGCAAATGTCGCTTACCGCTGCGACCCTTCCCGTGAAAATGGACTCCCGGAGCGTCCGCAGACGCTCCGGGAGTCCGAAATCATAGATATTCTTTCCGCTGAACTTGCGCAGAGCGAAGCGGAGCGCAATTAAAATCGTCTTTCTTTACCCGGGATACCGGCTCACTTCCAGCAGTTCTTCTGCCCGCTTTACCTGCTCTGCGGTGGGCGGTACTGCGTCCGGCAGGGGGTAGGAAATGCCCAGTTTCTGCCACTTGAACAGCCCTAAGGTGTGGTAGGGCAGCACCTCCACCCGCTGCACCGTTTTCAGGCTGCGGATAAAGTCTGCTGTTTTGCGCAGACCCTCCTCGTCGTCGGTCAGACCGGGCACAAGGACGTGCCGCACCCACAGCGGGATGCCGAGGTCGGAGATGCGGCGCGCCATGGCAAGAATGTTGGCGTTGTCTTTGCCGGTGAGCTGCCGGTGGCGCTCCGGGTCGATCTCCTTGAGGTCGAGGATCACCAGATTGGTGTTAGCCATCAGACGGTCGAACGCCGCCAGATACGCCGGGTCATCCGGGCGGAAGGGCTGCCCGGCGGTGTCCAGCGCCGTGTGCACGCCCTTGGCGCGCGCCAGCGTGAAGAACTCGGTCAGAAAGTCCAGCTGCCGCAGTGGCTCGCCGCCGCTGACCGTGATGCCGCCCTTTTTGCCCCAGTAGTTGCGGTAGCGGTATACCCGCTGGAACAGCGCTTCCGCCGTCCATTCCTCGCCGCCCTCTGCCCATGTTTCGGGGTTGTGGCAGTACTTGCACCGCAGGGCACACCCCTGCAAAAACACCACAAAGCGCACGCCGGGGCCGTCCACCGAGCCGAAGGATTCCAGCGAGTGGACGTACCCAAGGGTCTTACAGGACGCCATGGCAGGTACGGGCCAGCACGTCCAGCTGCTGCTCACGGGTCAGGTCAATGAACTTGACGGCGTAGCCGGAAACGCGGATGGTGAAGTTGGCGTACTCTTCCTTCTCGGGGTGCTCCATGGCGTCCAGCAGCTTCTCCTTGCCAAAGACGTTCACGTTCAGGTGGTGTGCGCCCTGATCAAAGTAGCCGTCCAGTACCTGCACCAGATTCTCCACGCGCTCGTCCTCGCTGTGACCCAGTGCCTCGGGGTTGATGGTCTGGGTGTTGGAGATGCCGTCCAGTGCCCAGTGGTAGGGCAGCTTTGCCACCGAGTTCAGCGAGGCCAGCAGACCGTTCTGCTCTGCACCGTAGCTGGGGGTAGCGCCGGGGGCAAACGGGGTAAAGGCGGCGCGGCCGTCCGGCAGAGCGCCGGTGTACTTGCCGTACACCACGTTGGAGGTGATGGTCAGGATGGAGGTGGTAGCCTCGGAGTTGCGGTAGGTGTGGCGCTTCTTGATCATCTCAAGGAAGGTCTTGAGCAGCCACACGCCGATCTCGTCGGCGCGGTCGTCATCGTTGCCGTACTTGGGGAAGTCGCCCTCAATCTCAAAGCCGGTGGCAAGGCCGTTTTCATCGCGCACCACCTTCACCTTGGCGTACTTGATGGCGCTCAGGGAGTCAATCACGTGGGAGAAGCCTGCAATGCCGGTGGCAAAGGTGCGGCGCACATCGGTGTCGATGAGTGCCATCTCGGCTTCCTCGTAGTAGTACTTGTCGTGCATATACTGGATGAGGTTCAGCACGTTGACGTACAGCCCGGCCAGCCAGTCCAGCATCTGCACATACTTGGGCAGCACCTCGTCATAGGTCAGGTACTCGCTGGTGATGGGGGCGTAGTTGGGGCCGCACTGCTCGTGGCTCTTCTCGTCCACGCCGCCGTTGATGGCGTACAGCAGGCACTTGGCAAGGTTGGCGCGTGCGCCGAAGAACTGCATCTCCTTGCCGGTCTGGGTGGCAGACACGCAGCAGCAGATGGAGTAATCATCGCCCCAGACGGGCTTCATCACATCGTCGTTCTCGTACTGGACGCTGCTGGTGTTGACGGACACCTTGGCGGCGTACTTCTTAAAGGCCTCCGGCAGGGCAGAGGAGTACAGCACGGTCAGGTTGGGCTCCGGTGCGGGGCCCATGTTCTCCAGCGTGTGCAGGAAGCGGTAGCAGTTCTTGGTGACCATGCTGCGGCCGTCCATGCCGATGCCGCCCACCTCCAGCGTTGCCCACACGGGGTCGCCGGAGAACAGCTGGTTGTAGCTGGGAATGCGGGCGAACTTGACCATGCGGAACTTCATGACCATGTGGTCGATGAGCTCCTGTGCCTGACTTTCGGTCAGGATGCCCTTGTCCAGATCACGCTGGATATAAATGTCAAGGAAGGTGGAGATGCGGCCCACGCTCATGGCGGCGCCGTTCTGGGTCTTGATGGCGGCCAGATAGCCGAAGTACAGCCACTGGCAGGCTTCCTTGGCGTCCTTGGCGGGCTGGGAGATGTCGTAGCCGTAGGCTTCGGCCATCTTCTTCATGCCCTTCAGGGCGCTGATCTGGCGGGCGATCTCCTCGCGCAGACGGATGACGTCATCGGTCATGGTGCCGTCGCCGCAGTTGGCAAGATCCTCCTGCTTGAACTGGATCAGGGCGTCGATGCCGTACAGGGCAACGCGGCGGTAGTCACCCACGATGCGGCCGCGGCCATAGGTATCTGGCAGACCGGTGATGATGTGGGTGTGGCGTGCCTTCTTCATCTCGGGGGTGTAGGCATCGAACACGGCCTGATTGTGGGTGCGGGTGTAGTCGGTAAAGATCTTGTGCAGCTCGGCAGAGGGCTGGTAGCCGTAGGTGGTGCAGGCCTGCTCTGCCATCTTGATGCCGCCGTAGGGCATAAAGGCGCGCTTGAGGGGCTTGTCGGTCTGTAAGCCAACGATCTGCTCCAGATCCTTCAGGTTTTCGTCAATATAGCCGGGGCCGTAGGAGGTCAGGCTGCTGACCACCTCGGTCTCCATATCCAGCACGCCGCCCTTGGCGCGCTCGGCCTTCTGCAGCTGCTGCAAAGCACCCCAAAGCTTATCGGTAGCCTCGGTGGGGCCTGCCAGAAAGCTTTCGTCGCCGTCATAGGGGGTGTAGTTTTTCTGGATGAAGTCACGCACATTGACCTCTTCCTTCCAGATGCGGCCTTCAAAGCCTTCCCACTGTTCAAACTGGATCATTGGAACCTCCTTGCTCCATTACGCAGTTAGCGTTTTCTAACTAATGAGCCTTTGAAAAACCGCTCTGTCTGGGCGGTTTTCTGGGGGCGAAACGGTCTTGCGCTGCCGACTGCGGCAGCCCTTACTACAAGGTGTAGACAAAAATAAAAACCTGCCCACAAAATCTTGCGTTACTATAATAGCAAGAACCGTTTTAAAAAGCAATAGAAAACAAGTGGGTTTTCTTCCAGCGGAAAGGCTATTCTTTGGGCAGAATGTAGAAAAACCGCCGAAACCCCGGCGGTGCATACAATTTGCGAAAAAATTTGCAAATTAAGGGTTGACAAGACTAACCGTCTGTGGTATCCTGTTCTCGCAGCGGTGGTTAGCTAATTCTAACCACGTTGCACCAGAAAAAAGGAGCGTCTGCAAGCGCTCCGCTCCATTCCTCCATTCCTTTCTCTTTTCTACGGGAAGCGGCAGCACGGTTTGCTCTGCTGCTTCCGGCGCGGCACCGGCTGTGTTTGGTACCACAGCCGACGCAAAGAAAACAAAAACGGGACGTGCAGCTTGACCACCTGCACGCCCCGATTTTTGTTTTTGTGAAGAAACGCCTGCGGGCGTTTCTGAATCTGGCTTTCACAGAGGAGAGCGCAGGGAAAAGGACAAATATGCCATCTGCCTTTACGACCCCACCCGTGAAAAGGCAGTTCGGGAAAATCCGCAGATTTTCCCGAACTGCAAATTATAAAATATTCTTTCCGCTGAATATGCCCAGAGCGCAACGACGACGACCGCCGCCAGCGGCGGAAACAGGGAGGAGTTGTTGGGGCAGCGGCCAGCAAGACGCGAGTGCCGCCCAAGGCACGATGCGGATGCTGGGTGCCGCAACCCGATAAGCGGAGGGCATTCAAAATCATTTTTTACTGCCCCATCCCCGCCAGCTGTTCATACAGCTGCGCTGCGCCGCCGGGGTATTTTACGCTGACATAGGCGCTGTTCAGGATGCACACGCCGTCGGAGTACACCGTCAGCAGAAACTTCTGGTTTTCGGCATCGTCATAAAAGCTGACGGTGACCGACTGCACCGGGAAGGTATCGTGGGTGTAGGCAGAATAGTTCTGGTTCAGCTTTTTGCGGCAGGAGACGGTGGAAAGCAATTCTGCCGTTTGTTGGAACTCTTCGCTGTCCATGGAGAGGAGGTGATAGTCCATGTCGTTTGTGCTGCCAAAATGCGCCACTTCCTCGGTGCGGAGCGTGCCCTGCGAGCTGGCGCGTACCAGTGCTTTCAGGTCGATGGGATGGTAAAGCACCGCAAAAGCTGCCAGTGCAAACAGGATAAAAAATAAAGCGGTGCGGGGAATGTGGAAGCTTTTCATCTGCTCACCCCTCCTTTGGCGGCTCCATTTGCGCCAGATGCCGCTGAGCGATGAAGAAGCCCACGGCACTGGCGGCAAATACCACATAATAGCTGGCGATGCGGTAGAGCATCAGCACGCTCATCACCTCGCCCCGTTCCAGAAAGCTGCCGAACACCAGCAGAAAGGCGGTTTCGATGGAACCCATCCCGGCTACGTTGGGCAGGGCGTTGGAGACGAAGAGCATCAGGCTGGTGAGCAGCTGCACCTGCCAGAAGCCCAGCGGCGAAAGCCCCATGAACCGGATGCACAGGTAGGGCAGGCAGAACAGCCCGAACAGCTTGAGCGCCTGCAGGGCAAAAATTTTCAGGCAGCGGGGCTTATCTGCCAGCAGGCGGCGGCTCTCGGTGCCCAGCACCTCCAGCTGTTCCAGCCAGTCGGCGCGGCGCTGCTGCCACTTTTCGGTCTTGGGCAAAAAGCCCAGCAGCCAGCGGGCGAGGTTCTGCACCAGCGGCGAGACGCACAGCAGCACCAGCGCCACGATAATTACCGCTACCACAGCGTATGCCATGGGCAGATAGCGCATGACACCAGTGGTGTTGGCGGCAAGCCAGCGGCGCTGCAACAGCAGCATCACGGTGGCGTACAAAAGCACCGTGCTCTTGTGGAAAACGTATTCCAGCGTCATCAGTCCTGCGCCGGGGCCCAGCGGCAGCCCGACCTTGTGCAGGTAGTACAGCTGCACCGGCACCGCACCGGCACCCAGCGTGACCACGTTGCCAAAGGTGCCGCACCAGCCTACATCCAGCCCCTGCCGCAGGGTGAACTGCGGCAGACGGCTGCGCACGATGACCCACGCCACGCACCCTTCCAGCAGGGGGTAGCTGATGCCGACCGCCAGCACCGCCAGCACCTGCCACACCGACAGCTGTGCCAGCGCCGTGGTGATCTCGGCCCAGTGATCCTTAAAAGTGAACACGATGATGCAGGTAAGTGCCAGCAGCACCAGCAGAGAGATCACGGTCTTTTTGCGGGAGGGCTGCTGCGCGGCGGCTTGGCTCATGGAAACAAAACTCCTTTCATAACCGGAAATTCTGGAATCAGTATAGCACATCTCCCGCCGCCCTTTGTGAACGGAAGCGGAACTTTGTTGGGCAATTTGGGGGATTTGATAAAAAGGAAGGACCCGGCTGCGGCATGAAAAAAGGATCGCTGTACCCATAAGGTGCAGCGATCCTTTTTGTTTTTTTTTATGTACTTCTCAGTCCAGATCGGCGGCTTCCAGCACGGTGACACCTTCGTTTTCAAAGGTCTTGCGGAGAATATCGGCCAGACCCGGGTGGGGTGCCTTGTTGTGGATGCACAGGATGATCTTTCCGTTCAGGCTGGCGGCTTCCACGCCCACGGATGCGCCATCCGGCGGCACCCAGACACCAAAATCCGTGGTGTACTGTGCCAGCTCCGGGGTGGCGGGCATCAGCGGATTGCCCAGATAGCTGAGCCAGAAATCCGAAATAGTGCCACCAATGTACTCGCCCATCTGGAACACCCGCTGCTTGATGCGCAGGGGGGCTTTTTGCTGATTCACCTTGTACACCCAGCCCATCTGCTCGGTCATGCGGCGGCGCTTGGATTGCGGCTGCAAGTCCCGCTTGATGTCTGCATCTACGTCAGATATAAAATCCGCAAGGCGGGTCTGAGCTTGCAGCTGCACTGTATGCTCAAAGCTGCATACGCAGTTGTACAGCGCATTCGGCACACCAGCCACATCGCGGGTATCGGAGGAGTAGGAATACTGGATCTTCTCCTTGCCCAGATACTCCCGCATGGCCATGCACAGCAGACCCATCAGGGCGCTTACCGGCTTTGCGTTGTTTGCCAGTGCTTTTTCCACAAGGCTCTGCTTGCTCAGGCACACCCGGGTGCGGCGCAGCGTACCCTCGTAGGTCTGCACCACGTCCCGCTGGATGGCATCACTTCCGCATTCCACGGGTGGATACTCTGCCAGCATGGCATCCATATCATAGGGCGGGTCGCACACGATCTGCTGCACCGCAAAGGCAGTGCCGTAACGCAGGTTGCAGTACTGCTCCAGAATGCTGGTGAACAGGGGCGATACCCCGTGGCCGTCCAGTAGGAAGTGATGCCAGTCAAAGTAGATGGTATCCCCTTCGCAGCTGACGCAGAACAGGTAGCCGTTCGTCTGTTCCGGGATATTGCGCATGGTGCTGCCGTGGTACACAAGGCAGGGCTCAGTGTTGGGCTCCAGCCACATCTCCCGCTTTTCCTGCACCAGACGCTGGGTATAATAAGGCGCACTTGCCAAGGCCGTTGTCAGTGCCCGCTGCAAAAGGGTGAGATCCACCGCATCCCGCAGCGAGAACTGGTACCGGCACTGGACTTTTTCCCGACGGAAAAAATACATAACACCCTGAAAGTTATATTCCGTCGAGCGCTGTTGTGTTTCCATTGGTTTTACCCCACGTTTGCTGCCAGATAATCCACCAGATCACCCATGGTGACAAAGTTGCGCAGCTCCTTTTCCGGGATGCGCAGACCAAAGGTCTCCTCAAGATCTGCCACAATGGTCAGGATCTCCATAGAGGACAGATCCAGATCGTCCATCAGGACGCTGCTTTCGGTCACATCCTCCGGTGATACCTCTGCGACATCCTCCAGAATAGCCGTGATCTGAGAAATGATTTCTGCACGTTCCATCGTATTATGCTTCCTTTCTGTTGCGTTTTACTTGCGTACCAGCTTACCCGTAGCGTTGCGGGGCAGCGGCGTTTCGCTGAACTCCACCACGCCGATGCGCTTGTACAGGGGGACAGTACGGTTCATCTGGGTAACAAAGTCCCGCACGGTCTGCTGGTGCTCCTTTTCACAGTATACCACAACACCTATCTTTTTGCCCAGTTCTTTTACGATACATTCCTGTACGACGGGACATTTTTCTACCATGCCCTCCAGCTCCTCGGGGCTGATGTTCTCGCCGCTGTCCAGAATGATCAGGTTCTTCTTGCGGCCGATGATGTAGTAGTAGCCGTCCTCGTCCACTCGGGCAAGGTCGCCGGTATGCACCCAGCCGTCCTTGTCGATGACCTCTGCGGTGCCCTCCGGGTCCTTATAGTAGCCCATCATCACGCAGTCGCCGCGCATACACAGCTCTCCGTCCGGCTCGATCTTGTAGTCCATGTACTCGCTGCCCTGACCCACGGCGCCAATGTGCTTTTCGTCCTGTGCAAAGTTGATGATGCCGGCGGCGCAGGTCTCGGTAGCACCGTAGCACTGGATGACGAACATCCCGTTGTGCACCATATCCAGCAGCACCTGCGGGTCAAACATGGCAGAGGAGCCGATGGGCACCCACAGATCGCCCAGACGGTCACGGTGTCCGCGCATCACATCCTTATGCAGGGCGTTCATGATCATCGGCACCACAGACATGATCTGGCTGGGCATCTTCTGGATATCGCGGTAGAAGTCGCGGATATCGCTGCCCAGATTCAGCGGCCAGCCCATGACGGTGGTGGAGAACAGGTCGATGAAAGCACCCAGATGGAACATGGGCAGCACCATGTAGTGGCCGGGCAGGGGCTTTGTCAGATCGATCTTGTCTGCCAGCTGTGCGGAGATGGCCCACAGCACCTGACCTGCACTGAACAGGTTGCGCTCGCTCATCATAACGCCCTTGCTCAGGCCGGTGGTGCCGGAGGTGAACATCAGCACCATCAGGTCGTCGTGACCGATGGGGTGCAGCTCCGCCGCCGGCTCATAGCGGCGGAACTCGTCCATGGGATGCAGCAGACTGCCGTAGGCGGCTTCCAGCTGTGCCTTATTGCCGTAGTCCTCGCCGTCGGTCAGGATGACGGCGGGCTCAACCAGCTCCAGCTCGTGGGACATCTCTGCCCAGCTCTTGCGCTGGTTCATCGGCACCAGCACGCAGCCTGCCATGATCGCGCCGAAGGTGTTTACCACATACTCGTAGCTGTTCTTGCTCAGCAGGCAGACCTTTTTGCCCTTCGCGTCCGGGATGGTGCTCTGCAGATAGGTGACCGTCCGGCGGACATCCTGTGCCAGCTCCTTAAAAAGGACGGTGGTCACCATGTCGGTCTCCTCGGTGTAGTAACGGAAGGCCACGCGCTCGGGAAATTCCTTTTCCATGCCCTGCGTAATGGCATCGTACATCGTGCTCACGAATTTTTCCATTGTAGATTCCATCCTGTTTTGTTCTGTTTGCTTTATACTCAGCGTATCAGCTTGCCCGTAGCATTGCGGGGCAGCGGCTCTGCACTGAACTCCACCACACCGATGCGCTTATACAGCGGCAGGGTACGGTTCATCTCGGTAATATGATCCTGCACAGTCTGCTGCTTGTCCTGCGGGCAGTACACCACAGCGCCGATCTTTTTGCCCATTTCCTTCACGATGCATTCCTTCACGGCGGGGCATTTTTCCACAAGATCCTCCAGCTCCTCGGGGCTGATGTTCTCGCCGCTGTCCAGAATGATCAGGTTCTTCTTGCGGCCAGTCAGGTACATATAGCTGTCCTCTTCCAGCCGGGCGATGTCGCCGGTGTGGAACCAGCCGTCCTTGTCGATGACCTCAGCCGTGGCCTCGGGGTCCTTATAGTAGCCCAGCATGATGGGGGTGCCGCGCATACACAGCTCGCCATCGTCCAGCTTATACTCGCAGCTGTTGTCCACATGGCCCACGCTGGTCAGGTGCTTTTCCTCCTGGGAGGAGTTCCAGGCACCATCGCCGCAGGTCTCGGTCAGGCCGTACATCTGGGCAATAAAGAAGCCCTTGTCCATCAGGTCCTTGAGCATCTTGGGGTCGAACATGGCTGCGCCGCAGGTCAGGACGCACAGGCCATTCAGACGGTCGCGGCGGCCCTTCATCACATCCTTATACAGGCTCTTCAGCAGCACCGGCACCACAGCCATCACCTCGCTGTGCATCGCGCCGATATCGCGGTAGAAATACTTGAGGTCGTTGCACAGGTTGATGCAGTGGCCGGTAATGCTCCAGGATACTAGGCTGGTCATGGCCGAGATGTGGAACATGGGCAGCGCGGACAGCGAGCAGAACTTATCGGTGTCCCAGCCGGTCGCCTTGCGCACATCATCAAACGGATTCAGGAAGGCGGGCATGGCCGCAAACAGGTTCTTCTGGCTCAGCATAACGCCCTTGCTGCGGCCGGTGGTGCCGGAGGTAAACATGATAAAGGCCATCGCGGCAAGATCTTCCACTTCCTTTACATCCTGTGCGGGGGCAAAGGCGGTAAAGGCATCCATCGGCTCCAGCTTTGCACTGTAGGCATCCGCCAGGGCAGGCTCCCACTGCAGATACTCACCGTCCTGCAGCACACAGACCGGCTCCACCAGATCCAGCTCGTACTGGATCTCGTCCCAGTTCTTGCCCATATTCAGCGGCACTGCCACACCGCCCGCCAGCACGGTGCCGTACATACAGATGACGTAGTGGTAACTGTTGCGGGCCAGGATCGCGACCCGCTGCCCCTTGACATCCCCTGCCTTACTGCGCAGGAAGCTGACGAACCTGCGCAGATCCTGGGCATACTGGCGGTAGTACACCTCCGTTACGCCCTGTTTTGTCTCGTCATAATACCGGATCGCCACGTGGTCCGCATAGATCGTTTCCATATTACAAAGTGACTGATACAGCGATGTGACCATAATTTTAACCTCCCGGAGCATTTTGTCCTGCCCAGCGTCCGGCTCCGTCCTTCGGGGCGCAGCCCGGGCGCTCAACTGTGCCCAGTATACAATATTTTCCAGCGCAATGCAATACTTCTGCAACATTTAATTTCTTATCTTGACAAGTTTTTGTTGCGTATCTTTTGGCGCAGTCTGGCCAAATTCTACCTTTCGTTGCAATCCGCCGGTTCCTGTGCTACAATTTTTAGCGCAAAATACCAGTTCCGGTATGGCGCGGACTGCAAAACAAAATTGACAGTCTCCCCAAAAAGCATTATACTAGCCATATATCATAGCAATGCTGCATAAAAACTGATCATTTGCGCCGTATCCGGCTTTTTCTCGAGGGGGGTATCTGCCCGGCGCAGGGAAGGAATCTTTCATGGAAACAACCAAGCCCCGCACTGTCAGCTCCATCGGGATGTTTGATATGCTCAAGGGCGCAGGGATGCTGTCCATCGTGCTGGGGCATACCGTAGAGCTTTATCCGCTCCAGCTGTCGAACGGCCTGTCACTGACCGCCTTTTTTTGCTTTATCTACCGCGAAACGCTGATGGCAGCCTTTTTTATTGCCAGCGGCTACGGCTTCCGCAAGCGCTCTATCCACAAATGCATCCACCAGCAGCTCAAAAGTCTGCTCAAGCCCTTTTGCTATACTGCGGTGTTCACCACAGTGCTGCATTTTATCATTCATTATAAGACCTTTCACTACCTGCCCGGCTCGCTGACCGAGAGCATCAAGGTGGCGGGCGGCTTTCTGCTGGGTCTGCCCCATACGGCCACCTACTTTGGGCAGGAGTTCTTTTCCTGCGGGCCCATGTGGTATCTGCTGGCGCTGCTGGTGGGCTGGATCCTGCTGGACGTCATCCTGAACATCTTCCCGGAGCGGTACGTTTCGTGGGTAGTGGGCGGTGCCGCCCTGCTGGGCTGGGGCACCAGCCTTGCGTGGGAGCTGCCTTTCTGCCTGATTCAGGGCGCGGTGATCACGCCGTATTTGTACATCGGCTACCTTGCCAAGCGGCAGCACTGGCTGGATCAGCCCTTGTCCCGCCGGATGTCCTGCATCCTGTGGGCAGCTGTTCTGCTGATCCCGGTGGCTGCCTTTGCCACCGGCAGCACCGACTGCGTTTCCATGGCAGAGTGGACCTTAGGCCCCATCAGCATCCTGCTGGACGGCCTTGCCGGCCTGCTGTTCGTCCGGCTGTTTCTGCGGCTGAACCGGCACCGGAACGCGCTGGTGAGCTTTTTTGAGGCCGTCGGACGCCGCTCTTTGTATATCTTCTGTATACATACCGTGGAGCTTACCGCCATTCCGTGGTATCTGCTTGCGGCAAAATACGCCGACCGCCCGTTTGTGGGCATCGGGCTGGAATATGCCTTTTCTTTGGGCTCCATCTGGCTGGTCTGTGCCCTGCTGCAGCGGCGGCGGGAGCTGATCATCCGGCTGTTCCCCGCCCGGCGGCACACCCCGCAGGTGCACTACACTGCGCGGCACTGATCTTTCGGAAGCTGCTTGCAATGCTTATGCAAACGGCTTTTCAGCACATTGCGGCTGCGGCGGCGCAGCTGAGCTTATAGGATAAGGAAGAGGAGGATCCCGTTATGAACCATGAACTCCCCGCGACCCCTGCTGCCCTGCAGGCGCATATTGCAGAGCTGGAGCAGCAGCTCAGGCTCTCGGACGAGGGTGTTTCCCAGCTGGCACAGCGGTGTCTGGAGCTGGAGCAGCAGCTGCTGGTCTGCCAGACCGAGCTTGCCAAGCACAGCACGGAGACGGATAACTTTACCCTCACCCTGCCGCAGCTGTTCTACGACACCGGCAGCGGCTTTTCGCCCCGGGAATGCCTGATCGCAGCCGAGGACGCCCACAACGAGCTGACCCATGAGGTGTCGGTCACCTTTGTTCTGCCGGAGGACGCCCGCGCTGTCCGGCTGGATCCCGGCGAGCTGGCCTGCTGCATCACCGATCTTGCCATTTCGGACGAGCGCATCAGCTTTCAGTCGGTCAACGGCCTTATGCTGCAGGAGGACTGCCTGCTGTTTTTGGATGTGGACCCGAACCTTTCGCTGCATTGCACCACCGGCTTTAGCGCCGGCATGAAGTTTGCGGTAAACTACCACTACTACCCGCTGGGGCGTTTTCTGCACGAGCAGCCCGGCAAATCTCTGCTGCGGGCACTGAACGAGCTGAAGCTGAAGAATGCTGCCGCCGCGCAGGAGGCTGATGAGATGCTGCAGGCCAGCCGCGCCGAATGTATGCGGCTGAACCAGCAGCTGCTGACTTTGCAGGGCATCCAGCACGAATATCAGGTCTCGCTGGAAACGATACGCGCCAGCAGCAGCTGGCGGCTGACCGCTCCGCTGCGCAGACTGCTGACCCTGCTGCGCGGCCACTGAGCCCGCCCGATATTCTGCCCGGAGGAGTTGGATCGATGTACACCAGTTACAGTACCCTGCAGCGCAAGCAATTGTCCAAGCAGGCCTATACCGATACCCAGAGCACCTATCTTCTGGTCTATGCGCCGGGGCGTCACAAGGCGCTGGAAACGGCGCTGCAAAACCAGCTGCACCGCAAGTTCCGTCTGGTGACTGCGCTGGAGGGCGAGCTGACCCCCGATGTGGCAGGGGTGCTGCTGGTGAGCGAGGATGTGGAATGCATCCCTACCGCCCTGACCTATTTTGCCGCTGCCCTGCGGGAGGGTGCAGACCTTGCAGTCTGCGATGCCTCCTTTGGCTTTGACGGCTCTACCGCCCTGTACCTGAGCACCCGGCACCTGCCCGGCAGCAGCTGCGCCATGGTGTCCCGGGCACTGCTGGACAAGGTGCGCGCCGCCGCCCGGGGCAGGGACAGCGTTACCGAGCTGCTGCGCCTGTCCCACGCCATGGCGCAGCACAGCTGCTGCATCCCGCAGGCGCTGCTGCACTTCCGCCGGGAGCTGTGCGCCGAGGACGTATTCTCCGCCAAGGGACGCCGCGCGCTGATCCTGAGCCACGAGCTGACCATGACCGGCGCGCCCATCGTGCTGGTAAGCGCCGTGCCGGTGCTGCGCAGCCTTGGCTTTGAGGTAGTAGTGCTGGGCCCTGCGGACGAGGGCCCGCTGCAGCTGTTTCTGGACGCCGGTGCCGCCGTGGTCACCCGCCCGGACTGCGTTACTTCCAGCGCCCTGTGGGGGCTGGCCACCAGCGCAGACCTTGTGCTGGCCAACACGGTGGTGGAAGCGCCGGTGGTGAACACCCTGAACGGCTCCTTTGTGCCGGTGCTGTGGTGGCTGCACGATGCCTTTGCGGGCTACCCCTTCATCTCTCACAGCATCCCCAAGGCGCTGGGCAAAAATATCCATGTCTGCGCCGTAGGCTCCCACGCCACCGCCGCCATGCACTCCGTCCGGCCGGATTTTGAAATCGAGCAGCTGATCTACGGTCTGCCGGACTACGCCGCCGAGCAGTTCCCCCGCTATGACATCAGCTTTGCCGGGGGACGCACCCTCTTTGTAACGGTCGGCTCGCTGGAGCCCCGCAAGGGCCCGGATATCTTCTGCAATGCCATCCGGCTGCTGCCCTCTGCGGTGCGGGAAAAAGCCGCCTTCCTCTTTGTGGGCAAAGCCGCCGACAAGGGGATGTACAACGCCGTGGACAGTCTGGTGCGGGATTACCCACAGACGGTGTTCTACCGCAAGCGGCTGGAGCGCCCGGAGGTGAAATCCCTGATGGAGCAGTGCAATTGCGTGGTGTGCGCTTCCCGCGATGATCCCATGCCTACCTTTGTCACCGAGGGTCTGATCTTCGGCAAGCCCTCCATCGTATCAGAGCACACCGGCACGGCGGGACTTGTGACCGAGGGCGTGGACGGCTTTTTGTACAAGGACGACGACCCGCAGCAGCTGGCCGACAAGCTGGCTTGGGCGATCGAGCACCCGGAGATGCTGGCTGCCATGCACGATGACTGCCGCCGGCTGTATGAGCAGCAGTTCTCCAACGAGTCCTATGTAGCCACCCTGACAAGGCTTGTAAAAGAGCTGACGGACGGCGAATGAGATAGCAAAAACAAAAGACCGGAGCTGTAAAGCCCTTTCAGGGCTTGATACAGCTCCGGTCTTTTTGCCGGGTCTTGTGCGCCCCTTTGTGTTAAGGTGTATCTGAAAACAAAGAAAATGACGAATATTTCGCAAACACAAGCGGGATTTAAGGCAAATAGCCGCAGGAATCCTTTGTGGATTTCAAGGCTATTTAACGCAAAATCCAGCTGTGCTTGTAGAAATAGACTAAATTTTCGACTTTTCAGATACACCCTAAGCAGCGGGGGAGGTGCAGGCTCAGTTCTGCTTGCCGGTTTCGGCCTTCATGGCGTTGTAGCCGATGAGCACGGTCCAGACGTAGGCGCAGGTCTTGGGAATCATCAGCATCCCGATCAGGGGGTTGACGTCTGCCCACAGTACCACGGGGATATAGAAGCCGAAGCTCAGCACGATGGTCAGCCACATCCAGCGGAAAGCCTTATCGTTGTTCTGTTTGGCGCTGCGGTAGAACAGCACGATGATCAGCAGACCCAGCAGGGCAAAGGGTACATTGCGCAGGATGCCCCATGCCAGCGGGGTGTGGTTGGTGAGCCACTGGTTCTGCGGCATCATGCACAGCACGATGCGCACAGCGGACAGGGCGTACACAGCGGCGGTCACGTTCTTCTGCCCTTCGATCTGGTAGCGCTTGCGCCAGACGTAGTACAGCAGCACATAGAACACGGTCATGGTCACAGAGGTGATCCACTTGCCCAGACCCAGCGGCACAGCGTAGTTTTCCAGACCGGTGGTGCACAGTGCCAGTGCGCGGGGCACCAGATGGAAAGAGTCGCCCGCGCCCAGCACAACGGCCATCAGGCCGAACAGGCGGAACTGGGTGCCAGCCTTGCTGCCGCGGATCATGCGGATGCCCACCGTAAGCACGGTGACCAGATAGAAGATGTCGAAAACGGTTTCAATGATTGCTCGCATACGTTTGTCCCCTTTGTTTGTTTTAGATCGCAGGTTTTGTTTTTGATTTTTATAGCGAACCGGCGCGGCAGAGCCGTACCGGAAGCATCGTAGGGAAAAGGGCTGGTGATAGTATGTTTCGAGGGGTGCAAAAACCAAATTGAACAGTGTTCACATTCGGACTTAAAAAACTCCCACAAGACTTGTGGGATGTTTTTTTGTTTAATAAATGGTTCTGCGCACGATCTCCAGCACTGCAGAGGGGTCGAAGCTCTGCTGCACCACCGCAGACAGCATCAGGGAGAACAGGATGCCCGCAAACTGCTCCGGGGTGAACTGCTCGGTAAAGGCGTCAGGACGGATCTTGGCATCGTGGCGCAGCACGCTGCACAAAGCGTCCAGAATGTGCTGCCATGTCTGCCGCATCTGCTGCTTGCCGCCGGCAGTGTCCTGCTGCACAAAGCCCAGCGCGTGGTGGGTGAAGAAGCCGGGATACTGCTGGCAGCCGTATTCCATCTGCCGGTACATCCACTGGATGCAGGACAGGGTGTCCTGAAACACGGCTTCGTCCTCCGGGTGGTGGAAGATGTCGTTCCAGATGCTTTCCACTGCCGCGCTTACCAGCTCGGTCTTGGAGCCGAAGTAGTTGTAGATGCAGCCCACGGAGACCCCGCAGGCTGCGGCGACCGCACGGATGTTGACCGCTGCCCAGCCGTTCTGCTGGATCAGCTCCCGGCTGGTTTTCAGGATGTCCGCTTTGGACGTTGCCATTGGATTCGTAAGCTCACCTCCCAACATGAACGCTGTTCACGATGCATAGTATACAGCGGCGGCTGGCGGCTGTCAAGGGGAAAATAAAATTATCTGCGCCGTTATCCCGCAGCCACATAGGGAAAAAACAGCCGGAATGTCAACGATATGATTCAAGTTTACATCTCCTAAAATGTGCCAAATTCATGTCAAAATAGTAACAATTCTTATTTTATCGTTGATTTTTGACGAAAAAAGCTTGCTTTTTTCGTCAACGTGCGTATAATGGAAGAATATCAGCCCAACCAAGGCAGTTGGTATGCTGCCGGGGGCCTGACACCAACAAAAGACGAAAAAGGAGATAATCCCTATGAAGCTCAAGACTGTTGCAATTGCCGCTGCCGCTCTGGCACTGGCTGTTGGCATGACCGCCTGCGGCGGCTCTGCCTCTACCGCTGCATCCTCTACCGCATCCTCTGCTGCTGCCTCTTCCGAGGCTGCTTCCTCCGAGGCTGCTTCCTCTGAGGCTGAGGCTGCTTCTGCCGAGTACACCGTGTACAACACCACCGGCAGCAAGGTGACCGAGCTGTACCTGTACGATGCAGGCTCTGAGGACAAGGGCGAGAACCTGGCAGGCGAGGGTCTGGCTGACGGCGAGAGCCTCGTCATCACCCGCGATGTCGAGGCTGACAAGCAGGCTGACGTTGTTTACGTTCTGGAGTTCACCACCGAGGACGGCAATACCCAGAGCTTTGACACCCTGCACTACGAGGTGGCTCCCATCTCTCTGAAGAGCGTGGACGCCGCTGCCGGTGCTACCGCCATCGCTTTCGAAGCTCCCCAGAAGTAAGAGCATCCCCTTACATTTGTAAGCAGAAAAAAGGCTGCTGCACCGTGCGTGCAGCAGCCTTTTTTGGCAGAGTGGACGATTTGGAATGCGCTCCGCGATGCTCTGCGCATCAATAGCGGAATTTTATTTTTATTTGTAAATCGGGAAAATCTGCGGATTTTCCCGATTTACTTTTTCACGGGGAGGGACGCAGCGGCTGACAGGTAGTTTCCCTTTACGACCCCTCCTGTGAAAATGGGATAGCGGAACGCCCGCAGGCGTTCCGCTATCCCGAAATTTAAAATAATTTTTCCGCTGAAAATGGCTAGAGTGCAACGACGACGACCGCCGCCAGCGGCGGAAACAGGGAGGAGTTGTTGGGGCAGCGGCCAGCAAGACGCGAGTGCCGCCCAAGGCACGATGCGGATGCTGGGTGCCGCAACCCGATAGCGGAAGCCATTTCAAATCGTCTACTTCCCATTACATTCTGAACCCACGGAAGCCCCAGCCGCCGCAGCAGCAGTTGCACAGCAGGTTCAGTAAAATCATGCTCCAGCACCAGCGCAAAAGCCCGCCGGGCTGGGCGTAGGTGGTCTGGGTGCGGTAGGTCTGGCCGGGGTTCTGCATCCGGCGCAGGTGCATCTGGTACTCGGTGTTGTTCGGGTCCAGCTGCACGGCGCGGCGGGCATCCTGCAAAGCGTCCACGCTTTTGCCAAGCCCCTGATTGGCCAGCGAGGAGAGATAGTACCACCGCGCGTTGCGGCCGGTCATGCCGTCCAGCACCCGGCGCGCTTCGGCGTAACGGCCGCTGGCCACAAAGTTGCGGGCGGCCTGCATTTCCGGGGTGTCGGTGCCGGAAGCACTGGGCCCGGCCTGCTGGTAGCCGCCAAAGCCAAAACCAAAGCCAAAGGGGTCGAAGCCCTCAAACCCGTCAAAGCCGTCAAAACCGGTATAGCCGTAGTTCTGCTGGCCGTAACCCTGCTGCCCATAGCTCTGCCGGTTATAGCTTTGCTGCTGGTAGCCGCCGTAGGGGTTGCCGCCCATCTGGGGGCCGGTATCGCCCTTGGTAATAGCGTCGTAGGCGGCCTGCACCTCCTTGAAGTGCTCCTCGGCCGTGGGGTCGTTGGGGTTCAAATCCGGGTGCCAGCGCTTGCACTTGGCGCGGTATGCTTTTTTGATCTCATCGTCGCTTGCGCCGCGCTGAACGCCCAGCACCTCATAGGGATCTCTCATGCTCGGTATACTTCCTCACTCATTATACTGACGGTACAGCGCCGCTGCACCATATCCGTTTTATTTTACCGGAATATCGGCACAAAATCAAGACACATCGGGCTTTCCGGTGCGTTTTGCGTTTTTGCAGTTGTATTTCAGCCACACGCCGGAATACAGGATGTTGCGCAGCAGATCTGCGTCCTCCACGCAGGGCAGACGCTCAAAGTTCTGTGCGCAGCGTGCCAGCAGCAGCTCAAAGATGTCCAGCATCTCTTCCTCATAGTCCGGGTGGGTGCTCAGCTCCCGCAGGGGGTTGTACGCGTCCCGGCGCTTGTCGCGGGGCAGGTCGTCGTAGGCGTCCAGCAGGTAGATGAACTTGCCCAGATGGAAGCCGATGCTGCGCAGCTCCGGTGCCCAGCGGTCCTGCCGGTAGTCGAACAGCTCCGCCATCAGGGTGCCGAAGCAGCCGGACACTGCATCAAGGTCGGTGCTGCCGGCGGCTTCGTACTCGGCAAGCTTGGCGAGACACGAGCGGATCGCATTGCACTGGCGCGGCCAGCGCAGGGCGGCTTCGGCGGTGCTGTTGTCCAGCAGGGCGCTGTACCCCAGCGCCAGCAGATTGCGGTCGTCCTGCCATTTGTCCTGCGCGTTGTAGTAATGCAGCGCCACGCTCAGGTCGGCGCAGTAGTCGGTAGGGTCGGCGCTGCGCCAAAGTACACCGTGTACCGGGTGGATGGGACAGCGGTTTATACCGCTGTCTGCGGGGGTTTCGCCCTCGTACAGACTGCACAGCAGAATGTTCAAAAAGGTCAGGTCATAGCTCAGGCTGAACCGTCCCCGCAGCCCGTGCAAAGCGTCGATGCGGCGGCACAGCCCGCAGTAGGCCGAGCGGTAGCGGCTCTGCGCTTCGGGGCTGAGGGTGGCCCGATCCGGGATCACATATCCGAACATGGCGGCTCAGCTTTTTTTGATGAACTGGGTGCCGCAGCGCGGGCAGGAGATCTGGATGCGTCCGCGTCCCCGGGGCACGCGCAGCTTCTGGCGGCACTGAGGGCAGCGGTAGTAGTGGTACAGCTTGCGGTTGGCCCACTGCTCCTTCAGGCTGCGGAACTTGTTATTGAACCGATCCTTCAGGCTGTAAAAGCGGTAGTTCTCCTCGGTGCGCTTGGAGATATTGCGGCTCAGGCTGCGGTAGTAGCACAAAATCAGCAGCGCCGCGCCCAGCCATGTGAACAGGGAAACGCGGGTGAGCAGCGATACCAGCAGCATCACGATGGAACTCATGCTCAAAAACTGGTTCAGGCCATCGGTGCCGTAGCGGCCGATCATGAATTGACGGAATTTTTCTCTCATAGGTTTTCGCATCCTCTTCTCTGGGGCTTTACACACGGAAACGCAGGGCAGCAGCGCCGCCCTGCGGAATACTTTGTACCTCTAGAATATCAGCCAACCATGATAAAATTTTGAACAGACTGCAAATCTATCATGAAAGGACGAAAATTAAACGTTTTGCTCCTCCCGGCTGCGCACGGTGAGCACCGCTTCGGTGTCCAGTGCTCCCTCCATGCGGCAGTGCAGCACGGCGCGTCCGGCCTTGCCGGTGGTGGCAAGGTAGGTGCCCGCCATGCCGCCCCGCAGGGGCACTACGCAGGGGCCTAAAATTTTCAGCGGCCCTTCCACGGACAGGCAGACGGCCTCGCCGCAGTAGGGCAGCAGGTTGCCGTTCTGGTCGATGGCGCGCAGGCTGACCGCGGCGCAGTCCCATGTGGGGCCATCGGTCAGCAAGGGGTTGTGCACGGTGCATTCCAGCCGGACGCTCTGCACCGGCTCCCGCACCACGGTGCGCACGGCGCGGCCATGCCACACCGCTTCGAACCGGTACACCGGCGCGGAGCTGCCCAGCACACCGATGTACTTGTAGTACATCCGCAGCAGCTCATTCCAGCTCAGCCGCAGCGAGAGCATCCGCGCCTTGGACAGGGGTGAAAGCGCCATGGCGTCCCGCCGCAGCTCGTTGAGGATGGCGGCAGCCTGCACGGCGGTGGCGTGATCCATGCCCTCGTATTTTTCCAGCAGCGAGCCCACAAAATCGTTGATCTCGATGGGCGGGTGGGGCAGGGCGGCAAAGCGTCCCCGGCGGTCGGGGGTAAACTCGGCCACAAAGTCGTTGCCGCGGTACAGCCGCACGCTCTCGGCGTTGGTGAACACCCAGCAGGCGGCGGCTGCGCCGCCGGGCAGGTCGCCCAGCGTCATGGCAGAGGAGACCTCCAGCACGATGTCGGAGGGGGCGCGGGGCGTTTTCTGGCTGGCATAGACGGCGGCGGAGAGCTTCGGGTTGCGGAACGGATCCATCACGCCGTGGTAGCAGATGCGGTCGCCGCTGCCGAATTCCCGGTGGGTGTTGTAGTCGGTCATGCACCAGCCAAAGCTGCCCGCAACGCCCGGCTGGGCGATGCTGTCGTTCAGCACGGCGGCGTGGTGCAGTGCCTGCACCAGACGGTGCGGCTCATCGTCAAAGGGCTTGGCGGGGAAGTTCTGCCCGCCGAACTCGCTGATAAGGTAGCCCTTGCGGGTGTCGGGGGTCACGGCGGCGCGGTTCTCGCAGCCCGCGCCGCGCCCGGCGTAGGAATAATCATTGTAGGCGTAAACGTCCTCCAGCAGCTGGCTCTTGCGGGTGCTGCGGCTGCCCGCCGTAGGGCGGGTGGGGTCCAGCCGGTGGATGGCTTCGTTGGTGCGCTTATAAAAGGCCTCGTTGTCGGGGCTGCCGCAGATGCGGGCACCCCACAAAAAGATGCTGGGATGGCTGCGGCACTGGCACACCATCTCCCGGCAGTTCTGCAGCGCCTGCGCCTGCCAGACCTCGTCACCGATGTGCTGCCAGCCGGGCATCTCGGGGAACACCAGCAGACCCAGCTCGTCGCAGGCGTCCAGAAACGCCGGGCTGGGGGGCGCATAGCAGGTGCGCACGGCGTTGCAGCCCAGCTCCTTTTTCAGCAGCTGGGCGTCCAGCCGCTGGATGCTGTCCGGCATGGCGTAGCCCTGATAGGGGTAGCTCTGGTGCCGGTCAAGGCCGCGCAATTCCACCCGCTGTCCGTTCAGGTACAGCCCACCCGCCACGAACTGCACGGTGCGGAAGCCGAACCGCACCGTCTTTTCGTCCAGCACCCGGTCGGGCAGACCGCCGGTGCCGGGGCGGATGAGCCGCACGGTCAGGGTGTACAGGGTAGGGTGCTCTAAGCTCCACGGGTGCACGTTGTTCAGCGTGCCGGTGATGGGCAGGGAAAGCTCGCCGCTGTACACCGCCCGGCTCCCGGCGGGGCTGCGGATCTCGGCCTGCAGGGTGCAGCCGACCGTCTCGCCCACGGTGGCGGTGTAGATGCGGAAATCGCCCTCCGCCTTTGCTTCAATAAACACGTCCCGCAGGTAGGCGGGCTCCTTGATATCCAGACTGACGGCGCGGTAGATGCCGCCGTAGGTCAGCGCATCCAGCTGCCCGCCGAAGGGCGGGATGTTCAGATCCTCCCGGCTGTCGCAGCGCACAGCCACCACATTCTTCTGCCCCAGACGCAGCGCACCGGTCAGGTCTACCGTAAAGGCGGTGTAGCCGCAGCCGTGGTGGAACATCCGCCGCCCGTTGCAGAACACAGTGGCATCGTGTGCCACTGCCCCGAAAGTAAGCAGCACGGTGCGGCCCAGCCACTCCTTGGGCGCAAAAAACTCCCGCCGGTAGCCGCACAGGCGCTGGTAGTCGTTCTCATTGCAGTAGTTATAAGGCAGGGGTTTGACCGTGTGCGGCAGCCGCACCGGGGTAAGGGAAAGCTCCGGGCACTCCGGGCGCACCAGCGCCGGGTCGAATGTGGGGGTGAACAGCCAGCCCTCGTTCCAATCGTAGTGTTCCATAGCAGGATCTCCGTCTGAGTGATAAGCTTATAGAGGTATGGTATCACAAAGTTATGAACGAAAAAAGCATTCGCGCCCCTTTTGTGCCGGAACAGCAGAAATTTTGCAGTGCGCGGAAGCTGCCGGGTGGCAGGTTGCCCAAGAAATACTTGGAAAAATTGTACAAAATCGCCCATAGAAATGGAGCCCCGGAACGCCAGCGGCGTTCCGGGGCTCTGAAATCATTTTCACGAGAGGGGCTGTATGTGAAAAAATGGATTGGGAAACTCTGTAGAGTTTCCCAATCCATAAATTTAAAATAATTCTTCCGCTGAAGATGCGCAGAGCAACGCGGAGCGCATAACAAATCTTTTATCTCAGCGGATAAAGCTGGTCATGGGGCGGGGCGGGTTCTGCGGGTGGTCGATGCCTGCAGCCTTACCGGCCTCGATGCAGCGCAGCAGCCATGCCATGTTGCGGCCCAGTTCCTGCATCACGGCGCAGCCCTCGGCGTCCTGCAATACCTGCTCGGGGTTGGAGCCATGTACCATCGCCCAGTAGGAGCCGTTGACCAGCGGCATATGGAAGAACTGGGGGTATTTGACCAGCTGGTCAAGAGTGGAGGTGGTACCGGCGCGGCGGGCAGAGCAGCAGATGGCGGCGGGCTTGTAGGCCAGATACTTGCCGCCCGCGTAGGCCAGACGGTCCATAAAGCTGGCCATGTTGCCCGCAGCGGAGGCGTAGTGCACCGGGCTGCCGAACACGAAGGCGTCGGCGGTCTTGGCCTTCTCAATGGCTTCGTTGACGACGCCGCCGAACACGCACCCGTTGCCGCTGCGGCAGCCGCCGCAGCCGATGCAGCCGCCCACGGGCTGACCGCCGACGTGCAGGATCTCGGTCTCGATGCCCTGTGCCTTCAGCTCCCCGGCAATGAGGGAAAGGGCGGTGTAGGTGCAGCCCTTCTCGTGGGGGCTGCCGTTGATGAGCAGAACTTTCATGCTGTATACTCTCCTTTGCTGAAATGCGCCGTAAAATGCGCAATATTGCTGCTATGATTGTAGCACAAAGCCGCCCGCAGCGCAATGCGGGCTCTTGACAATGCTATGCAGATGGGAGATAATAAAGGATACGAAAGAGTTCAAACTGGCTGCCGCGGGGGCGGCAGCTACGGCAAGGAGGTAACATCATGCGCGTGATCGCAGGAGAAGCCCGGGGCCGCAGGCTGGAAGCACTGCCCGGCACCGATGTGACCCGCCCCACCCTCTCGCAGGTGAAGGAGGCGATGTTCAGCATCGTACAGTTCGACCTGCCCGGGGCACGGGTACTGGATCTGTACGCCGGCAGCGGCCAGCTGGGCATCGAGGCGCTGAGCCGGGGTGCGGCCCGGTGCGTCTTTCTGGACGAGAGCCGGGAGGCGGTAAGCATCGTGATGCGCAACTGCAAGGCCTGCGGCGTGTTTGACCGCAGCCGGGTGAATATCGGCGAGGCTGCGCGGTTTTTATCGGCCTGCCGGGAGCAGTTCGATCTGGTGCTGCTGGACCCGCCCTTCCGCGGCGGCACGCTGGAAAAGATCCTGCCCGCCGTGGAAAAGTGCGTTGCTCCGGGCGGCATCGTGCTGTGCGAGAGCAAAACAGGCATCGTGCTGCCCGCGCAGGCGGGCAGTCTGACCCTGCAGAAACAGTATAAATACGGCAAGGTGCTGCTGTGGAAGTACACAAAGCCCATGCAGCCCGCCGCTGAGCAGGAGGGAGAAGCCTTATGAACGTGAACGAGCTTTTGGATACCATTGAGGATGCACTGGAAGAGAGCGCAAATGTGCCCCTTTCCGGCGGCAAGCGCATCGTGGATGTGGAGCAGATCCGGGATTATCTGGACGAGGTGCGGGCGGCTCTGCCCGGCGAACTGCGGCAGGCGCAGCAGATCGTGAACGACCGTGCACAGATCGTGGACAGCGCCAACGCACAGGCACAGGCCATTGTGAAAAAGGCCGAGGAGCGCGCCCGCATTCTGGTCAGCGATGCCGAGATCGTCAAGGCTGCCCAGCAGCGCGCTTCTGAGATCACCTCCGCAGCCCAGACCGAGGCACGCACCCTGCGCCAGACCGTGACCGACTACTGCGAGAATATGCTGCGCACCACCGAGGACACCATGGTGGAAAACGCCGCACAGGTCAAAAACATCCGCAACAGCCTGCGCCAGAACGCCAAGAAAAACGGCTGATAACGGCCAACTTTCCACACAAATTCCACACATTGCGGAAAACGAAGTCCCTGCGAGCAAAAATGACGGCTCACAGGGACTTTTTTTGTGGACTTTTGCGGCAAAAAGCCGCCCGAAAACCCTTGCATTCACAGGCTTGATTTGCTACAATAAAGATGTATCAGTGGGGCAAAGTGGGTAAAAGTAGGGCATACACCCTGAAAACGCCCCTGAAAGGGGGAGCAGCGCGTGTTTTTTGGCCGTTATGATTACACCATCGATGCCAAGGGGCGGCTGAACTTCCCCGCAAAATTCCGCGACGCCATGGGCGAGAGCTTTGTGGTGCTGGAATGGGTGGACAACTGCCTGTTCGCACTGCCCATGGAGGAAGTCCAGCGGCTGGCGGACAAGCTGGAAAGCGATGAGCTGATGAACAGCTGGGCTGTCTCCGGCGATCTGTTCAGCACCGCCTGCGAGGTGGTGCCGGACAAGCAGGGACGCATCCTGCTGCCCGCAGAGCTGCGCGCCTACGCCGGGCTGGAAAAGGACGTGACCATCATCGGCAACCGCAACCACGCCGAGATCTGGGCCACCGAGGTCTGGAACGCCCGCCGCGCCGCCGTGACCAACGACCAGCGCGCCGAGCAGCTGCGCAAGCTGCACCTCTGATGCAAAAAATTAAACCGAGAAAGGAGGCCGTGCCAATGGCCTTTGAAGAACAGCAGCCCTTTGACCCGGCCTCGTTTGAGCATATCCCCGTTTTGCTGAACGAGTGCCTGACAGGGCTTGCCATCGACCCGGCGGGCACCTATCTGGACGGCACCGCCGGCGGCGCGGGACATTCCCGCCAGATCGCTTTGCGGCTGGATGCCGCCAAGGGCGGCAGACTCATCTCGCTGGATCAGGATCCGGACGCGGTGCAGACCGCGCGGGCGCGTCTTGCCGGGCTGCCTGCCACCGTGGTGCAGATCAATTTCCGCTATGCGGGGCAGGCGCTGGAGCAGCTGGGCATTGAAAAGATCAACGGCGCACTGCTGGATCTTGGCGTTTCCAGCCACCAGCTGGACGATGCCGCCCGGGGCTTTTCCTACCGGGCAGACGCACCGCTGGATATGCGCATGAGCCAGCAGGGCGAGACCGCCGCAGACCTTGTGAACACCGAAAGCCGCGAGGAACTGGCCCGCATCCTGCGGGACTACGGCGAGGAACCCTACGCATGGCAGATTGCAGGAAAGATCGTGGAGGCGCGGGAAACTGCTCCTATCCTGACCACCCTGCAGCTGGCAGATACCGTAGCAAGCGCGATGCCCCCGGCAGAGCGCCGCAAAAACAAGAACCCCTCCCGCCGCACCTTTCAGGCACTGCGCATTGCAGTGAACCATGAACTGGATGCGCTGGAAGAGGGCTTGGATACCATTTTCGATCACCTTGCACCGGGCGGCCGGTTGTGCGTGATCACCTTCCACTCTCTGGAGGACCGGCTGGTCAAGAACAAGTTCCGCCGCTGGTCCACGGCCTGCACCTGCCCGCCGGAGTTTCCGGTGTGTGTATGCGGCGGCAAGGCAAAGGCAAAGCTTATCACCCGCAAACCCATTGAAGCTGATACGCAGGAGCTGGAGGAGAACCGGCGCAGCCGTTCTGCCCACCTGCGTGTACTGGAAAAATGCTGAGATACCGGAAGCACCGGCATCATGAGGAGGAGAGGAACCATGGGTCAGCCAGCATACGATCGTAACGCGGCGCGCCGCCGCAGGGCGCCGCAGCCGCAGCGCAAAGCAAACCTGCGGGTAGCAAAGGGCGGCAAGCGGCGGTTGAACCCGCTGCAGGCCGCCGTACATAACGCCATGAATCTGGTGGCGGCAGCACTGCTGGTGGGTTTTGCCATCAGTCTGCTGTGGAGCGAGGCACAGCTGGTGGAGCTGAACGACCAGATCCAGGACGCAAAAGCGCAGCTGGTCAGCGAGCAGAGCCAGTATACCTACTACAACAGCACTCTGAACAGCAAGACCAACATTGCCAGCGTGGAGGAGACCGCAGGGCGGCTGGGTCTGATGAAAGTAGACCCCAGCCAGATCACCTACATCCGCCTGGGCGAGAGCGGCGCACTGGTGCGCCGGGAGTCCACCGTGCGGCAATGGACCGACTTTTTGTACACCGGCGCGGTGAACATTCTGGGCACCGTGAGATAAACGGAAAAAGCGTGCGGCGGCGCACGCTTTTTTCGGTTTATGGACACCGAAGTCTGAACAAATAACAGCGCAGGGCGTGCGGAATGCAGTGCACGCCCCGCAGGAGAGAACCAATGCAAGAACCTTTCCGTAACAAAAAAAGCAGGGGCTACCGCCTGCGTCCGGCTTCTGGACGGGATCGGCTGGACAGCCGGGTGCGGCGGATTTGCAGCCGTCTGGGCATCCTTGCGGTGGTGGTGGCAGCCGCCATCGTCATCCGCAGCCTGTATAATATCCAGATCGTCCACGGGGCAGAGTACCGCCAGTACGCTGCCCAGCAGCAGCTGCTGGATACCACCATCAAGGCCACCCGCGGCGAGATCTACGATGCTTCCGGCATCACCCTTGCTTCCACCAGCGTGGTGTGGACTATCTGGGCAGACCCCAGTTACAGCAGCATCCTTTATACCAGCAAGACCAATGATGACGACACCGTGACCAAAACGCTGGACCCCGCCATGTGCGCCGAGGTGAGCCGGGAGCTGACGTTGCGTCTGCTCTCTGGGGACGGCGAAAGCATGGACAGCGTGGATACCTCCTCGGCAGAGTACCAGCAGCAGTACCAGACCGTTTACGATGCACTTTCCCGGCTGGATTCTGCCTACGTCACCCTTGCCACCAAGGTGAACAACGCGGTGAAGCTTTCCATTGAAAAATACGTCACCAGCTTCAACAAGACGCATAAAAAGGCCACCGATACCTCCCGTAAGGGGCGCATCTCGGTGTCCTCGGAAAAGAGCTTCCAGCGCAACTACCCCTACGGCGCCTTTGCCGCAGCGGTGCTGGGCTTTACGGATGCGGACGGCGTCGGCACCTACGGACTGGAAAAATCCTACCAGTCCACCTTGGCCGGTGTAGATGGCCGCACCATCACCCAGCGCAACGCGGTGGGCAACGCCATTGCAGACGCCAATGCTACCACCTTTGCCGCCAAGGACGGCTCCAATCTGGTGCTGTCGCTGGACGTGAACGTGCAGGAGATCGCGGAGCGGTACCTGAACGAAGCTATTGCAGCCAACACGGTGGAAAACCGCGGCTGCGCCATTGTGATGAACGTCAAGACCGGTGCCATCCTTGCCATGGCTTCCAAGCCGGACTTTGACCCCAACGACCCGCTGAACTACACCGCCAACGAGGCTTATCTCAACGAGCTGGTGCACGCAGAGCCGGAGCTTTACGGCGTCTATAAAAAGGACGCCGACGGCAACTACATCACCGATGAACAGGGCAACAAAATTCTGGACGAGGAAGCGGACTATTCCGGCTACTACCGGGATATCCTGTGGAAAAACAAGGCCATCACCGAACTGTACTACCCCGGCTCTGTGTTCAAGGTCATCACCTCCGCCATGGGCATCGACTCCGGCGTGGCGACCATGAACACTACCTTTACCTGCTCCGGCGCGTACGGTGTTGCCAAGGAGACCTACCACTGCGCAGGGCGCAAGGCGCACGGCCTGCTCAATATGGCCGAGGCGCTGCGCAAGAGCTGCAACATCTACTACATCCAGCTGGGGCAGCGCGTCGGCTCGCAGCAGTTCTATAACTACTTCGATGCCTTCGGTTTTACCGCCCGCACCGGGGTGGACCTGCCCAGCGAGACCAACTTTATGCAGTACTACCGCGCCGACCAGCTGGGCGAGGTGCAGCTGGCTTCCTCCTCCTTCGGTCAGGCCATGGCCATCACCCCGCTGCAGATGTGCACCGCCATTGCGGCCACCGTCAACGGCGGGTATCTGGTCACCCCCCATGTGGTGGATAAGATCACCGATGCCAACGGCAACGTCATTCAGGAGATCGGCGCAAACGTGCGCCGTCAGGTCATCAGTCAGAGCGCCAGCGAGGTCATCCGGGAGATGATGGAGTATGAGGTAGGCAACGGCACCGGCGGCGGCAAAAACGCCTATGTGTCCGGCTACCGCATCGGCGGCAAGTCCGGTACTTCCGAGCAGCTGAATATGCACCGCCGCGCCGACGGCGACTATAAAAAGGTGGCTTCCTTCGTGGCAGTGCTGCCCGCCAACGACCCGGAAATTTTGGTCTACGTCATGCTGGACGACCCCAACAACGCAAAGACGGACTATTCCTCCATCCTTGCAGCCCCTGTGGCGGGCAATATCATCAGCGAGGTAGCCCCCTATCTGGGCATCGCCACCGACGGCGAGGACCGCAGCGGTACCATCGTTACGGTGCCGAACCTTGTGGGCACCGAGTGGAGCAACGCACAGGTGAGCCTGAACATTCAGGGCTTAAAGCATCAATTGCAGGAGAGCCAGAGCAGCCAGTCCGCTGCCCCGGTCACCTATCAGTACCCCCACGCGGGCGCAAAGGTGCCCTACGGCACCACCATCTACCTGTATACCGATACCTATGAGGGCAGCCGCACCGAGGTGCCGGATGTGACAGGCAAGAGCCCGGACTTTGCCCGCCAGATGCTGAGCGCCGCCGGGCTGAACTGCGTGGTGGAGGGCAGCGGCACGGTGCAGGCGCAAAGCGCCGAGCCCGGCTCCAGCGTGCAGCGCGGCACCATCATCACCCTGACCTGTGGGTAAAAGTGACACGTTGCAAAGGCTTGTTGCGCAGGGCAACGGCCTCGCCCTCTCAGGCGCTTACGCGCCAGCTCCCCCAAAGTGGGAGCCCTTGGCAGTCCACGCAAACTTCATCTTTTTGCCAAGGCCTCTCCCTTTGGGAGAGGTGTCACCGTAGGTGACGGAGAGGGCGAGCCCGCTTAAAAATAGCAAGAAATTCAGTTGATAACAATCGTATGGATTGAGAACTTTTATCAATATAGAGAGGGGATAGAACAATGGAAAAGATTCATGCAAGCAAGCTTCTGGCAGGGCTGGTGCCTGCCGGAAAACTGACCAGTGACCCGGAGGTGGCACTGGTCACCACCGACAGCCGCGAGGTAAAACCCGGCTGCATTTTTGTGGCCTTCCCCGGCGAGCGGTTCGACGGACATGATTTCGCCGCCCGTGCGCTGGAGCAGGGCGCGGAGTATGTGGTGGTCAACCATCCCGTGCCCGGTGTGCCGGAAGAAAAGGCCATCCTTTGCCCGGACAGCTACCACGCCATGATGGTGATGGGCGCAAACTACCGCAGCCAGTACCACCCCAAAATGGTGGGTGTGACCGGCAGTGTGGGCAAGACCACCACCAAGCAGATGACCTACGCCGCTCTGTGCGGCTTTGGCGAGACCATCAAGACCGAGGGCAACCAGAACAATGAGCTGGGAATGCCCCGCACCCTGATGCGGCTGGAAAGCAGCACCGAGTACGCGGTCATCGAGATGGGCATGAGCCACGCCGGCGAGATCGACCGTCTGGCGCGGGCGGCACGCCCGGATGTGGGCATCATTACCTGCATCGGCGTGTCCCATATCGGCAATCTGGGCAGTCAGGAGAACATCTGCAAGGCAAAGCTGGAGATCTGCAACGGTCTGCCGGAGGGTGCGCCGCTGGTGTTGAACTACGACGACCCCTTCCTGCGCAAGGCAGCGCTGCCCGCTCATGTGTGCCCGGTGTGGTTCAGTCTGAGCGATGAAAACGCCGATGTCTGCGCCCTGTCCATCCGGCAGGAGACTGACGGCATGAGCTTTGTGCTGGAGGATCAGGAGCACGGCACCTTTGTGGTGAATATCCCCGCCATGGGACGCCATAATGTGGCAAACGCCTTGGCTGCCTACTGCGCCGCTACCCGTCTGGGGTGTGACGCCAAGAGGGTCATCCGGGGCCTTTCCAACTTTGAGCAGACCGGACGCCGCCAGAAGGTGGTGGACAGCGAGGGCGTGACCGTCATCGAGGACTGCTACAACGCAAACCCGGACAGCATGAAGGCTGCGCTGGCGATGTTTAAAGATTTCCCCTGCAAGCGCCGCTTTGCCCTGCTGGGCGATATGCTGGAGCTGGGCGATCTGAGCCGCGAAGCACACGAGGAGCTGGGACGCCTTGCCGCCGAGAGCGGGCTGTATTGCCTGATCACCTACGGCGAGCAGGCCAAGCGCACCGCCGTAGTGGCTGCGGCCAAGGGGGTAGAGACCCTGCACGCGGACAGCTACCGCGAGGCTGCCGATGCCCTGCTGAGCCGGGTGCAGCCCGGCGATGCCGTTCTGGTAAAGGCCAGCCACGGCATGGCACTGGAAAAAGTGTTGGACATCTTCTACGCAGAGCATAAAGAAGTGGAAGTATAACTATTTGGCGAAATGGAGTGTCTGATCTATGGAGCGTTTCGCCTTGGCAGCGGCGGTGGTGCTGGGCTTTGCCCTTACGGCAGCTTTGTGCAGCCTGTTTGTGCCGCTGCGGCGGGTGCTGGAACGCCGCGAACAACAGCAGCAGCCGGTACAGTCTGAGCAGCCCCGGCCTGCACCCCTGCGCGCCCCGCTGTGGGGCGGGCTGTGTGCTGCGGCGGGCACGGTGGCTGCGGTGGGCGTGGGCTGGCTTGCTGCCTGCGTAGGCCAGCCGGAGCTGCTGGGCAGCGAGGGCCGGTTGATGACACGGCTGCTCACGGCACTGGCCGGAAGCCTTGCCTTTGGGGCAGTGGGTCTTGCAGAAGATGTTGCCCGGATGCGCAGCCCGGCGGCGCTGGGCCTGCGGCGGGACCTGCGGCTTTTGCTGGAAGCACTGGCTGCGGCCTTTGTCCTTTTGCTGCTGCGGGCAGCGGGCTGTCTGCCCCGGGGGCTGGGCGTGCCCGGGGCGGGGTATGTGCTGCTGGGCAGCGCCGTGCCCTTTTTGTGGGCGGTGCTGATGGTAACACTGGCCGAGTGTGCCCGCGTAGCCGAGCGGGACGAGGGCGCGGTGTGCGGTGCAGCCTTTGTGGCCATGCTGGCGTTGATGATGGTAGAAGCCGGTCTGGGCGTTTCCGGGCTGGCGGTGCTGCCCGGGGCGCTGGCAGGGGCACTGGTAGCACTGGGGCTGTGGGCGTTCCCTCCGGCAAGGCTGGGGGTGGGCTGCTGCGGCAGTCTGCTGGCAGCGGGTGCCATCGGCTGCATCCCGCTCAGTCTGGACATGACCAGCCTGACTGTGCCGCTGGCGCTGCCCTTCTGGGCGGCGGGCGGTCTTTTGGCAGCGCAGCTGCTGTGTGCAAAGCGCACCGGCAAGCCCTTGCGCTGCTGGGTAAAAAAGCATAAAATGAGCCCGGAGACGGTGTTTCTGTGCAGCTTTGCGCTGAGCGCTGTCGGCTATGTGCTGGCGCTGGCGCTGCTGCGCTGGTGCTGACCGGGCACAGAGAGGGAAGGGAGCGCAGATGGCGACTATCCGCAAAAAACACAGAGCGCCGGTGTCGGTGTTCCAGCGAGACCCGGGCCCGTGGTCCCGGTTGCTGATCGACTGGCTGGCTACGCTGGCTGTTATTATGATCTTTGGGCTGGTGATGCTGTTCAGCGCCAGCTATACCACTGGTTACCTGCGCATGGGCGACAGCTTCCACTACATCAAACAGCAGGCGCTGTGTATGATGCTCGGGCTGGGCTGTATATTCCTTATGAGCTATGTGGACCACCGTTTTCTGCGCAAGATGGTGGTGCCGGGGTACATCATCGTGCTGGCCATGCTGGCCGTCACCCTGACCATGGCTCCTCTGAACGGCTGCCGCCGCTGGATCCGCTTCGGCGGGCTTACACTGCAATCCTCGGAGGTAGCAAAGTTTGAGATGATCCTGTTCAGTTCCCATCTTGCGGCCAAAGCGCCGCAGGTGGAGCGGCTGGACCCGGAGCGCCGCATCCTGCTTACCCCCCGGGAGTGGCTGCGGGTGCGGGTGTGGAAGCAGCTGGTGGTGCCGGTGCTGCCCCTTGTGCCGGTGGTCATCCTGCTGGCGCTGGAGCCGCATATGTCCGGCATCGTGCTGACGGTGGCGGTGGTGGGCACCATCCTGCTGCTGTCCGGCAGCGGCGGTGTGCTGACATGGGCGGGTGCCGTTACGGCGGGTGCCCTGCTGGAAACGCTGCTCTCTCATGTGGACTCCATCCCTTACCTGCAAAAGCGTCTGGACGGCTGGACGCAGGATCTGAGCAAGATGACCGACCAGACCGTGCAGAGCCTTTACGCCATCGGCTCCGGCGGGTTGAAGGGACTGGGGCTGGGCAACAGTGTGGAAAAGCAGCTCTGGCTACCGGAAAGCACCAACGACTTCATCTTCAGCGTGGTGTGTGAGGAGCTGGGCTTCATCGGCGCAGTGCTCATCATCGTGCTGTTCGTGCTGTTCATCGTGCAGGGGCTGCTCATCGCCTATAAGGCGGAGAACCTGTACTGCACCATGGTGGGCATCGGCATCATGGCACAGATCGCGTGGCAGGTGTTCTGCAACATCGCCGTGGTCACCAACACCCTGCCCAATACCGGCATCAGCCTGCCCTTCTTCTCCTCCGGCGGCACCAGCCTGATTTTGCTGCTGGCAGAGATGGGCGTGATGGTGAACATAGGCCGCAACGGCGAGCGGGTGGCGCAGCAGCGGGAGCAGATGCGTGCCCAGCGGGAAGCCGCCCGCGCTGAGCGGGAAGCGGAACTTGCCCGCAAGACCATTGATCTGGCTTCTGCCCGCGCAGCCCGCACAGAACAGTAAAACAAACCGCAAGCCCGCCCGGCCGCAGGCCGGGCGTTTATAAGGAGGAATCACCATGCGTGTTCTCATTGCAGCCGGCGGCACTGCCGGACATATCAACCCCGCACTGGCCATTGCCGGTGCTCTGAAAAAGGCTGACCCTACCGCCGAGATCCACTTTGCAGGCCGTAAGGAGGGCATGGAGTACCGTCTGGTCACACAGGCGGGCTACCCCTTCCACCACATTGAGATCACCGGCTTCCAGCGCAAGCTCAGCCTGCACAACATCAAGCGCAACATCATCACCCTGTGGAATCTGGCCCTCTCCGGCCCTAAGGCCAAGGCCATGATGAAAGAGGTAAAGCCGGATCTCGTCATCGGCTGCGGCGGCTATGTGTCCGGGCCGGTGGTGCGCTGCGCCGCCAAAATGGGCATCCACACCGCCCTGCACGAGCAGAACGCCTTTCCCGGTGTGACCAACAAGCTGCTGGCTCCGGATGTGGATATCGTGTTTGCCGCCGTGCCTGCCGCTGTGGAAAAGCTGGGCGCACCGGACAAGACCCTTGTGGTGGGCAACCCCGTGCGGCCGGAAGTGTTTGCACAGGCCGCGAACCGCGAAGCCATCCGCGCACAGCTGGGCGCGGGCGACCGCACCGTCATCCTGTCCTTTGGCGGCAGCTTGGGCGCACGCCGGGTCAACGAGGTGGTGGCAGACCTGTGCGCATGGGAGCAGCACGAGCACAAGCCGGTGCTGCATCTGCACGCCACCGGGCAGTACGGGGTGCAGCTGTTTGAGCAGCTGCAAAAGCAGAAGGGCTTTGCCCCCGGCGACAGCCTTGTGGTAAAGGAATACATCAACAATATGCCGGAACTGCTGGCTGCGGCAGATCTCGTCATCAGCCGCGCCGGTGCGCTGACGCTGGCAGAGCTGGAAGCCGTGGGACGCGCCGCTGTGCTGATCCCCAGCCCCAATGTGGCCGAAAACCACCAGTACTACAACGCCATGGAGCTGCAAAAGGCAGGGGCGGCCATGGTCATTGAGGAAAAAGACCTGACCGGCGAAAAGCTGGTGCAGACGGTGGCCGAAATGCTGGCACAGCCCGGCAAGCTGGCTGAAATGGGCAAAAACGCCCGCAGCCTGTCGGTGGATGACAGTCTGGACCGCATCACTGCGGCGCTGCTCAAGCTGGTAAAGACCCCGTGATGCAGACCCGGAATAAACAAGAAGGAAGGTGCGAATGATGCAGCAGAACCGTGACCGCAACGGCAGACCCCGGAACACCAGACCCTATGACCTGAACCGGGATGTGGCGCGCACCTCTGCGCCTTCGCAGGATCATAATGCGCCCCGGAGCACCGGCAGCAGCCGCTACGGCTACAACGGCGAGCCGCTCAGCCGCCCGCCCTCCCGCAGTGCCAACGGCAGTGTGCGCTCCTCCCGGGCGGATAACAGCATTCAGTTCCCAACCCAGCCCCAGTCCCAGACCCGCCGTCCGGCGCAAGGGCAGGGGAGCAATACCACCCAGTACCCCGCCGGCAGCCGCCCGGCGGGCAGCAGACCAAAAAACGCGAAGTCCGGCGGCAAACAGCGCCGCCCGGCAAACAATGCCCGCAGCGGGCAGAGCAGCCGGAAAAACCAGAACGCGCAAAACCGCCCGAACCGGCAGCACCCGGCGGGCAACGGTCAGCGCCTGCGCCCGGCGCAGACTGCCCCGCAGCAAAGCCCTGCCCGTCGGGAAAAGCGCAAAACGCGCAAGGTGACCCGCGCCACCCTGCGCCGCCGCCGGATACTGCGCCGCCTGACCGCCTTTGCCATGCTGCTGTGCGTCATTGGCGCGGGCATCTACCTGACCATGACCATGCTGTTCCGCATCAATTCCATTCAGGTGCAGACCCCGGACGGCAAGCAGGTGACCGAGATCGCGGGCTATTCCGCAGACAGCATTTTGCAGCGGATGGGCGTGCAGCTGGAAGAGAACATTTTCAGCTTTGAGCCCGGCGAAAAGGCCGCTGTGCTGGAGCAGAATTTCCCGCTGCTGGGCTCCATCAAGGTGATCCGGGATTACCCCAACACCGTGGTGGTGCAGGTGACCGAAGCCGTGCCCGCCTACGCGGTGCAAAACGGCAGCAAGTGGCTTGTGATCTCGGACAAATGGAAGATCCTGTCCGAGGAAAGCACCCAGCCCGAGGGGCTTTGCACCCTGTACGGCGGTAAGCTGCAGGATACCGCCCCGGGACAGGCGTTCTGCCTTGTGGAGGATGCGGACGCAGCAAGCGTCTCCGGGTCGGAAGCAGCCGGGAGCGAAAGCACGGCAGACACAGGGGATGCCCGCATGGAAGCTCTGAGCACCTTGGTGAGCAAGCTGGAAGAATACGGCCTGTCGCAGGATGTGACACGGCTGGAAGTGGCAGACACCGAACAGATCGCATTTTTGTATCAGGACCGCATCAGCGTGCTGTTGGGTACGCTGAACGATCTGGATTATAAGCTGGACCGCGCCCGCTATGTGCTGACCAACGCCGATGGCAAGGGCTGCGGCCCCACCGACACCGGGCGGCTGGATTTCAGCCATACCAGCGCCAGCAGCACCCGCAAGATCTATTTTGCACAGGGCGAGCCTACGCTGCCCTCCGGCTATGTGGTGCCGCCCAAGGTTGAGGAACCCGCCCCGGCAGAGGACGCCGCCGACAGCACGGACAGCACCGAGGGTGTAGAGCCCACGGATACCGCCGAACCGGCGGCTGAAGCGGACACCGAGCAGCTGCCTCTGACCCACCCTGACCGCATGACGGCCAACGAAGAAGAAAACCCCATGTAAAGAAGCTTTTTGGAGGAGACTGTATGAAGCTGGAACAACTGATGGAAGGCGTGCCCTTTACCCTTGTGCAGGGCAGTCTGGATACTGAGATCGCAGATATCATCTACGACAGCCGCAAGGCTGCCCCGGGGCGTTTGTTCGTGTGCATCGTGGGCACCCAGCGGGACAGCCACGCGTTTGCTGCCGACTGCACCGCCAAGGGGGTCAGCGCGCTGGTCATCCAGCACGACATCGACCTTTCTGCCATGCCCGGGGTGACCGTGGTCAAGGTGGAGAATAGCCGCTATGCCATGGCACTGATGAGCGCCAACCTCTTTGGAAACCCTGCCCGTCAGATGACCATGATCGGCGTCACCGGCACCAAGGGTAAGACCACCACCACCCACATGATCAAAAGCGTGCTGGAGGCCGCAGGCCGCAAGGTAGGCATGATCGGCACCAACGGCATCTACTATATGGGACGCCACAAGGACACCGCCAACACCACCCCGGAAAGCTACGAGCTGCAAAAGACCTTCCGGGAGTTTCTGGATGCCGGCTGCGACACCGCACTGATGGAAGTGTCCAGTCAGGGTCTGATGATGGACCGTGTGGCGGGCGTGCACTACGATGTGGGCGTGTTCACCAACCTTTCGCCGGATCATATCGGCCCCGGCGAGCACAAGACCTTTGAGGAGTACCGCAGCTGGAAGGGACAGCTGTTCAAGCGCTGCGATGTGGGCGTGGTGAATATCGATGACGAGAACACCGCCGCCCTGCTGGAGGGTCATACCTGCAAATTGGTCACCTATGGCCGCGATGAAAAGGCCGACTACCGCGAGACCGGATACGAGCTGCTGCGCACCCACGATTTTCTGGGCGTTGCCTTCCACGTTACCGGCAAGGACGAGATGGACGTCAAGGTGAATATGCCCGGCGAGTTCAGCGTGTACAACGCGCTGGCTGCGCTGGCCGTGGGCAAGGTGCTGGGTCTGCCGGATGCCGCCATCCACGATGGTCTGGGCAAGTGCGTGGTGAAGGGACGTGTGGAGCTGGTGCCCATCAGCAAAAAGTTCACCATCCTGCTGGATTACGCCCACAACGAGGTATCCACCGAGAGCCTGCTTACCACCCTGCGCGCCTACAAGCCCCACCGTCTGGTGGTGGTGTTCGGCTGCGGCGGCAACCGCTCCAAGCTGCGCCGCTACGGCATGGGCGAGATCTGCGCCAAGATGGCCGATTTCTCCATCCTCACCGAGGACAACAACCGCTTTGAAAAGGTGGAGGACATCATCGCGGATATCCGCGAGGGCATGAACAAGGGCAACCCGGACGCAAAGTTCGTGGAGATTCCCGACCGTCTGGACGCGCTGCACTACGCAGTGGATCACGCACAGGAGGGCGATCTGATCGCCGTCATCGGCAAGGGTCACGAGACCTACCGCGACCGCGAGGGCGTCAAGACCCCCTTCCTTGAGCGGGAGCTGCTGGAGGAATACGCCCAGCAGATCGGGCTGGAATAAGAAAATAATAATATTATTGCGGGAAAAGCCGCTGCACAAAGCACTGTGCAGCGGCTTTTTTGCGCCCTGTGCAGGGGGCTATATAAAAAGGAAGCAAACTGTGACAAAAGTGTAAAAGATAAAAATATTTAACTAAATCCATTGACTTATCCGACGAATTAGCTATAATGGTCGTGTTCGATACCTCACAAATTTTAGGTAAATAATCAATACAATCATACAACATAAAGGAGAATACTACCATGACTTTCGAGGAAATGAAGAAGATCGTTGTCGATACCCTGAGCTGCGATGAGGACAAGGTGACCATGGAGGCCAGCCTGACCGAGGATCTGGAGGCCGACAGCCTGGACGCTGTGGAGCTGAACATGGCACTGGAAGAGGCCTGCGGCGTGTCCATCCCCGATGAGGAGCTGGCAAACCTCAAGACCGTGGGCGATATCTTCAACTACATCAATGCCCATGTCTGAGGCTGACCGAGGCGAAACGCGATGAACAGTATCAAAGACCTGCTGCCGGGCAGTATGCGGGAGCGCACCTTCCAGCTGAAAGCCCGGCGGGATGCGGGTGCCGTGTGGAACGACCCGCAGTTCGTGGAATGCAAAAAGTGCGGACGCCGCGCCACCCGCCAGATCTGGAACAAGGCGCAGTACGTTTGCCCCAACTGCGGGGTGCACCTGCCCATCGGCGGGTACTACCGCCTGAACCTGATTTTGGACAAGGGCAGCTTCCGGGAATTGGATGCCGACCTTGCCCCGCAGGATGTGCTGCAGTTTCCCGGCTACCCGGAAAAGCTGGAAGCACAGACAGGCAAGACCGGCTTGAAGGAAGCTGTCATCACCGCCACGGGGCGCATCGAGGGCACCCCGGTGGTGGCTGCGGTGCTGGACAGCCGGTTCTTTATGGGCAGCATGAGCACCACTGTGGGCGAAAAGATCACCCGCGCCGTGGAGCACGCCACCGCAAAGCACCTGCCGCTGATCATCTTTTCGGCCAGCGGCGGCGCCCGGATGCAGGAGGGCATTTTCAGCCTGATGCAGATGGCAAAGACCTCTGCCGCCATCGAGCGGTTCTCCGCCCGGGGCGGGCTGTACATCAGCGTGCTGACCCACCCCACCACCGGCGGTGTGACTGCCAGCTTTGCCAGCCTTGGCGACATCATGCTGGCCGAGCCCGGGGCGCTGATCGGCTTTGCGGGCCCCCGGGTCATTGAACAGACCATCGGCGAAAAGCTGCCCGCAGGCTTCCAGCGCAGCGAGTTCCAGTACGAGCACGGCTTTGTGGACAAGGTAGTGCCCCGTACCGAAATGCGCGAAACACTGGCGCAGCTGCTGCGTCTGCACGCCTGAGGAGGGAGCGCCTTATGATCAAGGACATCTTACAACAGCTCGCACCGCTGGATGAAAAGATCGCCGCCTTGCGCGGCGACCCGGCGGACGAGAATATGACCGATATCACCAACCACGCTGCCGAGCTGGCAGAGCTTTCCGCACAGGAGGACGCTTTGCTGTCCGGCTGCGGGGCGCTGACTGCAGAGGACAGGGTCTTTTTGGCACGCCACCCGGAGCGCCCCCACATCGACGAGATCGTGGATGCACTGTTCACCGACTTCTTTGAGCAGTGCGGCGACCGCCAGTGCAAGGAAGATGCCGCCATTCTGGGCGGTGTGGCACTGTTCCATGGCCAGCCGGTCACGGTCATCGGCCACCGCAAGGGCAGCACGCTGGAAGAAAACCTGCGCTGCAACTTTGGTATGCCCGGGCCGGAGGGCTACCGCAAGGCCCTGCGCCTGATGAAGCAGGCCGAAAAATTTGACCGTCCCATCATCACCTTTATCGACACCCCGGGTGCGTACCCCGGCAAGGATGCCGAGGAGCGCGGACAGGGCGAAGCCATTGCCCGCAACCTGATGGAGATGAGCGGCCTGACCGTGCCGGTGATCGCAGTGGTCACCGGCGAGGGCTCCTCCGGCGGCGCACTGGCGCTGGGTGTGGCAAACCGCATCCTGATGCTGGAAAACGCCGTTTACTCGGTGCTGAGCCCCGAGGGCTTTGCCAGCATCCTGTGGAAGGATTCCTCCCGCAGCGGCGAAGCCTGCGAGATCATGAAGCTGACCGCGCAGGATCTGTACAAGGACGGCATCGTGGAAGAGATCATCCCGGAGCCGGTGGGCGGCGCACAGCGTGCCCACGGGGTACTGTTCGGCAATCTGGACGAGGCACTGCGGCGTCAGCTGCGCAGCCTTGACCGCATGAACGGCCGTCAGCTGGCCGAGCAGCGCTACCAGAAATTCCGTCAGATCGGAGAAATGAGGAAAGCATGAAGGGTTTGCGTCTGATCGCCACCGGCGGGGCTTTGCCCGGCCGCACGGTCACCAACGAAGAGCTGAGCCGCACCGTGGATACCAGCGACGAGTGGATCACCACCCGCACCGGCATCCGCACCCGGCACTACTGCACCGAGGGCGAAAATGCCGCCACACTGGCCATTGCCGCCGCAAAGCAGGCGCTGCAGCGCAGCGGTCTTGCCCCGGCAGACATTGCCTGCTGCGTCTGCGCCACCCTTTCCGCGCCGGATGCCACCCCAAGCGTGGCCTGTCAGGTGCAGGCGGCGCTGGCACTGCCGGAAAACCGCCCCGCACTGGATGTGAACGCCGCCTGCTCCGGCTTTTTGTACGGCACGGCGGTGGCGCGCGGTCTGCTGGCTACGCTGGGCGGGCAGTACGCGCTGGTCATCGGCACAGAGGCGCTCTCCCGCCTGATGGACCCCGCCGACCGTTCCACCTGCGTGCTGTTCGGCGATGGTGCCGGTGCGGCGGTGTTTGAACTGACCGACACCGCCGCGCCCTTTGCCATCACGCTGGGGGCTCGGGGCGATGCCGCCATCCATGCCGGCGGCCCCAGCCGTGCAGGCTCGGCACCCATCAGCATGGACGGCAGGGCGGTGTTCCGCTTTGCGGTGGATGCCCTGCCCAAGTGCCTGCACACCGTGCTGGACGAGACCGGTCTTACGCTGGACGGGCTGGACTGGGTGGTCTGCCATCAGGCCAACAGCCGCATCATCGACCACTGCGTCAAGGCGCTGCACGCCGACGGTGCAAAGTTCTACAAAAACATGGATCGCCACGGCAATACCAGTGCTGCCAGCATCCCGGTGGCGCTGAACGAGCTGGCTGAAAGCGGCCAGCTGCACCCCGGCCAGACCCTTGCCTGCATTGGCTTCGGCGGCGGCCTGACCTGGGGCGGCATGATCGTGGAATATAAAGGATAAAGACCATGAAACTTTTAAACGAGATCTTGGGGACGAAATACCCCATCATTCAGGGCGGCATGGCAAACATTGCCACCGGCGAGTTTGCCGCCGCCTGTTCCAACGCCGGTGCACTGGGCATCATCGGTGCGGGCGGCATGAATGCCGATACCCTGCGCCAGAACATCCGCCGCTGCCGGGAGCTGACCGACAAGCCCTTTGGCGTAAACATCATGCTCATGCACCCGCAGGCAGATGAGTTTGCCCAAATCGTGGTGGAGGAAAAGGTCGCCGTGGTCACTACCGGCGCAGGCAACCCGGGAAAATACGTTCCCATGTGGAAAGCTGCCGGCATCAAGGTGATCCCGGTGGTGGCTGCTGCCGTGCTGGCACGGCATCTGGAGCCGCTGGGCATCGATGCTATCATTGCCGAGGGCACCGAGAGCGGCGGCCATGTGGGCGAGATGACCACCATGGCACTGGTGCCGCAGGTGGTGGACGCAGTCAGCGTGCCGGTCATTGCCGCAGGCGGCATTGCCGATGGCCGTCAGCTGGCGGCTGCGCTGGCGCTGGGCGCTTGCGGGGTGCAGGTGGGCACCTGCCTGCTGGCAAGCGAGGAGTGCCCCATCCACCCCAACTACAAGGCCGCGCTGCTCAAAGCCGGGGACAGTGACACCATCGTCACCGGGCGCACTGTGGGTGCACCGGTGCGGGTGCTGAAAAACCGCATGAGCCGGGAGTATGTCCGTCAGGAAAAGGCGGGCGCGGACAAGATGGAGCTGGAAAAATACACGCTGGGCAGCCTGCGCCGCGCCGTCTTTGAGGGCGACACGGTAAGCGGCAGCCTGATGGCCGGTCAGGTGGCCGGAATGCTGCACGAGGTGCGCCCCGTGGCGGACATCCTTGCCGACCTGTGGCAGGGCGGGAGGCAGCGCATCGCCGCGCTGAACACCGAATGCTGACCCTTGGCGGCAAGCCCCTGCAAGTACCCATTTTGCAGGGCGGCATGGGCGTGGGCGTCTCGCTGGGTGGGCTGGCCGGTGCGGTAGCGGCCTGCGGCGGCATGGGGTGCATCTCCACCGCCGATGCAGGCTACCGCGAGCCGGATTTTGCCCGTGACCCGGCGGCTGCCAACCACCGCGCCCTGACCGCAGAGATCCAAAAAGCAAAGGCCATCGCCGGGGGCATGGGTCTGGTGGCCATCAACGCCATGGTAGCCACCCGGGACTATGCCGACGCCATCCGCACCGCTGTGGCGGCGGGGGTGGATGCCGTGGTCTCCGGTGCGGGTCTGCCGCTGGAGCTGCCGGGCATCGTGGGCACCAAAGAGGTGGCCATTGCGCCCATCGTATCCAGCGCCCGGGCGGCAAAGCTCATCCTGCGCCGCTGGGCAAAGGGCTTTGACCGCACCGCCGATTTTGTGGTCATCGAGGGCTGCAAGGCGGGCGGGCATCTCGGCTTTGCCGAGGAGGACCTGCTGGCTGACCGCTGCCAGACCTTGGACGAAATTCTGCCCGGGGTGCTGGCCGAGGTAAAGCCTTACGAGGAACAATACGGCCACGCCATCCCGGTATTCGTAGCGGGCGGCGTGTACACCGGTGCCGACATGGCACACTTTACAAAGCTTGGCGCTGCGGGCGTACAGCTTGCCACTCGCTTTATCCCTACCTACGAGTGCGACGCCTCCCAGACCTACAAGGACGTGTTGCTGGCGGCAAAGCCGGAGGATGTGCGCATCATCCACAGCCCGGTGGGAATGCCCGGCCGCGCCCTGAACACCCCGCTGGTGCAGGCGCTGGCCGAGGGCAAACGCTTTCCGCCCAAGCACTGCGCCCGGTGTCTCAAGACCTGCGACCCCGTCGCCGTGCCCTACTGCATCACCCACGCCCTCATCGAGGCGGTGAAGGGCAACGTGGAGGAAGGGCTCTTCTTCTGCGGCGAAAACGTGGGCAGGCTGGACCGGATGCGCACCGTGCGCGAGCTGATGGACGAACTTGTGACCGAATGGAGGCAGAACTTATGAAGCTTGCCGTACTTTACGCCGGTCAGGGTGCGCAGCACCCCGGCATGGGCAAGGAATTTTACGAAGCATCTCCCGCCTTCCGGGCGGCCTTTGACAGCGCAGCGCTGGATTTTGACCTGCACCGCGTCTGTTTTGAGGACCCGGACGGCGTTTTGAACCAGACCGAATACACCCAGCCCTGCATGGTGGCCTTTGCCTGCGGTGTGACCGCCGTGCTGGCGGAAAAGGGTGTAAAGCCCGCCTATCTGGCGGGGCTTTCGCTGGGCGAATACTCCGCGCTGCAGGCAGCCGGGGTGTTCACCGCAAAGCAGGCCATCGAGCTGACCGCCTTCCGGGGCAAGGCCATGGCCGAAGCTGCAAAGGGCCTTGCCTGCGGCATGACCGCCGTGCTGGGGCTGGACAGAGAAAAACTGTCTGCCTGCTGCGAACAGGCTGCAGAGACGGGCTGTGTGCAGATCTGCAACTACAACTGCCCGGGGCAGCTGGTCATCGGCGGTGAGAAAGCCGCTGTGGAGCAGGCCGCTGCGCTGGCAAAGGAAGCCGGTGCCCGCCGCTGCATCCCGCTGAAGGTCAGCGGCCCCTTCCACACAAAGCTGATGGCTCCCGCAGGGGATGCGCTGGCACAGCGCTTTGCGGGCGAGAACTTCGGCACCATGGAGACGCCGGTGCTGTTCAACTGTCTGGGGCATGAAAAGGCCGAGACCGACAGCATCCCGCAGCTGCTGGTAAAGCAGGTGCAGAGCAGCGTCTACATGGAAGATACCCTGCGCCGTCTGGGCGAGCTGGGCGTGGACCACATTCTGGAAGTCGGCCCCGGCAGCGCCCTGAGCGGTTTTGTGAAAAAGACCCTGCCCGGGGTGGTCTGCACCGCAGTAGAGACCCCGGAACAGCTGGATGCGGTGCTGACCGCATGGAAGGAAGCAGAATGAGCGATGAAAAGCTGACCCGCGCCGCCATCGTTACCGGCGGCAGCCGGGGCATTGGCCGCGCAGTGTGCGTGGCACTGGCAAAGCAGGGCTGCAATGTGGTGGTGAACTACTGCCACGGCGCAGAGCCTGCGGAGCAGACGGCAGCGCTCTGCCGCGCCGAGGGCGTGCAGGCGGTGACCGTGCAGGCGGATGTATCCACCGCTGAGGGCTGCAAAGCGCTGTTCGATGCCGCCGCCGAGGCCTTTGGCCGGGTGGATGTGCTGGTGAACAACGCGGGCATCACCCGGGACAACCTGATCTTGCGCCTGACCGAGCAGGATTTTGACGCGGTGCTGGACACCAACCTGAAAAGCGCCTTTCTCTGCTGCAAGGAAGCTGCCCGCCGCATGGTGCGCCAGCGCTATGGCCGCATCGTGAACCTTTCCAGCGTGGTGGCGCTGCGCGGCAACGCCGGGCAGACCAACTACGCCGCCAGCAAGGCGGGGCTCATCGGCCTGACCAAGAGCCTTGCCCGGGAGCTGGCCGCACGGAACGTGACCGTGAACGCGGTAGCGCCCGGCTTTATCGACACCGACATGACTGCCGTGCTGCCGGAGACTGTGCGCACCGGCATGACGCAGGGCATCCCCGCAGGCCGCGCAGGCCAGCCGGAGGATGTGGCGCAGGCAGTGGCGTTTTTTGCCGCAGAACAAAGCAGCTATCTCACCGGGCAGGTGCTCTGTGTGGACGGCGGCATGGCAATGTAAAGGAGAACCCTTATGGAAAAACGCAGAGTTGTGATCACCGGACTTGGCACGGTGAACCCGCTGGGCAACAATGTGGCCGACAGCTGGGCAGCAGCCCGTGCCGGTAAATGCGGCATCGGCCCCATCACTCAGTTCGATACCACCGACTTCAAGTGCAAACTGGCCGGTGAGGTAAAGGATTTTGACCCCGCGACTGTGGTGGACAAAAAGGAAGTCCGCAAGATGGCGCGCTTCACCCTGCTGGCACTGGGCGCTGCCGCCGAAGCCATTGCAGACAGCGGCATCGATACGGAAGCCGAGGGCAAAAACATCGGCGTCATCCTGTCCAGCGGCATCGGCGGTCTGCCCACCATTGAGGAGCAGCACGCCCGCGGCGAGGAAAAGGGCATGGAGAAGGTAAGCCCCTACTTTGTGCCCATGGCCATTGCCAACATGGCAGCGGCACAGGTGGCTATCCGCTTCGGCCTGAAGGGGATGTGCACCTGCCCGGTCACGGCCTGCGCCGGCGGCACCAACGCCGTGGGCGACGCCTTCCACCGCATCCGGGACGGCTACGAGCCGGTGATGGTCTGCGGCGGCGCGGAAAGCTGCATCAGCCCCTTGGGCATCGGCGGCTTTACCAGCATGAAGGCGCTTTCCACCGCCACCGACCCGGACGCTGCCAGCCTGCCCTTTGATGCCCGCCGCGGCGGCTTTGTCATGGGCGAGGGCAGCGGTGTGCTGGTGCTGGAGGAGCTGGAACACGCAAAAGCGCGCGGCGCACACATCTACGCCGAGGTGGTGGGCTACGGTGCCAACTGCGACGCCTACCACTTTACCGCACCGGCTCCCGGCGGCGTGGGCGCCATCGACTGCATGAAGCTGACCTTGGCAGATGCTGGGCTTGCACCGGAGCAGGTGGACCATATCAACGCCCACGGCACCGGCACCCACATGAACGATGCCTGCGAGACTGCCGCCATTCACGCCGTGTTCGGCGCACACGCAAAGGAGATGACCGTGGTCAGCACCAAGAGCATGACCGGTCATCTGCTGGGCGGTGCGGGCGGCATTGAGGCCGTGTTCACCGCGCTGGCGCTGCGGGATCAGTTCGCCCCGCCCACCATCCACTACGCCCAGCCCGACCCGGAGTGCGATCTGGATTATGTGCCCAACACCGGGCGGCAGCAGGAGATGCAGTACGCACTGAGCAACAGCTTGGGCTTTGGCGGTCACAACGCCTGCATCGCCCTGCGCAGATGGGAGGGCTGACCTGTGGCAGAACCCCGTACCGTGCGTGAAAATGCCAACACTCTGAGCAGTGTGCAGATCGCGGAGATCTTGCCCCACCGCTACCCCTTTGCCCTCGTGGACCGCATTCTGGACTACGAGCCGGGGCAGTGGGCCATCGGCCGCAAGTGCGTCACCCGCAACGAGGAGTTTTTCAACGGCCACTTCCCGGCACAGCCGGTCATGCCCGGCGTACTGCTGCTGGAAGCGCTGGCACAGACCGGCGCTGTGGCAGCGCTGAGCCTGCCGGAAAACAAGGGCAAGCTGGCGCTGTTCGGCGGCATCAAGAGTGCCCGCTTCCGCAGGCAGGTCGTCCCCGGGGATGTGCTCACCCTGCACTGTGAACTGGTGCAGCAGCACGGCGCTGTGGGCGTAGGCAAGGCTTCGGCATGGGTGGACGGCAAGTGCGCCGTCACCGCAGAGCTGACCTTTGTGCTGACCGAAGCAGCAGAATAAAAACAGAAAACGCTCCCGTTCATCCCCTGTGGCGATGAACGGGAGCGTTTGATTTACAAAGCGCTTACAGCTTCTTGCCGGTCAGCAGCTCATAGGCTTCCAGATACTTGGCAATGGTCTTGTCAATGACATCCTGCGGCAGGTCGTAGTTGCTGTCGGGGTTGGCCTTCAGCCAGTCGCGGACAAACTGCTTGTCGAAGGAGGGCTGGCTGTGACCCGGCTCGTAGCCCTCCAGCGGCCAGAAGCGGGAGGAGTCCGGGGTCAGCATCTCGTCGCCCAGCACCACGTTGCCGTCCTCGTCCAGACCAAACTCGAACTTGGTGTCGGCAATGATGATGCCGCGGGAAAGTGCGTACTCGGCGCACTTTTTGTACAGAGCGATGGTGTAGTCGCGCAGCTTGGTAGCGTACTCCAGACCGTGGCCGGGGAACTGCTTTTCCAGCACGTCGATGCTCTGCTCGTAGGAGATGTTCTCGTCGTGGTCACCGATCTCTGCCTTGGTGGAGGGGGTGTAGATGGGCTCGGGCAGCTTATCGGACTCCTTGAGACCCTCGGGCAGCTGGATGCCGCACACCTTGCCGGTCTTTTGGTAGCTGGCCCAGCCGCTGCCGGTGATGTAGCCGCGCACGATGCACTCGATGGGCAGCATGGTCAGCTTGCGGCACATCATGCTGTTGCCGGTGAACTGGGGCTGACGGAAGAACTCCGGCATATCCTGCACATCCACGCTCAGCATATGGTTGGGCAGCAGATCGCGGGTATAATCGAACCAGAACTTGCTCATCTGGGTGAGCACGGTACCCTTTTTGGTGACCTTGTTTTTCAGGATGACGTCAAACGCAGAAATGCGGTCGGTGGCAACCATGATCAGGCTGTCGCCATTGTCGTAGATCTCGCGGACCTTGCCTTCTTTGATGGGTTTGAACTCAGTCATAATCAAACACTCCATTTTTCCATGTTCTCGGCAGCGCAGCAGCGCAGCGCAGTTCTTACCCTACTATTCTACCATACTGCCGCGCGGTTTAAAAGGAACAGAATAAAAGAAAAACGGGCAAGTTTTGTGTTTTTATCGTGAAAAGTGCGCAAAAAACAGCAGGAAATTTCGGCGTTTTGACGATAAAAGTCGTACTTTATCCCCAAATGCACGCACCTTTGCAAAATGCAGTCATGGACAAGCGCCGCCAGTTGCGGTATCATAAGAGTATAAGAGAACGTGTGCCCCTGCAAGGGGGCACGACAGCAGATGAGGAGGTAAAGAGTATGGGCAAATTTCCCAAGGGCTTTTTGTGGGGCGGCGCTACCGCTGCCAACCAGTGCGAGGGTGCATGGCAGGCAGACGGCAAGGGTCTTGCCACGGTGGATGTGACCCCCTTCGGCCCGGATCGTTTCCCGGTGGCAACGGGCTATATGGAGATGCTGGATTGTGACGATGCGCATTTCTACCCCAGCCACGAAGCCATTGACCTGTATCACCATTATAAAGAGGATATCGCCCTGTTTGCAGAGATGGGCTTCAAGTGCTTCCGGCTGTCCATTGCATGGACGCGCATCCTGCCCAACGGCGATGACGCCCAGCCCAACGAGGCGGGGCTGGCCTTCTACGACAGCATTTTTGACGAGTGCCATAAGTACGGCATCGAGCCGCTGGTCACCATCTGCCACTTTGACACTCCCATTGCCCTCATTAAAAAATACGGCGGCTGGAAAGACCGCCGCATGGTGGACGCCTACGTCCACTACTGCGAGGTGCTGTTCGACCGTTTCAAGGGCAAGGTGAAGTACTGGCTCACCTTCAACGAGATCAATATGCTGCTGCACCTCTCCTTTACCGGCGCAGGGCTGGTGTTCTATCCCGGCGAGAACGTGGAGCAGGTCAAGTATCAGGCTGCCCATCACGAGCTGGTAGCCAGCGCAAAGGCGGTAAAGCTGGCGCACGAAAAAATGCCGGACGCCATGGTGGGCTGTATGCTGGCAGCGGGACAGTTCTACCCCCGCACCTGCGCCCCGGAGGATGTGCGGGCGGCGCAGGAAGCCGATCGGGACAACTACTTCTTTACCGATGTGCAGGTGCGCGGCGCTTACCCCGTGTGGGCTAAAAAGCGGATGGAGCGTGCCGGGGTGCAGCTGCGCACCCAGCCGGAGGACGACCGCACGCTGCGGGAGGGCACGGTGGATTTTGTATCCTTCAGTTACTATTCCAGCCGCTGCATCACGGTGGATAAGGAGCTGATGGCGGCAGAAAATGCGGAAGGCAACGCCGTGTCGGCATCGGTGAAGAACCCCTACCTGAAAGCCAGCGAGTGGGGCTGGGCCATCGACCCGGTGGGTCTGCGGGTGACGTTGAACACCATCTACGACCGGTACGAAAAGCCCATGTTCATCGTGGAGAACGGTCTGGGTGCGGTGGATACCGTAGAACCGGACGGCTCCATCCACGACAGCTACCGCATCGATTATTTGCGGGCGCACATCGAGGAGATGGAAAAGGCCGTCAACGAGGACGGTCTGCCCCTGATGGGCTACACCACATGGGGTCCCATCGACCTTGTAAGCGCTTCCACCGGCGAGATGAAAAAGCGGTACGGCTTTATCTATGTGGACAAGGACAACGCCGGCAACGGCACCCTTGCCCGCAGCCGGAAGGACAGTTTTTACTGGTACAAAAAGGTCATTGCTTCGGACGGCGAGGACTTGGCTTGAGCCAACGCCCCGGCACTGTTTGCGGAACAGCAGCGCCGGGGCATCCATGTGTGAGGACGAACCGATAACGGAGAAAATTTATGACACCACAAATCATTGCACACCGCGGTGCTTCCTACCTTGCACCGGAAAATACCCTGATCGCCTTTAAAAAAGCCATGGAGCTGGGCGCGGACGGTGTGGAGATGGACGTACAGCAGACCAGCGATGCCGGGCTTGTGATCCACCATGACTATATGATCGATCTGCACACGGATATTTCCGGTAAGATCTACGATATGACCATGGGCGATCTAAAGACGCTGGATTTTGGCAGCTGGAAGGACGTATTGTTCAAGGACGAGAAGATCGCTACCCTGCAGGAGGCCATGGAGCTGTGCAGGCAGATGCCGGGGTGCACCGTGCATCTGGAGCTGAAATCCACTATGGACAACGACCCGGACTTTGTGCCCCGGGTGCTGGAGGTACTGCAGCAGACCGAGATGGTGGAGCAGGTGATCCTTGTCTCCTTCAACCACGCGCTGCTGCGGCAGGCAAAGCAGCTGCTGCCGGAACTGCGGGTAGGCGCGCTGGTATACGGCGAGCTGGAAAGCCTGCTGCTGCCGCCGCCCATCATCTGGAAGGATCTGGGGCTGACCAACGGCATGGACGAAATGGAAGCCATGGATACCGCCCTGTCGGAGAGCGCAGCAGATGAGGAAAACTGCAGCTGGATGACCCGTTGGATGAGCGACAAGGTAAGTATGCTGCGGGCAAGCTTTCCCGGCGAGAGCCTGAACGAGATCTACAAGAACTTGATGGCGCAGCGGGATCTGCCCACCTATATCCGCAGTCTGGACTTTGTGCCGGAGTGGGTCAGCTGCGAGTACCACACTGCCTACAAAAATGCCGGTTTCATTGACGAACTGCACGAGATGGGCATCAAGGTGTCTCTGTGGACGGTGGATATGGAAGATACCGTCCGCAGTCTGCTGCGTACCAGCGCCGATGCCTACATCACCAACCGTCCCGACCGTGTGCGGGAATGGATGGAAAAGGAGCAGGCAGCAACGGCTGCCGGCAAATAATGTCAAGCAAAAAACACCGTCGTGCCTGCGGGCACGACGGTGTTTTTTGTGTAATGCGCCGTTATTGCTGCTGCACCAGCTCGATGAACACGTTCATCTGCGGGGTCACCCATTTATCCCGGTGGTAGAACAGCTGCCGGTGCATCATGACGGTGCAGTCCGGCACGTTCAGCCGCGCCAGACGCCCCTCGGCCAGTGCGCTGCGCACGATATACTCCGGCAAAAAGGAAAGCCCCATGCCCTGCTCCACCATCTGGCACAGCAGCGCGGCGCTGCCCAGCTCCAGATAGGGGTGGATGGCAAGACCGTGCGCCGCCATGCACTGGTCCAGCGCGTCCCGGTAGCTCATGCCCCGCTCGGTAAGCAGGAATTCCTGCCGGGGCAGAAGGTCCAGCGGGATGGTGTTTTCCTGCGCCAGCGGATGCTGCGGCGGTGCAATGAAGCACACCGGCTCCGGTACGTCTGCCGCCAGCACCAGCGCAGGCTGCAAAAGGGGCTGGTCCAGCGTGTAGACAAGGTCTACCTGATTGGTGCTCAGCAATTGCAGCATCTCGTCCGTGGAAGCGGTATGCAGCACCAGTTCCACCTGCGGGCAGCGGGCGTGGTAGCGCTGCAATAGTCCCGGCAAAAAGGTGCTGCATACGGAATCCGCCAGCGCAATGCGCAGGCTGCCCCGCACCTGCTGGGCGGGCTGCAAGGCGGCCTGCGCCTGCTGGGCAGTTTCCAGCAGGGTGCGGGCGTAGCGTAAAAAGGTCTGGCCGGCATCGGTCAGACGTACCGTTTTGCCCACGCGGTCAAACAGCGGGGTGCCCAGTTCGGCTTCCAGCTGTGCAATTTGGGAGGACACCGCCGACTGCGAGTAGCCAAGCTGCCGCGCGGTGCGGGAAAAGCTGTGCAGCTCGGCGATGTGCAGAAAGGTGTTGACAGTCCGCAGTTCCATGAACAGCTCCTTTTATAACAGGGTGATGTCCCGCACGGTGAGCTGAGCACCGTCCACGGTAAAATGCACCTCCAGCCCGGCAAACTCCATGCCGTACACCCGCTGCGGGTCGTGCTGGTAGGAGGGGCGGGGGTCACTGGCAAGCACGCCCTGCAAAGCGGCGCGGTCGGCTTCCGGTACGGTCTGCCACAGCGCTTCAGGGCAGGACACTTCCAGATGGTGGGTGCGGGTCTGCCCGGTAAAGCCCTCGGCGGCGTCCGGGTGGCAGTCGGCGTAGGGAATGTAGGGCTTGATATCGTAGATGGGGGTGCCGTCCATCAGGTCGGCACCGCGCACGATGAGCACCGGCCCCACATCCGGGCGCTGCTCAATGGCTTCCAGCTTTACGCTGGAAAGTCCCAACGGGTTCGGCCGGAAGGGCGACCGGGTGGCGAATACGCCCACCCGGGTGTTGCCGCCAAGGCGCGGCGGGCGCACGGTAGGGGACCAGCTTTCCCGTACTGCGCCGGAAAACTGCCATACCAGCCAGATGTGGCTGAAATCCTCTAACCCGCGCAGGGCATCGGGGTTGCGGTATTCCGGGGTAAAGATGATCTCGCCCCGCAGCTCTTCTACCAGCCCGCTCTGGCGCGGGATGCCGAACTTGGTGGGAAAGGCGGTATGGATATGGGCAATGACCTTCAGGGTCATGGCTTCAGGTGCCTGTTGCATGATGAACTCCTTGCTCAATAGATCTTTTCAATGGGACAGTCGGCGGGGATGCCGTACCGGCTGCGGAAAGCCTGCAATTCCTGCGGGCTGCGGATCAGCTGCACCTCAGTAAAATGGCCGGTGTGCAGATCCTGAAACCCGGCCACCTGCTCCCCGGTGCAGATGCTGCATCGCAGTACCGGCTTCTGGGCGGTGGGGTCGTAGGATGAGGACATTTTCTTTTTGCCGAACACAGGCTGCTCCTTTCTCTCCTTATCTTATAAGCCGCGGCAAAGTCCCACGGCTTTGCCTTCGATGTGCAGCTCCGAAAGCTGCTCTCCGGCGTAGAACATGGGCGGGCATACGGCGGCGTTATCCGCCAGCAGCATCACGGCATCGCCCTGCCGGTGGAAGTGCTTGAGAGTGGCTTCCTCGCCCACCCGCACGGCGGCGATCTCGCCCTGCTCCACCTCGGGCTGGCAGCGGATGCAGACGATGTCCCCGTTGCATATTGTGGGTGCCATGCTGTCTCCGTGGCAGGTCAGAGCAAAATCCGCGTGCCATGCGGCAGGCACCCCGATATAGCATTCAATGTTCTGCTCGGCGGTGATGGGCGTGCCGCAGGCGATGGAGCCGATCAGCGGCACCTGCACCATAGCGGGCAGCGGCTCAAAGCCCGGGGGACAGGCGCAGGGTGCGCCCAGCCCCAGCAGGGCGGCGGGGGTGGTCTCCAGCGCCTGCGCCAGTTCCTCTACCTTGGACTGGGGCAGGTCGTTGATGCCTTTTTCCAGCTTGGTGATAGAGGAACGGGAGCGGTAGCCCATGCGCCGGGCAAGCTCCTCCTGCGAAAGACCCAGCTGCTCCCGGCGCAGACGGACACGGGTAGATAGATCGGACATGGCAGTTCTCCTAAAAACAATGCGTTGTAATGTGCGATAGAATGTTCTGGGTTGAGTATAGCAGAAAATTTCCTGAAAATCAACAATTCCCGCGCGTTTTGGGAATTTTAGGTTGACAACAAATCAACAACGGAGTATAATACAACCAATGATTGTTGCAAATGCGGTGAACTACAAAAAAGGAGCGAAGCCATGGCAAACACAAACCTGATCTACACCTACATCCAAGACAGCGGCTACAAGCTGCAGTATGTGGCCAGTGTGCTGCACATCAGCAGCAACACCCTGCGGCACAAGCTGCTGGGCGAGACCCAGTTCAAGCTGGACGAAGCCGAGCGGCTTTCCACCATGCTGGGGCTGACGATGGCCGAGCGGGACGCCTGTTTTTTCGATGCCGAGAACCGGTTCTCGCGCAGTGCAGCGCTGGAACTGCCCAAAAGGGGGAAGCGCCAGTGACACCGGAACAGCGAGACCTGACCCGGAACGCCCTGCGCAGGTACGGCGAGCGTCACTGGGCGCGCACGCCGGAAAACCGCCGCTGGCAAAGTGCCATTGATGAGGGCATCGACTACTATCAAGCGCACGACCCCATGCGGGCAGACCTGCTGCGGATGCGCTTTTTTGAGCGGCGACCGGAGGACGAGATCTTAGAGCAGCTGCACATCGGCCGCACCACCTACCAGAAGGCGCTGCAGGATCTTTTGAGCACCATCGCTGTCTACGCCGCCCAGCGTGGAGCGTTCTGAGCAAACAACCGTGAAAAGTACCCCGGAAATGTCCGCAGACGTTTTTGGCGTACAAACATAAACAACTAGGGCTGCTGCACCGTGTTTCGTGCAGCAGCCCTGTTTTGGTTATTTCTTTTTAGCGTCCGGATCCTCGCAATGGCTGTGGCAGGAGGCGCAGTTGCCGCTGCAGCCCTCGCCCTTCCAGCCGCCCTGTCTGGAGATCCAGACCACAGCCAGCGCAAACAGCACAGCCAATATTACCAGCGTGATGATCCCGCGAAGTGTCAGCATATTCATCCCTCGATTTCTCTTATGCAGCTTTCTGCCCCCAAGTATACACGATTTGCAGGCAAAGAGCAACAGCCTGCCGCACATTTTTTTGTGCAGGGCGCAGCAGCTGCTGCTGCCCGGCGGTAATGTTGCACGCCCGGTAGTCAGCGTGCTTTATTTGCAGCCAGAGAAAGTGTTTCGAAAAAAGTAAAATAATTTTAAATTAGGGCTTGCATTTCGGCAAATGCCGTGCTATAATAATCACGTTCCAGTTCGGAACGCACAACACAAGCGAATATGGAGGATTAGCTCAGCTGGTTAGAGCACCTGCATCACACGCAGGGGGTCTGGGGTTCGAGTCCCTAATTCTCCACCAAACAGTTCGTACTCGAACCCGAGAGGGTTCGGGTGCGTTTTTTGTTTATCGGAGGGTTTGCCTGCGCAACAGAGCGGCAAACAGGCAAAGGCAGGGCATCGCGCACGACACATATTATAAACAAAGCAGGGGCTGCTGCACAGGGAAGAAACCTTGTGCAGCAGCCCCTTATATTATATGTAGGAAGGATCAGTCTTTCTTCTCTGCGGTGCGGGCAAAGAAGTTGGCAAGGACAGCGCCGGAAATGTTATGCCACACCGAGAACACAGCGCCGGGGATGGTTGCCAGCGGATACTGTGCAAAGTGGGCAGCGGCCAGAGAGGTGGCAAGACCGGAGTTCTGCATACCCACCTCGATGGAGATTGCGCGGCACTTGGTGGAATCCAGCTTCAGCAGCTTGCCCACGCCAAAACCGGTAAGGTAGCCCAGCAGGTTGTGCAGGATGACCACGGCAAGGATCAGCAGGCCGCTGGTCATGATCTTAGCGGAGTTGGCAGACACAACGGCGCAGATGATCAGCACGATGGCGGTGGTGGAGATCAGCGGCAGCACGCGGACGGCGTTCTGTGTGAAGGCATGGAAGAAGTGGTTGACCACAAAGCCCAGTGCGATGGGAACCAGCACCACCTTGACGATGGACAGGAACATATTTACAGGGTTCACATCCACGCGCTGGCCGGCATACAGCAGGGTGAGCAGCGGGGTGAGGAAGGGTGCCAGCACGGTGGAAACGGCAGTCATGCCAACGGACAGCGCAACGTCGCCCTTGGACAGATAGGTCATCACGTTAGAGGAGGTGCCGCCGGGGCAGGTGCCCACCAGAATGACGCCGATGGCCAGCTCGGTGGGCAGGTGGAACAGCTGGGTCAGCGCCCATGCCAGGAAGGGCATCAGGGTGAACTGTGCAATGCAGCCGATGATCACGTCCTTCGGGCGGCTGAACACCACCTTGAAGTCCTCCGGCTTCAGGGTAAGACCCATGCCGAACATGACGATGCCCAGCAGGGTGTTGACCCATGCGGTCTTTACCACGCTGAAGGGACCGGGGAACAGCAGCGCCAGCGCCGCCACCACAATGACGATGACGGCCATGTACTTGCCCACAAAATCGCTTACTTTTTCCAATGTTTTCATGATGATACTCCTTTTTCCTGAACACTTATTTTTGCGGATGTAAAGGCAATGAAACATCCGGGAAATGGCTTTCCCGCAAACAAAAACGCCTTTGTCCCTTACGGTTCGTAAGAGACAAAGGCGTATAAACTCCTCTGCGGTACCACTCTTATTGCCGGTGCAAAGCCCGGCCCCTCAGTGCGCATCCAACAATGCGCGGCTCGTGATAACGGAAGCCTGCCGTTCCCGCTTACTGGGGCGTATACACCGCCCATTCAGCAGGAAAGCTCGGAGAGGATCTTCCCACGGACGCCCTGCACTGCCTTGCACCAGCCGGCAGCTCTCTGCAGCATTCTTTCCGGGTACTCTTTCTCGTCATAGCCGAATATTTCACTGCCACGGAGTATACTCCCCCTAAAGGCGGAAGTCAAGGGATGCGGCCTGTCTGCTTTTTCACCTGATTCACATCAAAGGTGAACACAGCTCATGCTGTGCTGCCTTGCCATGGGCTGCACCGCGCTGCGCGGGTCAAATTTCCAACTTTTTACAAATAAAGGGAAAACTGCCGTTTGCTATATAAAAGTAAACGTTTTCGGCCGCGTTACTAAAAAAATACAACATAGAATATAAACAAAATCCCGGTAAAACCGGTTGACACCGGGGGGGGGGTATGCTATACTATTGTCGACAAAAATGATGTATCAATCTTTAAAAATATTGGGCAAATTTTGGGCAAACTTGTCGAAAGGCAAGGACGCAAAGCCATAGGGGCTAAGGTTCGGGGTATTTCCCGGATGATGCCAGCCGGTTGCTCCCGGTTTTTTGCAGAAATGCTCTGCATACTGGGAACGTCCAAAACCACAGGTGTGTTCTTTTTAAGGGCACGCCGGATTTTGCTCGTATCATCAAAGCTGCCCGCAAGGTCGGGCGGCTTTTTTATTGTTCCAACGGAAAGGGAGCGTGGAGCCCATGGAGAACAAAAACATAAGCAAAGCGGTCATCGGGGTGCTGGTGGTACTGGTGGTGCTGCTGGGCGGCTACATCGCAGTGTCCGGCGGCAAGTCCGCTGCCACGGCCAACGGCGCGTCCGAAGCAGCCGCGCTGCCCATGGAGACCTATCAGGCGCAGTATGTCAAGCCGGAGACCCCCATCGACCGCAGCAAAAACGTCACCCTGCCGGGCTGGGGCGGCTTTACCATCCCCGCAAAGACCAAAAAGATCACGCAGGGATTCGAGTTCCATAACCCTGCCGAGAATCTCTGGTACGAGGACTGGGTAAGCATCGACGGCACTCCGCTGGAAAAGCTGGTGGTGGACAGCGGCCAGACCGCAGAGCTGAGCCATTACCTGCGCTTGGCGGGCATTCAGGCCGATGTGACCAAGGTGCTGGACGCCGACCCTGCGTTTTTCGACATCCAAAAAAACGATGCCGGGGCATACACCATCGAAGCCGTCAAGGGCTATAAGGGCGAAAAGACCCTGACCGTGCAGGCCGATGACGGCAAGCAGTACACCCTTACCCTGACCGGCAAGGAGGAGTGCTACTACATCGCCTTTGGGTTGTATTTAGAGGACGGCGACGAGCTGCTGTTCCAGTCCGGCCTTGTAGCGCCCGGGTTGTATGTGCAAAAGATGGAGATGACCCGCGCCCTTGCCCCCGGCGAGTACCCGGCCTATGTGGTGTGCCAGCCCTATCTTTCGGACCGCACCACCAAGACCAACAGCGGCATTGTAAAGCTGACACTGACCGTAGGCTGAGCCCCCTTGCGGTGGGCAAAACCGGCAGTGTTGACAATAAAAAAGAACTGAATTGGGGATCAACAAACCATATGGTGTGAAAGGAGTAGGCAGATCCAAGGCTGACCGTCAGCTGCGGGCCCCATTGCCGAATAAGGATTATGAAATTGACGAAGAAAGCGGCCACCCTGCTCCTTGCAGCTTCTCTGGCGGTTTCTGTGTGCGCAATGCCGGTGTTTGCGGCTGATACTGCTCATGCTGGAGAAAATGTGTCAGGTACTACGCCTACGAATACCACAACAACGGTAAAGTACGAGGTTACCGAAGGATATAAGTGGGCGATTCCTGCAACGATCGACTTTGGTAAAGATGCGGGTTTAAATGCAACGCGCACGGTTGACGCCAATCAGGTAAAAGATACCGGCTCCTATAAGGTTGCGGATACAAATGTTCGCGGTGAGTCTGGCAACGTTTACGTTTCTGATTGCAGACTTAAGCCGGGCACGAAGCTGACCATTTCGATTTCTAGCACTACTACGATGTATAATGCCACTGATGGTTTTTATGTGAAAACGACCAATAAGGGTGCCATCACCAGTAACACCGCCAAAGTGCCTTACGCAATTTATAAGGGCACAGAGGCTGACCCCGCAACGCCGACTCCGGAAAATAAACTTGATAACAGCAGCGAGATTCTGAAACTCAACGCGGGCACGGATTACGGTAAGCAGGATCTGACGTTTATCCTTTCCACTGGCGATGCTGAAATTGCCGGTGAGTATACCGGCACGGTTGCCTTTGCGGCAAAGGTTGACAACGCCTGACCTAACCCACCCCACCCAACCTAATAACACCTGAACCCAAAGGGGAGACGGGAGCTGTTCCCTCTCCCCTTTTTTGGGCTTTGCGGCAAAAAGCAGCCACCCCACACAAGGAGGATACACCATGAAACATTGTGCAAAAAAACTGCTGGGCCTTGCGTTTGCGCTGGCTCTGTGCCTTGCAGTGGGTGGAACGGCGCTTGCCCAAACGCCGGAATTTGCCGATGTGCCCGCCGCCCTGCCGGAGCAGGAAATGCTGGACTACGAGCCGAATGTTACCGCCGAACCGGGCATGAACACCGCCGGCAGCATTGAGACTGACGGCTATACCGTGACCATCCCCACCACTGTGACGGTGGATAGCGAGGATAATACGACGAGTACGCTGATGGTTACGGCAGACGTGCGGCAGATGCGCACCCTGACAATCACCCTTGACTCTAAGAACAACTGGCAGTTACGGCACGAGAGCGGGCAGGTGCAGGCAGGGTATAGCCTGACGGCAGACCCGGCCATCGGTTCTTCGTACAGCGGGAAAAATATGTGGATGTATAACGAAGTTGGAACTGACCGTAAAACAAAAAAGCCGGAGCTTCATTTGATTGTAGCACAGAAGGCTAAGGACGATTTTGACATAAATTGGAAGGACAGCTTTAACGTCCCTCTGACTGTTCAGGTGACAAACCCCAGCCAAGCTACCATGAGCGGCACTTACTCCGATACAGTAAGCTTTGAGTTTGCCATTACTCATAAATCATGCATTACTTATTTCATCAACGTCTACGAACAGGAGCTGCAGCTTACAGCCGATGGGAAGAGCGTTGAAGCCGTGGATATGGTGAATGCGGACGGAACAGTGAAACCCGGTGCTAAACCGGTGCACACCGAGATTTTGGAATATCCCACTGGAAATGACAAAGAATATCCGTGGAGCTATAGCGGTGACGAAGCAGATGCTGCTCTTCGCTGGGAAAAAGCGACAGCGACCATGAACACACACCAAGATGCCAGCGGTATGACGGATAACAAGGTGGATGCAAACAATAACGTTACCATCAACCTGAACCGGAAGTACAAGTGGTACTGGCTGGATGTGAACGGCGCTACAGATTACAATGGTGAATACGCCAGCGGCAACCAAGGCGGGAGAATCAGCGGCCATGTGAATATGCAGGTATCCGTAGATGGACAGGATTGGACGGACTGGTTCTGGCAGGGTGACGGCGATGACTATTGGGGGCGGTTTCCCTATGGCATCCACTTTAAGCTGGGTTTGCACCATGTCAAAAACGGCTATTTCTATGATGAAGAGACCCCCGGCAAAAATGTTAGAATTTGTGCAAACAAAACTCTGACAGTCACCCAAACTAAGGAAGAAAGCAACGATAACCTGACGACCTACCGTGTGTATACGGGTGAACTGACCGGTACGCCAACGGACACGGATGGTTACGGCAATGTCCGCTACTGCTACATTCCCTGCTATAAAAAGGGCATTACCTATATGGTCAACGACGGTATAGGCGGCAAGGAAGATGTAAATGAGGATAACCCGGCGCGCACGAACGTGCTGTATGAGGAAACCGGCACGCTGGAAAAACCGGAGGACTTGGGAATTACCGCCCCCGCCGGCAAGTCGTTTGCCGGGTGGAGCACAAAATCCACCTATACCAAGGGAGACAAGCTTTATCAACCGGGCGCTAAGGTTAGCGATGTCGTATGGGACACCTACACCGCCGCCGAAATGGCTGCAAGGCCGCAGAGCGATGAGCAAAAACGTGTGCTTTACGCCATTTGGGGCTATAACATCACCGTGCAGTTTGAGGACGAAACGGGCTACACGGCAGATGGTACGAAAGACCCTGTTCTTGGCAGCTCGATGACTGGATATTCCTTCACGCTCAAAGGTCAAGCGGTGGAAGAGGGCAAGGAATGGACGCTGGATTTGACAAATCCTGAGGTGATGACGGCAATTACCGCTGCAACCAACGCCGCAAGAGACGCCACGCTGATTGAGAATGCAACGGATAATGAAACCGCAATAGGGGAAGAACTTGAAAGAAAGATTTGGAAGATAGGCAACTACATAGAAGAGGGTCATAATTTTAACTACACGAAGGAATGCACGATCAGCGCAGAGGACTTGAAAAAGCCCAACCCCACGTTGATGATCCAGCGCAGACGGTATTTGCTGTCGGTGATCAGCGCGGAAGCTACTACGAGTTATGTCTACGGAATTGCAAAAAATCCTAATGACCAGAAATATGGCACGTTTACTGTTACAGTAAATAATGATGAAAAAGCATCCAACACATCGTTTTATCAATGCGGTCTGAACTATGGTGCAGGGTATGAGATAAAAGATGTTAAAGCTGAACCGGACTACGAAGATCAGGGATATTTGATTTTCAAACTTTCGCTAACAGAAGGAACGGCGCCGACTACGGGGGTTGTTTTTAAGTATATGACGCAGTCCTATTCTGGATTTATGACGGCAAAGGATGACAAACTCCACTATTACACGCCAAGCGATCAGAATCCAGAGCCTGTTTACAACGGTGACTCCGTCCGAGTGGCGTTTTCTAAAAAAAGTAGCTCCACCCCCGGCTCCACCACCCCTATGCCCGGCCCGAGCTTAGCCCCGGGGCTGAGCAGCCCCGCACCGTCCGTCGGCCTTGCCCTGCACTATCACGCGAACTTTGAGCCGGACGATGCCCTTGAGGAAACGGTAAAGACTGTGTACTGCCGCAGCGCTGCGGACGTAACGGTGCACCCTTGTATGTTCAAGCGGGCGGGCTATGCTTTTGCGGGCTGGAACACGGAAGAGGACGGCACAGGTACATGGTACTGGGTAAACGGCGTGCCCGTGACCGACTGGCGGGATGGCGACACGGTAGACCTTTACGCCCAGTGGAAAAAGACCGCCGCCCAACGCCCTGTGGCAGACCCTGACCCCGTTGAGCCTATAGACCCGGTCGAGCCTGCAGAACCCTTTGACCCCGATGTCCCGCCGGCAGAGCTGGACGAGTTGTTTGGCGTAGACCCGGACGCCGCCTTTGATGCAGACCCCGACCCGCTGCCGGAGGAACTGGACGATGTCTTTAGCGTAGACCCCGGCGGGGACGCGGACATCCTGCTGACGCGCTGACAAAACAAAAAGGTGAAGTGATCTTTTGGTCACTTCACCTTTTTTGTTTGCACGTTTTGCCGGAGACAACCGCTCAGAGCAGCTTTACAGCCAGCGCTTCGGTGGTGCGCTCCTGCGCTTCGGTGCTGCCGGGTTTGTCGTCCAGAATGTACCGCAGTACCAGCACCTCGGCCACATACAGCACCGCTACCTTGATGGGAATGCTGCCGGAGTCCAGCGGGCTTTCCTGTGCGCCGCACAGCAGCACAAGGTCTGCCAGCTTTGCGCCGGGGGAGTCCTCGTAGTGGGTGATCAGGATGACCTTTGCCCCGTTGGCCTTGGCGGTGCGCAGGGTCTCTATCAGGTCGCGGGTAGCGCCGGAGTAGGAGACGAACAGCACCACGTCCTGCTCGGTCATCAGGCTGGCAGCCATTACCTGCATATGGCTGTCGGCAACGGCGCGGAACTTGTTGGTGATGCAGGCAAACCGGGCGCAGATCTCGTTGGCGGCTGCCATGCTGCCGCCCTGTCCCATGCAGAACACCTGCCGGGCGCTATGCAGCAGCGCCACGGCCTGCTCCACCGCCTGCGGCGAAAGAGCGTTCTGGGTGCCGTTGATGGCGGTCATGAACAGCGCCGAAGCGTGCTCGCACAAAGTGGCGGTGTCGGCGTCCGGGGCGGGCTCCTGCTGGTTCACCAGCACGCCGGTGGCGTTGGCCTGTGCCAGCGCAATGCGCATTTCATGGTAGCCCTCAAAGCCCAGCGCCCGGCAGAACCGGAACACCGTGGCCTCGGCCACCTGACACTCTCTGGCCAGCGACGATATGGACAGATACTGTGCCTCCGCAGCGTGCTGCACCAGATAGTCCGCCACCGTGCGGCCGGATCTTGTCAGGTCGCCCTGATGCTGCTGCAGCAGCTCCCAAAAATTAGTAGACATTCTTCCTTCTCCTCACTCGGCTGCCGGCAGTGCACCGGTGCCGTTTTGGTGATTACCTTCTTATATAAAAGTATAAGAGAAACCGCGCCGCTGTGCAAGAGGCGTAATGACCACATTTTGCCCGCCGGTTCTGTGCAGAGGGCACAGTTTTGGCAGAAAAAACGCTTCAAATTGTGAAAATGATTTTCATTTTTACAATTTGGGCTCTGAAAGTTGTTTTCAGTATAACAGCGGGAAGTGTACCGTTTTGTAACTATTTTGACAAGTGAAGTGTGCAAAATTATTGTGTTTTTTCTGATATCCCACAATTTTGTGCAGGCTGCTGGGTTTAAAAATGAAAATTTATGAAAAGAATGAATGGACAAAATGAAAATAATTTTCTATAATTAGGCTACAAACAACGGCTGCGGACACGAGCAGCCGCTACGAGCAAAACGGAGTACGATCCCTGATGGGTCGAAGAAGATGAACAAGGAGAATCTACCATGAAAAACTGCATTTCCCGCCGTTCGTTCCTGAAGGCTGCCGGTATTCTGGGCGCTGCCGGTGCACTGGCCGCCTGCGGCGGTTCCGCCTCCAGCAGCACTGCTGCTTCCTCCACCGCTTCCTCTGCTGCTGCAAGTGCAGCCAGCACCGGCGCAAGCATCAAGCTGTGGACATACCCCATCGGCGGCTGGGGCAATGACGATACCGTCCAGAACCTGATCTCCAGCTTCAACGCAAAGTACCCCGACATCAAGGTGACCGTGGAGTACCTGGACTACACCAACGGCGACGATCAGGTGAACACCGCCATCGAGGGCGGCAGCGCACCCGATCTGGTCATGGAAGGCCCCGAGCGTCTGGTGGCCAACTGGGGTGCCAAGGGCGTTATGGCTCCGCTGAACGATCTGTGGACCGATGACGCCAAGAAGGACATCTACGCTTCTGTGGAGTCTGCCTGCCACAACGAAAAGGGCGACTACTACGAGTACCCCCTGTGCATGACCGCACACTGCATGGCCGTGAACATGACCAAGGTCAAGGAAGTGGGCGCTGACCAGTACATCGACACCGACAAGCACACCTGGAGCACCGACGGCTTCCTCAAGACTGTGGACGCACTGTACAAGGGCGGCTACGAGAACGTGGCAGCCATCTACTGCAGCGGTCAGGGCGGCGATCAGGGCACCCGCGCCATCATCAATAATATGTACGGCGGCACCTTTACCGATGCAGCCCACACCAAGTACACCGCCGACTCTGCCGAGAACATCAAGGCCATTCAGGCTCTGTACGATGCAAAGGGCGTCAACTTTGATCCCTCTATCAACGGCGGCGAGGAGATCACCCTGTTCCGCAACGGCACCCTGCAGATGGCTTTCTGCTGGAACATTGCACAGCAGCTGAACGCTGACACCGCTGCCGCAGGCCAGACCATCAGCGGCGACGAGATCTTCCCCATGGCATTCCCCACCGAAAGTGGCGACCCGAAGCTGTGCGGCGGCATCTGGGGCTTCGGCATCTTTGATAACGGCGATGAGGCCAAGATCAAGGCTGCAAAGACCTTTATCGAGTTCATTGCTGCCGACCCCGCTCAGGTCAAGGACAGCGTGCTGGCTTCCACCTACTTCCCCGTCCGCACCAGCGTGGGCGACATCTACGCCGGCAACGAGGTCATGAGCGAGTACAGCAAGTTCATGGGCTATCTGGGCGACTACTACCAGATCACCCCGGGCTGGACCACTGCCCGCACCGAGTGGTGGAATATGCTGCAGCGCGTGGGCTCCGGCGAAGCCGTCGAGACTGCCGTCAAGACCTTTGTGGACAACGCAAACGCAGCCGCTGCTGCCGAGGCATAAGCGCTACTTTTTCTGAACTGCATCACAGCTGAACCGCAAGGCCCCTTCCTCCGGGTGAGGGAGGGGTCTTTTTACGGAAAAAACACTCTCAAACGAAAGGTCTGGTGATCCTCTTGGCTGCAAAGACGGCAATGAAAGAGCCCAAACGCAGCAGTGCGCTGGTACGGCGCGAAACCTTCGCCTCCTACTGCTTCCTGCTGCCCAGCCTGATCTTCTTTCTGGGCTTCGTCATCTACCCCATGATCCTCTGCGTGGTGACTAGTTTCTTTGACTCCACCATGAACCGCGCGGATATCTTTGTGGGTCTGGCAAACTACAAGACCCTGTTTGCCGATCCCATCTTCCTTGGCGCATTAAAGAACACCTTTGTCATCGTCATCGTGTCGGTGCCCATCACCTGCATCTTCTCGTTGTGGGTGTCCTCCGCCATCGTGGACCTGCCGGAGTGGGCGACAAGCCTTTTCCGCTGCGTGTTCTACCTGCCCGTGGTCACCGGCTCGGTCGCTGTTACCGTGGTGTGGAAGTGGATGTACAACAACTACTACGGCATCTTCAACTATCTGGGCAAGAGCCTTGGCATTCTGGATAAGAACATCAACTGGCTGGGTGACGAGCGGTTTGCACTGGGCTGTATCATCCTGATCTTGCTCACCACCTCCGTAGGTCAGCCCATCGTGCTGTATGTTTCGGCACTGGGCAACGTGGATCAGTCCATTGTGGAAGCTGCCGAGGTGGACGGCGCTACCGACCTCCAGTGCTTCTGGAAGATCAAGTGGCCGGCCATTATGCCCACCACTCTGTACATTCTGGTCATCACCACCATCAACTCCTTCCAGTGCTTTGCACTGATCCAGCTGCTGACCTCCGGCGGCCCCAACCACAAGACCGATACCATTATGTACTACATCTACTACACCGCCTTCAAGCAGTACAAGTACGGCTACGGCAACGCCATGGGCGTGGTGCTGGCGGTGATCATCGCCATTCTGTCTGCTGTCCAGTTCAAGCTGGGCAACAAGGATAATTAAGGAGGTGCGGAACAATGCGTGCAACTGCTGCAAAAAAGCAAAAACCGTTGAAGCGCCATCCCAGTAAACTGAAAAAGATGAGCGCCTACGCCATTCTGGCGATCATCCTCATCAGCATCATGGCGGTGCTGTTCGCCTTCCCGCTGTACTGGATCATCACCGGCTCCTTCAAGACCGGCGCCGCCATCAACGCCACCACCCCCGAGTGGTGGCCCAGCCAGTGGGTGCTGACCAACTACCAGAAACTGTTTGCCGGGAAGCGTGCCCCGCTATGGCAGCTGGCTGTGCCCTTCGGCTCCAAGTTCAGCGCCAACGGCGAGCCTGTCTACTTCTCGGTGGGTCCCATGGCTCCCGCCGCCATCCGCTGGATGATCAACACCGTGTTCATGGCCGTTATGTCCATGATCCTTACCTGCCTGACCGCCGCCATGGCCGGTTATGCGCTGGCAAAAAAGCGCTTTGTGGGCCGCAAGCTGCTGTTCACCCTCATTGTCTGTGCCATGGCCCTGCCCAAGCAGGTCATCCTGATCCCCCTGCTGCGCGAGATGAGCGCACTGAACCTGTACAACACCATCTGGGCGGTCATTTTCCCCATCGTGGGCTGGCCGTTCGGCGTGTTCCTGATGAAGCAGTTCAGTGAGGGCATCCCCACCGAAATGCTGGAAGCTGCCCGCATCGACGGTGCCAGCGAGGCACGCACCTTTGTCAAGATCGTGCTGCCCATGGTCAAGCCCGGTATCGGCGCACTGGCCATCTTTACCTTCATCAACAGCTGGAACGATTACTTCATGCAGTTGATCATGCTGTCCAGCACCAGCAACCTGACCATCTCGCTGGGCATTGCAAAGCTGCAGGCAGAGAACAGCACCGACTTTGGCCTGATCATGGCAGGTGCTGCACTGGCTGCTGTGCCGATCATCATCATCTTCCTCATCTTCCAGAAGTACTTCACCAAGGGCATCGCAATGGGTGCGGTTAAAGGCTAAAATTGCGACCGCGGCCTGCGGCCGAAACAGGGAGCAATTTTTGGCGCAGCGGTCTGCAAGACGCGAGACCCGCCCAAGGGTCGAAGCGGATGCAGGGCACCGCAAGAGGGCGCTGATGCCGTTACCCGAACTGAAAAGCGTACGAGCTTGATGTACAGGGAGAAATTTTTGGCGCAGCGGTCTGCAAGACGCGAGACCCGCCCAAGGGTCGAAGCGGATGCAGGGCACCGCAAGAGGGCGCTGATGCCGTTACCCGAACTGAAAAGCGTACGAGCTTGATGTACAGGGAGAAATTTTTGGCGCAGCGGTCTGCAAGACGCGAGACCCGCCCAAGGGTCGAAGCGGATGCAGGGCACCGCAAGAGGGCGCTGATGCCGTTGCCCGAACTGAAAAGCGTACGAGCTTGATACAACTTACAATTATAATTAAAGAAGGGCTTGAAACATGAAAGATATCAAAAAATATCAGGGTGTCATCCCTGCCTTTTACGCCTGCTATGACGCAGAGGGCAACATCTCGGTGGAGGGGGTCAAGGCGCTGACCCGCCACCTGATCGCCAAGGGCGTCAAGGGCGTGTATGTGGGCGGCTCCTCCGGCGAGTGCATCTACCAGCACGTCGATGAGCGCAAGACGGTGCTGGAAGCCGTGATGAGCGAAGCCAAGGGCAAGCTGACCGTCATTGCCCATGTCGGCTGCAACAACACCGCCGACAGCATGGAGCTGGCACGCCACGCCGAGAGCGTGGGCGTGGACGCCATTGCCTCCATCCCGCCCATCTACTTCCATCTGCCGGAATACGCCATTGCCAAGTACTGGAACGATATGTCCGCAGCCGCCCCGAACACTGAGTTCGTCATCTACAATATCCCGCAGCTGGCAGGCACGGCGCTGACTATGAGCCTGCTGAACGAGATGCTGAAGAACCCCAACGTGGTGGCTGTGAAGAACAGCTCCATGCCCACGCAGGACATCCAGATGTTCAAGGATGCCGGCATCGCTGCCCGCGGCGAGGGGAACTTTGTGGTGTTCAACGGCCCGGACGAGCAGTTCGTTTCCGGCCGCGTCATCGGCGCAGACGGCGGCATCGGCGGCACCTACGCCGTGATGCCGGAGCTGTATCTGGCTATGAATGCCCATCTGGAAAAGGGCGAGATCGCAAAGGCCCGCGCCATCCAGTACGAAGCCAACCGCATCATCTACAAGATGTGCTCTGCCCACGGCAACCTGTATGCGGTGCAAAAGGAGATCCTGCGCCGGATGTACGGCTTGGAACTGGGCAGCGTGCGCGCCCCGATGCCCGGCCTGATCCCCGAGGATGAGCCCATCGTTGCCGAAGCACAGTCCATGATCGAAGCCGCAATCGCAAAGCTGTAACAAAATAAAAGCGCCCCTCTCCGTCTCTTTTTCAGAGGGGAGGCGGGCGCTTCTTTTATTGGAGGAAACGCAAATGATCTGCGATACCCTGCAGCATCTGGTACGGTACAGGGGACTGCACCCCAACTTGGATACCGCCATTGACTATCTGCTGACCCACGACCTTGCCGCCCTGCCGCTGGGGCGCACCGAGGTGGACGGGGACAAGGTGTTCATCAACCTGATGGACGCCACCTTGCACCCGGACGCGGGCTACCACCCGGAGTACCACAAGCTTTATGCTGATTTACAGGTAGACCTTACCGGCAGCGAGGGCTGGGGCTACACCAATCTGCCCGGCGCGGAGATCGGGGAGTTTACCGGGGACTGCGGCTTTCAGGACAGTGCCAGCGTAGTAACCGGTGCACTGGGCGAGGGTCGATTTGTACTGTTCTTCCCGGAGGAACTGCATAAACCCGGCCTTGTACAGCACGGATGCGTCAGCGTGCGCAAGGCAGTTGTCAAGATCAGAATGGAGGAGTAAGACCATGGATAAGGAAAAGCTGTTTGCACAGATCAAGGGTGGGCTTATCGTGTCCTGTCAGGCACTGGAGCACGAGCCGCTGTATACCAAGGAGGGCGGCGTGATGCCCCTGATGGCGAAAGCTGCCGCCATGAGCGGCGCTGTGGGCATCCGCGCCAACACCGTGCGGGATATTACCCAGATCAAGCAGGTGGTGGACCTGCCGGTCATCGGCATCATCAAAAAGGACTACCCCGGCACGCCCATGTACATCACCGTCACCATGAAGGAAGTGGACGAGCTGGTGGCCTGCGGGGTAGATATCCTTGCCGTGCAGGGCACCGGTGCGCTGCGCCCGGACGGTTCCACCTCGGCGCAGTTCATCCGCGCCATCAAGGCAAAGTACCCCGAACAGCTGGTGATGGCGGACTGCGATAACTTTGAAAACGCCATGCTCTGCGCCGAAGCCGGTGCCGACTTTGTGGGCACCACCATGCGCGGCTACACCCCCGAGACCACCGGCATTGACGATATCGACTTTGACTTCATCCGCAAGCTGTCCGCAGAGTGCCCGGCAAAGATCATTGCCGAGGGTCACATCCACTACCCGGAGCAGGCGGTCAAGGCGCTGGAAGCCGGTGCCTTTGCGCTGGTGGTGGGCGGTGCCATTACCCGCCCGGCAGAGATCACCGCACGCTTTACCGGTGCCATCAACGCCGCAAAAAAATAACACAGGGGAGTGCCTGCTATGAAACACTATCTTGGTATCGACATCGGCGGCACAGCCGTCAAGCTGGGCATCGTGGACGAAGCCGGCATGGTGCTGGCGAAAGCTGAGGAGAGCGTAAGCTTTGACGGCTACCGCACCCCCATCCTGACCACGGTGCTGAAAGCTGCACAAGCCTTCCTTGCCGCGCAGAGCGTCCCGGCGGAAAGCCTTGCGGGCATCGGCGTTTCTGCCACCGGGCAGATCGACAGCCGCAAGGGCATCGTGGCGGGTACCTGCGGCAACCTGCCCAACTACATCGGCGCACCTATTAAAGCCGAGCTGGAAAAGACCTTTGGCCTGCCGGTCACGGTAGCCAACGACGCCAACTGCATGACGCTGGGCGAGGTGTGGGTCGGCGGTGCACAGGGCTATACGGACGTCATCGGCGTGACGCTGGGCACCGGCGTGGGCGGCGGCATCCTGACCGGCGGCCGCCTGCTGGAAGGCGCGCGGGGTCTGGGCGGCGAGCTGGGACACTACCGCACCCACGCGCTGGACGGCGTGGACTGCACCTGCGGCGCAAAGGGCTGCTGGGAGCGCTACGCCGCCACCACCGCACTGGTGCGCGCCGCGCAGGAGGAAAACCCGGCATGGAGGGATGGTCGTACCATCTTTGCCGCCGCTGAGACGGGCGACAAGACCGTGCTGGCGCTGCTGGACGCATGGACGGACGAGATCGCGCAGGGACTGGCGGGCATGGTGCATATCTTTAACCCACAGCTGATTTTGATCGGCGGCGGCGTGTCTGCCCAGCAGAAGCTGCTCATCGACCCCATTGCCGCCAAGGTAAAGGCTGCAGTCATGCCCGCCTTTGCCGAAGGGCTGGAAATTCGCGCCGCGCAGCTGCACAATAACGCCGGGATAGTGGGTGCTGTGTACTACTTCCGGCAGACGATGGAAAAGGAGTAATTTGGTTATGAAAAAGCATATTCTCTGTCTGGGTGATTCCAACACCCACGGCTATTGCGCCGACCCCAACGACTGCGCCGACCACGGCATCCGCTTCAACGAGGACGAGCGCTGGACCTGCCGCCTGCAAAAGGCGCTGGGCGAAGAGTATCTGGTCACCGAGGAGGGACTTTCCGGCCGCACTACCGTGTTCGTGGACCCGCTGCATGAGTCCATGGATGCGCTGAGCGTGGCCTACGCCCTGCTCAAGAGCCATGAAGTCATCGACTTGCTGGTCATCATGCTGGGCACGAATGACGTCAAGGAGCGCTTTGGTGCAAACGCTGCCTGCATCGGTGCGGGCATGGAGCGGCTGCTGCTCAAGGTCAAGAGCGTGGACTGCTGGGGCGGCAAGGCGCCTAACATTCTGGTGGTGGCACCGCCCTGCATCAAGGACGGCTTCCACGATGCCGTCATGGGCGCAGGCTGCGTGGAGAAATCCCGCGGGGTCGCCGAGCAGCTGCGCATCGTGGCCGAGCGGCAGGGCGTGCACTTTATGGACGCCGCCGAGTGCGAGTTCAACGAGGTGGACTTTATGCACCTGACCCGCAAGGGTCACGCCCGGCTGGCAGAGCTGCTGGGCGCAGAGGTGCCGAAGCTGGTCTGAGCAAAAAGATGTCAGAGCGATCCCGGAAGGTCTGCGGACTTTCCGGGATCGCATTTTCATGTAAGCAGGGGAGAGAGCACGATTTCCGGGACAGCATGGAAAAGCCACGCGGCAAGCGCCGCTTTTTCCTCCATACTGCCGCCTTTTTTGTTGACAAGGCACCGGCTTGCTATTATAATAGTGTAGTCAAAATGGCATTCCTGTGCGGCTTTGTGGCTGCGCGAAAGAAATACAGCTAATAACAAGGAGAGATTCTCAAATGGCACAAGAGATCAAGATGTCCGCTGCCGGTCTGAAGGCAATGCAGGAGGAGCTGGAATACCTCAAAACTGTCCGCCGCAAGGAACTGGCTGAAGAAATCAAGGAAGCCCGCAGCCACGGCGACCTGTCTGAGAACAGCGAGTACGACGAGGCCAAAAATACGCAGGGTCTGGTGGAAAACCGCATCACCGAGCTGGAGCAGACCATCAAGAACGCAGTTATAATCGACGAGAGCGAGCTGAGCGTGGATAACGTTTCCGTGGGTACTCACGTCACCATCCGCGAGACCGGCGAGGACGAAGCCGAGGAATACGATATCGTGGGTCGCACCGAAGCTGACGCCTTCAACGGCAAGATCAGCGATGAGAGCCCCGTGGGCCACGCCCTGATGGGCAAGGCTGTGGGCGAAAAGGTCGAAGTGCTGCTGCCCACCGGCCAGACCGTGGAATACACCGTGCTGGCCATCACCCATTCTGCAAACTAAGTAGGAGTAACCATGGAAGAGCAAAAGAGAAACCCCGCTGCGGGTCTGTCCGAGAGCGAGCAGGTACAGGTGCGCCGCCAGAAGCTGGCCGACCTGCAGGCCGCCGGCAACGACCCCTTTACCCTGACCAAGTTCCCGCAGGACGCGTATTCTGCCGACCTGAAGGAAGAATTTAAGGAGCTGCCCAACGAGACCGACAGCGGCAAGCTGGTGGCACTGGCAGGCCGTATGATGTCCAAGCGCGTCATGGGCAAGGCAAGCTTTGCCCACCTGCGCGACGACAAGGGCGATATCCAGCTTTATGTCCGCCGCGACGAGCTGGGTGACGAGGCCTACGCCGCCTTTAAAAAGCTGGACGTGGGCGATATCATCGGCGTGAAGGGCGAGGTGTTCCGCACCAAGACCGGCGAGCTGAGCGTGCGCGCCACTGAGCTGACCCTGCTGGCAAAGAGCCTGCGCCCCCTGCCCGAGAAGTTCCACGGCCTGACCGATACCGAGATGCGTTACCGTCAGCGCTATGTGGACCTGATCGCAAACCCGGAGGTGAAGGACACCTTCATCAAACGCAGCCGCATCCTGAAGGAGATCCGCGCTTATCTGGACGAGAAGGGCTTCTTGGAGGTGGATACCCCCATCCTGACCCCGTTCGAGATCGGTGCTTCCGCACGCCCCTTCTACACCCACCACAACACCCTGAACATGGACATGGTGCTGCGCATCGAGACCGAGCTGTACCTCAAGCGCCTGATCGTGGGCGGCATGGATCGCGTGTACGAGGTGGGCCGTATCTTCCGCAACGAGGGCATGGACCCCAAGCACAACCCGGAGTTCACCACCATTGAGCTGTATCAGGCTTTTACCGATTTCCACGGCATGATGGATCTGGTGGAGGAGCTGTACAAGCGCCTTGCCCTCAAGATCTGCGGCAGTCTGGTCATCCCGTATCAGGGCAAGCAGATCGACATGAGCCACTGGGAGCGCCTGACCATGGTGGAAGCCGTGAAGAAGTATTCCGGCGTGGACTTCAACGACTGGCAGACCGATGCAGATGCCATCGCCGCCGCCAAGGCTCACAACGTGGAACTGCCCGAGGTGCCCACCAAGGGTGCCATTCTGGCCGAGTTCTTCGACGCCTTTGTGGAGGACAAGCTGATCCAGCCCACCTTCATCTACGATTACCCCGTGGAGATCAGCCCGCTGGCCAAGCGCAAGCCGGATGATCCCGCCTTCACCGAGCGCTTCGAGTATTTCATCGACTGCACCGAGTACGGCAACGCCTTCAGCGAGCTGAACGATCCTATCGACCAGAAGGGCCGCTTCGAGCGTCAGGTGGCCGAGCGCAAGGCGCTGGAGCCCGAGTGCAAGGCACAGGTGGACTACGACTACGTCAACGCACTGGAGTACGGCCTGCCCCCCACGGGCGGTCTGGGCTTCGGCGTGGATCGTCTGGTGATGCTGCTCACTGATAGCGCCTCCATCCGCGATGTGCTGCTGTTCCCCACGATGAAGCCGATTGAGCAGTAAAATGCAAAATTAAGGCGCAGATACGATGAAATTTTGAACGGATTTCAAGCAACATCTGCGGTACTACACCACAACTACACCAATTTGGGGACGTTTTCCCGAAAAGGAGCCTTACAAAGCGGTGTGGTGTAAGAATCGAATAGGTGGATTGGTGTAGTAGGGACACCGAACCCGTAAAGACGAAAAAGGCAGGTACACTGTGGAAACATGGTGTGCCTGCCTTTGTGCTTATTATTGAAAGATAATACGAGAAAGTTGTGGAAAGAATGTTACAAAAAAGTTCATCCGATGAACTTTTTTCAGTAGCGTTTCCTTTTAAGCCACCTTGGTCTTTCGCAGATACCCCCATGCTGCCAATCCAACGAGCAGAACGATCTTGATCGGTGCCGATGCCAGCAGTACATCTGCCTGAAAGAAGGCATACCCGCCTGCATAGAGAAAATCAAAGCTGATCATTTTATACAGCAATGCATTGGAAAGCCCAATGCCCCCTGCCGGAATCAGGGTGGACAGCCATTCTCCAAAGGAGCCCGGCACGACCATATAAACAATCAGCGGTGCCACCACACTGATCAGCGCCACAGACAAAGCGGTCAGGTTGTTCTTGGCCCATACGGATGCCATCAGCACAAAGGCCACCTCCGCAAAGAAGATCAGGAAGTTTGCCACCAGCATGACCCACTCCATCTGGCCAACGGTATACGGCGGCAGGCTGGTCACAGAAAACAGCCATTGCACGGAAGTTTGGGTACTTTCCCAGCCAAATAGAGCATTCGTGACCAGGATCCACACCACGCCGCAGAGCAGATACGCCGCCCCTGTGATACTAAACGCCGCCGCTAGCTTTGCCGCTGCTAGCCGCAGACCGCCGTTTTTTGTGCACAGTTGGATGTCCTGAGCCCCGGTCTGTGCATCCGATGCAAACACCGGGGCTGCAATCACCGCGCACAGCAGGGTGAGCAGCAAGCTCAACAGGGTCTGGTAATCCATTGCGTCTGAACTGACCCCAAATGAATAGGTGAACGGTTTTTGTACAGCATCGAACTTTTTCTGTGCAATGGCCTGCGCCTGCTCATAGCCGGGCTTTCCGTCTTGTTCCAGCCAGATCACCGATTCCAGCCGTTTGGGGAGCTGGCTGTAAAAGTTCTGCATATCCTCTGCGGTCAGCCCCATCACGCCCGGTGCCATGCCGGTTTTCGGGTCGGCAAAGGCTTCCTTTGCGTTGTTCACAAGAGGCTGATACCGGGCAAGTTCTTTATAAAATACCTCGACCGGGATATCGTTGATGGAGCTTGCATCATACTGCCGGTACACCCGCTGATAGGCTTCCAGTGCTTCCTGCATGACATCCGGCGTGATGGTACCGGATACCTGCTGCTCCTGCCGTTTCCGGATTGCTTTCAGACCCGTGTAACTTACTTTGTTTCCGCTGGCATCCAGTTCCGTCCAGCCGATAAAGGTCACCGGCAGATATGCCATGACCACAGCCAGCACCAGCGCAATGGCCAGCAGAATAGCTGTCATACGAGTTTTGCACACACGTTTCAATTCCAAACGATACAGGTTCATTTTGCTTCCTCCATTTCCTCTGGGAAAAGCCACAGATACAAATCTTCCAGCCGGGGCTGTGCCGGGACGCTGTCCGGCAGCTGCGGTGCATCCGCCAGATACCGCAATGTTACCGTTCCGTCCGGCTCGTTGCGCAGGTTCACCACCCGCAGCCGGTATTCCCACCGGGCAAGCTGTTCCATCGGGATATTTCCCTGCCAGACCTTGGCTTCGATCTGCTTTACCAGCCCTTCGGTGGTGTCCTGTGCAATGATTTTGCCAGCCTTCATCACGGCATTTTCGGCCGCAATGTATTCCACATCCGAAACGATATGCGTTGAAATGAGAACGATCCGCTCCTGCGCAAACTCCGACAGCAGATTACGGAAGCGCACCCGTTCTCCGGGGTCCAGCCCTGCCGTGGGCTCATCTAGAATTAAAATTTCCGGGTCGTTGAGCAGTGCCTGTGCGATGCCAACCCGGCGCTTCATACCGCCGGAAAGCTTTATGATCTTTTTGCGGCGCACCTCAGTCAGGCTTACCCGCTCCAGCAGTGCGTCGATCTGCCGGGCAGCCTCTGTGCGCGGCAGACCCTTGAGCGCCGCCATATATTCCAGATAGTCCTGCACCGTGAATTCCGGGTAAAACCCGAATTCCTGCGGCAGATACCCCAGCTTTTCCCGGTAGGCCGCACCAAGCGTCCCAATCTCCACCCCATCGCACAAAATCCGGCCACTGCTGGGCCGCAGAATGCCCGCCAGCATCCGCATTAAGGTTGTTTTGCCTGCACCATTCGCCCCCAGCAGCCCCCACACACCCGGCGTGAGCGTGATGGACACATCATCCACCGCCGTTTTATCCCGGTATCGCTTTGTAATATTCTGAATTTTCAGTTCCATGGCTTGCTCCTTTCAGCCTTCTGCAATATATTCTGACCGGGCGGCAAGCCGGATGCACTGCAACACCATGCAGAGTACCAGCACGCCCGCCGCCAGCGGCAGACCTTTCGGCAGTTCCGATAATTGCACGAACCGCAGCAAACACATCTGCCCTGCAAACAGTGGTACAGCCCCGGTCATCATCCATTCCGGGCGCACCCAGCGCAGCAGCAGAAGCAGCTCATTGTTTGCGGCCAGAAATGGCACGGTCAACACCGCCAGCAGTTGCCCGATGCTCCATGGCACGGCTGCCCGCACATTGAGTACCAGCACTCCCAGCAGGATTGTTTCCCCCGCCAGCAGCAGCAAAAACCGCATCACCAGTGGACGACCGATTCCTGCATATGTGGCTTGTTCCAGTTCAAGCATCTTATATTGACTTGCCCGGTATAAAAACGGCAGACCGAGCAGGGCTGTCAGCATGGCAAGTGTGCTCAGACCAAACAGTGCATTGCGTAATGTCCATGCCTTCTCCCACAGGGCAAGTTCCCGACCCACACTGTACAACGCCAGTGCCGCCATTGCTTCCAGCGCCCAGACCTTCCAGCCCAGCAATTTGAACTGGCAGTGCAGCAAATCACGCCAATCACTCCGTTGTTTTACGACATGTTCCGCCCGGCAGCGGCGCAGCAGCGTTTTCGGTGCGGCTGTGTCAAGCTCTGTCGCCAGTGCTCTGGACAGTTCTTTTTCAAAGGCTCGATTCATCTCCAGTCCTCCTTTTCCAATTGCATTTTCAAGGTTTTCAATGCGGCACGCAGGCGGGACTGCACTGTGCGCAGGGGCAGACCTGTGATCTGCGCGATCTCCCGCAATTTAAGCTGTTGTGCGAACCGCAGCAATACCAGTTCCCGCTGTTCCGGCTCCAGCTGGGCCGTCAGCGCTCGCAGGTTTGCTTTCTCCTCTGCCGCAGCAAAGCCGCTTTCCTGATAGGCGGGTTCGCCCGGCAAGCTTTCCAGCGATATCTCCGACCGCTCCATCGTACGGTTCAGATCGATGCAAATGTTTTTTGCGATTTTGTACAGAAAGGGACGGAATGCCCCCTGAAATCCACCACAGGAATCCAGCCAGCGCACCGCTTTCAAAAAGGTTTCCTGTGCTGCATCCTGCGCCTGCTGCTCGTCCGCTGTATGCCAACGGCAATAGTTCAGAATTTGTGGATAGTACGCTGTAATCAGAGTGTCCAGCGCACCCGTATCTCCGCTCTGCACTTTCCGCAGCAATAATTCTGTCTGGATACGGTTCACCCCCTTCCTGTCTATTAAAACGTCCCATATCATCAAAATGATTTCTGTTTTTTCAAAAATTTCAAATAATTGCCTTTATTATGTTCTTATAGCTTTATTATAATAAAGAGCCTTGTGTTTTTCCTTGTCAAGAGGGCTGGCACCGTCCAGCCCTCTCTCTTTTTGCCAAAGTTTTCATTGCTTTTTCTTGCACACTGCCGAAAGTGGCGTGTTCTCAAAAGTTCGCGTGCATTGCCATTAAGGACGAGTACGGCAACACCCCGGCACAGCGGGCAGAACTGGACTGGCTGCTATACAACAAGCCCTTGGAGTATGCACAGATGGTACTGAGAGGGGAGACGGAGCATTATCTTTCCCTCGGCTGTGACCATGGCTGGCTGGAAGATTGAGCTATCTGATGATTTGACGCAAACAGTGCCTGCCTACCGATGGAGCCAAATCTCCACGGTGAGCGGGCACTGTTTGCATTTTCGTTCGATCTGTTCCAGTAAAAACTGCTTTGCGTATCAATCAAGTCTTGTCAAGAGTGGTAAGCCCCCCTTTAACAGCTGTCTATGCCCAAAACAAGGCAAAAATATGGTGCATTCTGGAAGAATGCACCAAAGAAAGCAACAAATAAAGCCACGACAAAACCGCATTTATAAACGGTTCATCGTGGCTTTTCTTGTGGTCGGAGTGGCGAGACTCGAACTCGCGGCCTCCTGCTCCCAAAGCAGGCGCGCTACCAACTGCGCAACACCCCGGCATCCGGCGGCACAACTGCACCGCCAAAGTATAGTATATCGTTTTTTGTGCAGTTCGTCAATACAAAATCCTCAGTTGAAGGAGCGGAAGCCCTTACCGATGATCTCGCTGGAGTTGACGATGGTGATAAAGCTGTGGGGGTCGTTCTCCCGCAGGAAGTTGCGCAGCTGCAAAGCCTGACGGCGGGTGAGTACGGTCACCAGCACGCTGAGCTCGTGGTGGGTGTAGGCGCCGTAGGCCTTTTCCACCGTGGCAGAGCGGTTCATGTCGTGGATGATGAAGTCCAGAATGGGCTGCGGGTTCGCGGTCATGATGGTGCACACCTTGCGCAGACGGATGTTTTCAATGGCACCGTCCACCACGAAGGATTTGCCGATCAGGCCAAGGATACAGTATAGACCCGTGCCCATGCCGAACCGCACGGCGGCAGCCAGTACGATGAGGATATCGCTGACCATCAGCGCCTTGCCGATCTCCATGGAGGTGTACTTGGCAAGGATCAGTGCTACGATGTCGGTGCCGCCGGTAGAAGCGCCAATATCAAACACGATGGCCGCGCCCAATGCGGGCAGGAACACCGCAAACACCAGATCCAGCATGGCATCGCCGCTCAGGGACACGCCGGAAGGGTACAGCCACTCGCAGCAGGACACGAAAAAGGAGAGCGCAAAGGAGGAGTAGATCGTCCAGCCCATGCACTTGATGCCCAGAAACACAAAGCCCAGCACCACCAGCACCACGTTGATGATCCACATAAAGCCGCCCACATTGATCCGGGGGAACAGGTCTGCCAGCAGGATGGACAGACCAGAGGTGCCGCCGAAGGCGAAATGGTTGGGATTTTTAAAATATACGATGCCTACTGCCGTAAGCACAAGGCCGAGGTTCAGCAGGGCAAAGAAATTTAGATTCTTCAGCAGATTTTCGCGGCTGAAGGCTTCTTTTAAACCGTTCATGGGGTTCCTCCATCAAAAAATACAGCGATTTGGCCTGAATGCCATGCAAAAATATACTCTCCTTGTACAAGGAAGTCAAGGGATAAAGGAGAAGTTGTAGAAAAAGACGGAAAATAGCCGCTGAAAGGTCAAAAAACCGACACATCCGGTGCACTTTGGGCGCAAAAGGGCAAAATAAAGCGCCGCCCGCAGACAGTTTTGTCTGCGGGCGGCGCGGAAGGATCTAATTCAGGAAAAGGGGAAAGCGCTTACAGATTGAAGTAACGCTTTGCGTTGTCGAAGCAGATGCCCTTGACGATCTTCTCCAGAGCCTTCTCGTCGTTGGGATACTCGCCGTCCTCGACCCACTGGCCGATGATGTTGCACAGGATGCGGCGGAAGTAATCGTGACGGGTGTAGCTCAGGAAGCTGCGGCTGTCGGTCAGCATACCCACAAAGTTGCCCAGCAGGCCAAGGCTTGCCAGACGGGTCATCTGCTCTTCCATGCCGATCTTGTGGTCGTTGAACCACCATGCGGAGCCGTGCTGGATCTTGCCCGGCACCTCGCTGTTCTGGAAGCAGCCCAGAATGGTGCCGATCTGTGCGTCGTCGGCGGGGTTCAGGCTGTAGATGATGGTCTTGGGGCACTCGTCGGTGTCGTTCAGGGCGCTGAGCAGCTGTGCGATCTCGCCGCCGCAGGTGGCGGTGTTGATCATGTCAAAGCCGGTGTCGGGACCCAGCAGGCTGTTCATCTTGCGGTTCACGCCGCGCAGGCAGTTGTAATGGATCTGCATGGCAATGCCCAGACGGTGGTACTGCTTGCCCAGATGGATCAGGATGTAGGTCTGGTACTTTTCAGCCTCTTCCACGGTGCAGCTCTCGCCCTTCATCACCTTCTGGTAGATGGCGTTCACTTCGTCCTTGTCGGCAGCACGGAAGGGGATGTAGTCCAGACCGTGGTCAGAAGCGCGGCAGCCCATCTCGGCAAAGAACTCGATGCGCTTGGTCAGGGCATCGGTCACGCAGTCGATGCAGGCCAGCTTTTCCTTGCCCACAACGGCAGCCAGCTTGCCCATGTACTCAGCAAAGCCGGGCTTATTGATGTTGATGGCCTTATCAGGACGGAAGGAAGGAGCCACGGTGAACTTGATGGTGGAATCCTCCTTGATCTTCTGGTGCCAGTACAGATCATCGATGGGGTCATCGGTGGTGCCGATGAAGGCCACGTTGCTCTGCTCGATCAGGCCGCGGACGGTCAGCTTGGGATCGTGCTGCAGCTTGTCGTTGCACAGGTTCCACACTTCCTCAGCGGTGTCGCCGTTCAGCACGCCGTCGTAGCCGAAGAAAACGTGCAGCTCCAGATTGGTCCAGTGGTACATCGGGTTGCCAATGGCCATGGGCAGAGCCTCGGCAAACTTCTGGAAGCGCTCGCGGTCGGGCTTATCGCCGGTGATGTACTCCTCGGGCACGCCGTTGGAGCGCATCACACGCCACTTATAATGGTCGCCGAAGTAGCTGCCGTCCGGGTTGCGGCCGCCCAGCCACACCTGAGCGATGTTCTCGAAGCGGCGGTTCTCGTAGATCTCGCGGGGAGGAATGTGGCAGTGATAGTCGCAGATGGGCATAGCAGCTGCATAGTCGTGATACAGATGCTGTGCGGTAGCAGACTGGAGCATGAAGTCCTTATCCATAAATGCTTTCATGGGATTTTAACTCCTTTTCTCTGATAAATTTTGTTAAAATTTAGACAAAAACGGGCATGGAATTGCACCTGCTTTAAACAGGCAGGCTGCCTTATCCTTAGTATACCGGAAAATGCCGATGTATACAACTGAAAAACTGCCAAAATTTCACCCTTGGAATTGTATAAACCGCTGGAAATGCGCTAAATAGCCATTTTTGGACTAAAAACATTGCACAAAACACTTGACTTCTTTGTATACAACAGCATAAAATAGGAGCAGAAGATGGCAGGGGAAACGAGAGCCTGCCATGCAAAGCAAGTTTATAAAGGAGATCAATAAGATGGAAACTTTGAACTACAAGGTTCTGGAAGGCACTGGCTACAACGGCTACATCCTGAAGGATGCTCCCGTTAAGGTGATGCAGTTCGGCGAGGGCAACTTCCTGCGCGCTTTCGTGGACTACTTCTACGATGTTGCAAACGAGAAGGCCGGCTACAACGGCAAGGTCAAGCTGGTGCAGCCCATCGGCAACTTCCCCCAGATGGCAGACTGGATCAACGAGCAGGAGGGTCTGTACACCCTGTACCTGCGCGGCAGTGAAAAGGGCCAGAAGGTGGACGCAAAGCGGGTGATCTCCTGCGTGTCCGACTGCGTGTGCCCCTACATCGATAACAAGTGGGACGAGGTTCTGGCACTGGCTCGCTCTGAGGATCTGGAGACTGTTGTATCCAACACCACCGAGGCCGGCATTGCCTACACCAAGGGCGACAGCCAGTTCGATCAGGTTCCCCCCAACAGCTTCCCTGCAAAGCTGACCCGCGTGCTGTTCGAGCGCTACAAGGCCTTCAACGGCGCTGCCGATAAGGGTCTGGTCATCCTGAGCTGCGAGCTGATCGACAACAACGGCAAGGAGCTGCAGAAGTGCTGCAACAACTACGCTAAGGATTGGGATCTGGAGCCCGCCTTCATCGACTGGATGAACACTGCCAACACCTTCTGCTCCACGCTGGTGGACCGCATCGTTCCGGGCCGCATCCGTGACCCGCAGGAGCTGGCTGCTCTGGAAGAAGCCAACGGCTACCACGATACCGTGCTGGACGTGGGCGAAGTGTTCGGCGTCTGGGTCATCGAGGGCCCCGCAGGTCTGGAGGACAAGCTGCCGTTCAAGAAGGCCGGCGTCAACGTTATGGTCGTGCCTGACGTTACCCCCTACAAGAAGCGCAAGGTCCGCATCCTGAACGGCGCACACACCGGCTTTGTGCTGGGCGCTTATCTGGCAGGCTTTGATATCGTCCGCGACTGTATGCACAACGATACCGTGCGCGGCTTTATGAACAAGATGCTGCACGAGGAGATCATCCCCACCCTGCCGCTGGACAAGAAGGATCTGGAGGACTTTGCCTCTGCTGTTGAGGACCGCTTCAACAACCCCTTCGTCAACCACGAGCTGATGAGCATCTCCCTGAACTCCACCTCCAAGTGGAAGGCCCGCAATATGCCCTCCTTCCTGGCTTATATCGAGGAGCAGAAGCAGCTGCCCAAGTGCCTGACCATGTCTCTGGCTGCTTACATCGCCTTCTACTCCAACGACATTCAGGAGCGCACCGCTGATGGTCTGATCTGCAAGCGCCCCGCAGGCAACACCTACAAGATCCAGGACGATGCATGGGCTCTGGACTTCTACTATGCACACAAGGACGACACCGCTGCCCAGCTGGTGCACGCTGTGCTGACCAACACCCAGATGTGGGATCAGGATCTGACCAAGATCGAGGGTCTGGAGGCCGCTGTGCTGGCAGATCTGGAAATGATCCGCACTCAGGGTGCCGAGGCTGCTTACAAGAGCTGCCTGTAAGCTGAAAAATCGACCTACCCGCACAACAAAGGGCTGCTGCTTTGGGCAGCAGCCCTTTTGTGCGATACGATAAGGAGAACAACTATGCCGCAGGCAATTCATATCAGCCCCATCGACAATGTGGTCGTTGCCCTGCACCCCATTGCCAAGGGCACGCTGGTGGAGGTGGACGGCCTTGCCGTCACCGCACTGGAGGATATCCCGCAGGGTCACAAGATGGCAGTCAAGCCCATTAAGAACGGCGAGAACGTCATCAAATACGGTTTCCCCATCGGTCACGCCACCGCAGACGCCGCCCCCGGCACCTGGATGCACACCCACAACGTGCACACCAACCTGTCCGGCGAGGTGGAGTACAGCTATAACCCCGCCCCGGATCTGGCTCCGCTGCCCAAGGCGGAGCCGGAGACCTTTATGGGCTTCCGCCGCAAGGACGGCCGCGCCGCCATCCGCAACGAGATCTGGATCATCCCCACTGTGGGCTGCGTGAACGATATCGCTAAGAAGATGGTAGCCGACAATCAGGATCTGGTCACCGGTTCCATCGAGGGTCTGTACACCTTCACCCATCCCTTCGGCTGCAGCCAGACCGGCCACGACCACGCACAGACCCGCAAGCTGCTGGCTGCGCTGGTGCGCCACCCCAATGCCGCTGCCGTTCTGGTGCTGCATCTGGGCTGCGAGAACCTGCAGCACGATCAGTTCGTGGAAGAGCTGGGCGAGTACGACCACGACCGCGTCAAGTTCCTGACCTGTCAGGACGTGGAGGACGAGTTTGCCGCCGCCCGCGATATCCTGAAGGAACTGGCTGCCTATGCCGGGCAGTTTGAGCGCCAGCCCATCCCCGTGTCTGAGCTGGTGGTGGGCATGAAGTGCGGCGGCTCGGACGGTCTGTCCGGCATTACCGCCAACCCCACCATCGGCCGCTTCTCCGACATGATGGGTCAGCGCGGCGGCTCTACCGTGCTGACCGAGGTGCCCGAGATGTTCGGTGCAGAGGGCTTCCTGATGGATCGCTGCATCAACAAGGAGGTATTCGTCAAGGCCGAGCACATGATCAACGGCTTCAAGGATTACTTCATCAGCCACAACGAGGTGGTGTACGATAACCCCTCTCCGGGCAACAAGGCCGGCGGCATCACTACGCTGGAGGATAAGAGCTGCGGCTGCGTGCAGAAGGGCGGCACTGCCCCCATCATGGACGTCATCGGCTACGGCGACCCCGTGGTGACCAAGGGCTTGAATATGCTCTACGGCCCCGGCAACGATCTGGTTTCTGCCACCGCCATGACGGCAGCAGGCGCACACCTGATCCTGTTCTCCACCGGCCGCGGCACCCCGTTCTCCGCTCCGGCTCCCACCCTGAAGATCTCCACCAACACCCCGCTGGCAGAGAAGAAGGGCGGCTGGATCGATTTCAACACCGGTGTCATCGCAGACGGTGAAAAGACCATCGACGAGGCTGCAAAGGATCTGCTGGATCTGGTCATCCGCGTGGCCAGCGGCGAGCAGACCAAGGCGGAAAAGCACGGCTTCCGCGAGATCTCCATCTTCAAGGACGGCGTGGTTCTGTAACTGAAAAAAGGGCTGCTGTACGGCAAAAAGCGGTACGGCGGCCTTTTTGTGCATAAAAAGAAAGGAAGTGTATGAAATGTTGGGCGCAAATGGAGTGCTGCTGTTGACACTGCTGCTTTATGCGGCTATCATTTATGGTGTAGTACGATTGATCAAATATTTTATCCGCTACGGTATCGATTACTACTTCAAAAAGCTGGATGCACGGCAGACCGAGCAAGAAAAATGACCCGCCGGGGCGACCCGGCGGCAATAATAGGAGGCTTTTATTTATGAATCAGATCACCACCCGGTACATCACCGAGAACGGCGCCTGCTACGAGCAGTACGTCATCACCGACCCCGAGGCAAAGACCGCCCTCACCATCACCCCGGAGCGCGGCGGTATGATCACCAGCTTTACGCTGGACGGCGAGGAGTTCGTCTGGACCCGCCGCCCCAATTTCTCGGAGTGCAACCGTCCCCGCTTTGGCGTGCCGGTGCTGTTCCCCAGCTGCGGCAACCCGGATAACGGCGTGCACATCTTTGACGGCAAGGCTTATCCCATGGAGACCCACGGCTTTGCCGACCTGTGCGCGTGGGAAGTGGAAAGCGTTGGCCCGGACGGCGTGACGCTGGCACTGGAGTCCACCCCGCTGACCAAGTTCCTCTACCCGTTCGATTTCACCCTGCTGCTCAACTATAATCTGGAGGGCAACAAGGCTCTGGTCAGCCTGACCGTCATCAACGAGGGCAACACCGATATGCCCTTCAGCTTTGGCTACCACCCCTACTTTACCGCCTCCAAGCTGGAGAACGTGGAGTTTGACATCAAGTGCGCCACCTGCTCCGAGAACGCCAAGGGCGAGCAGCCTGCCGCCCCGGAAAAGATCACCCTCACCCGCAAGGAGGGTGCAGACAACACCATCCGTCTGCTGACCGGTGTGCAGTTCCCCATGACCTTTACCGACAAGGGCAACGGCCACAAGGTGACCGTGGACGCGGACGAGACCTTTGAAAACGGCGTGCTGTGGCAGCAGGATGCCGAGAGCTTTGTCTGCATGGAGCCTTGGAACGGCTGGGCAAACAGCGTGAACGAGGAAGGCAAGCACGAGGTGCTGGAGCCGGACGAGGCCATGACCAGCGAGTGGAGCATCACCATCGAGAAGGCATAAGGTATAAAACATAAAACGGGCTGCCGTGCAATGTCTGCACGGCAGCCCGTTTTTGTATACTGCTCCTTTATGCTTCCAGCACCTTTTTGCCGGTGATGGGGTCGGCAATGCCCAGCAGCGCCAGTATGATCGCCATGCGAATATACACGCCGTTGTGCACCTGATCAAAATAGGCGGCGCGGGGGTCGCTGTCGATCTCCGGCTTGATCTCATCGATGCGGGGCAGGGGATGGAGCACCGGGGTGTCGGGCTTTGCCAGTGCCAGCGTTTTTGCGTCCAGCTGGTAGCAGCCCTTCAGCCGCAGATAGTCCTCCTCATTGAAAAAGCGCTCCTGCTGGATGCGGGTCATGTACAGCACATCCAGCCCGGGCAGCTCGGCTTCCAGATCGGCGGTCTCCTTGTAGGTCTGGTGCAGCGGGGTCAGAGTCTCGTCCTTGAGGTACTGCGGGATGCGCAGCTCCTCCGGCGAGATGAACACGAACCGGTTGCCTTCGAACTGGCTCAGCGCGGCGGTGAGGGAGTGCACCGTCCGGCCGAATTTCAGGTCGCCGCAGAAGCCGATGGTCAGATGATCCAGCCGCCCCTTGCGCTGGCGGATGGTCATCAGGTCGATCATGGTCTGGGAGGGATGTGCGTGGCCGCCGTCACCGGCATTGATCACCGGCACGCGGGCACACTGGGAGGCGCGCAGCGGCGCACCCTCCTTGGGGTGGCGCATGGCAATGATGTCGGCATAGTTGCTTACCACGCGGGCGGTGTCGGCCACCGTCTCGCCCTTGCTTGCGCTGGAAAGCTGCGCCCCTGCAAAGCCCAGCGTCTTACCGCCCAGCCGCAGCATGGCAGACTCGAAGGAAAGGCGGGTGCGGGTGCTGGGCTCGTAGAACAGGGTAGCCAGAATGCGGCCATCGCACAGGTGGGCGTAAGGCGCGGGGTCAGCTTCCATCCGGTCGGCAAGGTCGAGCAGTGCCAGCTGCTCAGCCAGAGAAAAGCTGTTGGGTTCAATAAAGTGTCTCACAGCCATTCTCCTTTCAGCACGAACTTCTCGCGCTCGGCACCGGTGGAAACGAACTGGATCTCGTGCCCCAGCTGCTTTTCCAGAAACTCCACATACTGCTTTGCGGCCTTGGGCAGCGCGTCCCAGCTTTTGCAGCCGGAGATATCCTTGTTCCAGCCCGGCAGCAGGGTGACCACCGGCTGCACCCGGTCAAGGTCGGACAGCGGGTCGAAGCGGGGGACTTCAACGCCGTCCAGCTTGTAACCGGTGATGACCGGGATCTCCTTCATGCTGCTCAGCACGTCCAGCTTGGTCAGGGCGATCTTGTCCGCACCCTGACAGGACAGACCGTACCGGCTTGCCACGCAGTCAAAGGGACCTACCCGGCGGGGACGTCCGGTGGCAGCGCCGTACTCGCCGCCGGCCTTGCGCAGCTGCTCGTTCCAAGCTTCGCCCATGGCATTTTCTGCCGCAAAGGGGCCTGCACCCACACAGGTGGAATAGGCTTTCAGCACGCCCACCACATGGTCAAGCCTGCAGTTGGGGATGCCTGCACCCAGCGGCGCGTATGCTGCCAGCGTGTTGGAACTGGAAGTGAACGGGAAGATGCCGTAGTCGATATCCCGCATTGCGCCCAGCTGTGCTTCCAGCACGATGCGCTTGCCGCTGTCGTGCGCCTGCTGCAAAAAGGCACCCGCGTCACAGATGAAGGGTGCAAACTGTCCGGCCTGCATCCGGCACCACTCCAGCAGAGCATCGTAGCTCATGGGCTCCTGATGGTAGCAGCCTGCAAGCTCCAGATTTTTGGATTCCAAAATCACGTGCAGGCGGTTCTGGACGCGCTCTTCGTCCAGATGCAAAAGGTCGCCCAGACGCAGGGTCTTTTTGCGGTACTTGTCGCTGTAGGCGTAGGCAATGCCCCGGCGGGTAGAACCGAACGCACGGCCCTTCTGGGCAAGACGATCTTCTTCCAGCCCGTCCTGCACCTTGTGCCACGGCATAGAGATGGTGGCTTTATCGGAAAGCTTCAGGTTTTCCGGGTCGACCTTCACGCCGCGCTCCTCGATGGCATCGATCTCTCGGGACAGGTGATCCAGATCAATGACCATGCCTGCGCCCAGCACACAGGTCACTTCCGGGTGCAGGATGCCGGAGGGCAGCAGATTCAGGATAAATTTGCCCTGCTCCGTCACCACAGTGTGTCCGGCGTTGTCGCCGCCCTGATAGCGCGCCACGACATCGGCATTTTCAGCCAACAGGTCGATGACGCGGCCCTTGCCCTCATCGCCCCAGTTAATTCCAGTAACAGCGGTAAGCATAATACTTCATAACCTTCTTCTATAAATTCCCTTGTGCGGTCTCAGACCGCTTTGCCTATTATACGAGGAAAAAGAGAATGTGTAAAAAGTATCCTGCATATAGTCACGATATGTTTTTTGTATGCTGCACATAAAAAGAGCACAGCCGGACCCGCAGATCCGGCTGTGCCATAAAAAAGTATTGCTCAGTGGCAGCTGCCGGTGCAGCCGCCCTTGCCGGCGTGGCAGGCGTGAGCGCCGCAGCTGTGGCTCTCTTCGTGATCGTGGTGGGTGCAGCGGGCGTTGGGGTCAAAGACCAGTGTGCCGGCAAGATAAGCCGCCGCAGCGCTGTCAGCATTACCGGTGATGCCGCCGCACAGACGGATGCCGGCCTGTGCCAGTGCCATCTGTGCCCCGCCGCCAATGCCGCCGCACAGCAGCACGTTCACGCCGCTGCGCACCAGAAAGCCCACCAGTGCACCGTGCCCCTGCCCGTCGGTAGAGACCACCTCAGCACCGGTGATGCGGCCCTCCTCGGCGGTGTAAAGCTTGAACTGCGCGGAGTGGCCGAAGTGCTGGAACACCTGACCGTTTTCATAAGGAATTGCGATCTTCATAATAAGAGCTCCTTCCTGTATGCAATATTCTCTTTCCCTATTCTAACAGATTGCGGCGAAATAGGGAAGGGCACCCGCGCTTTTTGCGCCTTTTGGGGCGGTAAACATGGCCGGTATGTAAAAGTGATATCAGAAACTGCCGTAAAATGTATTATAATAGAGCCCGAAAAGAGGGTAAAAGTATGAAAACAAAGCATCACGGGCAAATGTCCGAGTCCTTTCTTACGGCAGTGTTCCTTTCGCTGTCCGGCGGCCTGCAGGACGCCTATACCTATCTGTTCCGGGGCAAGGTGTTTGCCAATGCCCAGACCGGCAATATCGTGCTGCTGAGCGCCAACATCATGGATGGCCGGTGGGATAAGGTGCTGCACTATCTGGTGCCCCTGTGCGCTTTTGCGCTGGGGGTGCTGGTCGCAGAAAAAATGCGGGAGCAGTTTCAGGCAATGCAGCGGCTGCACTGGCGGCAGCTGGTGGTGCTGGGCGAGGTGCTGCTGCTGTTTGCGGTGGGCTTTCTGCCGCAATCGCAGAACCTGCTGGCAAACGCCATCGTTTCCTTTTCCTGCGCCATGCAGGTGCAGGCTTTCCGCAAGGTGGACGGCTATGCCTTTGCCAGCACCATGTGCATCGGAGACCTGCGCAGCGGCGTAGAAGCCTTCTGCATCTGGCGCAAGACCCACGAGCCCCACGCAAAGGACCGGATGGTGCGGTACTTCGGCATCATCCTGCTGTTCGCGCTGGGGGCTGGGCTGGGCAGTAAAAGCGCGGCGCAGCTGGGCGGCAGAGCCATCTGGATCTCCTGTTGCTTTTTGCTGGTCAGCTTTGCGCTGATGTTCATCCGGGAGGAACTGGAGGAAAACCCGGTCATCGAAAAGGATCTGACCGCCATCCGGCAGGAGACGCGGGAGATCGACCGCACCCTGAAGCGGGAACTGCAGGAAGAACAGCGGGAGCTGAAGCAGAGCGTAAAAAAATAAGAGAAAAGGGGCTGCTGCAAACACTTTTAGCGTGCTCGCCCTCTCCGTCTGCTCACTTTGTTCGCATCCACCTCTCCCAAAGGGAGAGGCTTTGGCAAAGAGATGAAGTCTGCGTGGACTGCCAAGGGCTCCCACTTTGGGGGAGCTGGCAAAGCCGACAGGCTTTGACTGAGAGGGCGAGGATGCTGATCGTTTGCAGCAGCCCCTTGCTGTATTGGTATTATTTGTGCGCTGCACCCCGTGCACCGGCTTTGGTCAGCAGCTGCTGGAACTTGCGGGCGGCAGTGTTCAGCGGGCGGTGATGGTCGTAGACAAGGCAGATGGAGCGGGAGGGGATGATCTCCTGCAAGTGCAGCTGCACCAGCTCCCCGCTTGCCAGCAGGGGTGCTGCCATAGGCTCCGGCATAAAGGCCAGTCCCAGCTCGCTTTTGACCAGCGTGAGCATCTGGTCGGTGGTGGCGGCTTCGGTGTCCGGTTTCAGCACCGCGTCGTGCTCCAGAAAGAACTGCCGGTAAAAGCTGCGGGTCATGCTCTCTTCGTTCAGACAGATCAGGGGATAACCGGCCAGCTCTTTCAGGCTCAAAGTCTGGCTGGCCAGCGCCGTAAAGGTCCTGCCGCCCACAAGAACTTCGTAAAAGGGCATCAGCTCCACCATTTTCAGCCCGTTTTCCACCTCTGCGGGGGTGGTTATGATGGCAAAATCCACCTCGCCGTTGCGCACTGCCTGCACCGCCTGCGGGGTGGAGTGGTTGGAGATGCGCAGCCGGATGCCCAGGTACTCGGTATGGAAGGCGCGCAGCTTTTCGGACAGGTAGATGTTCAAAGCGGTCTCGGTGGCGCTGATGCTGATGGCACCGTGCTCCAGCGTGGCGCTGGCGCTCAGCTCTTCTTCTGCATCTTGGATCTGTACCGCCGCCGATGCAATGCGGGAGTACAGCAGCTCCCCCTCCGGCGTTAAGGTGACGCCCCGGTTGGAGCGGATGAACAGCACGCAGTTCAGCTGGCTTTCCAGCCGGTTCATGGCGTGGGTGATGTTGGGCTGGTTATTGCCCAGCACCCGCGCCGCGCGGGTAAAGTTCTGGTATTTTGCCACATAGTAAAAGATCTTGTAGTATTCCCAGTCCACATACATGGGTGCAGCGCCTTCTTTCCGTTTCAATATCGCCTGATGACTTTATACGACTTTTTCTGATTTGTATCATAACACGATGTGCCGGAAATGCAAGTGTTTTTTGCGGGAGAGGGAAAGGCCGGGGAAAACAAAACCCTCAGCGTACTTGCATACGCTGAGGTTTTTTGGTGGAGCGAAGCAACCTAAATCCGAACCATTGCCCTCTGGGGCATCTTTGGCGGCGATTTCATCGAAAGTGATGGTTTTTGTGCCGTCTTTGTAGTTGAATGTAATCAAAACTTTTTCATCATAGAGATAAACGGCGTTCACGAACGTGTTGATAAGCGTTTCCCGGTGGCTTTTCACATTCGGGTCGAGTTTGCGGAACCGGGTCAGCCAGAACCGAACTTGATTTTCGCTCAACCGTGGCCGAGCGATTTTTTCTTCGGCAATCCGAATCGCAAGTTCTTTCTGCTGAGCTTCCAGCTTTTCCAAACGCGATTTGGTGGAGTTGGTCAGCACACCTGCTTGGATGGCGTTCAGCATATTCTCAATGCCGTTCTCTACCTCGCGCATCTGCTTTTCCAGCAAAGGAAGCGTGGTGTTTTCCTGATCCTGCAACTCCATCACTTCCGCAACGATGGCATCAATCACGGCATCGTCCTGAATCAGCTTCATGGTTTCAGCTATGACCAAATCTTCCAGCCACTCTTTACGGACGGTCTTTTTCTTGCAGGTCTTGAAACGCTTCGCGGTGGCGCACTTATAATAATGATGAACGACCTTGTTTCTACCCGTACCGCACTCGCCGAACATCATCGCGCCGCACATTCCGCAGAACAGCTTGGTGGTGAGCAAATAATCATCCTCGGCCTTGTGGCGGGCAGGAGCGCGGCTGTTCTTCTTGATTTTTTGCTGCACTTCTTCAAACAAGTCCTTGTCCACGATGGCCGGGATGCTGTCCGGCATTACGATATCCTTGAAGCGGTTTTCTCCGATGTACCGTTTGTTCGTCAGCAGCGTCTGAACACTGTTGTAGGTGAACTTCTGGTTGCGGTTGGTGGTCACACCACTGTCGTTCAGCCAGTTCATCAGTTCTTTCATGGTCGCGCCATCGTTGTAACGTTGGAAGGCTTCTACCACAAAGGGGGCTTTCAGCGGGTCAATTTGAAAGAACTTCTCCTCGTCCACCTTAAAACCAATGGGAATCGTGCCGCCGTTGTACTTTCCCTTCAGAACATTCTCGGTCATGCCGCGCACAACTTTTTCAGAAAGTTCTGCCGAGTAGTATTCAGCCATGCCGGTGAGCATACTCTTGACCATGATACCCGCAGGGCTGTCCGAAATGGGCTCCGTGGCAGATACCAGCTTGACATGATTGCGCTCCAACTGGTACTCATAATGTGCAGAATCGTAGCGGTTTCGGGCAAAGCGGTCAAGTTTCCAGACCAGCACAATGTCAAATAACCGTTTCTCGCTGTCCTTGATCATCTGCTGGAAGTCCGGGCGGTTATCGGTTTTGGCGGAAAGGGCACGGTCAATGTAGTGTTTGACCACAGTGATGCCGTTCTTTTCGGCGTAGGCCGTACATTCACGAATCTGGCCTTCGATGGATTCTTCGCGCTGATTATCGCTGGAATAGCGGGCGTAAATCACGGCAGTCATGGCTGCACCTCCTTACTTCATTCTCCGCAGGCGGCGGACAAGGTCGGATGCACTATACAGCACACGAGCCACCGACACGGTATCCTCGCCCACAATGTAGAACACCGAGTAGTTGTCCACCAGCATCTGCCGCAGCCCTTGGGTGCGTTCCGGCTCGCTTTCCACCAGCGCACAGCGTTCCGGCAGGATGTTCAGCGACTGGATGGCTTCTGCAATGCGGTTGTACTGCCCCATAGCCGTGTCAGGCTCCAGCAGACGGTCCGCAATGTAGCTGTAAATCTGCTCCATATCACTGAGGGCTGCATGGGAAATTTTTACGTCATACTGCTTCATCTGTGCTGTTCCCTGAACTGTGCGAATGCGCTTGCGGCATCCACGGTATCACCGTTCTGAATCTCCTTAATACCCACCTGCAAGGCTGCATGGAGCTGGTCATCGGTCATGGTGTCAGCGTTCAGAGCCGCAGGAGCCTTCGGCAGGGACAGCGAGAAGGGGATGCCGCCAGTCAGGGTGATCTGGCGCAGGTACATATCAATGGCTGTTGCCATCGGGATGCCGAGCTGCTTCAACACATCCTCGGCTTGCTGCTTAACGGTGGGGTTGACACGAAGATTGAGTGTCATCGTTTTTTCCATGGTTATCACCTCGGCCTTATTGTAACGTATTTTGCGTTGCAAATCAACAACTCCCAAACTTATAATTAAATTTCTCCATATTGCACAACATAACTTCAGGTTCTCCGACTTCTAAAATTTTGCTTCATACCAATACCAATGTGCTGCAATTCGTTCAGTATATTGTGTATTATCACCTTCTGATTCTGCCCACGACCATCCATTTCCACTTTTTACAAACTCAACCGGAACATCTTGAAAGCCATGTGGTTCATCATCTTCAGAATAGTAAAAGCCCTTATATGTAGTACTCGGAATGAGCCCGAAAGAGCCTGTACAAAATTCCACCATATCATCTGCGTAATAATATACTTTCCATCCATTCCACTCTAGCGGTCCCATTGGATGTTCTTCTATCACTTTCCGCGCATAGTTTGTCAGCTCATCCTGATTTCGCAGTACATAAGACTGGATGGATTTTTTGCTAAATGGCCGAACAATCAACGCCGTAGCTACAGCAATACACCCTAGTGCGGTCAAAAGTCCAATGCAAATTCTTTTCATGTTTTTCTCCAGTCAACTGAAAACATATCACGCTGTAAGAACTATGATATCGCAGACTTTACTTTAGCGTGTGTACAATATGCAGTGCCATATCTGCATTTTCTTTGTCTACAAATATCTCTGTGATATACTTTGGTTTTATACCTAGAGTTCCAATTCTTGCCTGATCGAACGTATTACGCCGATTGACATCTTTAGTTTTGCAATAGAACTTGATTCCCGCAGCCGCCAACGCATCCGTGATGCGACTGCCTTGGTAGGGATCAGAAACGGTTGCGACTTGCGATTTGAAAAACTGCTCTAGCATAAAAGGATCTCCTATATACACTCTAAAAGAAATCTCTTGCGTTTCTTACTGGAATAACGAAATTTAAGCCCAATTTATTTCGTTTGTCTACAAAATTTTTCAAAATCGTATAGCTGCACATAAATTCATGGAAAATTTGTTGCATAATCACAGTTTTGTTTATCTGCATCGCTATTGAGGACGAATACGGCAATACTCCAACGCAGCGGGCGGAACTGGACTGGCTGCTCTACAACAAGCCCTTGGAGTATGCTCAGCTTGTGCTGGGTGGTGAGATTGAGCATTATCTCTCACTCAGCTGTGACCATGGCAGATTTAGAGGATTGACCTTTAATTAGAATATACAGATAAAACCGACAGCCATCTACTTGCGACTTGCAAATAGATGGCTGTCTATTATTAACTACGCATTTTAACAATGATTTTTCTTTTCAACAAGCATTCCGATAATAAACGAAAGTAGGAAAACGAGTAGCCAAATCAAAACTCCGTAGTGTGCCTTGAGCTGCCATATTTTTCCTATATACATATCCGGCGTGATTTTTGTGGCGTTTATTTTGATAATAAAATCGCCCAACACTTGTCCGATCAAAATTCCTGTCCAGTTTCCAGCTGTTGTGATAAGAGCTGCTCTATACATTTCCAGAAAACAGAAAGTAACAGATGCAACCCATAAACACAAATAATAATGGGCTGCTGTCCATTCAAACAAGTAGACTTCATGAAACACTGTTTGAGAAAGAAGATAGCACACCACATATGCTAAAAATACGATCAGCAAAAATCCGAGACAAGTTTTCTTTTTTGATGCTGTGTTCTTCATACGGCTTTTGAATCCTATTCCAATGTGTACTGCCATCTTTGCGTTTCATTATAAAACAGCTTGTCTGCTTACTTCGATACTATTTCGACAGTTGGCATCTTGCCTTCCAATCCGAGTTCGTCATCTTCTGCAACTCTATAACTGGTAACATTTATTGAATACATATAATCTGAAATATTTGGATTTTCTTCATCGTCTGGAAGTTCAACTTCAAAAGTCTCAAACTCAAACACATAAGCTGTTCCTTCAATAAGTTCACCAGTTAAGTCTTTCTGGAAATGAAGCAAAAATGGTCTGTCCTGAAAGAAGTGAACAACCGCAACCGTTTTTCCCGGCAGTGCATAGTAATCGGGCAAGATCTGCTCAACAGTGGCCGTAAAAGAACCCGAAAACCGTGCAAAATGTTTTTCATTTCCGGTTGCTTGCTCTTCTCCGTCATGATACCCGGCCTCGTAGCCAGCGGTATAGCCTTCTTCGTATTCTGCATTGTGCTCATCTGAACTTTGAGCATTATTTCCACAGCCAATCAATGTAAATACCAGCGCAAGGCAAAGAACTATTATAGCCTTCTTTTTCATACGGTTTCCTCCTTCCATGTTTTTCTTCACATTTATCGGACTTTTCCACAGTTTTTGCAAAAACGTTCAGAAGAAGCATTTAATGTTCCGCAGTCCGGGCAATACCATCTTCCGTCTGGCATCGGTTCAACAGGCGAGGGCGTTTGGTGTGCTTTTGCTGGAGTTTGAACGGGTGATGCAGTAAACAGCGGCGCAATATTCACATCTCTACGGCCAACACCAGCGAGACTTCTAAAATCCCACGATTTTACTTCTTGTGCCAATGTTCGTTTAGGCTCAATGTATTGACCACACCGTTGGCAATATTGAACACCCAGCTTGTTTTCATAACCACAATTTTTGCAAGTCATTTTACATACAATCCTTTAATATTCAAAACGCCAAAATCATTCAGTCAAACCAAAAAGTGAACCATACAAATGCAGCAGTTGCACATATCATCAGAACCAGTAGTATCGTACTTGCAAGTTTTTCTCAATGGAAACTTTCTGATTTTCGCACAAGACAATTTGCTGAAGATTGTGAAATTCGGCTTCGCTGACATT
>NZ_PRLD01000065.1 GCF_003287405.1 Faecalibacterium prausnitzii
TCCGTGCTGGCAAAGCTGCATGATCTGGCGCAGTCCGTTGCAAATCTGCCGGACAAAGTGCGGCACAAGCAGGAGGAACGCGGCCTATGAGCAAAAAGAAGCTTTCCAAGCTGCTGGCGCTCTATCTGCCCTATGTGGTAATTGGCTTGCTGGCAACCAATCTGGGCGAGGCGTGGCGGCTGGCTGCGGGTAAGGAACTGGGCGATAAAATCGTATCGCTGATGGATACTCTCCCGGCTGCATTTTCCAATCCGCTGCCCAGCCTGCGCCCATTTGACTTGTTCATTGGTCTGTGCTGCGGTGCTGGAATGCGGCTGGCGGTGTACCTGAAAGGCAAAAACGCCAAAAAGTACCGGCATGGCATGGAGTACGGCTCTGCCCGGTGGGGCGGGCCTAAAGATATCGAGCCGTTTATGGCTCCGAAGTTTGAGGACAATATCATCCTCACCAAAACAGAACGCCTGATGATGAGCAACCGCCGACCTGACCCCAAGAACGCCCGGAATAAAAACGTGCTGGTGGTGGGCGGCTCCGGCAGCGGCAAGACAAGGTTCTTTATCAAGCCGAATCTGCTGCAATGTGATTCCAAGAATTTTCCGGTATCATTCGTGGTTACAGA
>NZ_PRLD01000033.1 GCF_003287405.1 Faecalibacterium prausnitzii
AATGAGATCGGCGGCCGCAACGGCATCGGCCTGTATGATGTGGTGGAGAACCGTCTGGTGGGCATGAAGAGCCGCGGTGTCTACGAGACCCCCGGCGGCACCATCCTGTACAAAGCCCACGAAGTGCTGGAAACTCTGACGCTGGACAAGCTCACCGCCCACAAGAAGCGTGAGCTGGCCATCACCTTTGGCGAACTGGTGTATGATGGCCAGTGGTTCAGCCCGCTGCGCAAAGCTCTGAGTGCCTTTGTCACCTCCACACAGGAGTATGTCACCGGCAAGGTGCGTCTGGAACTGTACAAGGGCAACCTCATCAATGCAGGGGTCTGGTCGCCGTTCTCTCTGTATCGTGAAGACATCGCCACCTTTGCCGCAGGCGGTGACTATAAGCAGAGCGATGCCACCGGCTTCATCAGCATCTATGGTCTGCCCACCAAGGTGCAGGCTATCGTAAGCAGCGAAAAAGAAGGGCAATGAAGTAGTTTATAGCAGTTCCTTTTTGAGAATCTGCCTGACATGGAGATCCTGACCCACCCGGAGCGTCTCGACCAGATGCTGCCTTGGGGAAAGATCATTCAGGAAAACTTTGCATGACAAAATGAGGCACCCGATTCTGAGTCGGATGCCTCTTATCTTTCTGTGAACACACTTTCACTGGGCGGTCACTTTCTTGTATGGTGACCATGAACTCTGCACGATGTCAAGTCCTAGACAACTTTTTTCAAATACAGATCTTCAATGATGGTGGTTTCATCGTATGCAGCAACTGTGCAGGCGATCCCTGTTCTGCTACTCCTCCATCTTTGAGCACCACAATCTTATCTGTACTGGAAACAGTGCGCATCCGGTGGGCGATGATGAGGACGGTTTTATTTTTTTATCAGCCGGGATAGAGCCTCCTGAATGGCAGTTTCGTTCTCCACATCCAAGCTGGCGGTGGCTTCATCCAGCAGGATGATGGGCGCATCCTTCAGGAAAGCGCGGGCGATGGAAATACGCTGACGCTCACCGCCGGAAAGAGCACAGCCGTTCTCGCAAATGGTGGTGTTCCACTTGTCCGGAAGCTTCTCGGCAAATTCCTCACAGTTTGCCAGCTTTGCCGCCAGAACCTCCTCGGCTGGTGTCCGGTTTAATCGAAACCGCACGGATTGGTACAGCCATAGGCAAGGGAATCGTGAAAAAGCTCCCTGCTTCCCGATCCAGGCATCACCGATGAAGCAGAAATAAAGTTCAAGTTCGTTCTTTGTCGCCTGTAATAAAGTAGTCACAATACTCTCCGCCATTCGCCAGCGTCTGTTTCCTGTGCAGGACACCGTGCTGAAGCGTGATCATCACTTCATCAAGTTCACAGAACAACGGCATCAGTTCGGAAACACCGAGATTTCGCGCATAGGAACAGATTGGACAGCGGGTAATGCGGTAGTAACAGGCACCCTCGTACGGCTGCCCGATGAAATCCACCTTGAATGAGGTCGGGTATTTCGCCTCCTTTTCGGGCGTATACCACTTGGCGTATTTGACAACGCTCTTTTTGTTCTCCGCCTTCCCCTTGTCGGTATTCAAGTCGGTCTTTGCAAAGTACCACTTGATATGATAGAGTGAGCGGCGCATCATTTCCTGCACGGTTTCCGGCGGGATTTTTTTCTCACTTGCCACATAGGGTGCGACAAAGGCAAGGGCAAACAGCTCATTGTACGCCATTGGGTTATCGTTGCCGATGTCATCCGCTTTCTCGACAAGCTCACGATAGACCTTTTTGCTCTTTTTCATGATGTCAGCGGCATATTCCCTGCCGTATTTCTCTGCCAGAATCTTTTTCATCGGGCTTTTGAACATCCAGAAATAAAAACCGTTATATTTCATATCGCTTTTCCTCCCGTGATTTATTTGCAGACCCGAAAAACGCAGCCCAGCCGCCGAGGGGCAGGCCATCATTGCATCCATATACCGCTTAGCAGTCTTGCCTACATAATTTCCACTTTCCCTGGGGATTGCGCTTTGCGCAGGCAATGGGTCAGCGCACCGCTGCCGCAGCCCACATCCAGCCCAATGCCGCCCTCCGGCAGAGTGACATAATGCGCGGTTCCTTCGATGATCTGCTTTGAGAGCTTGCGCTCGCCGTCATAGGAAAAGCTCCGATAGGCATACACGCACCACTGGGTGCACTTTGCACAAACGACAAAGGCAATGCCGAACACCACGCCCAGCACGACGCGCAGCTTTCCGCCCACACCGATGCCGAATATGCCGAAAACCAGCAGCAGCGCAAACGACAGCACCGTTCCCGCGATGAGCGAAACCAGCATTCCCTTGGGAATCCAGTTTTTGTAGTCAGGCTTCAGACTCCTTTTTTATTGAGTGTGACTTCTCTCATAAACCGCAGCCGCGATGCACCAGATCACGATGGCGGTATTGGTACTGCTCTGGCTCATTACGGACATCCATGTAGCCACCGGCATCTGCATCGCCTGCGCAATATCCGGTACTGCGGCCAGCAGAAGATTCCATGTGACCGGGTGAAAAGCCAGCATCCACCGGGAATACCGTGTCTTGCCCGCAAGCAGCATCACGAAATGGATGCCGAAAGCCAGTATCATCGGAACGTACATCGGCGCAATGGCGAGGAGCATGCCGTCTTGATAGGCGGTGACCGCCGCGATGGCAGCTTCTTCTCCGATGCGCGGGCCCAGATAGGTGGTGAACCACGCCATGGTAGCCACCCAGGTGTGGATAGTCAGCGCCACCGCAACGGTGAAAATTCCGCACAGATACTGAATGATCTTTGTTTTTCTGTACTTTGTATCAATGTCCGCATTCAGTGCCTTTACCACAAAGTAATAGAGAAAGCCGCCGACCGCTCCCAGCCCAACGGTAAGCACAGGCTTCCAAAGCCCGTAGGAGCCGGACAGATAATAGGCTCTGTTGAAAAGACCGGTGTCCGTTTCCCGAAGCGGAATGCAGCCCAGCAGCCAGTCCCCGGCAGCCATAAATCCGCATCCGACTGCGCCAAGAATGCACCAGCGAATCAGCTTTTTCGGTTTCTCCGTCTTCATCTTTTTTGCCTCCGATTGCAGTTCATGATTCTGCTTTTCATTTGGGCAATTTCCAACTTCTTAGAAAATCAAATGGACAATACCGCCGACAATTGCCGCTCCCGCAACCCAGATCAGCGCCAGTATGCTTCGCTTTTTCAGCACCTGCCTCCAGGTCTGCACGAACGGCGCATCTTCAAGCCCTGGCAGCACCCAAAACTGGCTGTGCCCGACCCATAGCTTGTCGATTACAACGCCGTCATAGATATTCATAACCTCAAGAAACAGCAGCGCCTGCCAATAGACCTCACCAAAGGAGGAAGCCCCGTTCCACAAACCGATAATCAGCACAAGAGCAGCAAGCATCACGATAAAGAACGGTATCATAAAGCATTTTCGTTTCCGGTTCATCGTATTGCGGTCGATTAGTCCCAGTTCGATGGCGCGATCCTGCACCTCCTTGGGATAAAAGTACAGTCCATTGACAGCACCGCCGATCACAGCGATTTTTACCATTGCGGTAAACAGCAGACAATAAAGCAGCAGTTGCAGCACGATCATTGTTTTTCTCCTCTCAGTCTGCGTGCGAATCGGGCATATGCTCCCATTTCCTTCGTCTTCCATCGTGGTTCATACAAAACAAGAAAGTATGCCAGAAATACCATGAGCGCAGTAAGAACCGTAATTTTCATTTCGACTTTACTTTCTCTCCTTCACGTCCGCAAATATGGCAGATTATTGCATTCCCGCGTCGAGGTATTTGATGAGGCCATACAGCGAGGAGCATCTCCCATGTATTGTTTCAAAGTACGGTAACGATCAGGGCTGTCAGCGCGGCGATTGCGGCAAACAGCGGCATTCCGTGCAAAAACGATTCGATATGCTTTTTCGGATCCTGATAGTATTTCTTCTCCGGCAAAAACGAGAAACGGATGCGTTTTGTACTGCGCCACCAGAGCAGATCGATCACAAGGAGATCGAACAGGCCCAATCCCTCGCCGAATGCAAGGAAGTACCAAAATGCTGACAGGTAATTGTTTAGGCCCAGCACACTTTTCAACGCAAGCCCCAAAACGGAAAACACCACTGTAAACAAAAGAAGATTACTGAGCAAAATGGCAGCGGTGGATTTTGCCTTCGGAACTGCTTGCCCAAGCTGAGGGTCGCTTTGCACACGGGTCTGAACCTCATCGGGATAGGAACGCAATCCGATGAGATTTTTCCTGTCCGTGCCTGTTCCGAGAAAGCATACGCCCCAATACAGAAAATAAAATACAGCGGCGATCATGATTTTCATATATATCTACGCTCCCATTCCATTTGCCGACCATCTCCGCTCCTGACGAACGCTTTTCATACCAAACTGCCTCCCCGCTATTTTTTGACCTTCATGCAGAAATCGCAGCGGTCATTTCCGCGCCCCAGCGTCATGCTTCTCTCCCAGATCAGCTTCGGATGCAG
>NZ_PRLD01000034.1 GCF_003287405.1 Faecalibacterium prausnitzii
GGAGTTAGATTATCTCATCTACAATGACCCGCTTGGCTATGCAGACTTGATTCTGAACGGCGAACCAGAGGAGTATCTGAAGAATGTGGCGGGAAGTCACGGATTAGAAGATTAAGCATAAAAGGGTATGCGGCTATAAACCGCATACCCTTTTACACTTTATCGCTTCCAGACCGCTGCGGCATTGGAACGTGACATCAGTTCTTCGACCGGGATTCCGGCTGGGCAGATGTCCTGGCACGCAAGAGATTTTCCGCAGCCTTCAAAATAAAGCTGACGATACGCATTTGCGAGTTCTGTCTGATGGGCAATATCCTGTTCTTCGTTCAGAATACGGTAAGCGTTGACGGGCAGAACAGCTCCAGCAAATTCACTGTTCGGGTCAAAGTTCGGGCAGACCTCCAAGCAGCAGCCACAGAGCAGACACTTAGCAGATCGATACCGCTGGCTGTGCGTATAGCTGGTCTGGAACGCATCTCCTTCTAGCCACAGCTTTGTCCGCTTCAGTGCTTCAAAGATCACGGAACGGTCTACGACCAGATCTTTCACCAGTGGGAATTTGCTCAAAGGCTCCAGAGTAACAACGCTTCCCTTACAGTCCCGCAGAAAAACGGAACAGGCAAGACGAGGCAGACCATTGATCCGCATGGCACAGGCACCGCACTTGCGTATCATGCAGCCGCATTCCCACGCAATGGGGGAAACGACCGTTCCGCTCTTTTCGCACAGAGGGCTGCGGTGATTCAGCTCGTTCAACACCGAAGCAATCGAGGTGTCCGCACTTCCCTCAAAGGAAAACTCCTGCCAGCAGGGTGAAGCCTGCGGGTTTTCCTGCCGTTTGATTCGGATGGTGTAGTTCATAAATCATGCCGCCTTTCGGGGATGGATTCAAAGCTGATGGCGATATGCTGCCCGTTCCAGTGTGCCACGGTGGTTTTGCAGTAAACGGCATCGTTGCGTTGGGGATAATCTGCCCGCCAGTGCGCACCCCGGCTTTCTTTTCGGGCGAGGGCACTTTCCAGCATGGCACAGCCCAGAAGCGGAAGGGTGCCAGACAGTTTGCGGATTTCCTGAATGCCCGCTTCCAATGTCTGTGCATCCCGCACGACACCGAGTGCGTTCAGCAGAATACGATTCATCTGCATTTGAGCGTCCGGGGAAAGTTCGGGCAGAAGGGATTCTTCGGCACAGGGCATATTGGGGGAACTGACTGTTTCCCGGCAGGCAGTTTCCGCAGCAATCTGTCCTCCATAGATCGCACCCAGAAGAGAATTTCCACCCAGACGGTTTGCGCCATGGTACTGAGCGCAGCATTCACCGGCAGCGTACAGATTCCGCATCGAAGTGCGGTGCCGCTCGTCCACCTGAATGCCTCCCATAAAGTAGTGGATACCCGGCAAAATCGGAATGGGTTCTTTGCGAATATCTTTGTGCAGATAGGTCTGACAATCATCCACCAGTCCGGCAAGTTTATGCTCCATGACTTCTTTAGGAAGCTCTGTCATATCAAGGAACACCTCATAGTCACGGCTGACCGTCCAGACTTCCCGCGCGGTGATGTCACGCGGCATCAGGTTGCCGAGTTCCGGATATTTTTCTTCCATGAAATACCACGGCTTCCCGTTCCGTAATGCAAACAGCCGCCCGCCCTCACCACGGGCGGCCTCACTCAGAAGCATCCGTTTTTCGCCCAGTTCGACTGTGGTAGGGTGGTACTGGATCATTTCAAGATTTGCCATCGGAACGCCCAGACGGAACAGTTCTGCGGTGACTTCTCCGGTATTGGCAAGAGAGCCGGTCGTATCACCGAATAAGCCATGCAGCCCGCCTGTGGCAATCAGGACGGCATCGCATACAAACCGCAGCAGTTCGCCAGTATAGGTGTCCTGCACTGTGCAGCCACCGCAGATGTTCCCGGAAAGCAGCAGGGTGCGGAACTTATGGTGTGGAAAGCGTTCGACCGTTTCTGCGCTTTCTTCCCGGCGCACAGCATCAATCAGAGCGGTCATTAGCTGCTTTCCCGTATCGCTTTGTGCAAAGGCCGTCCGCTTTTTCTTCTGTCCGCCAAAATTCCGCAGGTCGAGTTCATCGTCATCTGTCACGTTGAATTGTACTCCCAGATGGTGCAGGCTGCGCACCAGTTCGGACGCAGCCTGCGTCATCCCCCAGACTGCATTCGGGTCAGCAAGTCCGCAGGCAGCGGTCAGGGTATCTGTATAATGCTGCTCCGGGCTATCCTCCTCTCCCTTGGTATTCAAGGCTGCATTGATTCCGCCCTCTGCCATAACAGACTGCGCCCGCTCGGAGGCAAGGGAGGACACCAGCTTTACCGTCCAGCCGTTTTTCACAGCAGTCAAAGCAGCGGAAAGCCCTGCCAGCCCTGCACCCACGATCACCAAAGTGTGTTTCATACATTGTTCCACCCGATATAATATAGAATGATCGAACCGGCAGCAAACAGCACCAGTATAGAAAGAATCAGATAGAGGTCGCCGCGCTGCTCCTTATCCCGGACGATGCCCAGCGATACCAGAAGGGGTCGGAGATTGAGCAGAAGATGCACAAATACCGAAGCAACCAGTAAAAGCTGCGTCAGCAGCCGGACCGTTGTGAACGGAAACAGAATGTATACGCCGTCCTGCACTCTGCCGAACACGCCAATATGGAAAAAGAGCATGAGCAAAATAGCAAGCCCACTGGTGCGCCTTGCCCAGAACAGAGCATTCTGCTTTCCGTAGAGTTTTCCGCCGGACCGGGAAGCCCGGAATGTCTGTGCGGTCAGCAAAAGCCCAAGGACGGTGTGCGCCGCCAGAATGCCAACGCCGATCCATGCCAGAAACTTTCCTGCCCCGGAACTGATGCCCAGCAACATAAAACTGCCCATCAGCCCATGAAGCAGACAGATGAAAAGTAGCAGAACGGAGAGAATGGTGTTCAGTTTTCGCATGAGGGGTCCTCCATTTCTTCTGCGGAGAGCAGAAGGATGTCTGCATCCGGCAATGCTGTTGCATCAAGCGTATTTTCCGAAACCAGCAGCAGTTGATACCGCCCATTGATTGCACGGGAACGCAGCATGGTTTCGCTGTACTGCTTCAACGTGACATCTGCTCCGGCAGCAGTCAGGCGTTCACAAAGAGCCGTTGCATAGCAAAGCAAGGGATAGTCTGTTTCGCAGACCGAAAGCGTCATGTGCGGCAGTCCGGCATCGGAAAGGACTTCTGTCTCACCGGAAACAAATGCTTTCAGATCATTCCGGAAATCCGCATCGGAAAACGGTTCCAGCGCAGGGTTGATGCAGAACAGATAGTTGCCCTCCAGCGGTGCGGCCATCTGTGCGGCACGTTTCGCTTTCGGGGTCGCACCGGTCAGCCCATCCAGAATAGAGGGCGGCGAGTGCATAAATACGCCAAACGCGGCAAGAAATCCCAATGTCAGAACCAGAGTGATGAATTTTCCTTTCACAGGCAGACCTCTTTTATTTATTGCATGGTTGTTCAAATGAAAAATCTTCTGCGCAAAATACGGCAGTTGAGTAAACGCTCAACTATATTGTATGCGAAATAAGGAGGCTGTCAAGGTCTGTTAGACGACAAATCGCAGGAAGCAGATGCTAACTTTTCCTCTTGACAACGGAGGAAGAGCAGATATAATATGATTGAACGGTTGTTCAACTACAAAACAAGGAGAACGTCTGATGTCAAATTCTTTATACACCTGTAATTGCGATGTGATCCATGAGGACATCGTGAACGATGTAAAAGGCAAAATGCAGCCGAAAGACGACTACATCCAGCTTGCATCGCTTTTCAAGCTGTTCGGAGATGGCACAAGAGTGCAGATCCTTCATGCTCTGGAACAGAGCGAGATGTGTGTATGCGACCTTGCGGTTCTGCTGGGCGTCACCAAATCGGCGATCTCTCACCAGCTGAAAGCACTCCGGCTTGCCGGACTGGTCAAATTCCGCAGAGAGGCCCAGATCGTGTATTATTCGCTGGCGGATGATCATGTAAAGGAGATCATCGACAAGGGATTTGAGCATTTAAGAGGATGATCGCGCAAGCGATTATCTTTTTGTCTTTTAAGTTGAGCGATTGAACAATTAAGAAAACGTAGTGGAGTTCAAAATGAAAAGAGTATTCATCCTGAAAGGTCTGGATTGCCCGAATTGTTCCGCCAAGATAGAAAAAGAGGTCGGAGCATTGCCGGGAGTGGAATCCTCGGTTGTGAATTTAATGCAGCAGACACTGACCGTTCAGTCAGAAAAGTCTGCGGATACAACACTGGCGGAACAGGTCGAAACGATCGTTCACAGCCATGAACCGGATGTTGAGGTGTCGGAAAAGACCGAACCTGCGGTGACGAAGGTCTATCTCCTGAAAGGTCTGGATTGTCCGAACTGCTCAGCAAAAATCGAGAAAGAAGTCGGTGAGCTGGGTGGCGTGGCTTCTTCGACCGTGAATCTGATGAACCAGAC
>NZ_PRLD01000066.1 GCF_003287405.1 Faecalibacterium prausnitzii
CAGCTGCTGGATGCCTGCTATCTGGCAAAGCGGGCACGGGAGATGCTGCCTGCCCTGCCGGAGGGTGTGACATCCTCCTATATCCAGTGTCTGGATGTTATTCAGAAATTGCAGACCCGTGGCATCTGGCCGAAGATCTCTGATCTCAGCGATGCGCTGAATCTGCCCCGCCCCGGTGTGACCCGTACCGTAAAAGAGATGGAGCACAAAGGGTATCTGAGAAAACAGGTGTCCGCTGAAGATGGCCGCGTGACCTATCTGTTCCTCACCGAGAGCGGGCAAGCGCTTTCCCAGAAGTACAATACGGACTACTTCTCGCAACTGCTCCCGTATCTGGACGGCATTTCCGAGGAGGATGCAGCGTGCACCATCCAAACGCTGGAAAAATTCTATGCTATTATGTGCGAAAGGAAAGATTCTCTTGAAAAACGATAAGACCGATTTTACCCAAGGCCGCATTTTGCCAAAGCTCGCCTTTTTCATGCTGCCCATTCTGGGTGCGCTGGTGCTGCAGGCCGCTTACGGCGCAGTAGATCTTCTGGTAGTGGGGCGCTTTGGCTCCACTTCAGGCTTGTCTGCGGTTTCCACCGGTAGTCAGGTACTCAACCTCGT
>NZ_PRLD01000067.1 GCF_003287405.1 Faecalibacterium prausnitzii
CAGCTGCTGGATGCCTGCTATCTGGCAAAGCGGGCACGGGAGATGCTGCCTGCCCTGCCGGAGGGTGTGACATCCTCTTATATCCAGTGTCTGGATGTTATTCAGAAATTGCAGACCCGTGGCATCCAGCCGAAGATCTCTGATCTCAGCGATACACTGAACCTGCCCCGCCCCGGTGTGACCCGTACCGTAAAAGAGATGGAGCACAAAGGGTATCTGAGAAAACAGGTATCCGCTGAAGATGGCCGCGTGACCTATCTGTTTCTCACCGAGAGCGGGCAAGCGCTTTCCCAGAAGTACAATACGGACTACTTCTCGCAACTGCTCCCGTATCTGGACAGCATTTCCGAGGAGGATGCAGCGTGCACCATCCAAACGCTGGAAAAATTCTATGCTATTATGCGCGAAAGGAAAGATTCTCTTGAAAAACGATAAGACCGATTTTACCCAAGGCCGCATTTTGCCAAAGCTCGCTTTTTTCATGCTGCCCATTCTGGGTGCGCTGGTGCTGCAGGCCGCTTACGGCGCAGTAGACCTTCTGGTAGTGGGGCGCTTTGGCTCCACTTCAGGCTTGTCTGCGGTTTCCACCGGTAGTCAGGTACTCAACCTCGT
>NZ_PRLD01000068.1 GCF_003287405.1 Faecalibacterium prausnitzii
GCCGTATCTACCAGAATCGCCCTGTGTTGGGCCGGATATCTACCAGAATCGCCCTGTGTTGGGCCGAGGTCACGCGTCCTGATCTACCGGGTATTGGCAGAGTGGTAGGAGACAGAAGCGCCGCGCACGGGTCACGGGAGGGCCATCTGCGTAGGAGTGCAGCCGCTAGGAGAAGCCTAACTCCGACCATTTCAGGCCGAGGTAGCCCAGGTTCCCGAAGGGGGGCCGATACCTACCCGCTTCGTTAAGCGACAACCCGGAGATGTAACCAACGTTCACGTGTTTCCCGTGTCGCCTCGGGGCAACGCCGCCGAAGCGTTAAACTTACTCTATAAGTCGTCGGGCGATATCACTCGGTGGATCTCGTAACGCATCACCCGTCTCCGTATCATGTAGCCCTTTGGCTGCCGTGAAGGCGGTTGCTTAAAGTATCCTAGGGGCCGCGGACATGCCCGCGTCCCCTGCAACTATGGACCTCGACGAACCCAGCTGGCAAGTGATGGCAAGCCCACATCGTCTGGAGGACCTGACACTCATGCAGGAGCGCGTCAGCTGTTAGAGCCGGCTACGGAACGCCCCGCGCTTGTGTCCCGAAAGGAATCTACAGGTG
>NZ_PRLD01000035.1 GCF_003287405.1 Faecalibacterium prausnitzii
AGTGGTGGGTCTCACGGTGATAACCAACCACTTTCTGTGGCTGTGTTCAAAATGAACACGACCACATCTTGTGGATGAATTTGAACCAATCCACAAAATCAATGGGATTTACAAGAAAAATACCACGGCATGTAGAATGCGTCAAGAGGGTTTTGAAAAATTTATTGAAGTGAAGCAAGAAAAGTATGACACATCTTGTAGCTTTAGGAAAAAATACGCTATGTGAATCAGAACAAACCCCATTTTCTGTCTGCGGTAGATCTTTCTATTGCCGGCAGCAACAGGATGTTGCTTTTTTGACCATTGTCTAACAATCGATGCAAAAAAATGCAGGGGCAAAACCCCTCAGATGGTTAGGCAAAACAAATTCACAAAGTAAAAATAGCACTCCCACCGGGCGTTGCCAAGCAGAAACAGACAAGTTTACAGGGACGAAATTTTTTCGATGCGGGAAACGTTTTGCCTCCTCTATGCCGCAGGGGAAGCTCCAATAACGAAATCTTTTTCAAAATCTCCGAAAATGCCTAAACTCCTTGACAGAGGAGACGGCAGGGCGTATTATTTTGGCAGAAGGACCGCTGAGAAGCGGCTTTTTATAGAATGGAAAGTTAGTTTTACCTAACTCAAAACTCTGCCCTATACGAAGAAATATATCTCTTCTATTTACAGGTGGAAAATAAATAGAGAAGGAACGTATCACGATGAAAATCTACACATTTGGTGCAGAGGATGCCCCGGTGCTGTTGCTGCTGCCGGGCACCTGTTGCCATTGGAAAAGCAATTTCGGTGCGGTGATCCCGCTTCTGGCTGACAGCTTCCGGGTGCTGTGCGTCAGCTACGATGGCTTTGATGAGACTGAACAGACCGAATTTCCCACCATGCTGGAGGAGACCGAAAAGATCGAGGCCTACCTCAAGACCCACTGCGGCGGTCACATCCGGGCGGCCTACGGTTGCTCTCTGGGCGGCTCGTTTGTGGGGCTGCTGGCGGCACGACAGAACATCCACATGGACTACGGCATTCTGGGCAGCTCCGATCTGGATCAGGCATCGCCGCTGGCGGCAAGATTGCAGACTGATTTTCTGCTGCCATTGATCTACCCTGTGGTGCGGGACGGAAAGATTAAGGCAAAATTTCTCCAAAAGCGGCTGGACAAGTGTGCTAAAGAGTCGGGGGATTATGTCAAGGCTTTTCTGAAAATGTTTGGCGATGCCCGCCCTTATGTGACCATGCAGAGCTGCAAAAACCAGTTCTACTCCGATCTTATTACCCCGCTGCCGGATAAGATCCATGTGCCCGGTACCGAGATCCATATTTTTTACGCCCTGAAAATGGGCGCAAAATATCGTGCCCGGTATCAGCAGCATTTTGCACATCCTGTTCTCCATGAGCAGAACTTGCAGCACGAGGAATTGCTGGCCTGTCACTCGGAGCAGTGGGTGCATCTGGTAAAAAGTATTGCATTGTGAACGGTAAAACGTATCTGGAGCAAGCAGGATTTTGTAAGATCCAGAACCACAAAAATAAAAAGGGCTGGCTTTGCATCACAGCACAGAAATGAGGTGCGATCATGTCGAAAAAAGCAACGGAATTCCAAAGAAAAGCAATGAGCTGGATGTACCGGGGCAAGGAAATCTTCAAGCCTTTGAACACTGGCTGGATCGACGAGAATGTTGCCTGCGTGCGCGAATGGGTGGCGAACATCTTCTTCTACCGCAAGGGCGATACCACCATTATGGTCGATGCGGGATATAACTACGACCGCCTTGCCGAAAAAATGAGCTGGCTTGGGATTGATCCGAAGTCGATACGCCATATCCTTATCACCCATCAGGACACCGACCATGTGGGTGCGGTGGAAGCAGACAGTCCGGGGCTGTTCCGGAATGCGAATCTGTACATCGGCGAGATCGAGAACCGGTATCTCACCGGCGAGGAGCGGCGAAAAGTCATCTATCATCTCTATAAATTGCCGCAGGTCACGATCAACAACGAAAAGGTACTGCTGCACGATGGGCAGGTACTTGACATTGACGGCATCAGGATCGAGTGTTTTCTCGTTCCCGGTCATACATGGGGACATATGGTCTACCTCATTGACGATAAGTACCTTTTTATCGGCGACACGCTGTGGTTCGGCGCGGACGGCGGCTACAGCTTCATTTCCTCGCTGGCGGAGGACAATAAGCTGGCTGTGCAGTCACTGGCGGAACTGGAGCGGAAACTGCGCGCACGTGGGCTGCATCCGCTGTTCATTACCGGTCACACAGGTTGGACGGACAACATGGAGTTTGCCTTTGCGCACAAAAATGAGCTGTGCTCGCCTTTCAAGAAAAGAGCCCACGACCCCAATGCGCTTTACGATGCCTATGATGAATCCGATGATACTGAGGAAAACTCAAAAAGCGGGTACTTGAAGGGCGTGGGAAGATAAGGAAGTGCAGGCGGCGCACCGGCATTCTTTGGCGCGATGACGGAGCGTAATCCGAAAAAATAATGCTGCAAAAACCAAGGGGCGGATGGTATGAGAACTTTGGAATATGGAAAAGAACATGAAAAGACGCTGCTGTTTCTGCCGTGCACGGCGGAGCCGGAGTGGGCGTTCGCCGACTCGGTTGGCCTGCTTTCGCAGGATTACCATGTGATTCAGATCGTCTATGACGGTCACGGCGAAACGGGAGAAGACTTTATCTCTGTGGAGACGACAGTAGACGAGGTAACAGATTGGCTGCAAGCGCGCGGCATTACCCACTTGAACGCGGCATATGGCTGTTCTCTGGGCGGTGCGTGTCTGACACGCTTTCTCGCCTTGGGAAAAATCCCGGTCGAGCGCGCCGTTATTGATGCAGGCATTACGCCGTATCGGATGCCGCTGATTTTGCGCCGTCTCGCCTGCCTGCGTGACAATCTTGGTTTCAGGCTCATAGCGAAGAGCCGCAAGGTCCTTGAGACGGTCTATCCGCCAGAGCGCTGGACGATGCCGGGGCGCGATCCAGTGAAGGAGTATGATGCGCTGGCGGCGTATCTGAAAACCTATTCAAAACGCACCGTCCGCAACATTTTCTGGTCGGCGAACAATTATACTCTGCCGACGAAGCCGGCTGAAATGGGCTGCCAAATCACATATTGGTACGGCGAAGAGGAAAAGCAGGCGCGACACAGCAATATCTGCTTTATAAAGCAATATTTTCCACGGGCGCAACTGCATGAAATTCCGAAGATGGATCACGCGGAGCTTGTGATGATGTATCCGCAGGATTTTTATCGGAGAATCATGGAGTTCCTGACACACACATCGGCAGCTCAAAACAAAAGAAGCTGAAAGAAAGGAAAAATCAGAATGCTCTATCCGCAGCTTTTTGGATTCAACGGAGATATAGGCTGATAAAAATCATCGTTGCAATTGCTTTTTATTTTCTGTATTGGGGCGTATGTTTTCTTGGAACAGGCACGGACAAGAAAAATCTCATGGGGCTGCGTTCTTATCCCGAAGAAGTTCAAAACCGTGTGCGAAGCGACCATCAGCTTGGAAAGGCTGTTCCGAAGAGGAAATCCACCGCTGCCGTTTGGCTCAGCAATCTTTTGCTTTTCACAGTCGTGTTTTCCGCTTTAGGACTTGCGCTGAGAGGCGTGCTGAACTTGGACGGTTATCTGTCGGCATTTTGGTACTTTCTTGCGTTCAGCGAGGGGCTTGGGTTGTTCGATCTTTTGGTGATCGATCTTCTCTGGTGGCGCAACACAAAACGTACCCGCTTCTCTTTCCTGCCGGAGAAGAAATACTATCAAAATCCGAAAAAGCATATCGAATCGTTTTGGCGCGGTATCCCGTTGTTTGCCGCAGTCGCTGCACTGTCAGCCTTGATCGTCACGGCGTTTTGAACCATACATAGTAGAGGAATGGCTGTAAGCGTGATTACACCATCTGCGGCGATCAGGATCCATACTTAAAGGAACATCCCGAATACCGGGACGAAAACGGATACAGGAGGAACAGGGAATGATTTTACAGGTGATTTTGGAAGGTCTTGGGTTGGGGGTCTTGCTGTTTCTTGTCTGTGCCGTGGGCATCCGTAAAGGGGCTGTTGGGATGGTGCATCTTTACAGCCCGGCGGTGCAGCGGCGGTGCGTGAAGCTGGGACTTACAACACGCGAAAAAATAAAGCAAAATGCTTTGATTTTCAAAGCGGTATGCGTTCCCGGCTACATCGCCTATGTGCTGGTCTGTGTCTATGGGATAAACGGTGCGCGCAGCTTTGCGGCGGGCTTCTGGCAGCTGCTTGTCATCT
>NZ_PRLD01000048.1 GCF_003287405.1 Faecalibacterium prausnitzii
AAGGCTGCGGCGCACAGGACCTTGAAAATTGAACAATATCGAAAGAACTTGTAACGGAACCTATTTTCGTGTTGGAAAAACACGGTAAACAATTCCAAACAAAGTAATTCACACAGGACGCAAGCGATTGCGTGCTGAGCGAAACAAGATTTAACACTTTTAAGTGATAAATATCATTTATAAAGAGTTTGATCCTGGCTCAGGACGAACGCTGGCGGCGCGCCTAACACATGCAAGTCGAACGAGCGAGAGAGAGCTTGCTTTCTCGAGCGAGTGGCGAACGGGTGAGTAACGCGTGAGGAACCTGCCTCAAAGAGGGGGACAACAGTTGGAAACGACTGCTAATACCGCATAAGCCCACGGCTCGGCATCGAGCAGAGGGAAAAGGAGTGATCCGCTTTGAGATGGCCTCGCGTCCGATTAGCTAGTTGGTGAGGTAACGGCCCACCAAGGCGACGATCGGTAGCCGGACTGAGAGGTTGAACGGCCACATTGGGACTGAGACACGGCCCAGACTCCTACGGGAGGCAGCAGTGGGGAATATTGCACAATGGGGGAAACCCTGATGCAGCGACGCCGCGTGGAGGAAGAAGGTCTTCGGATTGTAAACTCCTGTTGTTGAGGAAGATAATGACGGTACTCAACAAGGAAGTGACGGCTAACTACGTGCCAGCAGCCGCGGTAAAACGTAGGTCACAAGCGTTGTCCGGAATTACTGGGTGTAAAGGGAGCGCAGGCGGGAAGACAAGTTGGAAGTGAAATCCATGGGCTCAACCCATGAACTGCTTTCAAAACTGTTTTTCTTGAGTAGTGCAGAGGTAGGCGGAATTCCCGGTGTAGCGGTGGAATGCGTAGATATCGGGAGGAACACCAGTGGCGAAGGCGGCCTACTGGGCACCAACTGACGCTGAGGCTCGAAAGTGTGGGTAGCAAACAGGATTAGATACCCTGGTAGTCCACACTGTAAACGATGATTACTAGGTGTTGGAGGATTGACCCCTTCAGTGCCGCAGTTAACACAATAAGTAATCCACCTGGGGAGTACGACCGCAAGGTTGAAACTCAAAGGAATTGACGGGGGCCCGCACAAGCAGTGGAGTATGTGGTTTAATTCGACGCAACGCGAAGAACCTTACCAAGTCTTGACATCCCTTGACGATGCTGGAAACAGTATTTCTCTTCGGAGCAAGGAGACAGGTGGTGCATGGTTGTCGTCAGCTCGTGTCGTGAGATGTTGGGTTAAGTCCCGCAACGAGCGCAACCCTTATGGTCAGTTACTACGCAAGAGGACTCTGGCCAGACTGCCGTTGACAAAACGGAGGAAGGTGGGGATGACGTCAAATCATCATGCCCTTTATGACTTGGGCTACACACGTACTACAATGGCGTTAAACAAAGAGAAGCAAGACCGCGAGGTGGAGCAAAACTCAGAAACAACGTCCCAGTTCGGACTGCAGGCTGCAACTCGCCTGCACGAAGTCGGAATTGCTAGTAATCGCAGATCAGCATGCTGCGGTGAATACGTTCCCGGGCCTTGTACACACCGCCCGTCACACCATGAGAGCCGGGGGGACCCGAAGTCGGTAGTCTAACCGCAAGGAGGACGCCGCCGAAGGTAAAACTGGTGATTGGGGTGAAGTCGTAACAAGGTAGCCGTAGGAGAACCTGCGGCTGGATCACCTCCTTTCTAAGGAGTCAGGCAATGACAGAGCATCTAAGATGGT
>NZ_PRLD01000069.1 GCF_003287405.1 Faecalibacterium prausnitzii
CGCTTCAAGATGAACATCGTCAACTGCGCAATGCTCGGCGCGTTCATCCTCTCCATGCCGCAACGTCCGGAGGTGGACAGGATGACGGATTACTATGCAAGATCCATGATGACAAAGCCCATGCAGTGGTTCTGCCGCAAGAGCGGAAAAAGCAAATTTACCCCAAAGGATATTGCCACTATGAAAGCTGCCGCTGCTCTGAAAGCTGCCGACCGCAACCCTTACTCGTGGAACATGGAGTTTTACGAATACTCTGACGGCAGCGGCTACGAGGGACGCTTTACCAAATGCGGCATCTGTGTGCTGATGAAGGAGCTGGGTCTGTACGACCTGACCCCCGCTTTGTGCCATCTGGACTACACCATGAGCGAAGCGGGCGGTGTGACAAATTTTGTGCGGCAGTATACCCTTGCCTCCGGCGGACCCTACTGCGACTGCGGGTACAAAAAGAAGGGGTGACGGACGATGAAGGCGAAGGAAACCTATCTTTCCAGTGATTTCCGGGAGACTGTGGCACTGCGCTTTCCCGCGCAGGCAAAGGAACTGAACACCGCTTTCGATATGCGCCTGAGTGCGCTGCTGGCTGAAA
>NZ_PRLD01000036.1 GCF_003287405.1 Faecalibacterium prausnitzii
AATGAGATCGGCGGCCGCAACGGCATCGGCCTGTATGATGTGGTGGAGAACCGTCTGGTGGGCATGAAGAGCCGCGGCGTCTACGAGACCCCCGGCGGCACCATTCTGTACAAGGCGCATGAAGTGCTGGAGACCCTGACATTGGACAAGCTGACTGCCCACAAGAAGCGCGAGCTGGCCATCACCTTTGGCGAGCTGGTTTACGACGGCCAGTGGTTCAGCCCTCTGCGCAAGGCTCTGAGTGCTTTCGTCACCTCCACGCAGGAGTACGTCACCGGCAAAGTCCGTCTGGAACTGTATAAGGGCAACCTCATCAATGCAGGAGTCTGGTCGCCCTACTCCCTCTACCGGGAAGACATCGCCACCTTTGCCGCAGGCGGTGACTACAAGCAGAGCGATGCCACCGGTTTCATCAGCATCTACGGTCTGCCCACCAAGGTGCAGGCCATTGTAAACAGCGAAAAAGAAGGTAAATGAAGTAGTTTAGGCTGATTGCCGTATCCATAGAGCCTCCCCAAAAGAAGAAAACCGCCCCGCAACACACCCGATTCATTTTGCCGCCGATTCACCCGACAAAATCATCGCTGCGCTGCGTGGGCGGTTTTCTGTTTTGAAAAAGGCACAGTCATATAGTGCTCAATGATGTTTTTGCACAAAAATCGTTGTCGCCTTGCTATCATCAGATTTGCCTGTGCCCATCCCTTGAACAGGAATACAGACCAATACCCAGTCAATTTTTCCTATACTCGCAAGATGCGTCATACTTTTCCCGCTTTACCGCAATAAATTTTCAAAATCCTCTTGACGTATTCAACATACCGTGGTATTTTCCTTGTAAATTCCACTGATTTTGTGGATTGGTCCAAACCCATCCACAAGATGTGGTTGTGTTCATTTTGAACACTGCCTCACCGTGGATTATCCCTGAAAGATCTACCGCCCCGCAACACATCCGATTCATTTTGCCGCCGATTCACCCGACAAAATCCATCGCTATGCTGCATGGGCGGTATTTTTCTTTTATGGGAAACGCACCTTGAAAATTTCATGAGCCGACCGGACGTGATACAGACTTTCCGTCAACGCCGCTGCACAAACAGGGGCAGGAACTTCGTTCGGAGCGAACGGTGATTCCCATCCATGAGCAGCACAACCTCTACTTATTTTTTTGCGTCTTAACAATTCGGAAACAATTACCCGGAAACGATTTTGAGCGCAGCGGTAGAGGGCAAGAACCGTCCCGTGGCCACAAATTTTCAATTCTTGAAAATGTTGTGCTCCACTGGGACTTCACTTCTGCAATGCGTCTGCATTTCCGAAGTGATCTTGTTGGGGCGTGCCTGCCCCAAACCCTGCTCATCATTCGTGCCTTACGGCACGAATGGAACGGCGTGTCGTGCTTTACATAACTTCACCGAGGAGTTATCGAACAGACAGGAGGTACAATGACCAAAACGAATGTTCAACCGATTCCTAGCAATTCCCAGCACCACGACACGCCGAACAACAAAGCGCACGTCATCAAGTTCCGTGTGACAGCGGAGGAAAAAGCGTCACTGGAACTCACTTGCAAACTCCTGAATCTCTCCCTCTCCACTTTTATCCGCCGCGCCATCCACAACGTCAAGATTGAGAAAACGGTCATCGTTGCAGGCGGCGGTGAAGAAACCCTGACCGCTGTTTCCACCCTGCTTGCCCAGTGCAGCAAGGTGGGCACCAACCTCAACCAACTTGCAAGGCACTTCAACTCCGGCGGTGCAGACACCGAGCAGATCCGGGCGAAACTCCTTGACGAACTTGCAGACCTGACCGCATTCCGGCTGCACGCCGAGAAAGTTCTGGGTGAACTGTATGGCAACGCTCAAGCATATCGCTTCTAAAAACTCGGACTACACTGCCATCGAAGCGTACCTCGTTTACCAGCACGATGCGTTCACTGGAAAGCAACTTCTGGATGAACAGGGCAAGCCGAAGCTGCGGGATTCGTACCTGCTCGACACCCTTGAGTGCGGCGATTTCTCGTTTGCAACGGCCTGTCTGCTGGCAAACCGCAAGTATGGTAAGAATACCCAGCATGGTGATATCAAAAGTCACCAGTATATCATCAGCTTTGACCCACGAGATGCAGCCGACAACGGCTTGACCATGGAAAAGGCACAGGCACTTGGCCTGAAATTCTGCGAAGAAAACTTCCCCGGTCATCCTGCCATCGTCTGCACTCACCCGGATGGGCACAACCATTCGGGAAATATCCACGTCCACATCGTGATCGGCAGCGTCCGAACACGAGAGGTGGAGCGCAAGCCCTATATGCAGAAGCCCCGCGACTGGCGTGAGGGCATGAAGCATTCCAGCACTGCCCAGACCATGCGGCACTTGCGTGTTGAGGTCATGGAACTGTGCGAGAGTGCTGGACTGTACCAGATTGATTTGCTCAACGGCTCGAAAGAGCGCGTGAGCGAAGCTGAGTATTGGGTGCGTAGGCGTGGTCAGTTGAAACTTGACCGTGAAAACGCAGGCCTCGCCGCAACCGGACAGCCGCCCAAGCAGAAGAAGTTTGAAACCGTAAAAGATACTCTGCGGAAACAGATTTCTTCAGTGCTGTACCGTGCCACGAGCTTTGAAGATTTTTCCGACAGGCTCTTGCAGCAGTACGGCATTGTCGTCAAGGAAAGTCGCGGATGCCTAAGTTATCTGCCTGCTGGAAGAACAAAGTTCATCCGAGCGAAACATCTCGGTGACAACTACGACAAGAAAGCTGTGTTTGCTACCCTGAACGCAAACGCAGAGCACAAACCCAAGGCTCAGTTCAAGCAGGATACCATCGGGAAACTGATCGACATCCAGTCGAGGATGACCGAGGGCAAAGGCATTGGCTATAAGCGTTGGCTCACGAAACACAATCTCAAAGTTATGGCACAGACCGTGAAGCTTCTGCAGGAAAAGGGCTTGACCGACGAGGACGCCCTGAACCAGCGCATCGCTGAACTGGAAACCAAGTATCACGACGCACTGGCAGTGGTGAAAGACCTCGAAGGTCGCATGAAATTCAACAAAGAGCTGCGCTATCATGTCGCAGCCTACGCCAGCACCAAGGGTATCGTACAGCGGTTCAATACTGCCAAGCGACCCGCAGCCTTTGAGGAACAGCACCGTGCAGAGCTGACAGCGTACCGGGCGGCAGCAGCCTATTTTAAGGCAAACAACATCACAAAGCTGCCCAGCCCGAAAAAGCTGGAAGCCGAGTATGCGCAGCTGGCATCCGAAAAGGCAAAGTTCTACGAGCAGTACAAGGAAGCTAAAGAGGAACTGCTCAAACTGAAAACCGCAAAGCAGAATGTTGCGTCCTTTTTCCGGGAGGAAGAACCGGCGCAGCAGGAGAGATAAAGGAGTGTGCGTATGATCAATCTGAAAATCGATCCGGAGTTCCAGTCCCAGATCCCTCCTCTGACCGATGATGAATTCAAGCAGCTTGAAGAAAATATCTTGAAAGAGGGCAAGCTGCTCTCTCCTTTGATCGTGTGGAATAATACACTTGTTGATGGCCACAACCGTTATGCCATTCTCCAGAAGCATCCTGAGATTTATTTTTCCACTATGCCGCTCCGATTTGAGAACCGCGAAGAAGCCATTGCGTGGATTTGCCGGAATCAGTTGGGACGGCGAAACCTGAGTCCTGAACAGAAACGCTATCTGCTTGGGAAGCAGTACGAAGCCGAGAAGAAAGCTGCAAAAATCTTTCGGGGCAATCAGTACACTTTAGCAAAGAAAAGTGGTGGTGATCACGGTGATAACCACCACTCCGGGAAGAAAACCTGCGACCGGATCGCAGAAGAAAACGGTGTCAGCCGTGCCTCCGTTCTCCGTGCCAGCCACTACACGCGAGGCATCGACATCGCGGACAACCTCTCTCCCGGCATCAAGCAGAAAGTCTTTTCCGGCGAAGTGAAGTTTACCAACGAAGAAATGTCCAAACTCGTGCAGGTAAGTGCCGAGCATCGTTCAGATGTCCTTGCTCAAATCCTGCATCCAGAGGCATTGGAAGTGTTGGAATCTGCCAGTGCAGAATTTGAACCTGAAAAAGCAGAACCCGTTCCCATGCCCACACCACAAACAGAAGAATTCCGGTGCTATCATGTACCGGACGAGTTTATGAAGGTTTACAAATCCTTGAGCCGTGCGACCGAAATGATGAAAAACTCATGGAAGAAAACGCT
>NZ_PRLD01000006.1 GCF_003287405.1 Faecalibacterium prausnitzii
GTATTATCTCGCATGGTTTGACCTCCTTATTACGGTTACTGTAATAAATATATCACTAACCGTAATATTCGTCAAGCGGATTCAGAAAAATTATTTGAGGGATGTGTGAAAGAAGAACGGTCTACTCTATTCTTGTTTTGTTGTTCGGCGTGTCGTGGCGCTGGGAATTGCTAGGGGTCGATTGAACATTCGTTTTGGCCATTGTACCTCCTGTCTGTTCGATAACTCCTCGGTGAAGTTATGTAAAGCACGACACGCCGTTGCTATTCGCACCGTCAGGTGCGAACCATGAGCAGGGTTTGGGGTGGGGCCGCGTTTGCGAAGCGCAGCGGAGCAATGAAAGCCCCAGTGGGGCTTTTAAGCGGCAGCGCGGTCTGCGACAGCAGATGGAGGGGCGTTGCCCCGACAAGCGCTACCCCAACAAGATCACTTCGGAAATGCAGACGCATTGTAGAAGTGAAGTCCCGGATGGACAGGAAATTTTCAAGAATTGAAAATTTGTGGCCACGGGACGGTTCTTGCCCTCTACCGCTGCGCTCAAAACTCATTTTCAACAAATGTTTCCGAATTGTTAAGGCGCAAAAATAAGTAGAAGCTGTGCTGCTCATGTAAGGGGGTCGCCGTTTGCTCCGAACGAAGTTCCTGCCCCTGTTTGCGCAGCGGCGTTGTCCGGCTCGCTCACGGAAGGTGTGAGGTCATGGCACGGTATCACGTTCAGACGGCTTATGCAAGATTCAAGGTACAATATGAAGAAAGCTGAGCGCAGTGCGGACACTACGTTCTGCTTCTTTCAAGCGCAAGAATAACACTTTACAGTTGTACAGTCAACAACAAAAAACAAATTTTGGAAGATTGAACAACTACATAAGATTTTATTTGTGAAAAAGAAAAATACCGCCCATGCAGCGCAGCGATGGATTTTGTCGGGTGAATCGGCGGCAAAATGAATCGGGTGTGTTGCGGGGCGGTAAATTCTTCATGGACTTTTCCTCACGGAAGTGGTGGGTCTCACGGTGATAACCAACCACTTTCTGTGGCTGTGTTCAAAATGAACACGACCACATCTTGTGGATGGTTTCAAACCAATCCACAAAATCAGTGAGATTTGTGACAGAGAATATCATGTTTCGCAAGGTGCGTCAAGATGATTTTGAAAAATTTATGACGGTAAAACATAAGAAGTCTTACTATTTGGCTCAAATTGAAGTCTACTTGACTTTTTTATTGAAGAAATGTCCGTTTTATGCTGCTGCATCTGTAACAGCCTGACGATAAGCACTTGCAGCGTTTTTATTCAACTGGCTGGGGGATAGTCCTCTGCATCGGGCGAAGTATTCCTCAGTACGGTTTCCACCGCGCACAGAGCAATCTTGGCAAGATTCAGCGTGGTATGGGGATTCATGGCGGTATGCCTCCGTCTATTTTTCTGTGTATAGAATACCACATAAACAAAAAGAGAACGGACGGTCGTTTCTGTTTACGAATTGAGCGCCTGCCACAACGCATCTGAAGCATCAAACACTGCCACGCTGTACCCGGCAAAGCGGCTCTGGATATCAACAGTCTGGCTGCCATCGGCGGCAGTGTTGTAGCTGCCCAGTTCCAGCCCGGAAAGGGCGGGCTGGCTGCGCCACGGGATAAGCTTTGTCTGCCATTCCGCGCCCAGCTTTTCGCTCAGTGCCCCATAGGCCTGTTCGAAGCCCTCCGGGTCATCCAAGATCCAGATTTTGCTCTCGCCGTTGGCAAGGTCGGTGTTCATCTGGGTGGCACCGGCCATCTGACCGTTCATGTCGGTCAGGGCGGCATCGGCGCTCCATGTGTAGTTGTTCACCTGCACCACCACAGCCCCGTCGCCGTTGGCGTCCTCCGCATAGTCTGCCAGCGCAGTCTGCAGGCGCTGCACGGCCTCGTCCGGCAGGGCCTCCGCCGTGACTACCGCCACGGTGTAGTCCGGGTCTACGGTAGTCAGCAGGCCGTGCGCCACATACGCTACGCCCACAATGACCATTGCCGCCACCGCCACGATGCCCCAGTTGTAATACCACCAGTTGGCGCGGGAGCGCTTTTTCTGCTCCTGTGCGGTCAGGGGCTTATCCGGCGCTGCCGGGCGCGGGATGCTGCGCACCTCTACGCCGTATTCCTGCCGCAAAACCGGGAACAGGGTCTGCATCGCTGCCAGCCCCGGCAGCCAGAAGCCGAACAGCACCGCCCAGAACACGCTGACCGGGAACAGCAAGATCATGCCGCCGATGCCCGCCAGCATGAGAACGCCTGCCAGGACGCAGCGCGCCGGGGCGACAGCCAGCAGCCTGCCCGCCCGGCGCAGCAAGCTGTCCGGGGCGGGCAGTTGCAGCGGCAGAACGGCAGCGCAAAGCGTAGCCAGAACCGCCAGCACCAGAAAATCCAGCGCCAGAAAAACGAGAATGGCAAGCCCGGGGTAATACCCCTGCTGCGCGGCGGCTTCAAACACAAAGGCCGATACAAAGCACAGCAGCCCCAGCACCAGCGTGCCAATGCAGCCAAAGCCGCAGGCGGCTTTCCAATGGGCGGCTAGGGTCTGCTTTGCCCGGGGCAGCCACTGGGAGGGGTCGTTCTGCAAGCTGCGCAGAGCGCAGTCTGCCAGCAGCACCATGGCAGGGCCGGTCAGCAGACCGGTGACCGCACTGCACACCACCGTCAGCGGCAGGGAGAGCAGGGTCACGCCCAGCGAGACCCCCAGTGCGGCAGGCAGGCAGAGCACGCAGACCATCAGGTTCGTGCCCAGCAGCTGGCCGAGGTCGCGGCCGACCATCTGGCAAAAGCGTGCAAAGCCTTTTTTCTCCGGCTCGTTTGGGCCTACGCCGTGGCCGTCCCGCCCATAAAGGGCATTGTAGATGCTCATTTTACTTCACCTCGGTGCCAAAGGCTTCGATTTGGGTCAGCGCCGGGAAGGGGGAAGTCCCCTCGGCCTGAATCAGATCCTTCAGCACAAGGCTGCGCACCCGCTTGGGCTCAAAGGCCACGCTCTGGGGTTTGGCGCTTTTCACCAGCGGGATGTCCAGCTGGCTGCCATCAGAAAATTCCACCGTGGCCTTTACCCAGTAGTTGTCGTGGGGGAAATCTGCCCGCTCGGTGATGCGCAGCTCATCCAGCAGTACTTCCCGGCCAAAATCCAGCGTCAGGGCTGCGTTCGGGTCGCGGTTGATGCCCCAGCTCTGGTAGGGATACTCGCCGTGGGCGCTGTTCTCAAAAATGCCGTCGATGGCGTTGCGGGCGGCAAACACCGCCTCGCCGCGCGTTTCTACGTTGGCGCTGGCGTGGGGATAAAAACCGGTGTCGCCATGCTCGTCATAGCAGTTGAAGGCCAGATTCCGCCGGGCGGCAATCTCTTCCGGCAGTGCCAGCCGTGCCCGGATAACGTGACGGCTGCCCGCAAAGCTCTTGGGCGAGTAGGTGATGGCCTGCTCCCCGAAGGGAATGTGGAAGTTGATCTCCCGCTTGACCACATACACAAGGGCTTCGGGCATGGTGTCCTCGAACTGGATGACGCAGTACTGCCCGGGATGGTCGATCTCCAGCGCCACCCGGTCGCCGGGCTTGTAGCAGTTGGTGTAAACAAGGGATACGGCGGTGTCAGCGTCACAGGTCATCAGGGTGTGGCCGGCTTCGTCCAGAATTTTCAGCTTGATGGTTTCCATGGCAGTTCTCCTTAGTACAGTTCGAGCTTCAGCATTTTTTTGAAATGCAGGGTGATCTTATAGATCGTTTCCGGCCATGCGGTGCGCAGGCGCGGGTCGGTGATAGGCACCGCCGTAACAGCAGCCGTTGCGGCGTCCGGGTCAAAGCGGATGCCGCCCAGTGTGCCCACCGCAAAGCCGTCCGCAGTGGGGACGGGTTGCTGCTCGGTGAGCAGGGTCAGGTCTACTGTGCCGGGATAGTCTGTTTCGTCCCGCAGGGTGATGCCCTGTTCGCTGACAGATACGCTGCGGCGGTAGGTGGTAAGCCCCGGGATGGGCGGGTACGCGCCCGCCAGTTCGCCGGTGATGCTATTTTCCTCGGTGCACACCTCCCGGGCAGCGTATTCCGCGCCGGGCAGCTGCTGCACGCCGTCAAAGGTGGGCAGGTTGTGCCATGCGCTCTGCATCGTCCAGATCTCATACCGCTGAGGGCTGAAGGTCTTTTTGGTGTAGCTCTCCACTCCGATATCGATGAGAAACGGTCTTCCGTCCTTGTACACGGTAATGCTGCCGGTATCGTTGTGGTTGTGGCTGTCGCCGTTGGAGCCAAACTTTGCACCCAGCACCCAGCTGCCCTGCCATGCGGCATAAATGCCTACACTGGGGTACCATACTGCAGAACGATGCTGGGGAACTGCGGCGTATTCCATCAGTTCCTGCTCGGCAAAGGCGGTGGTCAGCCGGTACCACAGGTTGATGTGGGTGCTGCCGTCCGGGTTCTGCAAATGGTCGGGGTCGGCATCGGCGCGGAAATCTGCCGCCGCAAGGGCCTGCAAAGCATCGCTGCCTACGGCCTGTCCAAAGCGGTATTCCCGTGCACCGCAGCGCCCGGCCAGGGGGCTGCAATCGCCAAAGTTCAGATAGTAAGGTCCTTCCACATGGACATTGCAGATGTACTCCGCGATATTTTTGATCTTTGTTTCTCTGAATAGCGGGCGGAAGGCCTCCGGCGCAACGTTGGATAAAATTTCAAGACAGCCCCACAGGGTCAGTCCGGCGTGGCGATAATACTGCGCACCCTCGTTGCAGCAGCCGTCCGCGCCGTAGTCCTTCAAAAAGCAGTCGAGGCTGTAGGCTGCCTGCTTGACGGCAGCTTTTCGCTGCTGCTGGGTGGTGGGCAGCAGAAAAACGGTGAGCAGCACATTCTGAGTGCACCAGCTCGTCCAGTTACACATAGGCTCTTCGCCGTTGCCCATCCACCAGAAGTGGCTTGTAAAATAAGGCGTCAGGATGCGGGCGTCCAGCTCCCGCTCCATCCTCGCCGTGATGCCCGGCGCGGCAGTATCCAGCTCATCGGGCAGTAAGTACCGGGTCAGCGCCAGAAGCGCGCCGGTCTCGGCGGCAAATAAATCCACGATGGGGCGGGTGGTGTCCGGCAGGGGCAGCTGCGGGGTGTCCCGCACATAACTGTTGTGGGCGGGCAGCTGCCATGCACTTTCCTCGCAGATCGCCCATACGGTATCGGCAATTTCATCCAGAAAGCGCCCTTTGTGCTCCACACACTCGGCACTTACCAGCGCGCACAGCCGCGCCCGGCGGGAAAAGTAAGCCGTCTCCCATGGGGTGCGCCGCCCAGTGTGGGTGAAATCCAGCCAGAGCGAGAGCGGCAGGGGCGCAATGGGCGTTTGCAGCGCGGCTTCCCCCGCCTGCAAAAAGCGCTGCTTTGCCCGCAGGGGCAGCCCCTGCCATGCGGTGTGCTCTTTGACAGGGGGAAAGGGCCGGTAATCGGGAAGAAATTCCGGCAGATGAGCAAGCTGTTCCTGTATCATAAAAGCCTCCGATTTTAAATACTTTGCTGGTATTCCCGCGGGCTGAGCCCCGTGACCTTTTTGAATACCTTGGAAAAATAGAAAGCGCTCTCGTACCCCAGTTTCTCAGCGATCTCGTATACTTTCAAATCGCCCTGTTCCAGCATCTCTTTTGCCGCAGCGATGCGGGTCTCGGTGATGTACTCCACAAAGCCGCTGTCGCCGTATTTGCCGAACAGCTGGCTGAGGTAGTTGGGCGAAAAATTGAATACAGCCGCCACATCGGCCAGCGTCAGTTTTTCCGAAAGATGATTCTTAACATACTCCTGCACCTGTGCCACCACCTGCATCTTCCCGGCGGTGGCGTCGCCCTCGTTGACCTCCACGAACTGGATGGGCTGCTCCACCGTGAGCAGGGGCTGTAGGTGGGCGTTTTCCCGGCAGCGGCGCGCCAGCCCCAGCAGGGAGCCGGTGGGGCGTCCTACCGCCCAGAGCAGCCGTACCGTGAAATAGTTGTATAGAATTTGGCTGGCGCGTTCCAGCAGCGGGCGCAGTACCGTCCGGTATTTTTGGCACTGGGCATCGGTCAGGCAGAAAAGCACATTGCAGCGCATGGCATCCGCCCCGGTCACATAGCAGGGCAGGTAGTTTTGCAGGGTGGTCTCCAGCATCCGCCCGCAGGAAAAACTCAGCTTCAGCTGCTGGGCGGGGGTAAGGGCGGTGTTGGCGATGATCTCGCAGCTGGCTACAAGGTAGGCGTCGCTTGCAAGGTTCAGCTCCATGTGCTGCAAAGGCTGCTCCAATGCGGCTTCGTCCGGGAACAGCCCGGCGTACAACCGCACGAAAAAACGCTCCTGATAGCTGCGCACACTCTCGGCAAGATTTTCCTGTGCTGACAATTCGCCCAGCAAAGCACGCTCCTTTTTTACCTTTTCGGCGGCCTTGGCAAGGGCGGTTTGCAGGTTTTCGGGGGTCAGGTCCAGCTTGACCAGATAATCCACCACTCCGGCACCCATGGCCTGCTTGATGTAATCAAATTCTTCAAAGCTGGTCAGCATGATAAAGGCGGGCAGGGCGTTGCGCTCCCGGCAGGTGCGGGCAAGGGTAAGCCCGTCCATCACCGGCATTTTTACGTCGGCAATGACGATATCCGGCTTCTCCCGCTCAATGAGTTCCAGCGCCAGCTTTCCGTTGCGGGCGGTGCCGCAGACGGTATAGCCCAGCTTTTCCCATTCCAGCATCCCCTGCAGGCCGATGAGCACCAGCGGCTCATCATCCACCAGTAATATCCGCAGCATGGGTGTCTCCTTTCTGTTGATAGGGCAGCCGGATGGTGACCTCGGTGCCCACGTCCTCTTCACTTTCAATGGTCAGGCCGTAACCCTCGCCAAAGGAATACCGGATGCGGCGGTTCACGTTCCACAGGCCGACATGACGGAACTTTTCAGCCTTTTCGGCACCCTCGGCGGGCTCGTCCAGAAGGTGAGCTACCTGCTCCGGCGGCATGCCCACGCCGTCATCGGTAATGCGCAGCAATACGTCCCCGGTATCCGGGTCGGTGGAGATATCCAGCAGCACGCTGCCGTGGCCGCCCTTGGGTTCCAGCCCGTGGAAGATGGCGTTTTCCACTAGCGGCTGCAAGGTGAACCGGGGAATCATGCAGTCCCGGCAAAGGGTCTCGCTTTCAATGCGGGAGACCTCAATCTCCAGGTCGCCGCCGTAGCGGTACTGCTGGATGGTAAAGTAATCGTTGAGCAATGCCAGCTCCTCCTGCAAAGGCACCAGCTTCTGGGTGCCTTTGGAGATGCTTTTGGTCAGCCGTGCAAAGGCGGTGACCATCTCGGCAATGCCGGGCGCGTGCTGGATGGTAGCCATCCAGCGGATGCTGTTGAGGGTGTTGTAGATAAAGTGCGGGTTCACCTCGTTTTGCAGCATCCGGTATTCCAGCTCCTGCTTGCGACGTTCGTCCTCCACCCGGCGGGTCATCAGGCTGTCCACGTTTTCAGCCAGCTGGTTGATGCCCCGGCCGATGTCGCCCAGCTCGTTGTTCCACTCCACCGTGCGGTCGGGGGCAAAGTTGCCGCTGCCCACGGTTTCGATGCGCTTTTGCAGCGCCTCCACCGGGCGGGTGATGACCCGCTCCAGCCAGTACTGCATCAAAAAGCTCAGTCCCCAGATGATGGCAGTGCCAAGGGCGACCAGCCACAGGTACACGCCGTAGTGCAGCAAAAAGGTATTTGCGGGCAAAAGCTGTACCAGTGCCGCGCTGCGGCCGTTCAGTGTTACCTTGACTACATAATACTTCTGGCCGTCCAGCTGCACCTTGCCCTGCCATGCGGTCTGCTCTGTCACGCCGTTATTGCTGCCGGTGCGCAGGGTGTAGTCCACCTCCCGCAGCGGATTTTCAATCTCGGTCAGGCTGCCGTTTTCGATCTGCCACAGGCGGCTGCCCATCTCCCAGTACAACGCGCTGCCGTCGGTCAGGCTGTAACCTGCTGCCGGGTCGGTGATAATGGCGGTATCCAGCGCAAGGTAGGTGCTGCCCCGGTGCAAGGTGCCCTTGCCGCAGCGGACAGGCTGGCTGATGGCGATGCAGCTCGGACTGCCGGGCAGCAGCGGGTCGGTGGCGAACTGCATCCCGTACCCCTTGGTGAGAAACTGCTTTACGCTGGTGCGGTTGAGCGCCGCCGAGGAGTTCAGCGGGCCGAACTGCAAATGCCGGTCGTTCTCATTGGTAACAAAAAAGCGGAGGATATGGCTGTACAGGGTGCTGGAATAGTATTTTTCCTGCATGGCTTCGTAGGCGGCAATGGTCTGGGTGCCGTTGATATTTTCCTGCGAGATGTACCGCCGCACGGTGCTGTCAATGGAAGCCCAGTTCAAAAGAGCATCGGCGCTTTCCAGACTGGTCTCGATGGAGGTAGCCACCAGCCGCAGGTTGAACTCTGCCGCCTGCAGGGAGTTGGCGCGCACATATTGGTTGGAGAGGGTGAACAGCGCCGCGCCCACAGCCAGCGAGGTAAGGATGGTAAAAAAGCGCATCCCCCACACGATCTGCCGCCGCAGCGGGAAACGATGGCTGCTCTTCATAGCGGAGCCTCCTTTCCGGTAATATTTTGCATTCTTTCCTTTATACAGTACTGATTCCGGCGCGGTTTGTCAACGGCTTTTTTCATGGAAATTGTGTACTTTATACGCTTTTTTCTTGTGCCATGGATGTAAACTGTGCAAGAGAACAAGAAAGTGCAGACTCCAGTGTAAGAAAGTGCATCTTTTTTTAAAAGATACAGAAAAACTGCAACTCTTCCCGGAATTTTTCCATTCCGGTTTTTGCGTTTGTGCGGTATCCTAGTGTCAACAAAAGCGAGCGGCTCCCCGGCACGGGGGAGAACGCTGCACGAAATACACACACTGCCCTGAAGGAGGACACACTTATGAAAAAGATCTCTCGTCGTTCGTTCCTTACCGCTGCCGCAGCCTGCGGCGCTGCTGTTGCCCTGAGCGCCTGCGGCGGCTCTTCCGCAAGCTCCACCGCTGCTTCCTCCACTGCCGGCTCCACCGCTGCATCCGCAGCCGCAGGCCCTGTTACCCTGCAGTGGTCGGTGTGGGATAAGGAGTCCACCCCCTACTGGCAGGCCATGGCCGACGGCTACATGGCAAGCCACAAGGACGTGACCATCGAGATGGTGGATCTGGGCTCCAGCGATTACATGACCGTTCTGGCCACCCAGCTGGCTGGCAGCGCCGATCTGGATATCGTGACCATCAAGGATATCCCCGGCTACGCAAACCTGATCAATTTGGACTACCTCAAGCCCCTGAACGAGGTACTGACCCGCGACACTGGCGATTTCAACGGCACCATCGAGCAGCTGACCACCGACGACGGCAACTTCTACGCCGTGCCCTTCCGCAGCGACTTCTGGGTGCTGTACTACAACAAGGATCTGTTCGATAAGGCCGGTGTGGAGTATCCCTCCAATGACCTGACGATGGAAGATTACGATGCTCTGGCACGCAAGATGACCAGCGGCTCCGGCGACACCAAGGTCTATGGCTGCCACTACCACACCTGGCGCTCCGCCGCTTCTCTGTTCTCCATTCTGGACGGCAAGAACACCATCATCGACGGCAAATACGACTTCATGAAGCCCACCTACGATATGGTCATTGCCCAGCAGAAGGACGGCATCTGCATGGACTACGGCTACCTCAAGACCTCTTCTCTGCACTACTCCGCAGCCTTTGAGAACCAGCAGTGCGCAATGGTCAACATGGGCAGCTGGTTCATTTCCACGCTGGAAGCTTACATGAAGGATGCTGAGACCAAGTTCAACTGGGGCATCGTCAAGTATCCGCACCCCGCTGGTGCAGAGGCTGGTTCTACGCTGGGCACTGTGACCAGCCTGGCCATCAACGCCGATTCTCCCAAGGCAGAGGCCGCTGCCGACTTCATCAACTGGTGTGTCTCTGAAGAGGGCGCACAGGCCATTGCCAAGACCGGCACCTTCCCGGCCTGCGGCTCCGCTGCTACCGCCGAGATCATCAAGTCCACCGAAGGCTTCCCCGAGGACAGCAACTCTGTGGATGCACTGACCACCAGCAACGTTTATCTGGAGATGCCCTACACCCAGTACGCATCTGATATCGAGACCATTCTGAACGCCGAGCACGATGCCATTATGACCATGAGCGAGACCGTGGACGAGGGCATCCAGAACATGAACGATCAGGTTCCCGCAGTTCTCGGCTGATAAAGCGTTTTCCGCAATGGTTTGCGGTTCTCCTTCTTCATTGTTTTCAATCCCCATTCATTTTCCGATGACGAGCATCGGAAAAAAGCCCTGTCCGAGCGGGGCGGGTATGCACAGCGCCCGCCCCGCTCATTTTTTGGAAAAACTGTTATACTTCCGGGAAAGGAGGCTCTTTTATGGCGAGTGCTGCTGTCCAGAATAAAACTCCCCGTAAAGTGCTAAAAAAATCGACCCGCGATTCCCTGATCGCGTATTCCTTCATTGCGCCAAACTTCATTGGCTTCTGCGTGTTTACGCTGGTGCCCATGGTGTTTGCCATTGCGCTGGCTTTCTGCGCATGGGACGGCCGCCACGCCATCGAGTTTATCGGTCTGAAGAACTTTGTAAAACTCTTTACCACCGATAAAATTTTTCAGGCGGCGCTGAAAAATACCATCGTCTACGTCATTGGCACGGTGCCGCTGACGCTGGCCTGCTCGCTGGCCATGGCTGTGCTGCTGAACCAGAACGTGAAGCTGCGCAACTTCTTCCGCACCGTGGCGTTCTTCCCTTACGTTGCTTCGCTGGTGGCGGTGGCAGCGGTGTGGAACATGATCTTCAACCCCTCCATGGGCCCCATCAACATGATCCTGAACCAGTTCTTTGGCGTGGCGGTGGAAAACCTGCCCCGCTGGGCTGCCGGTAAGGACACCGCTATGATCACGGTCATCCTGTTCAGCGTGTGGAAGAACATGGGTTACTACATGGTCATCTATCTGGCAGGCTTGCAGGGCTGCAACCCGGACCTGAACGAAGCCGCCGAGCTGGACGGTGCAAATCGCTGGCAGCAGTTCTGGCACATCACCCTGCCGCAGCTGCGCCCCACTACCTTCTTTGTGGTCATCATGCTCACCATCTCCGGCTTCAAGGTCTACGACCAGATGTACATGATCACGCAGGGCGGCCCCGGCACTGCTACCATGACGCTGGTGTACTACATCTATAATGTGGCCTTCGTCAATACTCCGAAATACGGCTACGCAAGTGCCATTGCCATGGTGCTGTTCGTACTGGTGCTGATCGTTACCATCATCCAGTTCCGCGGCTCCAAGGGCGATAACTGAGAAAGGAGGAAGAAACCATGGCAACCGCTGTTATTAAAGACCACGCTTCCCAGAAGCGCCGCAATTTCATCTCCAAGTTCCTGATCTATTTCTTCCTCATCGTCATCACAGCTTGTATGCTGCTGCCCTTTTTGTGGATGCTGTCCTCCTCCTTTAAGCTGAATAAGGACGTGTTCGGCTTCCCCATCCAGTGGATCCCCAAAAATCCCCGCTGGCAGAACTATGTGGACATCTGGACCCAGATCCCGCTGCTGACCTTTGTGAAAAACACGGTCAAGATCACCGTGGTGGTCACCCTGTTGCAGCTGTTCACCTCCTCCTTTGCAGCCTACGCCTTTGCCAAGATGCAGTTCAAGGGCAAAAACGCGCTCTTCCTCGGCTACATTGCCACCATCGCAGTGCCTTGGCAGGCCTACATGGTGCCCCAGTTCATGATGATGAGCTCGTGGCATTTGAACAACACCCATCTGGCCATTATGTGTTTGCAGGCTTTCAGCGCCTTCGGCGTGTTCCTGATGAAGCAGTTCTACGAGGGCGTGCCCACCGAGCTGTGTGAGGCTGCCCGCATTGATGGCCTGAGCGAGTACGGCATCTGGTGGCACATCATGCTGCCCCTCAGCCTGCCCGCCCTGTCCACCCTGACCATCTTCACCTTCGTGAACACATGGAACGACTTCCTTGGCCCCCTGATCTACCTGACCAAGACCGAACTCAAGACCATCCAGATCGGTCTGCGTATGTTCATCACCCAGTATTCTGCAGAGTACGGCCTGATCATGGCGGCCTCTGTGGTGGCACTGATCCCGGTGCTGATCGTGTTCCTCTCCCTGCAAAAGTACTTTGTGCAGGGCGTGGCATCCACCGGCATCAAGGGCTAAACAAATCACCCGTAAGCGGGGCGTGGGCAGTACCCGCGCCCCGCATTTTTTGCAGAAATAGAGGGAAAGCGTTATGTTATATCCTGAACAGAATGAAGCGCGCTTGAAGCTGAGCCTTGACGGCACATGGGCGTTTGCGCTGGGCAGCTGCGCGGAAACCCAGTTCGACCCCGCAAAGCCCCTGCCGGACGCCCAGCCCATCGCGGTACCTGCCAGCTACAACGACCAGAACGACCAGACCACCGCCCTGCGCCGCCACTACGGCTGGGTGTGGTATCAGCGCAAGGTCACCCTGCCCGCCTTCTGCGCCGGGCAGCGGGTGGTGCTGCGGTTCGGCTCGGTGACCCACACGGCCAAGGTCTGGCTGAACGGCCAGCTCATTGCACAGCACAAGGGCGGCTTTACCCCCTTTGAAGCGGACGTCACCGCTCTGCTGCAACCCGGCGAGACCGCACTGCTGACCGTAGCCTGTGACAACCGGGTGAACCACAGCACCCTGCCTGTGGGCAACGAGGACGGGCAGCTGGCCTTCTTTGGCTCGGACAACGCGGGTATCCCCAGTGTGGAGGCTGCCAAGCGTGCCGCCGCACCCCAGAACCGCCCCAACTTTGACTTTTTCAACTATGCGGGCATCCATCGCCCGGTGGTGCTCTACACCACCCCTAAAGAGTACATCGAGGATGTGACCATAGTGCCCGCCGTGGACGGCACGGTGCAGTACGCGGTAAAAACCACCGGCAGCGCGCCTGTCCGTGTCACGGTGCTGGATGCTGACGGCAACGCCGTTGCAAGCGCCGAGAGTGCAGAAGGCACGATCACCATCCCGGAAGTGCATCTCTGGGAGCCCAGACCCGGCACGCCCTACCTGTACACCCTGCATGCCACCTGCGGGGCAGATGTCTACGACCAGACCTTTGGTGTGCGCAGCATTGAGGTGCGGGGCACACAGGTGCTTTTGAACGGCAAGCCGCTCTATTTCAAGGGCTTTTGCAAGCACGAGGACTTTACCGCCCATGGCCGAGGCTTTGACCCGGTGCTGAACGTGAAGGATGTGAACCTGATCCACTGGGCAAACGCCAATGCCGTGCGCACCAGCCACTATCCCTACGCCGAGGAGTTCTACGACCTGTGCGACCGGGAGGGCATTCTGGTCATGGACGAGACCCCGGCGGTGGGCATCGGCGGCGGGGCAGCGGTGAACCCCTATAAGGAATACCCCCTTGCGGAGCATCACCGGCAGGTGCTTGCCGAGATGATCCATCGGGACAAAAACCACCCCTGCGTGGTGCTGTGGAGCCTTGGCAACGAGCCGGATCTGGAGCACTTCCCGCAGGATGCCTACGACTACTGGCACCCGCTGTATGAGCTGGCGCACCAGCTGGACCCGCAGGACCGCCCGGTCACCCTCGTCTGCTGCCAGAACGACTACACCAAGGATATCACCACCCGCACCATGGATATCGTCTGCATCAACCGCTACTACGGCTGGTACAACCTTTCCGGTGACATGGACGCCGCTTGCTACGGCCTGAATCAGGAGCTGGATTTCTGGGCAGAGCAGCACAAGCCCGTGATGATGAGCGAGTACGGTGCGGACACCGTGGCAGGGCTGCACACCGCCGGAGCCGAGATGTTCAGTGAGGAGTTTCAGGTGGAGTTCTACCGCCGTCTGGATGCAGAGTTTGACAAGCGCCCGTGGTTTGTGGGAGAATTTGTCTGGAACTTTGCAGACTACGACACTGTGCAGGGCCCCATGCGGGTGGATGGCAACAAAAAAGGTCTGTTCACCCGGGATCGCCGCCCCAAGCTGGGCATGCACTTTCTGCGCCAGCGGTGGGCAGAGATACCTACGTTTGGATTTAAGGAGTAATCATGATGAAAACCTACCAGAACCACGCTATGACCGACGCCGAGGCACGGCAGGCACTGGCCGATGCCTGCAAACAGGTGGAGACCAATCTGCCCCTGTACACCTACCAGTGCCAGAATCATTCCAGTGTGAACGATATCTACCCCGGCTGCGCCAATAACCAGTGGACCTGCGGCTTTTGGCCCGGTGAGATCTGGCTGGCCTACGAGGCCACCGGGGACGAAAAATTCAAGACAGCCGCCCTCATTCAGGTGGACAGCTTTGCGGACCGCATTGCCCGCAAGGTGGAGGTGGACCACCACGATATGGGCTTTTTGTACAGCCCCACCTGCGTGGCAGCGTGGAAGCTGGTGGGCAGCGAAACCGGCAAAAACGCCGCCATTGCCGCCGCCGACCAGCTGCTGACCCGCTACCAACCCAGCGGCCGCTTCTTGCAGGCATGGGGCACTATGGACGACCCCGGCAACTACCGCTATATCATTGACTGCATGCTCAATGTGCCGCTGCTGTACTGGGCAGCGCAGGTGACCGGTATCGACCACTACCGCGAGATCGCCGCTGCCCACACCGCCACCACGCTGGCAAACTCCTTCCGGCCGGACGGCAGCACCTACCACACCTTCTTTATGAACCCGGACGGCACCCCCAAGGGCGGACGCACCTGTCAGGGCTATAAGGACGACAGCTTCTGGGCACGGGGACAGGCGTGGGGCGTGTACGGCAGCGCCATTGGCTACACCTACACCCACGACGAAAAGTTTTTGGATGTGTTCCGCAAGGCGCTGGAATTTTACCTTTCCCGCCTGCCGGAGGATATGATCCCCTGCTGGGATATGCTCTTTGCCCCGGAAAGCGGCGAACCCCGGGATTCCTCCTCCGCTGCCATCGTGGCTTGTGGATTGCTGGAAGCAGCCAAGTATGTGGATGAAACAGAAGCTGCCCAGTGGCGCACGCTGGCGCGGCAGATGCTGGCCAGCCTTGCCGCAAATTATGCGGTAAAGCCTGGTACCCTCGGCTCCGGCCAGCTGCTGCACGGCACTTACAGCAAAAAAAGCCCCTACAACACCTGCACCCCGGAGGGCGTGGATGAATGCACGAGCTGGGGCGATTATTTTTACATGGAGGCGCTGACCCGCCTGACCAAAGATTGGGAGATGTACTGGTGATGAACTTGCAGACCAAAGCGGATTTTACCGCACTGATGCACAAATTTCTCGACCCGCTCAAGCCTTATTATTCCGCAGGCTGCGCCCGGCTGCATCTGGGCGAGACGGGCGTGACCTACAACCAAAATGCTATTGAGCTGGAAGCCTTCAGCCGCCCGCTGTGGGCGCTGGTGCCCTTCTGGGTGGGCGGCGGCTCTGAGCCGGAATTTGAAACCATCTACCGCAAGGGTCTTGCCGCCGGCGCCGACCCGGAAAACCCCGAATACTGGGGCACCACCGGGGAATACGACCAGTGTTATGTGGAGATGGCTGCCATTGCCTGCGGCATCCTCACCGCACCGGAAAAGTTGTGGACCCCGCTTTCTGACACCGAAAAACAGAACCTTGCTGCATGGCTGGGGCAGATCAACGCCCACACCATCCCGGACTGCAACTGGCAGTTTTTCCGCATCCTTGTAAACCTTGCCCTGAAAAGCGTGGGGATGCCTTTCAGCCCGGAACTGCTGGAGGACGGTCTTTGCAAAATTGACAGCTATTACAGCGGCGACGGCTGGTCCACCGATGGCGCCTCCGTACAAAAGGATTACTACATCCCGTGGGCCATCCAGTATTACGGGCTGCTCTACTCTAAATTTGCCGCCGACACCGACCCCCGGCGTGCTGCACTCTACCGCCAGCGCGCCCAGCTGTTCGCGCAGCAGTTCGTCTACTGGTTCGATGCCAACGGCGCAGCGCTGCCCTTTGGCCGCAGCCTGACCTACCGCTTTGCTCAGAACAGCTTCTGGGCGGCCTGCATCTGGGCAGGGCTGGAGCCGCTGCCCCTGCCGGTGATGAAAGGGCTCATCGTCCGCAACTTCAACTGGTGGCTGGGGCAGAAAATGTTCGACCGGGACGGTATCCTGACCATCGGCTACTGCTACCCGCAGATGTACATGGCCGAGCGGTACAACGCCCCCGGCAGTCCCTACTGGGGCATGAAGAGCTTTTTGCTGCTTGCTTTGCCGGATGACCATCCCTTCTGGTCTGCCGAAGCCGCGCCCATGCCCGCATTGGAGCGGCTCAAGCCAATGCCCTACGCCAATATGCTGGTGCAGCGCCGGGCGGGGCGGGTAACGGCCTATGCTGCCGGTGTCAACGAGGGGCACGGCCACGGACAGTTCCCGGAAAAGTATGCAAAATTTGCCTACGATACCCGCTTTGGCTTCTGCGCCTCCCGCAGCCGGGAGGTGCTCAATCAGGCGGCTCCCGACAGTATGCTGGCCTTTGTCATCGACGATAACGTGTTTGTGCGCAAGGTGAGCAAAACGTGGGAAATTGAAGCCGGGGCTGTGACTGCGCAGTGGTCGCCCTTCCCCGGCATTGAGGTGACCACTACCATCACCCCCACGGCCACCGGCCACTGCCGCCATCACGAGATTGACAGCAGTTTCGACTGCGAAGCCTACGACTGCGGTTTTGCCGTGCCCAATTTTGCACCGGGCTATGCCGAAAGCGTGGAAAATGACACCGCCGAAGCCCATTGCGACACCCTGCGCTGCACCGTGCGCGGCAGGGGAGAAGCAGTGGTCATCGGCTGCGACCCCAACACCAGCCTGTACTTCACTAACGTCCATCTGCCCGCCGTGAAGTACCACATCCCCAAGGGGCACACAGGACTGGACACCGAGGTCTTTGACGAAGCGGACTGATGCCGCTTCTTTCCAGAAAAACAGTCGTTTTGTGCGGCTGTTTTTCTTATATCCTGTGCTATAATAAAAGCAGAAAATGCTGCGAGGTGACATTTATGCCGTTAAATCATCCCATTACCTCGGCGCTTCTGGCCGACCCGGAAATTTTCCAGCAGAACCGTCTGCCCTTCCATGCCCATTTTACCGACCAGACCAGCCTGGAACTGCCCCTGACCGTCAGCTTGGACGGCGAGTGGAACTTCTGCTATGCGGAAAACCTGACTGCACCCTTTACGGACTGGGACACCCTGACCGTGCCGGGCTTCATCCAGATGCAGAGCCTGCAAAAGCCCGGCCAGCCCTACGGCGCGCCCCATTATGTCAACACCCAGTACCCGTGGGATGGCCACGAAAAGCTGCACCCCGGTCAGATTCCGCAGGACTATAACCCCATCGGGGAATACCAGCGCAGTTTCACCCTGCCGGAAAGCTGGGCAAGCTGTTACTTGCGCCTGAACGGTGCCGACAGTGCCGCCGCCGTCTGGTGCAACGGCGTTTACATCGGCTACACCGAGGATACCTTCACTCCCGCTGAATTTGACATGACTGCTGCCGTCCACCCCGGCGAAAATACCCTGACGGTACAGGTGTACCGTTTCTCCTCCGGCAGCTGGCTGGAGGATCAGGATTTCTGGCGCATGAGCGGCTTATTCCGCTCCGTGGAGCTGTTCACAAAGCCGGAAATTCACCTCGAGGATGTCTTTGTGAAGCAGGATTTTGCCCCGGACTTTTCCAGTGCCACCGTCACCTTTGATTGCAAGGTCAGCGGCGCGGGAACGGTGTCGGTGGTGTTTGACGGCGAGGAGCAGTCCGCTGAGGTGGGGGAGCCTGCCGAATACGACAGCGGCGTGGTGTTTGGCAAAGGCGAGTCCGACCCGGATGTGGAGGAGGACGTACAGGACGTTTCCTTCACTTTTACGGTGGAGCATCCCGCCCTGTGGAGCGCCGAGCAGCCGAACCTGTACGAGGCCGAGATTGCTCTGCTGCGCGAGGGCGCTCTCGTGGAGCGCACCGGGTTGAAAGTCGGTCTGCGCAAATTTGAACTGAAAGACCGCCAGATGCTTTTGAACGGCCAGCGCATCGTGTTCAAGGGTGTCAACCGCCACGAGTGGAGCTGCCGGACCGGCCGCACCGTCAGCCGGGAAGAGATGCTGTGGGATGTAAAGAACCTGAAGGCCCACAACGTCAACGCCGTGCGCACTAGCCACTACCCGGACGACCCCTATTTTCTGCAGCTCTGCGATGAATACGGTCTGTATGTCATCGGGGAGACCAATCTGGAGACCCACGGCACATGGCAGAAGCTGGGTGCGGACGGCTCGGACGAGTGGACGCTGCCCGGTGCCCGCCCGGAGTGGCGGGAGAATGTGCTTGCCCGCGCCGAAGCCATGCTGGAACGGGACAAAAACCACCCGGCCATCCTCATTTGGTCTTGCGGCAACGAGAGCCACGGCGGCAAGACCCTGTGGGAGATGAGCGAGTATTTCCGCCGCACCGACCCCAGCCGCCTTGTGCATTACGAGGGCATTTTCTGGAACCGGGAATACCCCGCCACCTCCGATATGGAAAGCCAGATGTACACCCCGGTGGCAGACATTAAAAAGTTTTTGGCAGAGCACCCGGAAAAGCCTTTCATCATGTGCGAATACAGCCACGCTATGGGCAACAGCTGCGGCGGCATCGCAGATTATACCGAGTATGCCTACGAAGAGCCGCTGTATCAGGGCGGGTTTATCTGGGAGTACATGGACCACGGCATTGCAGTGATAAGCCCGGACGGAAAGCCCGGCTTTGCCTACGGCGGCGACTTTGGCGACCGCCCCACCGACCGGGAATTCTGCGTGGACGGCCTTGTGCTGCCCGACCGCCGTAACACCCCCAAAATGGACGCCGTCAAGGCGGCCTACGCACCGCTGAAAATCACCCTGACCGACACCGAAGTCGTGATTGAAAACCGGAACCTCTTTACCGACCTGAGCGCCTACGACCTTGTGTTTGCATCTTCGGTCAACGGCAAGCCGGAACGCCGCGCGGTGCTGCGGGCAGACTGCGCACCCGGCAAGACTGCGCACATCGCGTTCCCGTTCCCTCTGCCGGAGACAGGGCTTGCCTGCATGACCGTTACCGCAGTGCAGCGGGCTGCAAAGCCCGGCATCCCGACGGGCTATGAAGCTGCCTTTGGGCAGGTATGGCACAACTACGCCGCCGCCCGGCTGACCGTTGCCGCGCCGGAATTGGTGGAGATGGACTGCAACATCGGCGTAAAGGGCGATGGCTTCGAGTACATCTTTGGTCGCGGCAAGGGGCTGGTGTCCATCCGCTACAACGGTGTGCAGCTGTTGGACGATACCGTGCGCCCCAACTTCTGGCGTGCGCCCACCAACAACGACGAGGGCTGCGCAGAGCCGTTTGCATTTGCCTTCTGGAAAACCGCCGGTCTCTACGCCCGGTGCGATAACCTGACTGCCGAAGCAAAGGATGAGTTCGTCATCGTCCGCGCAAACTACACCCTACCAGATGGGCAGACGCTGCCCATTGATTTTGCCATCGACGGCGCAGGCCGCTGCGATATCACCATGACATGGCAGGGCGAAAAGACTGAGCTGCCGGAGTTCGGGCTGCTCTTCCCGATGCGCCGGGAGCTGACCAAGGTATCCTATCTGGGTCTTGGCCCCCGGGAGACCACCGCCGACCGCACCGCAGGCGGCAAGATGGGCGCTTGGAGCTACAATGTCCGGCAGGATTTTGCCCAGAACAGCCCGGTCTACCCGCAGGAATGCGGCAGCCGTACCGGCGTGTACAGCGCAGCACTCACCGGCAGCGGATTGAATATAGGCATCGGCTTTGCAGGGGACGGCATGACCTTCTCGGCGCTGCCCTACACGCCCCATGAACTGGAAAACGCCCGCCACCTTTACGAGCTGCCCCGGGACGACAATAAGACGGTCGTCCGCTGCGCTGCTTTCCAGCGCGGCGTGGGCGGCGACAACAGCTGGGGCGCAAAGCCCCATGCAGACGCCTGCTTTGCGGTGGAGAAGGGAACCTCGTTCCGTTTTACGATTCAAAAATAAAAATTTACTTGGCTAAAGTGGTGGGTATCATCGTGATACCCACCACTTTGGTCTTATTGCGAAACCGTAACAAGACAAAAATCAGCGCAATATTCAAATAGTATATTTGCGATATGCAATCCAACGTTGTAGCTGCTGCATTAAAAAGTTGAATTTTTATGGTTTATGGAGAAATAAGGAATTGTGTCAAAATGACACAATTGCTCCGGACACCTTCATAGAACCATGGAATGTGAATATTTTGCTTTCATAGGAGTTCATGTTTTTTTTACTGAATCTCGTGAAAAGCGTATAAAAAGCTTGCAATCATCTGTAAAATGTGGTATATCCATTATACGAAACATTGCTTTAAAAGAACACTCCACCGTTCAATGATGTGTAAAGTGAGGTGCCTGCCATGACCGCTGTGATCTACGCCCGCTATTCCAGTGACAACCAGCGTGAAGAATCCATCGAAGGCCAGATCCGGGAGTGCACGGCCTATGCGGAAAAGAACGGCATCACCATCGTCAAGCACTACATTGACCGTGCCATCTCTGCCAAGACAGACAACCGCCCGGAGTTTCAGCAGATGATAAAAGACAGCGACAAAAAGCTGTTTGATATCGTGCTGGTCTGGAAACTGGACCGCTTTGCCCGAAACCGCTACGACAGTGCCCGGTACAAGACCCAGCTGAAGAAGAACGGTGTCAAGCTCATGTCTGCCACCGAGATCATCTCCGAGGGGCCGGAAGGCATCATTCTGGAGTCGGTGCTGGAAGGTTATGCCGAGTATTATTCCGCTGACCTTGCCGAGAAGGTCGTGCGTGGACAGACCGAGAACATCCTGAAAGGCCGCTGCAACGGTGGTCGTGGAACCTTTGGCTACACGCTGGATTCGGAGCGGAAGTTCCACATCGACCCTCTCACCTCTCCTTTTGTGCTGGAATCGTTCAAGAAGTACAATGAAGGCTCCACTATGAAGGAGATTCGGGACTGGCTGAACGAAAACGGCATCAAGAACCCGGTGGGCGGTGCATTTACTTATAACAGCGTTGAACATATGCTCAAGAACCGGCGGTACATCGGAGAACTGAAATTCCGGGATGTGGTCGTGCCGGATGCTATCCCGCCCATCATTCCACTGGAACTGTTTGAGGATGTGCAGAAGAAAATCGCCAAAAACAAAAAAGCCCCTGCCCGTAGAAAGGCAGAGGATGACTACCTGCTCACCACCAAGCTGTTCTGCGGCTACTGTGGGGCATTGATGTTTGGCGAAAGCGGCACAAGCCGGACGGGTGAAGTCCACCGCTACTATAAATGTGCCACTGCCAAAAAGCACAAGGGCTGCAAGAAAAAGACCGTCCGTAAACAGTGGCTGGAAGATCTGGTGGTCAACCAGACGATGCAGCTTGTCAAAGACGATGCCGCCATGGAATCTATCATCGCCAAGGTGATGGAACTGCAAAACAAGGAGAACACCAACATTCCCCTCTATGAGAAACAGCTTCGGGATGCGGAATCCGGTATCCAGAATATGCTGAACGCGATACAGGCTGGTATTCTGACCAGCTCCACCAAGGAGCGGCTGGAGCAGCTGGAAGAAACCAAGCGTGAGCTTGAAACCCGCATTGCGGAAGAGAAGCTGGCAAAGCCCAAGGTCACGGAGGAGTTCATCCGGTTCTGGCTGCTGCGGTTCCGTAAGCTGGATATGAGCCTGAAAGACCAGCGGCAGGCGCTGGTGGATACCTTCATCAATGCGATTTACCTGTATGATGATAAGGTTTTGATAACCTTCAACTATAAAGAAGGAACACAGACCGTCACCTTTGGAGAAGCGACAGAAGTTGCATCCGAGGGAAATGGTTCGGATTTGGATTGCTTTACTGCACCACAAGAGAGACAGCTTTTGATAGCTGTCTTTTTTGTTTTATACGGCAATTTCTCTTTAACAGCAACAGCGGATAAGAGGACTTGAACAGCAACAACGACCCCTGCTGTGAAAATAGGGTCCAGAAATGCCCGCAGGCGTTCCCGAACCCCGAAATCAAAATAATCTTTCTGCTGAGCATACGCAGAGCGCACTCTAAATCGTCCTGCTTTCAGCTGCGTTCCCCGGTCAGGTCGGTGCGGCGGGTCACCTTATGGATGGTGCCGTCCGGCTCCTGAATGGACGTGCGCTCCAGCTGGCTGCGCAGGCTGGCCTTGATGTCGGCCAAATACTCCTGCCGCAGTGCCTGCTGTTCAGCCTTTTCGGTCTCGGTCAGACCGGTGGTCTTGCTTTTTTTGGCCAGCGCATTGATGCGGGCGATCTTTTCTTCCGTCATAAGGGAACCTCCTGTATTTCATCGTAAAATATGTTATAATGTAGGCAAGACCATTATAGCAAAGGATGATACCAATGGCAACACAACGCAACTATGCCCAGCAGATGGACGCCGTGCTGGCGGGTCTTGGCGATGCCCGCCCGCGCCTTTTGCTCCACGCCTGCTGCGGCCCCTGCTCCAGTGCCGTGCTGGAGCAGCTGTGCCGGTATTTTGAGATCACGGTGCTGTACTACAACCCCAACACATGGCCGGCAGCAGAATACCACCGCCGGGGCGAGGAACTGCAGAAGTTCGTGGCGGCAGCACACCCGCTTGGCGTGACCGTGGTGGAGGATACTTACGACCCGCAGCAGTTCTACACCGCTGTCGCCGGGCTGGAAAATGAGCCGGAGCGCGGCAGCCGCTGCACCGTCTGCTACCGGCTGCGGATGCGCCGTGCAGCGCAGTACGCCCGGGACAACGGCTTTGACTGGTTCACCACTACCCTGTCCATCAGCCCCCACAAGGACGCTGCACGCATCAACGCCATCGGGCAGGAACTGGAGACAGAATTCGGGGTCAAGCATTTGCCCTCGGACTTCAAAAAGCACAACGGCTATCTGCGCAGCCTGCAGCTTTCGGAGCAGTACGGTCTGTACCGGCAGGACTACTGCGGCTGCGAGTTCAGCGCAAAGGCAAGAGGTATCAAGGGATAACGCAAAGAAAGCCCCTCCGCACGGCAAAGTGTGCGGAGGGGCTTTTTGTTTATTCCTCCGGCAGCTTTGCCACCAGAATGGCAAAGACCACCAGCCCCACGCAGGGCACGATGTTGGACGCCATACCGGCGGCAAGGCCGGCGCGCTCGGCCACCATGCCGATGATCCACGGCATCAGGATGGCGCCGCTGGAAGCCACCGGCAGCATGATACCCATGCTAGTCACGCTGGTCATGCGGCCCGCACTGGCCACGGCAGTGGGGTTCAGGCCGGACATCGAGATGGCAAAGGCGAACAGCAGCGCGATGGCTGCGCCCTGCGTGTGCGCCATCACCAGCAGCACATAGAACACAGTGCACAGCACGCTCATACCCACCATGGCCTTGCGGGGCTTTTTAAAGGGGAATACAAAGGCGATGAGCAGCCGTCCCACCAGCGTAGCGCCCCACATCACGGTGACGGTGTAGGCAGCCAGCGTACCCGCAATGATGCCGCTGCCCTTGAAGTAGGTCACCATCCAGCCGTTGACGCTCTGCTCGGCGGCATTCTGGAAGAACAGCAGACCGGTCAGCAGCCAGAAGCGGGCAGACCGTAGAAAGCTCCAGTCGATGGCTTCCTTCTCTGTGCTGCTTTTGCTCTTACCGCCGTGCAGCGGGGTAAAAACGTATACCAGCCAGAGCACAAGACCCATGGCTGCCAGCAGAAACACGGCCAGCTCGGTGCTTACCCGGGCTGCTGCCGCGATAAGGAAGGGGCACAGCAGCGCACCGCAGGCGTAGCAGCTGTGCATCAGATTCATGCCCCGGGTGCGGTCGGCGGAGTTGTCGCTGACCAGAATGGTGCAGGTATTGATCACGCTGCCCTTGGCGATGCCCACCACAAAAAAGGCCACCGCCAGCAGCGCCACTGCGCCGGTCAGCCCCATGACGGCGTAGCCCACCGCGTAGCCGATGGTCAGCAGCAGCACGCTGCGCTTCATGCCCAGCGCACTGGGCAGCATCCCCATCAGCAGACCTGCCAGCAGGTTGCCCACGCTCATCAGGGAGAGCAGCGTACCGGTCATACCGTAGGCAAAGCCGTAGCGCTCCTGCAGCAGACTGACCACCACACCTGCGCTGATAGCGCAGATGCCGCTGAAGAAAAAGGTTGCAAAGCCCGCATTGCGCAGGCGTGTGTTCTGTTGTTCCATGTTGTTCCTCTCTTTGCGGAAATATCCTTTTTCTATTTAACCATATTTTCGCGGCTTTGCAACCGGATTTTCTTACAAAAAGTTGCAAAAAGCCCGCCGGGTTCGGACGATTTAAAATGCCCTCCGCTTGCGCTCTGGGCATAATTTAAGGAAAGAATATTTTATATCTCGACAGAACGGAACGCCTGCGGGCGTTCCGTTCTGCCATTTTCACAAGAAGGGTCGCAGAGACAAAATGCATTTTTCCGTCACAGCCCCTCTCGTGAAAAAAGCGTTTGGAGCGCTCCGCAGAGCGCGACAAACGCGAAATTAAAAATGATTTTTCCGCTGAAGATGCCCAGAGCGCAAGCGGAGGGCATTTCCAATCATTTTCTATACAAAAAGCCCGCCGGGCATTGCTGCACGGCGGGCTTTGGTTTACAGTTTACTCTGCCTTGGTCTCGGGCTTTGCCTCAGCCTTGGCTTCCGGCTTTGCTGCGGGGGCAGCAGCAGGAGCGGCGGGCTTCACCACGGGCTTCGGGGGATTGGGGTCGTCCTTCAGCGGGAACAGGATGATGTGCTTGGGGCACTTCTGGGCGCACATACCGCAGCCCTTGCACTTGTCGTAATCAACGCGTGCCACACCGTCCACAACGTGGATGGCGTCAAACTTACAAGTGCGCTCGCACATACCGCAGGCGATGCAGGAGGTGGTGCACAGCTTGTTTGCCACAGCACCCTTGTCCTTGTTGGAGCACATGACCACCGGCTTGCGGGGGCCGGCAGCATCGATCATGATCACCTGCTTGGGGCAGATGTTGGCGCAGGCACCGCAGCCGGTGCACTTGTCCTTGTCCACCTTGGCCACACCGTCCACGATGTGGATGGCGTCGAACTTACACACCTTGGTGCAGTCGCCCAGACCGATGCAGGCGAAGGAGCAGGTCTTGGGGCCGCCGTACAGAGCTGCCGCAGCAGCACAGGTCTGGATGCCCTTGTAGTCGTAGGCAGGCTTGCAGTGCTCGGAGCTGCCCTGACACTGCACAACAGCCTTCTTCTCTACGGCGCTTGCTTCGCCGCCCATGATCTTGGCAATGGCAGCAGCAGCCTTGGGGCCGCCGGGTGCGCACTTGTCGCAGGGCACGCCGTCCAGAACAACCGCCTTGGCGTAGTCGGCACAGCCGGCGTAGCCGCAGCCGCCGCAGTTTGCGCCGGCCAGACAGGCAGAAACTTCCTCAATGCGGGGGTCTTCCTCCACCGCCATGAACTTTGCGGCAGCCACCAGAACGATAGCACCCACAGCGCCCACGATGGTGCACAGGATAACAGCAGATACAATATTCATAGTCCTGTTCCTCCCTTACAGCGTAACATTGAACAGGTTTTCGACGATGCCGCCGAAGCCCATGAAGGACAGGCTGGTGATTGCAGCTGCGATCAGGGTGATGGGCAGGCCCTTGAAGGGTGCCGGGGGATCGCAGGCTTCCACGCGCTTACGCACGCCGCTGAACATAACCATAGCCAGCATAAAGCCGCAGCCTGCGCCGATAGCACAGATCAGAGCCTCGATGTAGGCGTAGCCGAAGCCGTGTGCAGCCACATCTGCGCCGTAGTCGCCCACGACCAGAATGGTCACAGCCAGCACGCAGCAGTTGGTGGTGATCAGGGGCAGATAAACGCCCAGCGAGTTATACAGTGCAACGATGTACTTCTTGAGGAAGATCTCGATGAACTGCACCAGCACAGCGATGACCAGAATGAACACGATGGTCTGCAGGTAGCTCAACCCAGCCGGGTCCAGAATGAAGATCTGGATGGGGAAGGTAACGGCCGTTGCCATGAACATAACAAAGATGACAGCACCGGACATACCAACAGCGGAATCCAGCTTTTTGGAAACGCCCAGGAACGGGCAGATACCGTAGAACTTCACCAGCACATAGTTGTTGACAAGGATCATGCTGAAGAAGATCGCAGCGAGTTTGACGAGCATCTTATTCCGCCTCCTTCTTCAGATTGTCAAGATCACAGCAGCTCTTGCGCTCGATGCGGGCGTCCAGCTTGCCTTCCAGCCACACACAGCCGGCCATCAACAGGCCGAAGCAGAAGAATGCACCGGGAGCCTGCGTCATGATGGACACCTTGGCAACGCTTTCCGGAATGATCTGGAAGCCCAGCCAGGTGCCGCTGCCCAGGATCTCACGGATGGAGGCCATCAGGGTAGCGGTGAGGGTGTAGCCGAGGCCCATGCCCACGCCGTCCAGTGCGGAATCCACCACATTGTTCTTGCAGGCGAACATCTCGGCACGGCCCAGAATGATACAGTTGACAACGATCAGGGGCAGGAACACGCCCAGAGCGTTGTACAGGCTTTCCATGTAGGCCTGCATGAACATCTGCACGATGGTCACGAAGCCTGCAATGATGACGATGTAGCAGGGCAGATGCACCTTGCCGGGGATGACTTTCCGCAGCAGGGAGATCATGATATTGGAGCACACCAGCACGAAGGTGAAGGCGGCGCCCATGCCCAGTGCGCTGGAAACTGCCGTGGTAACGGCCAGAATGGAGCAGGTGCCCAGAACCAGACGCAGAACAGGGTTTTCTTTGATGATGCCGTTGGTAAGGATGCTTACCTTGGACTTATTTTCTTGTGCCATTTCTTACCAACCTCCTTTTATGCCAGCTCGTTGAAGCAGTTGATACAATCATTGATGGCAGCAAACAGAGCGGTGGACGAAATGGTTGCGCCACTGTACGCATCGAAATCCTGATTCATCACAATGTTCTTGGTGCCGTCCATGCCGTTGAACTGTGCCAGGAAGTCATCGGTGGACACATTGGAGCCGATGCCCTTGGTCTGGGTAGAAGCATCCACCCAGATGCCGGTCTCGGCGCCGTTGGCGTCGAAGCCCATGATGACGGTCAGAATGCCGCCGTCAAAGCCCTTTTCCTCGGCCTTGATGGCAATGCCGCCGTCCGGAGCCTTTACCACGCCGGTAACGTTGGCGGTGGTGTAGTCGGTCACTTCCTCCAGCGTAGCTGCGTCCGAAACAGAGGGCATCACGCTGACATAAGCAGCCAGGGTGGTGCGGCGGGTGTTCTCCTTGATAACGGGAGCGGTCATGCCGTTCACCAGAGCCAGCAGCAGGCTGACGATCAGAGAGATGACGGTCAGCACAACGATCGGCTTACCGGTGGTTTCCCAGCTGGAATTTGCAGTCTTACTCATTTGCCAGCACCCTCCTTCGCTTTCTTTGCAGGCTTCACATAGCCATACGGGGTCTGACGGGTCAGATCATTGATGTACGGGACCCACAGGTTCATGAACAGCAGTGCGAAGGACACGCCCTCGGTGTAGCTGCCCCAGTAGCGGATGGCAAAGGTAACGATGCCAAGGCACACGCCGTACACCAGCTTGCCCTTCAGGGTAAAGGGGCTGGTAACGTAGTCGGTAGCCATGAACACAGCGCCGAACAGCAGGCCGCCGCTCAGCACGGCAACCAGTGCGCTGTGCAGATCCTTGGTAGCGATCAGGTAGAACACGAACACGCTGCCAACGTAGGAAGCCGGAATGGCGATGCTGATGGTCTTGGTAGCCACCAGATAGATCAGACCCAGCACGATAGCCAGTGCGCAGGTCTCGCCCAGCACACCGCCGTGGATGCCCATGAACAGATCCAGCAGGCTCAGCTTGGAAGGATCTGCCACAGCCAGCGGGGTAGCCTTGGACAGCTGGTCCACCGCTGCATCCGGGAACACCCACTTATTCATGGAGCCGGCAAAGCTGATAAACAGCACGATACGGCCCACCAGAGCGGGGTTTGCAAAGTTCATGCCAATGCCGCCGAACAGCTGCTTGACAACGATGATAGCCACCAGATCGCCGATGATCAGCTGACCGATGGGCATCCCCACGGGCACGTTCATGGCCAGAATGATACCGGTGACCACAGCGGACAGGTCGCTGATGGGGTTTGCACGCTTCAGCAGCTTGCAGTACAGCCACTCAAAGGCCACACAGGCTACCACGGAAACGGCGGTGACCAGCAGGGCGCGCACGCCGAAAATGATCGCAGAGGCAACCACGCAGGGGCACAGTGCAACGATCACGTTAGCCATCAGGCTCTGGGTGGTCTCGTCACTGCGGACGTGCGGGGAAGCCGAAACAATAAGCTTCGTATCCATTACTTATTGCCTCCTTTTTTGATTTCGCCAAGATAGAAGGCCTTGGCCAGACTCATCATCTGGGTGACCGGGCGCTTTGCCGGGCAGACGAAGGAGCAGCTGCCGCAGTTGAAGCAGTAGTCAGCGTGCAGCTTGCCCAGCTCCTGCACATCGCGGGCGGCGTAGGCCTGATTGACCTCCACGGGCTCCAGACCCATGGGGCAGTACTCCACGCAGCGGCCGCAGCGGATGCAGGGGTTGACCTGTGCGGGCTGTGCAGCTGCCTTGCTCAGCAGGATCAGACCGGAAGTGGTCTTAGTGGTGGGGTAGGAAAGGTTCTCCACAGCGGGGCCCATCATGGCACCGCCGGCAACCACCTTGCCCAGCTCGCCCTTCACGCCCACATAGTCCAGAATGTCCTGATAGGCGGTGCCCACGGGCACAACAACGTTCTGGGGCTTTGCGCAGGCATCGCCGTCCACGGTGATGGTACGCTGGACCACCGGCATACCGGTAGCCAGATACTTGCCCAGCGTGGAAACGCTGGTCACGTTCATCACGATGGCGCCTGCATCGGCGGGCAGACCGCCGTGGGGCACCTCGCGGCCGAGGCACTTCTCAATGAGGATCAGCTCTGCGCCGGTGCCGTAAACACTGGGCAGGGGCTTTACCTCGATAGCGCTGTCGTCCTTGGTCTTTTTGCACAGCAGGTCGATGCACTCGGGCTTGTTGTTCTCAATACCAATGATGCACTTCGGGATGCCGGTATACTGCAGCACAGCCTTGATGCCGCGGATGATATCATCGCTGCACTCCAGCATCTCCTGCGTGTCGCTGGTCAGCCACACCTCGCACTCGGAGGCGTTGATCAGTAGGGTATCCACCTTCTGCTTGGGCTGCAGCTTCACATCGGTGGGGAAGCCTGCGCCGCCCAGACCGACCAGACCGCACTCGCGCACGGCGGCAAGGAAGCTGGCCTTATCGGTGACTTCCGGTGCCTTGACAGCCGGGTCTACGGTCTGCTTGCCATCGGTCTTGATGACAACAGAATCGCACATACGGCCATTGGACAGACGGAAAGCTTCCACTGCAGCTACCGTACCGGAAACGCTGGAGTGGATGTTTGCGGAGACAAAGCCGCCCGCCTCACCGATCTTGGTGCCGACGAACACTTCATCGCCTTTTTTCACCAGTGCCTTGGCGGGTGCGCCAATGTGCTGGCTCATAAGGATGCGTACCTGCGCGGGCAGAGGCATCGGGACAGGTTTGCTTGCAGCAGTTGCCTTGTCATGCGGCGTATGCGCGCCAAGCGCCGCACGTTTCAGCTTGTTCAACATGGATTTCAAATCCCCCATTCTGCTTGAATTGCCATCCCCTCGCCCATGCAGGCGCACTGGTACAGGGACAGCAGCTGCTTAACACACTTATTGTATCATTTTGGCGCGGGAAGTCAACGACATCACGCCCCAAATGATGAATTTTCCTGAACTTTCTTATTCGTTTTCGCCAATTAGTTTTAACTAACCACCGTATTTTTCTTTTTGTTCTCCCCTCTCTGCCGTTTGCCTTTACTGCGGGAATATGCTATACTATACCTAACATGACAGGCGGAACGTCCCCCGCTCCGCTCCCGAACTTCACAAGGAGGCACCAAACCATGAAAGTTCTCAAAGCTCTGCTCGCCGTCCTCACCACACTGGCTGTCGCCCTGACCGCTATTCTGCTGTTCTGGCAGGATAAAAGCGCTCCGCGCTATATCAAGATCTACGAAAACGAGCAGTAATATTTTTCTTGCAAAAATAACACCCCGGTCAGGCGGTAAAACCGCCCGGCCGGGGTGTTTTTGCGTTGTCCGGCAGACCACACAAAAACGCCGCCGACTTTTCGTCAGCGGCGTTTGCGCAAAAATACTCAGTAATCCGTCTCGCAGCCAAGCAGGAATTTGATGTAGGCAAAGGTGCGCTCCCGCCCGAGGTCCCGCACCATGCGCAGCAGCTTTTCCAGCAGCGCCCGGGTCTCCGGGTGCATCAGGTAGTGATCCTTGCTGCGCTGGTAGTACTCCCACGCGGAGGCATCGGTGTATTTGTCGCCCAGATAGATCTGGCTTGCCGCTACCCGGTCGCACACCATCTCGCAGACGTACCGCAGGGGGATCTTCATGCCGGTCAGGCCGGTCTTGGTGGTGCTGTAATCGATCCAGTATTCCAGATGATGCTTGTTGCGCCCCTTGTGGTGCAGCCACGCCGAGGTGTAGCCCTTGGCTGCGCGCTCGGCCTCGTTGGGGCTGTGGTCGCCCTGATAGTAGATGCACCCGGGGATGAACTCGGTGGGGCTGTACTTGCTCAGGTCGTGAGCAAGCCCCTGTTCATACAGCCCGCATTCAAAGCAGTATTTCATCACCAGCAGCTTGTGCCGGGTGATGGTCTCGAAATGACCCTTGATGTTCATGCTGTTATTCCCTCCACTGCACCGTGATGCGTCCCTCTTTCAGCCCGCGCAGATCATCACTTTCGGAAAAATCCTCCCGGTCCATGGTCAGATTGGGGTTGTAGTAGGGGTCGTGCAGGATGTTTTCCCTGCCGTGCACATCGTACAGGCGCTGCCGCTCGGCGGCAAAGCGCCGTGCCTTTACCGGGTCTTTTTCGTCCCCGCCGCGGCTCTTGCTCTCGTAGTGGGTCAGCTGGGCGTAGGGCGTCCACGCAATGCGATAGCCCGCATCCCGCACCCGCAGACAGAAGTCCACATCGTTGAAGGCCACCGCAAAGGCTTCGTCCAACCCCTTTACCTCGTCCCACACGCTGGTCTTTACCAGCAGGCAGGCACCGGTAACGGCAGAAAAGTCCTGCACCGTGGCGGTGCGGAACAGATACCCGCTGCCGCCGGCCTTTTTGTACTTGTGGCTGTGTCCCGCGTAGCCCCCCAGCCCGGTAATGACGCCCGCGTGCTGGATGGTCTCGTCCGGGTACCAGAGCATGGCACCGCACACTGCCGCCCCGCCGGGGTGGGCGCATTGGCGCAGAAGTTCAGTGAGCCAGTCGCCGCTGCGCACCTCCACATCGTTGTTCAGCAGCAGCAGATACTCGCCGGTGGCGTACTTGCGGCCAAAGTTGTTGATGCCGGAAAAGTTGAAGCCCTTTTTCGGGTAGGTGACCACCCGCAAGCCGTCGTAGCGCTGCTGCGCCTTTTTATAGTAGGCAAAGGTGGCGGGGTCGGTGGAGTTGTTCTCCACTACGATGACCTCAAAGTGCTCCCATTCGGTCTTTGTCCAGATGCTGTGCAGGCACTTTTCCAGATCCTCGGTGTGGTCCTTGTTGGGAATAAGGATGCTTACCTTCGGTTCGCCCACGATGTCCCACTTCACCCGGTAGGTGCTGGGGAACAAGCCGTCCTCCACCGTGCCGGTGCGCCCGGTGCGGGTCAGGTGGTCTGCCAGCGCCTTTTTAGCCGCTGCCGCCACATAGGGCTTGGCATCGGCACCACCGGAGGTAGACCCCGCGTGCACCCGCCAGTAGTAGAGCACCTGCGGCACATGGGCGGCACCGCCGGTCTTTTCCAGCAGACGCAGGAACAGATCATGATCCTGACTGCCGTCGCATTCCGGGCGCTCACCGCCCAGCTGCTCCCACAGTGTCTTTTTAAACACCGCCAGATGGCAGATGTAGTTGCAGCACAGAAGGTAGTCCGGGGCGTAGTCCGGCTTGAAGTGCGCCACCATGGGGCGTCGGATGCTCTTGGTGAACAGTGCTTCGTCGCTGTACAGAAAACCGTCCGGTTCTCCGCACTGCCGCAGCTGCAGGATGGCCTTGCCCATGGTATACAGAGCATGGGGTGCCAGAACGTCGTCGTGGTCTGCCAGCGCCAGATATTCCCCTGTTGCCAGCTGTGCGGCAGCGTTGGTGTTGGCGGCAATGCCCTTATTTTCGATCTTTTTGTATACGATCTGTTGATTTTTTTGCTGATATTCCTTTACGATCCGTTCCACGTCCCCGTGGGCGGCGTCCGAAGCATCGGCAAGGCAGAGCTGCCCGTTGGGCGCAGTCTGCCCCGCAAAGGAATCCAGAAACTCCCGCAGGTATTTTTCAGGGGTATTATACAGCGGGGTCAGCACCGAGATGGTGGGCAGACCGCAGTCTGCCGCCGTTTTGCCTGCCATCTCTGCACGCTGCGCTTCCAGCACCTTTTTGGCGGGCAGGTAGCGTGCGCGTTTGCCAAAGCAGCGGCGCTTGACAAAGCCCGCACCGCGCATGACCATGGTGGACAGACCCTCGTCCTTTGTCAGCTGCACGGCATAGCCGACAAGCTCCTTGGCGCGTTTCAACCGTACGTTCATATCAGACCTCGCCGCGCTGAGTCGCCTTGTAGGCGGCGCAGACTGTTGCGGTGTCCCCGTTCATTTTCAGGTGGCCGTGGCTCAGCCATGCCACCTTGGTGCACATCCGCTCGATCTGCTCGATGGAGTGGGACACCAGAATGACCGTGGTGCCGCCCGCCATCAGCTCCTGCATCCGCTTTTCGCACTTCTGCTGGAACAGGAAATCGCCCACCGACAGCACCTCGTCCGCAATGAGGATATCGGGCTTGGTGATGGTGGCAATGGCAAAACCAATGCGCGCCACCATGCCGGAGGAGTAGTTTTTCAGCGGCACGTCCAGAAAATTTTCCAGCTCGCTGAATTCCACGATCTCGTCAAATTTTTCGTCCAGATACTTGGGCGAAAAGCCCAGCACCGTGCCGTTGAGATAGATGTTCTCGCGGGCGGTCAGGTCCATATCAAAGCCCGCGCCCAGCTCGATGAGCGGGGCGATGGTGCCGTTTACGGTCACCTTGCCCTTGCTGGGCTTGTACACCCCGGCAATGGTCTTGAGCAGGGTGGATTTGCCCGAGCCGTTCAAGCCCACAAGGCCGTAAAAATCGCCGGGCATAATGTCCAGACTGACGTCCTTTAAAGCGTAGAACTCGTCGTACTGCAGCCGTCCCTGCACCATGGCCAGAAAGTACTCCTTCAGGCTCTCATGCTTTTCCTTGGAAAGGTTGAAGCACATGGAAACATTGTCCACTTTGATGATCGGTTCCATTGTTCACCCTCCTTAAATGTGCAGCACAAAGCGGTCCTGCGTTTTGCGGAACACCTGCAGTCCCACCACCATGGACACTACGGCGCAGATGCCGCAGACAAGGAACATATTCCCGTCCAGCGGGATACCCCACATCACCGTGCGGCGGAAGCCCGTGATATACCAGTACATGGGGTTCAGCTTGATGATCTGCTGCATATTGAAGCCGCCGATGGAAAAGGTCATCTGGGTGGGGTCGTAGAAGATGGCGGAGAAATACAGCAGCGCGGTGACGAACACGCTCCAGATGTGCATGATATCCCGGAAGAACACGGTAGCCGCCGCCAGGAACATACTGACCCCGAGACTGAAGAAGAACAAGGTCACCAGCGGGTACAGCGCTTCAAAAATAGTCAGATGGAAGGGCGCGCCGGTAAAGATCATGACCAGCAGCAGCGCCACAAAGCTGAACACGCAGTTCACCATGGCAAAACAGCATTTTTCCAGCGGGAAGATATACTTGGGGATATACACCTTTTTCAGCAGCGGAGCGGCGCTGAGCACGCTGCTCATGCTGGTGGAGGTAGCCTCGTTGAAGAAGTTGAACAGCAGCTGACCGCACATCAGAAAGACGGCAAAGTTGTCGATGCCGCTGCCCCGCATATCCATCAGGCTGCTGAACACCGCCCAGTACACAAGGCACATCAGCAGCGGGTTCAAAACGCTCCACACCACGCCCAGCACGCTGCGGCGGTATTTCAGCTTGAAATCACGGCTTACAAGGTTCCACAGCAGATAGCGGTAGCGCCAGAAGCCGTTCCACATCCCTTTGAGTTTTGCCACGGGCGATCACCACTTTTCAAAATACTCGAACTTCTGGGCGGCAAAGGGCTCGTGCAGCTTGTCCTTTGCGCTGGTCTTGTGCTCGCAGCCGCAGTCCGGCCACTGCACGTTGACGGTGGGGTCGTCGTAGGGGATGCCGCCCTCGCTGGTGGGGTCGTAGACATCGGTGCACTTGTAGCAGAACTCTGCCACATCGCTCAGCACCAGAAAACCATGGGCAAAGCCCTCCGGGATATAGAACATCTTCTTGTTGTCCTCGGAGAGGGTGACGCCCACCCACTTGCCAAAGGTAGCGCTGTGGGGACGGCAGTCCACAGCCACATCATACACCTCACCCTTGGTCACGCGCACCAGTTTGCCCTGGGTATGGTTCTTCTGGAAGTGCAGCCCGCGCAGCACGCCCCGGGTGGAGCGGCTCTGGTTGTCCTGCACGAATTCCTTGTCGATGCCGGCCTCTGCAAACTGGTCCTTCTGGTAGGTCTCCATAAAATAACCGCGGTCATCGCCGAACACCTGCGGCTCAATGACCACCACGCCGGGGATCTCGGTCTGCGTAAAAATAAACTTGCCCATGATATTGTACCTCTCTTTTTTTAAAAGCTTTTTCTTTATCTGGAAAAGTCTGGTTTTGAACAGGCTTTTACGCTTTGTTATGGTGCTTTGCCGTTTTGCGGCGCTTTTTCAGGCGGGCGTGCAGCCGCAGCACCAGCACCGTGACCACGGCTGCGCCTATGGTGCACCCCACCGAGATGCCCGCCAGCAGCCATGCGCTGCTGCCCGGCTCCACGTCCTTGGCAGTATCCAGCTTTTTGCCGGCGCTCTGTTCCAGCAGCTCGGCAAGACCGGTGATCTCGGCCTTCACCCGCACGCTGGTACTCTCCTGCTTTGCGCCGCCGTTCAGGGTATACACCGCATACACGGCGGGTTCTGCGCCCAGCAGATACTGCTCCGGCAGTTCCAAATCCACGGTCACATCCTGCGCGGATAAGCCCTCGGCCAGCAGCAGCTTCACCCCGGGGTCGGCCACCGTGACCGTACCAAGGCTCTGCCCGCCGCCCGCCACTGCCAGCTGTGCGGTAACGCTGCCGCCGGGCAGCTGGGTGTAGTTTTTGTAGGTGGCAAAGGCGTAGTCCAGCAGGGTGCGCACATCATTATATTTATCGGTGCTCAGCTGGCTTTGCATCGTCACACAGATCAGCCGCACCCCGTCCTGCTCCGCCAGACAGACATAGCTGTACCGGGCGGTGTTGGTGTAGCCCAGCTTGGAGCCCAGCACGCTGTCGATGTGGTAGCGACTGGAGCCGATGCGGATCTTATCCTGCTGGGAGAAGTAACGGATCACCGGCTGGATGTTGGTGGACTGCATGGTGTACATCTGGTTGCGGGTGAACACATCCTCAAACCCCGGCTGCTGCAGCGCCCAGCGCAAAATCTGCGCCATATCGTAGCAGCTGGTGTAGTGATCCTCATCGCTGATGCCGTGGGGGTTTGAAAAGTGGGTGTGGGCAAGACCAAGCTCCTCCACCTGTGCATTCATGGCCGCCACGCCGTCCGCGATGGTGCCGCCGCCGAAATACTCTGCCAGCAGGTTGGCACCATCGTTGGCGCTGGCCATCTGGGTAGCGTACAGCGCATCCACCAAGGGGACTTCCTCCCCTTCCCGCAGGGCGATATGGCTGGAATCCGTGCCCGCCAGCGAATAGACATCCTCGTGGCTCACGGTCAGCTTTACGTCATCCCAGTCCCCCTGTGCCTTTTCGCAGGCAAGACCAAGGGTCATCACCTTGGTAATGGAGGCCGGGTGCAGCTCTTCGTCCATATTCTGCTGCGCCAGCACAAGGCCGGTGTCTGCGTCCATAATGCAGTATGCCCGGGTATTGGCCAGCGCCGGGCCGGCTGCTGCCGCGCCGGGCACCAGCACAGTGCCTATCAAAAGCAGCACAGTGCACAGTGCTGCGGTAAATTTTTTCATCTGGTATACTCCGCTTGTCAGTTTTATGCCAGTAAGGCATCATTTGGAGTATACCACATTTTTTCCCCGCTGAAAAGGGATTTACGCATTCCTTTGTCCCAGCAGCACCGGCTGCAGCTGCTCACCCCGCAAAGCAGCGTCCACGGCGGCGGGCAGCAGGGCAAGATCTGCCTTCAGGCTCTGGGGCTTGGCAAAGGGGTCATCCTGCCCGTAGGGCACAAAATAATAGTGCTTGCGCTGGCACAGCCGCGCCATGTTTTCGCCGGAAGCGCCAAGGCCGTCGTTGGTGGAGACTGCCAGCACCACCGGGCTGCCCACCCGCAGCAGGCTTTTGGCAGCAAGGGTCACCGGCGTATCCGAAAGCCCTGCCGCCAGCCGCGCCAGCGTTGCGCCGGTGCAGGGCGCGACCACCAGCGCCTGCGCCAGCCGCCGGGGACCCAGCGGCTCCACCGCCTGCAGGGTGTCCAGCACCGGCTGCCCGGTAACAGCCTGCAGGCGCTGCCGCCAGCTTTCCCCGGTGCCGAACCGGGTATCCTGCTGCGCGGCAAAGCTCATAACGGGCAGCAGCGTCCAGCCCTGTGCCGTCAGTGCCTGCGCCGCACCCAAGGCGTCCTCCAGCGTACAAAAGCTGCCGCACACCGCAAAGGCAAGACAGCCCTTTTTCTCTGTGGTCATATCTTCTTCCCCTCCCGCTCCTGCAAAATGGCTTGCACCGTGCGTGCCAGCGCCTCCCCTGCCGTTTCCGGTGCCCAGACCGTCGGCAGGCTCAGCGCGTGCAGCGCCGTGTGTCCCAGCCGCCGGGCGGCGGCAAAGTCTGTGCCGCCGGGCTTGGAAGCCAGATCTACGATCAGACTTTTCTTTGGCAGCGCTGCCAGCACCTGTGCCGTCAGCACCGGCGCGGGGATGGTGTTGACCACCGTATCAAAGGCGGCAGCTGCTGCGGCAAGCTCTGTCAGCGGCACTGCCCGCAGCCCAAGCTCCTCTGCCATTGCCCGCTGCACCGGGCGGCGTGCCGCCACGGTCACCCGCGCACCCAGCGCCGCCAGACGCACCGCCAGCGCCCGCCCCACCGGGCCAAAACCCAGCACCAGCACCGCCGCGCCCCACAGGGTGCGGCTGCGCCGCTCCAGCAAAATGCCGATGCAGCCCTCGGCGGTGGGGATGGCATTATACACAGTCAGCTCCGGGCGGGCAAAATAATCCACCAGCTCCACCCCCGCCGCCCGGGCGATGGACAACGCACTCTCCGTCACCTTACCGCCCAGCGCCAGCGCACCGGGCTTTGCCGTGCCCAGCAGCTGCGCCAGCGGCAAATCAGCCTGTTCCAGCGGGAGCGGCAGCAGGATGCAGTCTGCCTGCGGCAGCTGCTGCACGCCGCCCACCGTATACCCTGCCCGCGCCAGTGCACGCCCTGCCGCCGCCTGCCGGGCATCGCTGCCCACCACCGCAAACCGCTTTGTCTGTCTCATGCCGTCATCTCCCCTTTTCCGCTGTGCGCCATCCTATGCAGGAAGATGAAAATGCGTGAGGGGGACAATTTTGAATGCGCTCCGCGTTGCGGGGCACCCCTTCCGTCATCGCCTGTGGCGAACGCAGTGAGCCTGAGGGGGTCTTTCTAAGTCTACCAACAAAAAACTCCCCCGGCAGGTTGCCGGAGGAGCATTCATTTTTCTATTCTAAACACGGATGCGCCGCCCTGACATGGTGCGCAGCCGGTCTTACTTCAGGAACTTTGCCACGGCGCGGGCGACGATGCCGCCCAGAATGCCGGACACCAGAAACTCGGCTACGCCCTGCACGCCAACCAGCAGCACAACGAACATGAAGGGGTTGGCAGCGCCCTTGACGGACACCAGATTCTGCACATAGTCGCAGCCGTAGAAAGCCAGCACGATGTAGCCCATGAAGAACAGGGTATTCAGGGCGGGTGCGGTCATGGCGCTGACGATGTAGCTCCAGGTGCGGGACTTGTCCAGCTGCTGCAGGCCCTTAAAGATCAGGCCGCAGCACAGACCCATGAGCACACGCATACCCACGCACAGGATAAAGGTGTTCAGCGGGCTGACCTGAAACAGTGCGCCGGTCATGGCAGATGCGCCGGTGATGGCATCGTAGAAGCTCACAGCGCCGAACACGCCGCCCAGCAGGGCACCCACGGCGGGACCCATGGTGATAGCGCCCACAGCGATGGGAAGGGTGAGGAAGCTCATGTACAGCGGGCCCATGGGCACACTGCCCAGACCGACAAGCTTCATCACCAGTTCAATGGCCACCAGCAGGGCCACACGAGTCAGAGTCTTGGTATTGGTATTCTTCATAATTCAGTTTTCCTCCTGCTGCCGTTCCGCCCTTTTTGTCGGATACGGCGCAAACCTGCCCGCTCTGTGCGGGTTTTAGGTGAATATTCAAATCTCTTGGAAGCGCGTTATTGTGTCAGGGCGTGTTCCAGAGAAAAATGCGTTAGAATCTGTCGCCGGGGAAGCGCACCCCGGCGCTGCGGCGCGCCACCGTGAGCACCCGGCTCACCGCGATGCTGGTGTCCAGCATCCGGGCGCACAGCTCCTGATCTCCGGTGGTCATGGCGCGGTAAAAGGCCTCGAACTCTGCCGCCTGCCGGGGACGGTCCCCGTTCAGGTTGTAGTGCTCCTCCTTGCCCTCGTTGGGGTGGAAGGTCACGCCGCCGCAGTAGTTCGGGGTGGATTTTTGCAGAATGTAGCCCTTTGTGCCCTGAATGATGCAGCGGGCAGGGGCTGCGCAGTCCTTGGCGGCAAGGCTTACCGCCTTGAAGCCGCTGTAATCCATCATCAGCACACCGCTGGTGTCGATGTTGCGCTCCATGTTGGCGGCATACACCGCCTTGTTGGGCTCACCGAACAGACCCACGATGTAGCTGACGTTGTACACGCCCAAATCCATCAGTGCGCCGCCCGCGCACAGCGGGTCGAACACCGGCGGGGTCTGCCCGGCGCAAAAGGCGTCGTACCGGCTGGAATACTGGCTGAAGCTGCACTGCACCATACGCACCGTGCCCACCCGGGGCAGCAGTTCCCGGAGCTTTGCGTAGTTGGGCTGGTACTGGGTGGTCATCGCCTCAAAGAGGAACAGCCGCTTGCGCTGTGCCAGCGCTGCCAGTTCCTCGGTCTCGGCGGCGGTCACCGCCATGGGCTTTTCCACAATGACGTGCTTGCCCGCCTCCAGCGCCACCCGGGCGTAACGGGCGTGCTGCAAATTGGGCACGGCAATGTAGACCGCGTCTACCCATTGCAGCAGCTCAAAATAATTGGTGGTGTGCTGTGGGATCTGATATTGCGCACACAGCTCTGCGGCTTTTGCCGCCGAGCGTGGGGTGCTGCACACCGCCTGCACAGTAAACGGCGTGTGCTCCACAAGCCATGGCAAAAATTCCTGCACGATCTTACCCGTGCCAAGAATGCCCAGTTTCATAATGCTCTCCCTTATCCTCTTGTCCCCTCAGCCTACCAGCGTCTCCGGCTCGCGGCGGGTGCGGCGGTTGGGGTACGGGTGCTTTGCCCGGGGGCGTCCCTGCTGACCGTAGTGTCTGCCGCCGCCATGGCTGCGGCCGTGCTCCTGCGGGGCGTTCAGCTGGTACAGCAATGCCAGCCCCTTCATCAGCAGCTCCGGGTCATAGGCCAGGGGGTGGCGGCACAGCGGGGTGACGTATTTTGCCAGCCCGCCGGTGACCACCAGCGTAGCCGGGCTGCCCAGCTCCTCCTCAATGCGCTGCACCATGCCGTCAATGAGCACGGCGGTGCCCAGCACCGAGCCGGACAGCATACAGCTTTCGGTATTGGTGCCGATGGCTTTTTTCGGGGAGCCCAGATGCACCTGCGGCAGCTGGGCGCAACGCTCGCCCAGTGCGCGCAGCCCGGTGGAAAGGCCGGGGCAGATCACGCCACCCCGGAATACCCGGTCTTTGTCCACCACATTAAAGGTGGTGGCGGTGCCAAGGTCTACCGTGATGACCGGCAGCGGAAAGTTTGCCGCCGCGTAGGCGGCATCCACCAGCCGGTCCTTGCCCACGGCGCGGGGCTCGTCCACCCCCATGGTCAGCCCGGTGCGGATGTCCGGCGAAACGATGACCGGCTTTTTGCCGGTGTAGTGACGGGCGCATTCGGCCAGTGCCCCGGTGATCTGGGGCACTACGCTGGTAAGCACCGCACCCTCAAAGCGCATGGGGCGCTCCGGGTGGCGGCGGTGCGCAAAAATTTTATCCATTTCGGCACGATATTCCGCAGCCGTGCGGGTGCGCACCGTGTCCATGCGCGCCACAAAGCATACACGTCCGTCCCGGATGCCCCCAAGGGCGACGGTGGTGTTGCCTATATCAATGGCTAAGATCATAATTCTGTTTTCCTTTTCAAAGTAAAAGAAAAGAACCGGTTTGCTCTTTGTCAAGCGTATTTTACCGCATTTTTGCTCAGGATACAAGTTCCCGGCAAAGATTTTGTTGTGCTGGTGGAAGTTTTGCATTATACTAAGGTAAGATATGTGGAAAAGAACTGTTTTTCCGGGAGGTAAACGAACCATGGATCTGAACGGCAAGTGCGTCCTGCTGGGCGTGAGCGGCGGTATTGCCGCCTATAAGATGGCCAATGTGGCCAGTGCACTGCGCAAGCTGGGTGCGGATGTGGAGGTCATCATGACCCGGAACGCCACCCAGTTCATCACCCCTCTCACCTTTGAGACCCTGACCGGCCACAAGTGCATGGTGGACACCTTTGACCGGGATTTCAAGTTTGAGGTCACCCACATCTCGCTGGCAAAAAAGGCAGATGTGATCTTAGTCGCCCCCGCCACCGCCAACGTCATTGCCAAAATGGCGCACGGCATTGCGGACGATATGCTTACCACCGTGGTGCTGGCTGCCAAGTGTCCAAAGCTTGTGTCCCCCGCCATGAACACCGGAATGCTGGAAAACCCCATCACGCAGGATAACCTTGCCACGCTGGAGCGGTACGGCTTTACCGTCATCCCCTCAGAAAGCGGCGTGCTGGCCTGCAAGGATGTGGGCAGCGGACGCCTGCCCAAGGAGGAGGTACTGCTGGAGCACATCCTGCACACCATCGCCCGCCCGAAGGATCTGGCAGGGCTGCGCATTGCGGTGACCGCCGGCCCCACGCAGGAGGCGCTGGACCCGGTGCGCTACCTGACCAACCACTCCACCGGCAAGATGGGCTACGCCCTTGCCCGCGCCGCCGCCATGCGGGGCGCGGAGGTGACCCTGATCCACGGGCAGACCGCGCTGCCGCCGGTCAAATTCACCACCGATGTGCCGGTGACAAGTGCCCGGCAGATGTACGAGGCGGTGACCAGCCGCTTTGACGCCACCGATGTGCTCATCATGGCAGCTGCCGTGGCGGACTACCGCCCCGCTACCGTGGCAGACGACAAGATCAAAAAGAAGGAGGGCGACCTCTCTATCCCGGTGGAGCGCACCGAGGATATCCTTGGCACCATCGGCCCCCGCAAGACCCACCAGTTCCTGTGCGGGTTTTCCATGGAGACCCGGGACCTTGTGGAAAACTCCTCCGCAAAGCTTGCCAAGAAAAATCTGGACATGGTGGTAGCCAACAACCTTAAGGTGGCCGGTGCAGGCTTTGGCGTAGACACCAACGTGGTCACCTTCATCACCCCGGACGGCACCCGGGAGCTGCCTTTGATGAGCAAGGCAGACGTAGCCGATGCCATTCTGGACGAGATCCTGCAGCGGCGGGCAAAAAAGTAATACTGCCGGGATTTTGTTGTACACATATCACAAAATCCACAAAAGATTTATGGTTCTTTCCGAAAATTCGGCCTTACCTGTTTATTTTATGCTGCAAAAATTATATAATAAGGGTGTGTCCCCATATTTGGAAGGAATCGGTCTGCGCTGCAGCCGTTAATATTTGGAGGAGAGCCTTACTATGTTCATGTACTCGGATTATAGCCAGCATCTGCTGGACAATGTAAAGAAGATCCATTTTATCGGCTGCGGCGGCAGCGGAATGTACCCGCTGATCCAGATCTTGGCCGCCAAAGGCTACGAGCTGTCCGGCAGCGATGTGCTGGACGGCAGCATCATCCGCTACGAGCGGGAGATGGGCGTAAAGGTCAGCCTTGGCCACAATGCGGATAACGTTGTTGGTGCGGACATGGTGGTGTACTCTGCCGCTATCTCCAAGGATAACGTGGAGCTGAACGCAGCCGCCTCCTACGGCATCCCCACCGTGGAGCGCAGCGTGCTGCTGGGCTATGTGAGCCGCCTGTACAAGCAGAGCATCTGCGTGTCCGGCACCCACGGCAAGACCACTACCACCTCCATGATCACCACTGCGCTGGAACTGGCAGGGCGCGACCCCTCTGCCGTCATCGGCGGTAAGCTGCCCCTCATCAACGGCTACGGCAAGGCCGGCAAGGGCGATGATGTCGTTATCGAGGCCTGCGAGTTTGCCGAAACCTTCCTGAAGCTGACCCCCTACCTGTCCGTGGTGCTGAACATCGACAACGACCATCTGGACTACTACGGCAGCATGGGTGAGCTGAAGTTCGCCTTCAAGCGCTTTGCCCTGATGACCCAGTTCATGATCTTTGCCAACGCCGACGATAAGAACACCATGGACGTGATGTACACACTGGACCGCCGGGTGCGCACCTTTGCCATCGACAACCACGCCGACTACCGCGCTGTCAACGTCAACGAGTATAAGCCCGGCTTCTTTGAGTTCGACCTGAAGGAGTGGAATACGACCGACACCACCCGCATCCGCCTGTCCGTGCCCGGCCGCCACAATATTTATAATGCACTGGCCATGTGCGCCGTGTGCCGCTTTGTGGGCCTGAGCGCAGAGCAGTGCGCCGAGGCTGCCCTGAACTTCAAGGGCGCAGGCCGCCGCTTTGAGGTGTACGGCGAGTGCAACGGTGCGCTGGTCATCGACGACTACGCCCACCACCCCACCGAGCTGCGCGCCACCCTGAACACCGCCAAGGAGATGGGCTACAAGCGCCTGATCGCCGTCCACCAGCCGTTTACATACAGCCGCACCAAGATGCTGTTCAACGACTTTGTGGATGTGCTCAAGATCCCGGACATCACGGTGCTGACCCCCATCATGGGCAGCCGCGAGCCCAACGACCCCACCATTACCAGCGCAAAGCTGGCAGCACAGATCCCCGGCTCCGTGCTGGTGAACAGCCTGCAGGAAGCCGCCGACTGGGTAAAGCAGAACGCCCAGCCCGGCGATCTGGTCATCACCCTCGGCTGCGGCGATATCTATAAAGCCAGCAAGATGATGGTGGAAAAGGACCAGTAATTTTATTTAAAAAAGGACACCGGACAGCCCGCAGGCTATCCGGTGTCCTTTTTTTAGATGCAGCGGCTGCTGTCAGGTGTCATCGTAATGTCCGCGGCAGGAAACGATAAACACAATGCCGTTTTCTTCGTAGTAAACGATGCGGTTCACATCGTCGATACGGCGGCTCCACCAGCCGCTGAGCGTACCGCGCAGCGGTTCCGGCTTGCCGATGCCGTCAAAGGCGTTGCGGGCGATATCTTTGATCAGCGCGTTGATGCGTTTCAATGTCTTTTTGTCCTGCATCTGCCAATAAAGATAATCCTCCCATGCGCGATCTTCCCACAGCAGCCGCATCAGGCTTCCTCGATGAGGTCATGCGGGGCAAAATGCGCCTTGCCGCTGCGCACATCCCGCATGATGCCTTCCAGATAACGCTGATTGGCAGAGGAATAAAAGGGGTCTGCGGTCAGCTCGAACGGAATGCGCTTTTCCCGGGCGCAGGCCTTGAGAAAGATCGTTATAGCCGTGTTCATGCTCAGGCCGATCTCGTCAAAGGTTTGTTCTGCTTCATGCTTCACGGCATCATCCACGCGTACACTGATCTGTGCCATATCCAGCACCTCCTTCTTTCTTTGATTTTACCACAAGAGAAAGCAAAATGCAATCAAGATGCTTTCTTTTTATTGTATGCCTTTCATCCTGAAATATTCCCGCAGAGACAGGGAGCGCCCCGCAGCCATTCGGCTGCGGGGCGCTCCTTGTGCATCTATATACGATTCTGGAAGGATGTTGGCATTATCAGAACTTGAACAGGTCCACAATGCGCTGCCACAGGCGGGTGAAGATGTTGCCCTCCTTCACCGTCTCGGTCTCCGCCACAACGTTGTCGGCAGCGGCCACGGTCTCGGCGGTCTTGTAGACGAACTTCACGCTGCTCTCGGCGTCCTCGGGTGCACCGGCAAAGCTGGTGTAGCCTTCCAGCCGGTCGCTCATCTCGTCCAGCACGGTCTTAAGGCCGTGCAGCTGATCCTGATCCAGTGCGCCGGTCAGCTTGGAGATGCCCTCCTCGTTGAACTGGTTCAGGCCGTCGTTCAGCTGGTGGGTGCCGTCGTTCAGCTGGCTTGCACCCTCGTTCAGGGTGTTCACACCGTCATACAGGGTCTTGGTACCGGCGGCAAGCTGTGCGCTGCCGTCCTTGGCAGAATGGGCACCGTCTGCGGCGGTCTGCACACCGGCAGTGTACTGCCCCACGCTGGAAACGAAGTACTGAATCTTGGAAAGACTGTCCTTCAGGGCACGCACATCGGCGATATCCTGACTGTTCTCCACCTGATACTTCAGCTCTGCCTTGGCGGTGTCCTTAGCCTCCTGACTGGTCAGCAGCTGCACCAGTCCGCACAGCACGGAGGGGTCGTAGTTCTGCATCAGGTGCAGAGCAGCCTCCAGATCATGGTTCGTCTTAGTAGCGGAAAGGTACAGTGCCAGATCCAGCTGGCTGTCCTTGAAGCTGGGAGCCTGTTCCCAGATGGTACGCACCATCTTGCGGCGGCCGGCAGCCAGCGTCTTGTCATTGATGGTCAGGATGTTGTCGATGACGGCGGCGTAGTTATCCCAGGTCATGTCGGTGTCGATCAGACCGCCCTCTTTCAGGGTCTTGTTGGCAGAAGCCAGTACGCCGTCCGCCACCTGCTGTGCGCCGCTGTTCAGGGCGCTGTTGTTGGCGCTCAGGGTGTCCAGACCGTTGGTCAGCTGCCCCAGACCCTCGTCCAGTGCGGCTGCACCATTGTTCAGGGTGTTGGCACCGTCCAGCAGTGCCAGCACACCGCTGGCCAGCTGGGTGGTACCATCTTCCAGCTGAGAAGCGCCGTCCAGCAGCTGGCTCATGGCATCGTTCAGCTGGTTGATGCCATCGGTCAGGTCGTTGATGCTGCTCAGGTCAAACACATTGTCGGTGCCCAGAGCCGCAGCGCTGGTGGCGCAGGCCATCATCACCTGCGGGCAGGTCAGCCCGGTAACATCTGCTTCCACCGTGATGGTGTCCTGCAGATAGTCCTCGATGGTGTCCAGCTCGTCCGGCAGCAGACCGGACAGGGAGTCCTTTACGCCCGGCAGGGTGACAAAGGCGGCCACATTGCTCTTGGCAGCGCTTTCCACCAGACCGTGGGCAGCCACCACGTTGGTGGCATCCTGCCCGAAGATCACGCCCACAGCGGTGACCAGCGGGGTAACGATGGTGCGGTCAGTACCGTTCACGTTCACGGTGTCGGTCTCGTTGTTCTTCAGGGCAATGGTCATGGTCAGATGACCGCTCTTGCCGATCAGATCTTCCAGTGCGGCTTCCTGACCGTCCAGTGCGTAGGTGACGGTAGCCTGAATGGGCAGGGCGCGGTCGGTGTCACCTTTATAATACACATCGGTATCGTCGGTGTTCCACACCAGCTTTTCGCCGTCCTGTGTGAACTCGGCGCTGCTCTCGGTGTTCTGGATATTGGTCAGGGTGCTCTGGTCGGTCACATTGGACAGACCGGAGGCGCTGTAAACGTGCTCGCTGACGGTGGTGCTCTGGATGGAGCCATCGGCGTTCATCACAGCGTACACGGTCTCAGACTTGGTAAAGCTGCTGCCGCCTGCGGCAAAAGCCGGGGCTGCACAGCTGGCGGCAAGGGCAACTGCCAGCGCCGCACTGGCGAAACGAAGCGATTTTTTCATAACGCATTACTCCTTTTCAGACTTCTTGGCGTTGGCAGATTCAGGTACCATCCATTTCAGGGTGGTGTGGCGGATGAGCCAGTCACACAGCATCAGGGCGGCGGGCAGCACCACCAGAATGACCAGCATACTGATCAGAGCGCCGCGGGAGATCAGCAGGCAGATGCTCCGCAGCAGCTCCATCTTACTGATGGCTGCCACGCCGACCGTAGCGGCGAAGAAGGTCAGACCACTGGTCAGGATGGACTGGCTGCAATGTTCCAGCGACTGCTGGGCAGCTTCCTTGGGGGTGCGGCCAAAGGCGCGCTCCTCGTGATAACGGGTGGTCATCAGGATGGAGTAGTCCACGGTAGCGCCCAGCTGGATAGTGCCGATGACGATGCTGGCGATGAAGGGCAGCTGCGTACCGGTAAAGTACGGGATGCCCATATTGATGGCGATAGCGGCTTCGATGCTGGCAACCAGCAGCACCGGGATGGAAATGCTCTTGAAGGAGATGGCGATGATGACCAAAACTGCCATGATCGACCAAACGTTGACGTTCTTGAAGTCCACGTCTGCCACCTCGATCAGGTCTTTGGTCATAGCGCCTTCACCGGTGATGACGCCCTCGGGATCTACATTTTTGATCAGGCCGATCATCTTGTCCAACTGGCTGTTGATGGCGTCCGTGCCGGTCTTGTAGGAGCTGTTGGCAAGGATCAGCTTGTAGCCGCCGGACTGCAGGATCTCCATCACGCTGTCGGGCAGCAGCTCGGTGTCAAAGCCGGGGCCGGTAATGGAATCCAGACTTACCACCTGCGTGATACCGTCTACGTCCTTCAGCTCATCGCACAGGTCGGACACCTGCGTAGCGGTCAGGTCGTCATGCACCAGAATAAAGTGGCTGGTGGTCATGCCGAAGTCCTCGCCCAGCTTGTTGGTACCCACGATGCCGGTCAGGTCCTGAGGCAGAGAGTCGAACAGGGTGTAGTACACGCTGGTCTTGTTCTGCGCAATGGCAAAGGGGATGAGGATGAGGATAAACACGACCACGATGGGCGCTGCGTGCTTGGAAACAAAGTAACTCAGCTTGGTCAGCCGGGGGATAACGGTGCGATGCTTGTATTTTTCCACCCACTTATCAAAGGTAAGGATCAGGGAGGGCAGAATGACCACGGTGCAGATAACGCCCAGTGCCACGCCCTTTGCCATGACAAGGCCGATATCGCGGCCCAGCGTCAGACGCATGGCGCACAGTGCAAGGAAGCCTGCAATGGTGGTCAGGCTGGAAGCGGAGATGGAGGTCATGGTCTTGCAGATAGCGCTGGTCATGGCCTCCTCATTGGTGGAGCGCAGCTCCTTTTCTTCCTGATAGCGGTGCAGTAGGAAGATAGAAAAGTCCATCGTAACGCCCAGCTGCAGCACAGTGGCAAGCGCCTCGGTGATGTAGCTGATCTGCCCCAAAAAGATGTTGGTGCCGAAGTTGTACGCGATGGGGAACAGCAGACCCAGCATGAACAGCAGCGGGGTGAGGGTGCTTTCCAGCGAGAGGAACAGCACCAGCAGGCTGGCACCCACGGCGATCAGGATGTACAGGGGCATTTCCTGATTGACCAGCGCTTTGGTGTCCTGCAGAATGACGCTCATACCGCCGAAGAAGCAGTCCTTGCGCAGCAGCTTTTCGATCTGCTTGACGGCTTCCATCGTCTCGTCGCTGGCGCTGGGGGCGTCAAAACGGACGATCAGCATGGTGGAATCGTTTTTGCCGAACATGAACTGCTGTACATCGGCAGGCAGCATGGCGGTGGGGATATTGGGGTCGATCACATCGCTGAGCCAGAAGGTCTGGGTGACGCCGGGCACGTCTTCGATCTCCTTTTTCATGGCGATGAGTTCATTGGTTGGCAGGCCCTCTACCGTGATCATACCGGTGGAGGCCAGATGGAAATCGTCCTCAAGGGCTACCTCGCCGATCATGGAGTCCAGATCCTGCGGCAGGTAGGTGAGGATGTCATAATTGATGCGGGTGGCAATGGCGCCGATCGCGGAAGGGATCAACAGCAGCACGGCCACTGTTAAGATCAGCTTGCGCAGACGCACGATGCCTTGTGCGATCTTTTTCATGAGAACCCTCCAGAATAGAAAGTTGATTGGGAAAGCCCGCGAAACTGACCGCCGGTCATCTTCCGGGCAAACACTATTATATCCACCCCGGGCAGAGTGTCAAGCGGGAAAAGTGACTGAAAGTCAGTTTTTTTATCACCTGCAAAAAATTGTATAACAAACCGGGCTTGCACAAACGGCAAAGGACTGCTAAACTAAGTAGCACAGGCCGGACGCAGCACATACCTGCGTTTAAATTCAGAGAAAAGAGGAATCTACCCATAGCATGAGCACCGTGGAAGGTAAGAAACAGGAAAAGCGCCGCGCCCTGCTGGATGCAGCCTACGAGCTGTTTCTGGAGCGGGGCACCGCCAAGACCAGCGTGGAGGATATCACCAGCCGGGCAAAGGTGGGCAAAGGCACGTTTTATCTGTATTTTCAGGATAAGGGCGCGGTGATGCAGGCGCTGCTGGGGCGGGTGAGCTACCAGCTGCTGAGCGATGCCTGCCTTGCGGTCGAGCAGCACCCCGAGCTGCCCGACTTTACCGCGCAGGTAGTGTTCGTCATCGACCATATCATCGAGGCTTTGCGGCAGGATGCGCTGGTGCTGCGGTTTCTGGAGCGCAACTTCGTCTGGCCCGGGCTGGACCAAATCGAAGCCAGCAGGGAAGCCGAGCCCCTGATGCGCAAGCTGCTGGCCGTTGTGCTTTCCAGCCCGGAGATGGCCGGACGTAGTGAGCGGGAGGTCTACCAGCGCATCACCGCCTTGGGCAGTATGTGTATGTCGGTGTGCTATTCCAGCATTCTGGAGGGCAAGCCGGACAACATCGACGCCATGAAGCCGGTGCTGTACGATATCATCCGCCGGGCACTCTCGCCGGAAAAGTAAAAAAGAACGCATAAAAAAGCACAAAAGGTCTTGCTTTTTGCAAAAAGCTGTGGTAAACTATCCAAGTCGATATGACATGGACGGTTAGCTCAGCTGGTAGAGCATCTGCTTGACGTGCAGGAGGTCACAGGTTCGAGTCCTGTACCGTCCACCATACAGTTCGTACTCGAACCCGATTCTTTACGAAAAAGGGTTCGGGTACGTTTTTTGTTTACAGGAGGTTCTGCGAAAGGACTACTCGGAACAGTAAACGAGCAAAGGCAGGGTATCACCATGACGGTGGTATCCTGCCTTTTTGCTTTGCGGAATCAAGTTCGCTTTGTGCGAACTTGGTCGTCCCCCTATATGGCGCGTTTGGGAGTAGTCGCTGCGTACGTGCGTACCGGGAGCCTGTACACCTCTGACAAGGTGTAACACACTAGACTTTGTGCCAAAGTCTGTGTGCCAAGGGGTCAAGCCCCTTAGAATCCCTGCGGAGCGTGTACGCACGTACGCAGAAAAATGGCAAAATTTCACTATATCGGGGTGTTCTTTCATGGTGGAGTGTGGTATACTCGGCTTAGCCCAGTAAATCGGAGTTTGACGAGGTAAAAGAATATGAATGGAAAACATCTATTTCTTACATCTGCAGGGTTGACCGATAAGATGAAAGAGAAATTCTTTGATATTATTGGAAAGTGTCCGAAGGATGTGAAAGTGCTTTATATTCCAACAGCTGGCATTGAAACAGATGGTGCAAGAGAGTCGCTTGCAATATGTTTTCATGAACTCTTTCTAATGGGAATTCAGTACGAAAATATATTAGTGTACAATCTGGAATTAATTCTTTCAAAAGACTATCAAAGAACCTATTCTTCGTATGTTACAACCCCGTTTATGCTTACAAGGCTATTAACTTTTGAAGAATTAAACCAATTTGATGCTGTTTTTGTCAGTGGTGGTGATGTATCTGTGCTTTGTCGTGAAATGTCTAGAACTGGTTTTGATAGAATACTTAATAATGCAATTAAAAACGGACTTATATATGTCGGAATCAGTGCAGGAAGTATGTATGCGGCGGGAAATTTAACAGATGGATTACATATTATTGACAATCCTATTATCCCCCATTGGAATGGTTCTGAAACAACAGTATTACCGAACGGCAAAGATGAGATTAAGCTTGCTGATGGAAAAGCTGTTTATGTAGAGGATAATTACATGAGTGTAATATGATGCACATGTAGGATTAGTCAAATTCCAGTTTGCCGTACTCGTTCCAGCAGGGTTTGGGGCAGGCACGCCCCAACAAGAAGCTGTCCCAAAGTGGCAAGAATTTTCAAGAATTGAAAATTTGTGGCCACGGGACGATTCTTGCTCTCAGCTTTTTCGCTGCGTTTCGCAATTTTCACATTTCAATCTGCTCGCAGATTGTTGACAAGCTGCGCTTGACCCGATACTATAAAGGCAAGTCGAATACGCGCCAAGGAGGTGCAACCATGACCGCCGTGATCTACGCCCGCTATTCTTCCGACAGCCAGCGCGAAGCGTCCATTGAAGGGCAGCTGCGCGACTGCAAGGACTACGCCGAGAAGAACGGTATCACCGTGGTCGGCACCTACATCGACCGTGCCTACTCCGCCAAGACGGATGACCGCCCGGACTTCCAGAGGATGATTAAGGACAGCGCAAAGAAAATCTTCGATGTAGTTCTGGTCTGGAAGCTCGACCGCTTTGCCCGGAATCGGTTCGATGCCGTGAACTACAAGTACCAGCTGGAAAAGAACGGCGTCCATCTGGTGTCTGCCATGGAACCCATTTCGCAGGGGCCTGAAGGCATTATGGTGGAGAGTATGCTTATCGGCATGGCGGAATACTATTCCGCCGAACTTGCCCTGAAAGTAGCGCGCGGTGAGCGCGAAAATGCCCTCCAGTGCAAGTACAACGGCGGTATCGTTCCGCTGGGCTTCACCATTGGCAAGGAGGACAGACTGTACCATATCGACCCGGAGACGGCTCCCATTGTGCAGGAGATTTTTACCCGGTACGCCAACGGCGAGCCTGCCGAGAAAATCGCAGCATCCCTGAACGAGCGAGGGCTGCGCACCCGTACCGGCAAGCCTTTTGTCAAGAACAGCTTCTTCCAGATTTTCCGGAACCGCCGTTACATAGGTGAATACCGATATAAGGACATCGTGACACCGGGCGGCATTCCGGCCATCGTGGACGAGGACTTGTTCGACCGGGTGCAGCAGCGTTTCGAGCAAAATAGGATTGCCCATGGTCGACCCGCAAAAGAGGATGTGAGCTATCTGCTGACCACCAAGCTGTTCTGCGGCAAGTGCGGCACCCTGATGGGCGGCGAGAGCGGCACCAGCCACATGGGAAACACCTACTATTACTACAAGTGCGGCAACGCCAAACGCCACGGCAAGGCGCATTGCGACCTGAAAGCCATCCGCAAGGAGCCGCTGGAACGGTTCGTGGTGGACACTGCCATTAAGGTGATTTTCAGCGATGAAATCATCGAACGGCTGATAGATTTGGTCATGGAAGCCCAGCAGCAGGAGAACACCCGGCTGCCTGTTCTGAAAGAGCAACTCCGGGATACGGAGAAGCGGCTGGCAAACCTTCTGGAAGCCATTGAACAGGGCATCCTGACCCCGACCACCAAGCAGCGGTTGGACGAGCTGGAAGCCCGGAAAGAAGCCCTGAACACCAGCATTTTGGAAGAAGAGCTGAAAAAGCCCGTCCTGACCCGTGAGTGGATTCGGTTCTGGCTTGAAAAATTCCGCAAGGGTGACGTGGGCAGCACGGAACACCAGCGGCAGATCATTGATACCTTTGTCAACTCGATCTACGTCTTTGATGACCGGGTCGTGCTCAATTTCAACTTCACGGACGATTCCAAAACCATCTCCCGTGAAGAGGTGTTGGGTTCGAGTGCTGTGGAGAATGCTCCACCAAAACAAGAGTCCCTGACTTCGGTCAGGGGCTTTTTTGTTGCGTCATCCACTAACCCACGTCAAAGCAGGTCGGTACAGGACTCGAACAGCACGTGCCGAGCGCAGCGAAGGCAATCAAAGCCCTAGCAGGGCTTTGATTAGTGCGCGGTTTCCAACGCGTAGGAATGTCTACCAAGAAAGATGCCGCTAGACCATTCGGTCTGGGGATTTTTTGTTGTGACAGGACGAGAATAAAAATAAGCAAAGGCAGAGTATCACTATGGTAGTGGTATCCTGCCTTTTGTTTTGATATGTTTTATCAGTAGATCACAGCATCCGTTGCAGTATAGCCTTCGAGAGAATTCTCCTTGACCTGAATACAAATATAAGTGATCTCAGAATTGCTTGCAGCAAAGAACTGACGTTTTGCCACGGGAGAAATCCTCAGCCAGTCGCCTGCTGTAAGGCTGATTTCTTCGCCATCGATAACGACCTTGCCTTTGCCGGAAAGAACACCGTAGATTTCCTCATTTGCCTTGTGGGAGTGGACAAACGGAACATTTGCTCCCGCAGGAAGCGTATTCAGGCTGATCTCCGCACCAGTCAGGGCGAGCTTTTCATGAAGCTCCGTCCGATTTTCTTTTCCAACTGTCATTTTTGTGTAGCTTGCCATTGTAAGCACCTCCATTTTGATTCGCAATCTTTCATTGCCTGCGCTAAGTATAGAAGCTCGCACATTCAAAAACAAGTACGCACCTTTTTGTAACTGTACACTCAAAAATAAATGTGCTATACTATACACAGAGGTGACTGATATGCGTACAAAAGAAGAACTGCCGGAATGTCCGGTTGCAACAGCAGTATCCCTGATTGGCGGAAAATGGAAACTCTTGCTTCTGCGCAATCTGAAAGAGCGCCCATGGAGATTCAATGAGTTGCAAAGAAGCATCGATGGAATCTCGCAGAAAGTTTTGACCGAGAGCTTAAGACAGATGATTGATGATGGGCTTGCCTACCGCCGTGATTATCACGAGAACCCTCCCAAAGTAGAATATGGGTTGACCGATCTCGGAACGGAAATGTTACCAATCGTCAATGCACTTGCAGACTTTGGCAATTACTATAAATCAGTCGTTGATCGGTCATGATCGATATTATGAAGCAGGGCTTGGGGCTTCGCACGCCCCAACAAGAAAGCTGTCCCAAGGGGCTGGAAATTTTCAAGAATTGAAAATTTGTGACCACGGGACGGTTCTTGCTCTCACGTTTTCCCTCAACTTTTGCAATTATTGTTGAAGAAGTTTTAGGTTCGACTGCTGTTGACAATGCTCCACCACATCCCCAGACCATTCGGTCTGGGGATTTTTTGTGGTTGGCAGTAGCAGGACGTCTGCCTGTCAATTCCGGCATCTTGGGGTGTATTTTTTTGACGGGTGTGGTATACTTGGATTTGACTCAGAAGAGCAATAAATTTCAGAAGGAATGGAATCATGTCAAAGGATGAATATCTGATCACCGATGCGCCCCTGAAAGCGCTGACGGTTTTTGCAATGCCGATGATCCTCGGCAGCTTTTTCCAGCAGGTCTACAACATGGCCGACTCCATCATCGTCGGTCAGTTTGTTGGTTCCTCCGCGCTTGCGGCTGTCGGTGCCTGTGCTGCGCTGACCAACGTTTTTATTTGTGTGGCGCTTGGTGCCGGTGTGGGTGCAGGCGTGCTTGTAAGCCGCTATTTTGGTGCCAAAGACTATGGCAAAATGAAGACCATCGTGTCAACATCCCTGCTCAGCTTTTTGATCCTGAGCATCGTCCTTGGCGTTTTTGGCTTTTGCTTTTCCCATTCGATGATGAGCGGCTTGCAGACCCCTGTCGACATTCTGGAAGATGCAGTGCTGTACCTGCGGGTCTATTTTGCAGGCTTCCCGTTCCTGTTCATGTACAACATCCTTTCCACCATGTTCACCTCTATCGGGGAATCCAAGATCCCGCTGGGGCTGCTGATCTTCTCGTCTATCCTGAATATCTTTATGGATCTGTGGATGGTAGCCGGTCTTGATCTCGGCGTGTTCGGCGCAGCCCTTGCGACCCTGATCGCACAGGGCATTTCTGCTGTGTTCTCGCTTTTGATCTTCTTTGCGCGGATGCGGCGGTACAAAAGCCCCTTTCACTGGTTCGACGGGCAGGAGCTGCAGTCCATGCTTCGCCTTGCCGTCCCGTCGATTTTACAGCAGTCCACCGTGTCCATCGGTATGATGATCGTGCAGGCTGTGGTAAATCCCTTTGGCACACAGGCACTTGCAGGGTATTCGGCAACGATGCGGGTAGAGAATGTTTTCTCCCTCATCTTTGTATCCATCGGCAATGCCGTTTCACCCTACGTTTCCCAGAATCTCGGCGCAAAGAAAACCGATCGTCTCAAAAAAGGCTACCACGCCGCACTGATTCTGGATCTCTGCTTTGCCGTTCTTGCATTCGTGGTCATCGAGACCCTGCACACCCAGATCTCCTCGCTGTTCTTGGGCAAGGACGGAACCGCGTTGGCTTATCAGGTGTCCGGTGATTACATGAGATGGCTCGGCTATTTCTTCATCTTCATGGGCATCAAGATGGCGACCGATGGCGTCCTGCGCGGGCTTGGCGTCATGCGCCCGTTTCTTATTGCCAACATGGTAAACCTTGCGATCCGTCTGTCCGTTGCCCTGATCTGCGCACCGCGTTTCGGCATCGCCTTTGTCTGGCTTGCCGTCCCGGCGGGCTGGCTGGCAAACTTCCTTGTCTCCTATGCGGCGCTCAGAAGATCGTGGCCCGCAGACAATGCGGCTTCCACCCGATAACCTCTGTTTCTGGCAAAGTTTGGAACTTCGCACCCCTTGATCAAAGCCTCTGACCTCGGTCAGGGGCTTTTTTGCTGCGTCATCCACCCGTCCATGCTGGAGCGGAACGGCACAAAATACCCCCGGCAGGCTATCGCTCTTGCGGCGGCAGCCTGCCGGGGGTATCGCGTTATCCTGTCAGAAGTTTTCTGCCTTACACCTCGTGCTCCGCCCAGTCCTGACTGCGGCCCACGGCCTTGTGCCAGCCCTTGACCAGTTTTTCCCGCTGGGCAGCGTCCATTTTGGGCTCAAACAGCTGGTTGCAGCTCCACAGGTGGCTGATCTCCTCCCGGCTCTTCCACACGCCGGTGGCAAGACCTGCCAGATACGCCGCGCCAAGGGCGGTGGTCTCCCGGATGGCGGGGCGCAGCACCTCCTTGTTCAGGATATCGGACTGGAACTGCATCAGGAAGTGGTCGCGGCTGGCGCCGCCGTCCACCTTCAGGGTGCTGATGGTGATATCGGTGTCCTTTTCCATCGCCCACATCAGGTCGGCGCTCTGGTAAGCGATGGATTCCTCTGCCGCGCGGATGATGTGGTTCTGGGTGGTGCCGCGGGTAATGCCCAGAATGGCACCCCGGGCATACATATCCCAGTAGGGCGCGCCCAGACCGGTAAAGGCTGGCACGATGTACACGCCGCCGTTGTCCGGCACCTTCTGGGCGTAATACTCGGAATCGCAGCTGTCTTGAATGAGGTGCATCCCGTCCCGGATCCACTGGATGACCGCACCGCCCACAAAGACAGAGCCTTCCAGCGCATACTCCACCTCGCCGTCAAGGCTGATGGCGATGGTGGTGACCAGACCGTTCTTGCTCTGGTAGATCTTATTGCCGGTGTTCATCAGCAGGAAGCAGCCGGTGCCGTAGGTGTTTTTCACGTCGCCGGGCTTAAAGCAGCCCTGCCCGAACAGCGCAGCCTGCTGGTCGCCCGCAATACCGGCTACCGGCACATCCACGCCCTGAATGTTGGTGTAGCCGTATACCTCGCTGGAGTCTTTCACACTGGGCAGGATGCAGCGGGGGATGTCCAGCGCCTTGAGCAGGGTGTCGTCCCAATCCAGCGTGCGGATGTTGTACAGCATGGTGCGGCTGGCGTTGGTGCGGTCGGTAACGTGCACCTTGCCGCCGGTCAGCTTCCAGACCAGCCAAGTGTCCACCGTGCCGAACAAAAGCTCCCCTGCTTCGGCCTTTTCCCGTGCACCGGGGACGTTCTCTAAGATCCACTTGATCTTGGTGGCGGAGAAATAGGCGTCCGGCACAAGGCCGGTGTTTTCCCGGATGTAGTCCGCCATGCCGGGGGTCCGGAGCAGCTCGTCCACAAGGGGTGCGGTGCGGCGGCACTGCCAGACGATGGCGTTATACACCGGGCGTCCGGTGTTCTTGTCCCACAGGATGGTAGTCTCGCGCTGGTTGGTGATACCGATGCCCGCAATGTCCCTGGGGTCTACGCCGCTTTGGGCAATGACCTCGTTCATCACGCCGTACTGGCTGGACCAGATCTCCATAGGGTTGTGCTCCACCCAGCCCTGATGGGGGTAGATCTGCTCAAATTCCCGCTGCTGCACGCAGACAATGTTCTGCTCGTTGTCAAACAGGATTGCCCGGCTGCTGGTAGTGCCCTGATCCAACGAGAGGATATATTTGGTCTGGCTCATAATGCTCTCTCCTTGCTCTGAAGCTTGAGCGCAAAACAAAAAAGAGCGCACCAAACAAAGCCATCTGCTCTGTCTGTCGCTCTCCTGCTCTGCGCAAACATATTCTGTGCTTATTGTACACGCTCCGCAAGCAAAATACAAGCATCCGCGCAATTTTTGGATATTCCGTACAACACCGCCGCCCCGCCGTTGAACACTCTGCCGAAAGACATTTAAAATGCGCTCCTCCTCTCCCCTCCTCTTATAAAAAAGGATAGCGGAACACCACCGGTGTTCCGCTATCCCAAAATTCATATCACTCGATCAGGCCGTTGAGCAGGGTCAGGCACTTGCGGCTGTGCAGCTTGCGGATGGCCTTGGCCTCGATCTGGCGCACACGCTCGCGGGTGACGCCGAAGTCGCGGCCGACCTCTTCCAGCGTGCGGGGACGGCCGTCGTCCAGACCAAAGCGCAGACGGATGACCTTTTCCTCGCGGGGGGTCAGGCTCTTGAGCGCCAGATTGATCTGCTGTGCCACCATGGCGCGGTCGGCTGCCTTGCCGGGTGCTTCGGCGTTTTCGTCAGCAACGAAATCGCCCAGAGAGGAATCCTCTTCCTCGCCCACGGGGCTTTCCAAGCTGGCGGGCTCCTGTGCCATGCGCTGGATCTCGCGCACGCGCTCCACGCTCATGTCCATGGCCTTTGCCAGCTCTTCCGGGGTGGGCTCGTGACCGTTCTGGTACACCAGCTGGTTGGTGGCCTGACGCATCCGGTTGATGGTCTCCACCATGTGCACCGGAATGCGGATGGTACGGGCCTGATCCGCGATGGCGCGGGTAATGGCCTGACGGATCCACCATGTAGCGTAGGTGGAGAAGCGGAAGCCGCGGTCGCAGTCGAACTTTTCCGCAGCCTTGATCAGGCCGATGTTGCCCTCCTGAATGAGATCAAGGAAGGCCAGATTATGGCCGACGTGCTTCTTGGCGATGGACACCACCAGACGCAGGTTTGCTTCGCTCAGGCTGCGGCGGGCGTTCAGGCCATCGCGGCGGGTCTTGAGCAGCTCCTGACGGCGCTCCTCGCTCAGAGGGCCGTTTTCCACGGCTTCCATGGCCTTTTCCTCGTCTGCCTTTTCCTCAGCATCCTCGGCGGACTTTTCGCTGTCCTCGTCCAGATCCTCGTTGTAGCTGCGGCTGTTCTCGTCCTCTTCAAAAGAGAAACGGGCGCTGTTCTTCTTGATGTACTCCGGTGCGTCGTACTTCTGGCGGTCTGCCTGCAGAATGTGCGCAGCCTCGGCACCGGCATGGATGCGGCGGCTCAGCTCCACCTCCTGCTCGGCGCTCAGCAGCGGGATCTGACCGATCTGCTTGAGGTAGTTCTTCACCGGGTCATCCAGCAGCTCGTCCATGGCAGCCTTCAGGTCTGCCGGGTTCTCCTCGGCATCCTCTTCGTTTTCATCGGCAAGGCCCATGTCATCGTTGTTGTTCTCGGCGTTCTCCACCTCAGCAATGATGCTGTCCACGTCCAGACTCGGCTCGTTCTCTTCCTCCAGGATCTTGATGCCGCGCTCTTCCAGCAGGGTGTAGAGGGTGTCTACATCCATGCGGCATTGTGCCGCCAGCGCCTTGGCCTCCTGTGCAGAGAGGGTGCCCTCGCCCTTAGTCAACAGTTCCTTCAAAGTCATGCCCATTTTTTCTCTCCTTCCCGCTCCGGGGAAAATCGTGTAATATTGCCCTGTGCATCAGATCACAAGGCCGCCGTTCACCCCGAACACCTGTCCGGTGATGTATCCGGCATCCTCGCCGGCCAGAAAGACCAGCAGCTTTGCAACTTCTTCCGGGGTGCCCAGCCGCCCCACAGGGGTCTCCTCGGCCAGCGCCGCCTTGTCCTCGGCGGTAAAAGCCGCCATCATGTCCGTCTCAATGACCCCCGGCGCTACGCAGTTCACCGTGATGCCGCTGGGGCCTTCCTCCTTCGCCAGTGCCTTGGTCAGGCCGATGAGCCCGGCTTTCGCGGCGGAATAGTGCACCTCGCAGCTGCCGCCGGTCTGGCCCCACATACTGCTCACGGTCAGAATGCGGCCCTGCTTGCGGCGGATCATGCCGGGCAGCGCCAGCTGGCACAGGTGGAACGCGCCGCTCAGGTTCACGTCCAGCATCCGCTGCCACTCCTCCGGGGTGATGTCGGTAAACAGCTTCTGCTGCGCGATGCCGGCGTTGCACACCAGCACATCCACCCTGCCCATGGCCTGCTCCACCGCGTGGAACGCCAGCTCACAGCTGGCGCGGCTGGCTACATCGCACTGGATGGCGATGCACCCGGGCAGCTGCTGTTCCAGCGCAGCGGCAGCGGCGGCATTCTGGTGGTAGAGCACCGCCACCTGATACCCTGCTGCCGCAAAGGCGCGGGCAGCGGCAGCGCCGATGCCCCGGTCACCGCCGGAGATCAGCACCCGGCGCGCCGCAGCGGGCGCGGCAGGGGCAGGCCGTTCTTTTACGGGCTGCGGCGCTGGCTCTTCGGGCTGCGGCGGCGCAGGCGGCTCTGCGGGTTTTTCCAGCGTGATCACCCGGGTGGGTTCGTCCACCACAGGCGCTGCCGGTTTTTCCAGCGTCATGATGCGGGTGGGCTCGTCCGCGACCGGCTCCACCGGCGCAGCCGGCTTTGCAGCCGGTGCGGCAAGGGGCTCCGGTGCGCTCTCTTCCTCCGGCACCTGAAAGGTCAGTTCAAACTCGTCCTCGTACAAGAGTGTATCCCTCCTGTTCGGTATTCTCGGCTCGGCGTAAGTGCGCCCAGCCGGAAAAACCCTGTGCCCATCCCCAGACAGTGCAGCGTTCCGTTCGTATGTCCGGCAAAGGTCCGGTGCTTTGGCGTGCCTGCCTGTGCTTATGATGGGTTTCGACAAGATTCCATTGAATAATATACCACAATCCAGCCCAAAAAGAAAGTGGGAACCGCAATTTTTTACGCAGTTCCCACTATTTTTCCTTATTTTTCCCTGTTTTCGGGCACCGGGGGCTTCCAGCGGGGTCTGCCCGCCCGCTTTTCCCGCAGGGAAACAAAAAACGCCTGCAAAAGCTGCTGCGCTTCGGCCTCCCGCAGCCCCTTTTCCACCACCGGATGGTGGTTGAAGGGCAGCGCGAACAGGTCGGTCACCGAGCCGCAGCACCCGGCTTTGGTGTCGGCAGCGCCGTACACCACCCGGCGCAGACGGCTGTTGATGATGCCGCCCGCGCACATGGGGCAGGGCTCTAAGGTAACGAACAGCTCGCACTCCCACAGCCGCCAGCCGCCCAGCGCCTTGCAGGCGGCATCAATGGCCAGTAGTTCCGCGTGGTGCAAGGCGTTTTTCTCGGTTTCCCGGGTGTTGTGCGCCGTGGCTACCACCTCGCCGTGCCGCGCCACCACCGCGCCCACCGGTACTTCGCCCAAGGCGGCGGCTTTGGCGGCTTCTTCCAGTGCAAGACCCATCAGTTCAAAATCGGTCATGTATCCCATCCTCTCATCCCATCGCCAGCACCAGCAGGTTGTTTGCGCTGTGCAGCAGCATTCCCGGCCAGAGATGCCCGGTGCGGTCGGCAAGCCACCCAAGCCCCAGCCCGCACACCAGCGCATAGACCATGGCGGCGGCGCTGCCGTGCTGCAAGGCAAACAGCACCGCCTGCAAAAGAATGGCCTGTCCCCTGCCCAGCGGCTGCGCCCGGCGCTGCACCGCGCCCCGGAACACCCCTTCCTCCACCAGCGGAGCCAGCAGACAGACCCGGAAAAACCGCGCCGCGCCGCCCGGTGCAGCGGGCAGCAGCACCGCCAGCGCCTTGCCCGCCAGCAGATACCCCACCGCCCAGCCAAAGGCCGAAAGCAGTGCGGCGGTGCGGGGGTTCAGCTTGTGCATGGTCGGTCTCCTCCTGCTATGGTTCGTTCCCGGTTATAGTACCATATCTGCCGCCGGGTGCGCAAGGTTTCGGCGTTCTGTCGTGGCAAATTTATGCAAATTATTGACATATCGCCCTAAATGGTGGTATAATAATTTCCAACCTTTTTAATAAAAACGTTGCTTATACTGTAATTTACCGGTAGACCGGAGGTATTATTATGATCCGTATCCTCACCGATTCCGCGTGCGACATCCTGCCCGCCGAGGCGCAGCAGCTGGGCGTGACCGTGATTCCCCTGAACGTGACACTGGAGGACGGCACCGTCCTGCGGGACGGCATCGACATGACCCCCAGCGAATACTATGCCCATCTGGCAGCCTGCCGCAAGCTGCCCACCACCAGCCAGCCCAGCCCGGAGCAGTTCGAGCAGCTGTATCTGGACGCTGCTGCCGCCGGGGACGAGGTGCTGGGCATCTTCTTGTCCGATGCCCTGTCCGGCACCGGTCAGTGCGCAAGGCTTGCCGCCGACCTTGCCAACGTGGACAATGTGGTGTTCGTGAACACCGAGAACGTCTGTCTGGGGCAGTCTTTGCTGGTGCGGCTGGCTGTGCAGCTGCGGGACGCCGGCAAGACGATCCACCAGATCGCCGCCGATCTGGAAAAGGCCAAGCAGCACCTGCATCTGGTAGCTGCCGTGGACGATCTGAAGTACCTGCGCAAGGGCGGCAGACTGTCTGCCGCCGCCGCTGTGGCGGGCGGTATGCTGGGCATCAAGCCCATCCTCGCCGTCATAGAGGGCAAGGTGGCGCTGGCCGGTAAGGCGCGCGGTCTGCCCGGCGTGTATGTGGCGCTGTTCAAGAAGATCGACGAGATGGGCGGCATCCACCCGGGCTACACGCCGCTGCTGGGCTACACCGTCAACCACCGGGAGCTGCAGCCGCTGCTGACCTACCTGCAGGACAACCTGCATCTGGACGCACCGCTGGTGCGCCAGATCGGCTGCGTCATCGGCACCCACACCGGCCCCGGTGCCTTCGGCATCGCATTCTTTGATAAAGAACTGGTGCTGGAATAAAACCTATATAAAGCAAGAACAAGACGGGCAGCCCGTGGGCTGCCCGACTTGTTTTTTGTGGGGGAATGGGAAGTAATAGCGCTGTTTTGGGATGTGCACCCTTGTTGGCAACACCCTCGCCCTCTCAGGCGCTAACGCGCCAGATTCCCCCTTTTGTCGCTGCGCGACATCTTCCCCCGGCGCGGGGGAAGTCTTTCCTCAAAGGGAGAGCCCTTGGCATAGCGGCAAAGTTTCCAGTCGAACCGCAAGGCTTGCGGTTTCGCCAGAGCCTCTCCCTTTGGGAGAGGTGGATGCGAACGTAGTGAGCAGACGGAGAGGGCGAGGTTGCTTCCCGCAGCACCGCGCTTTCGCAGAAAGCGGCGCTGCAACTGCCGCTTTTCTCTACGACCCCTCTCTGTGAAAAAGTAGTTCCGAAACGCCCGCAGGCGTTTCGGAACTACAAATAAAAATATTCTTTCCGCTACTGATGCGCAAAGCGAACGCGGAGCGCATTCTGAATCGTCCCGCCCTGCCCTTACAGCACCGCGTCCGAGATGAGCTTGCCCAGCAGCAGCACCAGCACCACCAGCATCATGGGGCGGATGAAGCGGGCACCCTTTTTCAGGGCAAAATGGGAGCCAAGCAGGTTGCCCAGAATGTTGCTGACGGCGCAGGGGATGCCGATGTGGAACACCACCAGACCGTTCATCAGGTAGGTGAACAGGCTGGCGTAGTTGCTGGCCAGATTGAGCACCTTACCGTTGCCGTTGGCGGTGCGCAGGTCAAAGCCCATCAGGGTGGTAAAGGCAATGATGGCAAAGGTGCCGGTGCCCGGGCCCATGACGCCGTCGTACAGGCCGATGCCAAAGCCGATGGCCAGCGCCAGTAAGATCTTTTTCAGGTCCAGCGTGCCGTCGTCCCGGTTCTCATCCGGCAGGTTGCGCTGCCACAGGATGATGACCGCCGCCACCGGCAGGATGATGAACATCATGGTGCGCAGCATCTCGTCACTGAGCAGCAGCACGATGTGCGCGCCCAGCGCACTGCCCGCAAAGCTGCCGATGGCTGCAAGGACGCCCACCTTCACGTTTATGGCACCGCTTTTGAAAAAGTTTGCCGTGGCAAAGGTGGTGCCGCAGGCGGCGCTGAACTTGTTGGTGGCATAGGTGTAGTGGGGCGGCAGCCCGGCGAACAGATAGGCCGGCAGACTGATCAGCCCACCGCCGCCGGCTGCCGAATCCACAAAGCCTGCAAAGCCGGTCATCAGCATGAGAAACGCCATCATCCACGGCGAAATCGTGATACCCATTGTTATAATTCCTCTTATCTTTCCAAGTCGTTTGTTCTTTTTCAGGAGACGCGCGCCTTAGACCATATAAAACCTCCCCTCGCAGGGCAATACACAGCCCGGGATATCCGCGCAGCGCAGGGGTATCCCGGGCACATTTTGCAATTTTAAGACGTTTTATTACAGATTGTTTTTAAAGAAGCGGTATGCGTTGCGCCAGTAGATGGCTTCCACCTCGTCCTCGGTAAAGCCCTCGCGGCGCAGTGCCTCGGCCAGCAGCGGCATATCTGCTGCCGTTTCCAGCTCGTGCTGGCCGCCGATGCCGTCAAAGTCGCTGCCAAGGCTGATGACCTCAATGCCGCCCACCTGCTTGAAGTGTGCCGCGTGCTTTGCCAGCCGCTCCACCGTGCTGCGGCAAAGCTTCGGATGTGCCGAGTCTGCGTCCACAAAGGAAGCGCAGTAGTTCAGCCCCGCAATGCCGCCTTTTTCTGCCAGTGCGCGGATCATCTCGTCGGTCAGGTTGCGGTTGTGGGGCGACAGCGCACGGCAGTTGGAATGGCTTGCCGCAAAGGGGCGGGTGCTGTGATTTACGATGTCCCAGAAGCCCTTATCGGAAAGGTGGCTCACGTCTGCGGTGATGTGCAGCTTTTCCATCTCCTCCAAAAAGGCAAAGCCTTGCTCGGTCAGGCCGGTCTCGGTATTGGCCACCAGCGGCCCGCCGGGGTTTGCGTTGGGGGCTGCCAACTCGTTGGGGTAGTTCCACGTCAGAGTCATCATGCGCACGCCCAGTTCCTGCAGCCGCCGCAGCACGCCCAGACTGCCCTTGCAGCAGCCGCCCTCTTCCACCGTCAGCATGGCGCTAAGCTTGCCCTCGGCGCGGTTGCGCTCAAGGTCGGCGGCGGTGTACACCGGGGCGATCTTTTCCGGGTAAGCCGCCATGAGCCGCTTGAAGATGTCGATCTCCTCCAGCACGCTTACCAGCGGGTCGGCCCCGGGTGCGGGGTCGGCCAGATCCACATAGGCCGCAAAGCATTGCAGCAGATAATCCCCCTGCTGCAATTTTTCAAGGTCGATATGCAGATCGTTGTGCAAAAAGCTTTTGGGTGCGCCCGCCTTTTCGGCGCGGCGCAGTTCGTACAGGGTATCGCAATGCAGATCCCAAACCTTCATGATGGATGCACTCCTTTATGCTTCTTCTCCCAGCAGCTGCAGCAGCTGTTCGGGGTTCATAGACAAAATCGCGCCGTCTGCCCCACCGGTAACGGTGTCGGCCAGCGACTGCTTGGCCTGCTGCAGTTCCACGATCTTTTCCTCAATGGTATCCTGCGCGATCAGCCGGTACACCTGCACCGGGTTGCGCTGGCCGATGCGGTAGGCGCGGTCGGTGGCCTGATTCTGCGCGGCAAGGTTCCACCACGGGTCGTAGTGGATGACGATATCGGCGGCGGTCAGGTTCAGACCCGTGCCGCCCGCCCGCAGCGAGATGAGAAAGACATCCGCCTCGCCCTGATTGAACCGGCGCACCTGCTCGGCGCGCACCGGCTTCGGGGTAGAGCCCTGCAGGGTAAAGTGGCTTACCCCGGCTTCGTCCAGCCGTTTTGCCAGCAGTTCCAGCATGGAGGTGAACTGGCTGAACAGCAGAATGCGGTGCCCGCCCGCCACTGCCTCGGTGACAAGTTCCAGACAGGCGTCCAGCTTGGCACTGCTGCCCGTCCAGTTGTCTGCCACAAGGCGCGGGTCGCAGCAGATCTCCCGCAGCCGCATCAGCACGGCAAACACGGTCATCTTGTCCTCCGGCTTTGCCGCCCGCAGCTTTTCCCGGGCGTCCACCACCGCTGCCAGGTACAGCTTGCGCTGCTCGGTTTCCAGCTCAACGCGGCGCACATTCTCGGTTTTGGGCGGCAGCTCCCGCAGCACCTCCGACTTCATGCGCCGCAGGATGAAGGGGCCGGTGAACTGGTTCAGCCGCCGCACGGCGTTGGCATCTTCGTCCTGCACGATGGGCTTTTCAAACCGGGCGCAGAAGGTCTTGTAAGGGGGCAGATACCCGGGCATCAAAAAGGAGAAGATGCTCCACAGCTCGCCCAAGCGGTTCTCCACCGGGGTACCGGTCAGGGCAAAGCGCACCCGGCTGTTCACCCGGCACACCGCCTTGTATTTCTGGGTGGTGTGGTTCTTGATGGCCTGCGCTTCGTCCAGAATGCAGGCGTAGAAGCTTTGCCCGGCATACAGTTTTTCGTCCCGGCGCAGCAAATCGTAGCTGGTGATGACAAGATCCGCCTGTGCCCACCCATCGACTAACGCGGCACGATGGGCGGCATCGCCGTCCATGGCAACGCTTTGCAGCTGCGGGGTGAACTTCTGGCATTCCTCCTGCCAGTTCAGCACCAGCGACGCCGGGCAGACGATGAGGCTGGGCAGCTGCTGCCCGCCCTCCTTCATCGCCAGCAGGTAGCTGAGCACCTGCACCGTCTTGCCCAGACCCATATCATCGGCCAGAATGCCGCCCATGCCGTAGCCATCCAGTGTGCGCAGCCAGCGGTAGCCGTCCCGCTGGTATTTGCGCAGGGTCTTTTGCAGCGAGAGCGGCGGGGTATATTCGCTGTCCCGCACGGCGTGGAAGCTGCGGCTGATGCGCCGGAAAGCATCGTCCCGGTCGAACCGCAGGCCGTTCTGCCCCGAAAGCGCCCAGTCCAGCGTGGGCGCGCGGTAGAGCGGCAGAGCGGCGTGGCCGTCCTTCAGCTTTGCGCCGGAAAGCTCCAGCGTGTCGTTCAGCTCGTCCAGCCCTTCCAGACTGTCGTCCAGCCGCAGCAGACTGCCGTCCCGCAGGCGGTGGTAGCGCTTTTTCTGGTGCAGGGACTGCAAAAGCTCCCGCAGCTCCTCCACCGGGAACGCGCCGGTGTCCACTTCCAAATCCAGCACGCTGCCGTGCACCGAAACCCCTACCGAGATCTTAGGCGGGGCGGCCTGTAAGTTGCGGAAGGCATCGGTCTGGTACACCTCGCCCATGGCCAGCAGGGCGGGAATGCCCTCTTCCAGCAGCTGGAAAAGCGCCTCCTCCCCGGAAATGCTGTAATGCCCGGGCTTGCCGCTCTCGGGTTCCAGATAGGTTTCCAGCAGCCGCTTTGCCCGGTTCTCGGTGCGGGCATCCCGCAAAAGATCCGGCGGCACCGGCTCGCCGGGGGCTACCCTGTCCTCGCCGTACAGAAAGACCGGGTACGCCGTAACGGTAAGCCCCCGGTCGGCATCCAGATAAAACTGCACCACCGGTTCCAGTGGGATCTGGTTCAGCAGCAGCCGGTCGGGGTCCACGATGTTGACCCGGTTGCCCAGCTCCGGCAGCACATAGCTGCAAAAGGCGGCGGCATCCGCGCTGGTAAAGAACAAACTGCGCCCGCCAAAAGTCTCCAGCACCGGCAGCACCCGGCGGCATTCCTCCCGCTGCATCCGCCAGAGGGTGGTCTCGCCCAGCAGATAAGCATAGTCCAGCCCCTGCACCCCGCTGAGCGCCGGGGTACAGCTCAGCTGCACGCCGCCCTTGCGGCGCTCCACCTTCAGGCTGATGACCGGCAGACCCTCTTTAAGGGTATAGCCGCCCACAACGCCCTCGGCGGCGTAAAGCTCCACAAGGGCATCCAGCCCCTCGCCGGTCAGCGGCAGACCGCCCGCCGGGCCTTTCTCCCAGCCGGAGCGCACCGTACCCTCGGCTTCAAACGCCTGCCGGGCGCTCACCTGACGGCGCAGCAGCCGCAGCAATTGCTGCGCATCCGGGGCAAAGGCGTCCCACCGGTGCACAAACGCCAGCGACTTGCCGTAGCTGACGCTTTCGCCCTGCTCGACCGCATCCAGAAACTGCGGGATGCTTTTTACCAGATACTGCCGCCTGCCGATGCCGTCCGAGACCCGCAGCCGCAGCCAGATACGGCCATTGTGCGGCGTAAGTTCCGGCTCCAGCAGGGCAAAGCCGGTGCGCTGGGCAGCGGGCTGGGGCTGCTGCTGCGCATCCTCCCGCTGGTAGCGTTTCAGCAGAAGCTGGGCTTCATAGTCGGTCTCCGGCTCCTCACCCCGCCACTTGCGGCCGAACAGCATATCCAGCCCGGCGCTGTAGCTATCCTTGCGGGGTTCGGTGCTCAAGCCTGCAACGCCCCGCTGCACCCCGGGGATGCTCTCCGGCTTTTTTTCCGGGGCAGGCGGGTTCTTTTCTGCGTCCTGCAGCAGCAGCGCGCCGATATGCTTGCAGTAGGTGCCGTCGCCGTTTTGGTTATAAGGGCAGTCGCAGGAGGCGCTGACAAAGCTGCCGTTTTCCCGCAGCCAGACCTGCGTATAATAGCAGTCCGGCCCGCTGCCCTGCACCAGCGCTGTCAGGTGCCGCACCCCGTCCTCATTGGTGGTGCAGCTGCTTTGCAGGATGCGCTTGCGGTACTTCTGTGCCCGCTCAAAGATGCTTTTGCCCAGCAATGCGCGGATCTCCTGTGCGTCCATGTGGTCTCCCTCCCCTGTGCTGTCGCGGTTCCGGTCTATTCTATAAGAATACCGCGTTCCACCCCGGGATGCAAGGGCAGAAGGGTAAAAAACGTTTATTGCAATTCAACTTTTTAATGCAACAGCAACAACGTTGAATTGCATATCGCAAATATGCCGTTTGAATGCTGCACTAATTTCTTGACTTGCGATAGAAAGCGCGGGGCGGGACGATTTTGAATGGCTTCCGCTACGCTCTAGCCATTTTCAGCGGAAAAATTATTTTTATATAGAGCAATACCGGAGCGTCTGCGGACGCTCCGGTATTGCATTTTTCACGGGAAAGGCCGTAAAGGCAAACGGCATTTATTGTGTTATAGTAAGTTCACAACTGTTCAGCCCTGTTTTTCTGCGGGGGCTGTGCCGTGCTTGCGGGTCTTGAGGTGGTACATCTCCTGATCCGCCTTGTCGATCAGGTCGTGCACGGTGGCAATGTCCGGCTCAAGGCGGGCGCAGCCGATGCTGATCTCGATCTGATAGGGCTTGCCGGAAGCGGCGTTGGCGGCGTCCAGCTCTCGCTGGATGGAAGCGATCAGGGTGCGCACCTCCACGCTGTTGCAGCCGCAGGCGATGCAGAATTCATCGCCGCCGTAGCGCGCCAGCACGCCGTTATAGTTGGCGCACACCTTTTTCAAAATGCCCGCCAGCAGCACCAGTGCGGCATCGCCCTCCAAGTGGCCGTATTGGTCGTTGATGTGCTTGAAGTGATCCATGTCCATCATGAGGAAGTGCAGCGAGCGGTTGGGGTGGCGGCGGTAATAGGGCAGTTCGCTTTCCAGATAGCGCAGCGCCACGATGCGGTTGCTGACGCCGGTCAGGGTGTCCACCGTGAACTTGGTCTGCAGCACCAGCACATACACGCACACCAGCCCCAGCGTAATGCCGCAGCACAGCAGCCCGCGCCCGGGCAGCCAGCCTTGCAGCAGAAAGCCTGCCGCCGGCGCAAGCGCGAGCAGCAGCAGAGTTTTCAGTTCCTCTTTGGGTGTTTCCTGCTTCCAGTGGCTCAGCGTCCAGCTGCAGCGGAGAAAGGCAGCTGCCAGATAGGCAAGCCCCACCAGCTTCGGCCCCCAGAACAGGGTGCTGCCCCGCAGCCCCTCTGCGTCCAGATAGTAGAAGCCGTTTTCGTCCCGCGCTGTCAGCAGCACCAGCAAAAGCAGTGTCACCGGTGCGGCGCTGAGTGCCAGCCTGCGGCCGTCCTCCATCCATGTACGCCCCAGCTCTGCCTCCACATACAAAAACACCAGCAGGCAGCAACACGCCGCCAGCAGATAAAACAAAATACTGCCCCCGGCGTTCAGCCGGTAGGTCAGGGGGATGCCCAGCTCCTCCCACGCGCCCAGCTGCGCCAGCGCACTGCCATAATCTACGATCGTCAGCGCCCCGGCAAACCACAGCAGCGCCGTAAACTGCCGCCCGGGCAGACTTTTATCCCGCATTTTCTGCTGCGCCCGCAGCAAAACCACCAGTGTGACCAGACAGAGCCCACTGACCTGAGTATGCGCAATCGCATCCATGCCGCAACGCTCTCCTTTACCCTAGGGCGGCTTTGCGCCGTCCGACCCTTTTCCGCTCTTCCAACGTTCCTTTTTCGCACAAACCCATTGTACCAAATCCATAACAAATATGCAACACAAACCGAAAAATTCATACAAAAAAAGACACCGGAACGTCTTTCGGCGTTCCGGTGTCTCTTGAAAAATTACTTTGCCTGCGGATGGGCGGCATCGTTGCGCAGGGCGCTTTCGCGGATCTTTTCCAGCGTCTGCTCGCTGAGGATATGCTCTGCCTTGCAGGCGTCCTCGGCGGCGGTCTGCTCGTCCACGCCCAGCTGCACAAAGAAGTGGGTCAGCAGCTGGTGGCGGCTGTAAATGCGCTGGGCGATCTCCAGCCCGGGCTCCAGCAGGGTCAGGTTGCCTTCGCCGTCCACCGCGATATAGCCGTTCTCCCGCAGCTTTTTCATGGCGATGCTCACGCTGGCTTTGGTAAAGCCCAGCTCATTGACAACGTCAATGGAGCGCACTTTGCCCATACGCTGGCTCAGCATCAGGATCGTTTCAAGATAATCTTCCGCGGACTGGTGGATCTGCATGGTTTGTCCGGCCTCCTGCCTTATTCCCTCTGGGGGATTTTTCCGACAGGGTATGTGTACCCTCTGTCGTATGTTAAAGGATATCACATTTTTGCGGTTGATGCAAGCAATTCGCAGCAAGTTTGGTTAAACTAACCATATTTCTCTGCACAGAACTGCTGTTTTGTCGGTTTTGCACCGCTCCTGTTTTGTGCAAAGGGTGCAATTTACCGCGCAGCCAGATAGGCGGCTGGGCCTTCCTCGTACAGATCGCCGCCATGGGCGTCCAGCACAACGGTCAGAGGCATATCCTGCACAGTCAGGCGGCGCACCGCTTCACAGCCCAAGTCCGGCCATGCGATCACTTCCAGCGTCTGCACGCTTTTTGCCATCAGCGCACCGGCACCGCCCAGCGCAGCCAGATACACCGCACCGTTGCGCACCACAGCGTCTTTGACGGCGGCGTCCCGCTTGCCCTTGCCGATCATGATCTTGTTGCCAAGGTCCAGCAGCCGGGGGCTCATGGCATCCATGCGTCCGCTGGTGGTAGGCCCTGCCGAGCCGATGACCTCGCCCGGGCGCTCCGGGGTGGGGCCTACATAATAGATAGCGCTGCCTTCCAGCGCAAAGGGCAAAGTCTCGCCCTTGTCCAGTGCTTCCATCATCCGCTTGTGTGCCTGATCCCGGGCGGTGTACACCACACCGGAAAGCAGCACGGTATCCCCCGCTTTCAGCGGGGCCAGATTCTGCGCGGTGCAGGGGGTGGTAATTTTATATTCCACAGCAATACTCCTTTGGCATCCTCGCCCTCTCCGTCATCGCTCACGCGATGCCACCTCCCCCAAAGTGGGAGGCCTTGGCAGTCCACACAAACTTTACCTCTTTGCCAAGGGCTCTCCCTTTGGGAGAGCTGGACGCGAAGCGGCCTGAGAGGGCGGAGTCTCTTACAGCTCCGCGCTGGCGCGGCGGGTCACATGACAGGAAACATTCACAGCCACCGGCAGACCCGCCACATGGGTGGGCATCTGCTCAATGGCAAGGCCAAGGCAGGTGGTCTTGCCGCCAAAGCCCTGCGGGCCAATGCCCAGTGCATTGATGGCGGCAAGCAGCTCCTGCTCCAGCTGCGCGTAGTAGGGGTCGGGGTTGGGGATGTCCAACGGGCGCAGCAGCGCCTTTTTGGCAAGATACGCCACCTTGTCAAAGCTGCCGCCCACGCCGATGCCCAGCACGATGGGCGGGCAGGGGTTGGAGCCCGCCAGCTTTACGGTATCCACCACGAACTTTTTAAAGCCCTCCACGCCGTCGGCGGGCTTGAGCATCTGGATGCGGCTCATGTTCTCGCTGCCAAAGCCCTTGGGTGCCACCGTGATGCGGCAGCCCTCGCCGTCCACCAGATGCACCGTGATAGCCGCCGGGGTGTTATCGCCGGTGTTGCCCCGGCGCAGCGGGTCGGCCACGATGCTCTTGCGCAGGTAGCCGTCCGTATAGCCCCGTCGCACGCCCTCGTGGATGGCGGCTTCAAAGCTGCCGTCAATGTGCACATCCGTGCCCAGTTCCACGAACACGCAGGCCATGCCGGTGTCCTGACAGATGGGCAGGTCTTTTTCCTTTGCGGCGCTAAGGTTCGACCACAGCAGGTCTAACGTGTTCTTTGCCAGCGGCCACGGCTCTTCCTCCCGGGCTTTTTCCAGCGCGGCCTGCACGTCCTGCGGCAGCTGGGTGTTGGCCTTGATGCAGAGCCGCGCCACCGTATCCGTAATGCTCTGTGCGGAGATCGTTCTCATGCCTGTGTCCTCCGCTTACAGCCGTGCCACGCCGGTCTCGCGGGCAGCTTTTGCCACGGCATTTGCCACAGCTTCGGCCACGCGGGGGTCGAACGCGCCGGGGATGATGTTCTCCTCGCTGCGGTCTGCATCGGTGATAAGGTCTGCAATGGCGTAGGCAGCGGCCAGCTTCATCTCATTGTTGATATCCCGGGCGCGGACGCTGAGCGCGCCCTTGAACAGGCCGGGGAAGCACAGCACGTTGTTGACCTGATTGGGGAAGTCGCTGCGGCCGGTGGCCATCACCCGCACGCCGCCGGCCTTGGCTTCATCCGGCATGATCTCCGGGGTGGGGTTTGCCATGGCAAAGACGATGGCGTCCTTGTTCATGGTCTTGCACAGCTCAGTGGTCAGGATGCCGGGGCGGGACACACCGATGAACACGTCTGCACCCTCCAGCGCTTCCTTCAGGCCGCCCTTGATCTGGCGGGGGTTGGTCACCTCGCCCAGCCAGTTCTTGTGGGCTTCGGCGCTGTTGCAGCCCTTGTACAGAGTGCCGAACTGATCCACCGCCACGATGTCCTTGGCACCGGCGGTCATGAGCATCTTGATGATGGCGGTACCGGCTGCGCCGGGGCCGTTCAGGACGATGTGCACGTCCTCCATCTTCTTATTCACCACGCGCAGGGCGTTGATGAGAGCAGCGGTGACCACGATAGCCGTGCCGTGCTGGTCGTCGTGGAACACGGGGATGTCCAGCTCCCGCTCCAGGGTCTCCTCGATCTCGAAGCACTCCGGGCTCTTGATATCCTCCAGATTGATGCCGCCAAAGGTGGGCGCGATGGCCTTGCAGGCAGCAATGACGCTGGCAGCGTCGTGGGCGTCGATGCAGATGGGGAAGGCGTCCACGCCGCCGAACTCCTTGAACAGCACAGCCTTGCCCTCCATGACCGGCAGACCGGCTTCCGGGCCGATATCGCCCAGACCCAGCACGGCAGTGCCGTTGGAGACAACGGCCACCATGTTGCCCTTGAAGGTGTACTTATACACATCGTCGGGGTTTTCCTTGATCTTGCGGCAGGGCTCGGCCACACCGGGGGTGTAGGCGGTGGACAGGTCGTCGCGGGTGGCGACTTCCACCTTGCTCACGATGCCCACCTTTCCCTTGTGGGTCTCGTGCATTTCCAGAGCTGCTTTATTGTAATCCATTTAATTTTCCTCCGTTACGGTTCGCATCCTCGCCCTCTCCGTCTGCTCACTGCGTTCGCATCCACCTCCCCCAAAGTGGGAGGCCTTGGCAGTCCACGCAAACTTTCTGGTTTTGCCAAGGGCTCTCCCTTTGAGGAAAGACTTCCCCCGCTCCGGGGGAAGATGTCGCGCAGCGACAAAAGGGGGGATCTGTCACCGCAGGTGACTGAGAGGGCGCACTCATACAGTTTTATTGTAACAGAACCGCCCGGGTATTTCCACCGGTTTTGCGGCATTTCCCGTCCCAAAGCGGGCAAAAGTGATACCTGTGCCGGGCGGCATTTGTGGAATTTTAGCAAAAATCTTTTCTTTTCGCATTTTTCCGTTATAATAGTAAGGTATGATATTTGCATTCTCCGTGAAAACGGTCTGCTATTTTTAGGAGGTATCTCTTTTGAAACGCATTACCAAGATCCTGTTGTGTGTGCTGTGCGCGGTGGCTGCTGTGCTGTGCGTAGCTGCGGCCTGCTTTATGCTGCTCAAAAAGCAGGGCAGCACCACGGCATCCTCTGCCGCATCCGGCGCAAGCGTGTCCATCTACGGCAAGGTGTCGGATTTCGATTATTCCAGCTTCGATTACTCCGAGGGACTGGACGATAACGGCCACTGGACCGGCATCCGCGCACTGGACTATGTGACCTTGCCGGATGATGTATCCGCGCTGCCGCTTTCTAAGGCAGACATCGAGCCCACCGAGACCGAGATCCAGACTCAGATCGACACTTTGCTGAACCAGTACGCCACCACCCAGAACATCACCGGCCGGGCAGCCCAGAGCGGCGACACTGTGAACATCGACTATTCCGGCGCGGTGGATGGCGTAGCCTTTACCGGCGGCACCGCCACCGGCTATGACCTGACGCTGGGCAGCCACACCTTCATTGACGGCTTCGAGGATCAGATCATCGGCCACAATATCGGTGACACCTTTGATGTGACTGTTACCTTCCCGGAGGGCTACGGCGACTCCACCGACGCCGAGGGCAACACCATCACCCTCAGCGGCAAGGAAGCCGTGTTCAGCGTGACACTGAACGCCATCACCCAGAGCGTTGTGCCCACCCTGACCGACGAGTGGGTGGAGACGAACTTTGCCGCCAGCGACGATCTGCACACCGCAGACGCCCTGCGCCAGTACTTTGACAGCGCCCTGTACGCCAACAATCTGGACAACGCCGTGATGGACTATCTGCTCACGAACTCCACCTTTAAAGAAGTCCCCACCCAGATCACCAGCTACTACATCCGTATGTTCCTGAACTATCACTCTCAGCTTGCTACCCAGTACGGCATGGAGCTGGACGCCTACGCACAGGCCAAGGGCTACGCCGATGCCAACGCGATGCTGGCAGATTCTGACGCCTACTTTGAGCATCTGGCCAAGCAGGATCTGGTCTTTCAGGCCATTGCGGAACAGCTGGATATCACCCCCACGCAGGAACAGATCGACAGTGCCAACAGCTCCTACGCCGACACCTACGGCGCACAGCGCAGTATGCTGAACGCTTTGCAGCTGGCGGTGCTGGACAAGGTTGAGGAAAGCGCAGTGCTTTCCTGACAATGCACCTGCCGGGGCGTGAACGATTTTAATGCGCTCCGCTTCGCTCTGCGCATAGATAGCGGAAAAATTATTTTTAATAGAGCAATGCCGGAGCGTCTGCGGACGCTCCGGCATTGCATTTTCACGGGAGGGGTCGTGGAGGAAAACGGCAGCTGCCGCGCCGCTTTCTGCGAAAGCGCGGCGCAGCGGGGGATAAAACTCCCCCAGTCGCCTACGGCGACAGCCCCCTCTGAGATGGGGCCCTTGGCAAAACCGGAGACTTTCCCGCCATGCCAAAGGCTCCCTCCCAGAGGGAGCTGGCAAAACCGTCAGGTTTTGACTGAGGGAGTTCAGCCGTCCCCTTGGGGAAGGTGGCTTGACGCGAAGCGGCAAGACGGAAGGGGTATCTCGGCATCTGCCGTTCCCCTTCACGACCCCATTCGTGAAAATGGGGTTCAGAAACGTCCGCAGGCGTTTCTGAACCCCGAAATTTAAAAAAATCTTTCCACTGATTATGCCCAGAGCAACGCGGAGCGCATTCTAAATCGTCCAACACAACCAAAAAGGCCGCTGCACGGTGAGGTGCAGCGGCCTTTGTTTTCCACATTTTTATTTTGCAGTGTTGATAAAGCTGCGGTTATCCCACAGGTACTTGATGCCGGAGATGGCGGTCACAGCAGCCACCAGCCAGCACAGGGCGATGGAGATCACCACCACGATGGAAACGCTTTCCACCGTGCCGCGGTAGCTCAGGGCAGTGCCGAAGAAATAGAAGATGATGCTCAGCATCTGCAGCACGGTCTTTACCTTGCCCCACATATTGGCGGCGATGACCTTGCCGTCCTTGGCACCGGCGGCCACCATGCGCAGACCGGACACCGCAAACTCACGTGCCAGAATGATGCACAGCACCACGGGGCTGCACACACCATCCCGCAACATATAGATGAAGGCCACGGTGGTCAACAGCTTGTCAGCCAGCGGGTCGGCAAACTTGCCGAAATCGGTGACCATGTGCCACTTGCGTGCCAGATGGCCGTCCAGAAAGTCGGTGAAGCTGGCAGCGGCAAACACGATGCCTGCCAGCAGGTAGAAGGCGGCGTTGAATGTACCGTCCACGATGCCGTCCAGACCAGTCAGAGACACAAAGATCATGAACACCGGCACCAGAATGATGCGGGTCAGGGTAAGCTTATTGGGCAGATTCATAGGTTTTATCCTCCAATTCGTTATTTTACGACTGTACCATACAGATCGTAAAGGTCGCTGTCCTCTACCAGCACATCATAGAACTGGCCGGGGTACAGCGGTTCCTCGCTGGAAACGCAGACGCAGCCGTCCACCTCCGGCGCATCGCCGGTGGTGCGGCAGAGGTACAGGCCGTTTTCCTCGTCGATGCCGTCACACAGAACGTGCACGGTCTGACCTACCTTTTCAGCCTGCTTCTGCGCCATGATGCCGGTCTGGATCTGCATCACCAGCTCGGCACGCTTGTCCTTGACCTCCTGCTCGATCTGGCCGTCCATCCGTGCCGCCACGGTGTTTTCCTCGGCGGAGTAGGCAAAGCAGCCCAGACGGTCGAACTGCACCTCCTTGACAAAGTTGCACAGATCCTCGAACTGCTCCGCGGTCTCGCCGGGGAAGCCCGCGATCAGGGTGGTGCGCAGGGTGATGCCGGGGATCTCACGGCGCAGCTTGCCGATGACCTCCAGCAGTTCCGCACGGGTGGAGCGGCGGTTCATGTTCTTCAGGATGGTATCGTTGCAGTGCTGGATGGGCAGGTCGAGGTAGGGCACCACCTTCTCGTTGCGCTTCATGGCGGCAATAAATTCATCGGTGATGCGCTCCGGGTAGGCGTACATGATGCGGATCCATTCCAGCCCCGGCACCTTGTTCAGCTTGTCCAGAAGCTCACAGATGCTGCCGGGCTTGCCCCAGTCCTCGCCGTAGGCGGTGGGGTCCTGCGCCACAACAATAAGCTCCTTCACGCCCTCACCGGCCAGCCAGCGGGCTTCGGCTACGCAGTCGGCCATATCGCGGCTGTGCAGCGGGCCACGGATGCCCGGGATAGCGCAGTAATGGCAGCGGTTGTTGCAGCCCTCAGCGATCTTTAAGTACGCATAGTGGGCGGGCGTGCCGATGACGCGCTTGCCGCCCAGCGGGAAGTCCTTTTTGGCACCGTAGCTTTCCAGATGGTTCTCCCCATGGAACAGCCGCTCCACGATGGTGTCAATGGCCTTGTTGGAGGCACAGCCTACAACGGCGTCCACCTCGGGGATCTCTTCCTCGATCTGGCTTCGGTAGCGCTCGGCCAAGCACCCGGTAACGATGACCTTCAGGTTCGGGTTCTGCTGCTTGTAGGCGCAGGCTTCCAGAATGTTTTCAATGGCTTCGGTCTTGGCGCTCTCGATAAAGCCGCAGGTGTTCACAAGGATGACATCTGCTTCGGCCAGATCGGCCACGGTCTCGTGCCCGGCAGACAGCAGGATGTGCACCATCACATCCAGATCCACCTGATTTTTCGGACAGCCAAGGGAAATACACGCAATTTTCATAAGGGATGATACTCTCTTTCTCTTTTGAGGGATGCTTTTGAATTTGACGATTTAAGGATTTAAAATGCGCTCCGCGTTCGCTTTGCGCATATTCAGCGGAAGAACTATTTTAAATTTTGGGGTTCAGAAACGCCTGCGGGCGTTTCTGAACCCCATTTTCACGGATGGGGTCGTAACGGAAAACGGCATTTGCAACGCCGCTTTCTACGAAAGCGCGGCGCTGCGGTTGGCGTCCTCGCCCTCTCAGTCACCTTTGGTGACAACTCTCCCAAAGGGAGAGCCCTTGGCTTGACGGGAAAGTTTCCGGGCGTGCCCGCTCCCCCGGGGGGAGCTGTCGCGCAGCGACTGAGGGGCTATAAATCGGCGGAGCCGGAAAAAACGGTTAAAAGATCTTCACGCCGAACAGGCGTGAATCTTCAGTTTTTTCCGGTGTAGCCCACTTCTTTGGGGTTAAAAGGGGCGAGCAGCCCCTTTTTCGTGGCTCCAGCGCGTCGAAATCGCTGGCACTTTTCTGGTTCTCTTTTGGTGTCAAAAGAGAACATCTCCCGTCTACTGCCTCTACCCTTCCTCCTCCACCCTGCGGATGGCTTCTTTGATGACGGGGTAGGCAAAGCCGCGGCGCTGCAGCGCCGCCACCACAAGGTCGCGACGGCCGATGGCCAGCTTTTTGCGGTAGCGGCTGTCCACCAGCGCGGCGGCGGCTTCCAGCTCCGGGTCGTCGCCGCCGTCCTCCGGGGCGTAGACCGCTTCCAGCGCACCTGCCACCTCGGCGGGGGCAAGCCCCTTCTGGCGCAGGCTCTGGGCGGCGGCGCGGCGGCTTTTGCGGGCAGCCAGCAGACTGTGCGCCCGTGCTTCGGCGTAGCGGGCATCGTTCACATAGTCCAGCTGCACCATCTCCGCCACAGCGGCGGCAGCGGCCTGCTCGGTATAGCGGCGGCAAAGCCGCTCATACAACATATTGGCAGAGACCTCCTGCCCGGCCAGCGTTTCCAGCGCACTCGCCCGCGCCTTGGCGGGGTCTGCACACTTTTCCGCATCCGGGCGGGGTCGGCGGCGGTAGAAGGCCATTTAGTCCTCCACCATGATATCCAGCTCGCTCTCGCTGCTGCGGGCGGGTGCCTTGACCACCGGCTCTTTTGCGGCGGCAGGGTCGGCGGGCTTTTCCGCTGCGGCGGCTGCGGCGCGGCCGGCCGGACGGCGGGTGGCGTACAGCTTATCGGCGTTGGCGCGGATCTGACCCTCGATGTCATTGGCGATCTCGGGGTTATCCTTCAGGAACTGCTTGGCGTTGTCGCGGCCCTGACCCAGACGGATATCGCCGTAGTTGAACCATGCGCCGCTCTTCTGCACGATGCCCAGCTTGACGCCCACGTCAATGAGCTCGCTCATTTTGGAGATGCCCTCACCGAACATGATGTCGAACTCGGCTTCACGGAACGGCGGAGCCACCTTGTTCTTGACGATCTTGGCACGGGTGTGGTTGCCGATGAACTGACCGGAGGAGTCCTTCAGACCCTCCACGCGGCGGATGTCGATACGCACCGAGGCGTAGTACTTCAGGGCGCGGCCGCCGGTGGTCACCTCCGGGTTGCCGTACATGACGCCCACCTTCTCACGCAGCTGGTTGATGAACACGCAGACCGTGTTGGTCTTGCCGATGACGCTGGTCAGCTTGCGCATGGCCTGACTCATCAGACGTGCCTGCAGACCCACATGGCTGTCGCCCATCTCGCCCTCGATCTCGGCGCGGGGCACCATGGCGGCTACCGAGTCCACTACGATGGCGTCGATGGCGCCGGAGCGCACCAGCGCTTCGCAGATCTCCATGGCCTGCTCGCCGGTGTCCGGCTGGCTGACCAGCAGGTTGTTGATATCCACGCCCAGCGCCTCGGCATAGGTGGGGTCCAGTGCGTGCTCAACGTCGATAAAGGCCACCTCGCCGCCCTTCTTCTGGGCTTCGGCAAGGATGTGCAGTGCCAGCGTGGTCTTACCGCTGGATTCCGGGCCGTACACCTCGATGATGCGGCCGCGCGGCACACCGCCCACGCCCAGCGCCAGATCCAGCCCCAGACTGCCGGTGGAAATGGCATCCACCTGCATGGAGGCGTTGTCGCCCAGCTTCATGACGGCACCCTTGCCGAACTGCTTTTCGATCTGCGCCAGCGCCGTAGCCAGCGCGTCCTTCTTGGCTTCCGGCTCGGTCTTTTGGGTGGCCGGTGCAACGTTGTTGTTCTGATTTTTTGCCATAGCCTGCTGCTCCTTTTATCCTTTGGGCCCGCAGAGGGCGGGCTGTCCTTCGCTTTCCTTCTTAGTATAACACAAAATCAAAATATTACAACAAGAAGTTGTTTGTTTTTTCCAATTTATTTTGCGCGATGGGCGATCACACAGCGGTCGTTGCCGCCAAAGTCCTGTATGCAGCGGATGTCTGCCCAGCCGTTCTCTGCCAGCAGGGCGCTTACAGCTTCCCGCTGCTGCCAGCCGATCTCCAACACCAGCGCCCCGCCGGGGCACAGCGCATTTTGGTAGTGCTGCGCCAGCGCCCGGTAGAATACAAGGCCGTCCTCCCCGGCTTCCAGCGCCATAGCAGGCTCCTGCGCCACCTCGGGCTGCAGCTGCTCCATCTCGGCGGCGGTCAGGTAGGGCGGGTTCGAGACGATGAGTTCCAGCTGCCCCTCCGGCAGGGTTTCCCAGTAGGTGAACAGGTCTGCCTGCACCGGCTGCACCGCGTAGGCAGGCTTTTTGCCTGCCCGCAGCGCGTTCAGCGCCGGGCCCCAGTCCAAGGCCGGGGCATCTGCCTGTTCAAGCGCAGAGGGTTCCAGCACGTTCTCGGTCTGTCTGCCCTGTCCGCTCAACGCGCAGCGGGCGTTCTTTTCCAGATAGACAAAGGCCGCAGGGCTTTTTTCCACGCAGGTCACCTGCGCGGCGGGGCAGAAGCGCTTGACCCCCAACCCCAGACAGCCTGTCCCGGCGCAGAGATCCAGCACCCGGGGCGATTCGATGCCCGCAAGGGTCTCGGCGGCGGCCTGCGCCACCACCTCGGTATCTGCCCGGGGGCAGAGCACCCCGGGGCCTACCGCCAACTCAAAGTCTAAAAAGCTCCAGCTGCCGCAGAGGTATTGCAGCGGCTCCCGCGCGGCGCGGCGGGTGCAGAGGGCTTCCAGCGCCGCCGCCTGCTCTGCGGTCAGCGAACGGTCGGAAAGGCGCACGTCCCGCCCGGTCGCCAGCCGGAACAGCTCCCGCGCGTCAAAATCCGCGTCCGGGCAGCCTGCGGCGGTCAGCCGCTGTTCCACCTCCCGCACCGCTGTGCGGGGGAGCATTGCTTCGTTTACCATTTGCCTTCCTCCGGGTTTTCGGGCAGCACGGGGGTGATGGCGGCAATGGCTACCTCGATCATGCTGTCGTCCGGCTCAAAGACGGTAAGATGCTGCACCCAGATGCCCGGCTGACGGATGATGCGGGTAGCAATGTTATCCGACCGGCCGCACCACTTGAGCAGCTCGTAGCTGATGCCCATGACCAGCGGCAGCAGCAGCAGCTTGCACACCACCCGCAGACCGATGCTGCCCCACGGCAGCACGCTGTACAAGAACACGCTGACGATGACCACCAGAATGAGGAAGCTGGTGCCGCAGCGGGGGTGGAAGCGGGTGTACTTGCGCACGTTCTCCACGGTCAGCGGGTCGCCCGCCTCGTAGCAGGCAATGGTCTTGTGCTCTGCGCCGTGGTATTCAAACACCCGGTGGATCTCCTTCATTTTAGAGATGCCCACCATATAGGTCAGGAAGATGGCCACCTTCAACACCGCTTCCAGCACCACCTTGCCCCAGCGCCCCAGCGGCAGCAGACGGTTCACCCCGCCCACAAGGAAGGTGGGCAGCACGGTGAACAGCAAAATCGCCAGCAGACCGCCCAGCACCGCAGCAACGGTCAGCAACGCGTTCTCGGCTTTCTCGCCCAGATGCTCTCCCACCCATTTTTCAAAGGCGGTCTCCTCCTCGGCGGGGTCGTAGTCATCCCCCATGCTTACCTGTGCCGAGTACATCATATAGCGGTAGCCCACGATCATGCTTTCGATCATGGCAATGGCACCGCACACCAGCGGGATCTTCGTCCACACCCCATGGGTGGGGGTGGGGTCGAGCTTGGTCTCAATGGTGCCGTCCGGCTTGCGCACGGCACAGCACATCTGCTTGGGGCCGCGCATCATGATGCCCTCCATCAGTGCCTGCCCGCCTACGCTGGTCTTAAAGCGTTCCTTTTTAGGTTGATTCATTGGCTTCTCCCGATATCCGTCCCTGCCGCTTGCGGCATAGGACGGTCTTTTTTGTATTTTATCCGGGGCATATCCCCGCGCAAAGCTCATTCTAGCACACAAATGTGACAAAATCTGTAGTCCGTGGCACTGCTGTACGAAAATCAAATGATACCACTTGACCTGAGATAAAAGCCTTCCCCCGTCCGGGGGAAGCCTTCATCCAGAAAATTGCTTTTTATGGCGCTGCTCACGCCTTATGGTACAGCGGCAGACCCAGCGTGACCACCGTGCCGCGCCCGAGGGTGCTCTTGATATCCAGCGTGCCGTCCAGCGCGGTCATGATGGAATCCACCAGCGCCAGACCGATGCCGCTGCCGCGCACCGAGTTGCTGCCCTTGTAGAACTTGGTCTTTACGTTTTCCAGATCCTCCGGCGGAATGCCGCGTCCCTGATCGATGATCTCCACAAAGGCTTTGTACTCCCCTGCCCACAGCTTGACCGTAATGCGCCCGCCGGGGGCGGAGTATTTGATGGCGTTATCCAGAATATTGATGAACACCTGCCGCAGACGGTCCGGGTCGGCGTAGACGGGGATCATCTCCTCCGGCTCGGTGTAGTGGAGCAGCAGTCCCTCCTGCCGGATGCGTGCCTCGCAGAAGAGCACCGCATCGGTCAGCTCTGCCACCAAGTCCAGCGGGCGGCACTCCATGCGGATGCGTCCGTTCTGCAGGCGGCTGAAATCCAGCAGTTCCTCCACCATATTGTTCAGCCGCCCGGTCTCGTTGTTGATGATCTCCAGCCCCTTGCGATAGTTCTCGTCGGTGGGGTCGTCCAAGGTCATCAGGGTCTCCACCCAGCCCCGGATGGAGGTAAGCGGGGTGCGCAGCTCGTGGGACACCGAACTGATGAACTCGTTCTTCATCTTCTCGGTCTCTTCCAGACCCTCAGCCATCTGGTTGATAGTGCCGCGCAGCCGGTCCACCTCGTCGTGGGGGTCGCCGGTCAGGGGCAGACGCACATCCAGTTCGCCCCGGGCGATGCCGGCGGCGGTGCGCTCCACCTGCCCCAGCGGCACCACGATGCCCCGCACAAAGTACAGTCCGGACATGACCGTGAACAGCAGGATTGCCACCGCAAGGAACACACTGACGATGACGGCGTTTTTGACCTGCCGCTCCACCAGCGCCAGACTGGTGACCAGCCGCAGAGCCGCCACGTCCTCGGCGTCGTAGGGCACCAGCGAGCAGGCCGCCATGACCATCTCGCCGGACTGGGTGCGGTACACCGCCACGCCCAGACCATCCGGCGCACCGAGCGCCTGTTCAAAGTCCCTGCTGCTGACGATGCCCTCCGCGTCCGTACCGCTGGAGGAGGCGATCACGCTGCCGTAGCTGTCCAGCAGCATGAACTCGTATTTATCCTTATCGGCAAACTGTTCCACCATGCGCCGCAGCGCCAGACTGCGGCTGACCGCCGCGCTCTGGGCGGTATCGCCGGTATACATTTTCAGCTGACCGGTCACCGAGGAGAACCGCCGGTACATGATCTGCTGCACACTGCCGTAGTAGCTGCGGGTATAGCTGTACAGAAACATTGCTTCGGCCAGCAGCACCACCAGTACGGTGATGAGCAGATTGCCCCGCAGCCAGCGGCGGGTGATACCGCTTCGCATAACAGTGTCCTCCTTTCGGTGAGATTTAGAACGAACTCCCTCAGTCAAAACCTGACGGTTTTGCCAGCTCCCTCGGAGAGGGAGCCTCTGGCGCAGCCGGAAGGTTTACGTTTTGACCGGAAAGCTTTCCGCCATGCCAAAGGCCCCATCCCAGAGGGGGCTGGCATCGCGCAGCGATGACTGGGGGAGTTTTTATAGCAAGCGCGCCTGAGGGGGCAGGTTTTATTCTTCCCACCGGTAGCCATAGCCCCACACGGTCATGATGTGGGCGGGGTGGCTGGGCTCGTCCTCCACCTTCATGCGCAGGCGGCGGATGTTCACATCCACGATCTTTACGTCGCCGAAGTAGTTCTCGCCCCAGACGCCTTTCAGGATCTTTTCACGCACCAACGCGGTGCCCGGATTGCGGAAAAACAGCTCCATGATCTGGAACTCCACCTGCGTCAGCTCAATGGGCTGACCGGCTTTCAGCAGCACGCGGCGGTTCTCGTCCAACACAAACTCGCCGCTGGTCAAAGTGCCCAGCGGGGTATTCTCCCGGTTCTCCCCTTCCTTGGTGCGGATGACCCGGCGGCACAGCGCTTCCACCCGCGCCAGCAGCTCGCTGACGCTGAAAGGCTTGGTCATGTAATCGTCTGCGCCGATGGACAGCCCGCGGATCTTATCCTGCTCCTGCCCCTTGGCGCTGAGGATGATGATGCCGATCTGCTGGTCGGTGCGGCGGATGGTCTCGCACAGCGAGAATCCGTTCATGCCCGGCAGCATCACGTCCAGAATGGCGGCATCGCAGCCGGGTTTCTGCGCCAGCAGCGGCAGGGCGGCTTCGGCGCTTTCAGCCTCCACCACCTCCATCCCCGCATGGCGCAGGTTCAGGGCGATCATATCGCGGATATTGGTTTCATCTTCTACAACAAGCACTCGTACCATGCAGCATCCTCCATTCCTTAATTCAGCAGATACAACGCCTTGGAAAGGCGATAGTTTGTGTCGGCAAGCAAAACGTCCGGGCCCATTCTGGCCTGCAGCTGACGGGACGCCACCACGCCGAGCCTTGTCCAGCCGGTGGAGTTTGCCGAGGTCCTTGCCAGCCGTACCGTCAGCACCAGCTCATCCTCGTCTACGGTGCGCAGCTCCACTGCACCGTCATATTCCTCGCTGTCGGTCAGTTTCAGGTTGCCCTCCCACTCGGCGGGCAGCTCGATATAACAGTTGGTCTCCTCGTCCAGCAGGCCAAAGCTTTTTTCCGGGTGGCTGCTGGTGTAGTCCATCCAGACGATAAAATCCATGCGACGGCTCTGGCTCAGGTTCAGCAGACCCGCCTCGTCCGGCTGGGTGGGGATCTCCACGATGCCGTCTCCGTCCAGATCCCGGCTGACCAGCGTGGGCACGTTGCGCAGAGAAGCATTATACAGCCGCTGGCTGCTGATCCTTGTGGCGGGCACCATTTGCTGGCTGTTCTCATCGTAGCACAACAGCACCGAAGCCAGATTGTTGCCGGAAATGCCGGTCCAGCCGTCCAGCACCAGATAATGCCGCCCGTCTGCGCCTGCACCCGCCGCCACCGAAGCGCAGCCGGAAAACTTATCTGCGGAAAGGCCGTTGACCGCCACCTGCCGGAAGCTGCCCTCCCGGTCTGCGGTCAGCAGCTCGATCTGCACACTGCCGTCCTCCTGCGTGGACATCAGGATCAGATCCTGACTGCTGCCGCCGGTGATATTTTCCACCAGATACTGCTCGTACTGCTGCTCGAGAATGGTGGACAGAGTGCCGTCCTGATAAGAGTACACCGCCAGATAGTGGTCATTCTGGGCAGCGGTATAGCCCACCACCAGCTGGCAGCTGTCTGTATCCTGCAGCTGAGCAAGGCTGACGTTCTCCACCGTTTCGGCAAGGCCTTCCACGCTCTGGCGCACCTGCCAGCTTCCGGCATCATCCCGCTGCAAAATGGCTATGCAGACGTTGGCTGTCTGGGCGGTGGTATACAGCACCGCCGCATCCTGCTGGCCGTCGCCATCCAGATCCTGCAGCACAAAGGGAGAAAGCAGCTCGCCCTGAATGGGATATTTCAGCTGGGCGCTCTCACCCAGCCAGTCGTTCAGGGCAGTTTGCAGCGCACCGTAATCGCCGGAAAGCTTCGGGGCACGCAGCAGTTCCTCTACCTGTGCCTTTTCGTTGGCCGGCAGCACTGTCTGGCAGCTGCACAGCACAAAGCACAGCAGCGTGCACAGCACCAGCCGCAGCCTGCGGGTTCTGTTCATACCGGTCAACCTCCTTCCGAGCATAAAAAGCTATTTTCAGTATACCACACTTTGCGGACACAAAAAAGGGGGTGGGCATATCTGGCGCTTACGCGTGGGACGATTTTAAATGCGCGCCGCGTTGCTCTGCGCATAGTCAGCGGAAAGATTATTTTTATTTGTAGTTTCGAAACGCCTGCGGGCGTTTCGAAACTACTTTTTCACGGGAGGGGTCGTAAAGGAAAATGGCATTTGCAGCGCCGCTTTCTGCGAAAGCGCGGCGCTGCGGGGAAATTTGCGGCAGGCTCTCAACAGGCTGAACTCCCTCAGTCAAAACCTGACGGTTTTGCCAGCTCCCTCGGAGAGGGAGCCTTTGGCATGGCGGTACAGTTTCCGGCTAAAACGCAAAGCTTGCGGGCGTGCCTGCTCCCCCTTGGGGGAGCTGTCGCGCAGCGACTGAGGGGCTTTAAATCGGCGGAGCCGGAAAAAACGGTTAAAAGATCTTCACGCCGAACAGGCGTGAATCTTCAGTTTTTTCCGGTGTAGCCCACTTCTTTAGGATCGTCAAGGGCGTGCAGCCCTTGACCCGTTGCGGGGTGGGTGGAGTCCAGAGGTAGGGAGGGGGGAGTCGGAACACCCCTCCCTACCTCTGGCCCAGCGGAGCGTCTTTGCACGCTGAAAACAAGCAGAAAGTCACCCCGCGGAGCGCAATGCACTTTTCCGGTTCTCTTTTGGTGTCAAAAGAGAACGTCCCACGCACTTTTGCAATAAGTTGCAAAAAAAGAAACCACTGCACAAAGCTGTGCAATGGTTTCTCTTGTTACTGTATCAAACAGTCAGAGCAGGATCAGACGAGCTCCAGAACTGCCATCTCAGCTGCATCGCCGCGGCGAGCGCCGATCTTGATGATGCGGGTGTAGCCGCCGTTGCGGTCAGCGTACTTGGGGCTGATCTCGTCAAACAGCTTCTTTGCAACATCTTCCTTGGTGATGTAGGCGTAGACCTGACGCTTGGTGTGCAGGTCGCTGGCCTTGCCAAGGCTGATCATCTTCTCGGCCATGGAACGAACGTCCTTAGCGCGAGTGACAGTGGTCTCAATCTTGCCATTCTCTAACAGGTAGGTAACCATAGCGCGCATCATAGCGTTGCGGCTGTCGCTGGTTCTACCGAGCTTTCTGGTACCGGGCATCCCGTTTCACTCCTTAAATTATTTTAGTTATTCGTCATCCGTGTTCAGCTTGAAACCGAGGGAGTCCAGCTTTGCCATGACTTCCTCCAGGCTCTTGCGACCGAGGTTGCGGACCTTCATCATCTCGTCCTCGCTCTTGCTGACCAGATCTTCCACCGTGTTGATGCCTGCGCGCTTCAGGCAGTTGAAGGAACGCACGCTCAGATCCAGCTCTTCGATGGTCATCTCCAGAGCCTTCTCCTTGTCGTCGTTGGTCTTTTCTACCATGATCTCAGCGCCGGCGGCCTCGTCCGACAGGTTGACGAACAGGTTCAGGTGCTCGGTCAGCACACGGGCAGCCAGAGAAACGGCCTCCTGTGCGTTGATCGTGCCATCGGTCCAAACCTCAATGGTCAGCTTGTCGTAATCAATGGCCTGTCCAACACGGGTGCTCTCGACGTTATAATTCACCTTGAGCACAGGGGTGTAAATGCTGTCAACGGGAAGGGTGTTGATATCGTTCTTCTCGATGATAGCCTGTTTGTTGCGCTCTGCGGGCACATAGCCGCGACCCTTGTCGAAAGTCAGCTCCATAACGAGCTTGGCACCCTCGCCCAGAGTTGCAATGTGCCACTCAGGGTTCAGAATTTCGATGTCGTCGCCCTGCTTGATGTTGTCAGCAGTGACCTCACAGGGACCAACTGCCTCAACACGCACTGTCTTCGGACCATCGGTGTACAGCTTTGCAGCAATACCCTTCAGGTTCAGGACAATTTCGGTAACGTCTTCCTTGACGCCCTCAATGGTGGAGAACTCGTGGACCACACCGTCAATCTTGACGCTGGTCACGGCGACACCGGGCAGAGAGGAAAGAAGCACACGACGCAGGCTATTGCCCAGTGTGATGCCAAAGCCACGCTCCAGAGGTTCTGCCACGAATTTACCGTAGCGGCCGTCCGGGGACAGGCTTGCCGTTTCGATCTTGGGACGTTCAATCTCCATCATATCTATGCCCTCCTTGTCAAACCGGTGTTTCCACCGGCCCATTATTGAATTCTTTCAAAAAAGAATGCGAAAGCGTACCATCCAAAAGGAAGGCACCGCCTTCTTAATGGATTACTTGGAGTACAGCTCGACGATGAGGTGCTCTGCGACTTCGTAGTCGATATCGCTGCGCTCGGGCAGCTTAGCGACAACGCCCTTCAGAGAACCGGTCTCGCGGTTCAGCCATGCGGGCAGAGCCACGACGGGAGCCTCGGCACCGGTCAGCTTTGCAAACTTTGCAGAGCTGCGGCTGGACTCGCGCACTTCGATCACATCGCCGGCCTTCACCTGGTAAGAGGGGATGTTGACCTTCTTGCCGTTGACGGTGAAGTGAGCGTGAGACACCAGCTGACGAGCATCGCGGCGGGTCTGAGCAAAGCCCAGACGGAACACGACGTTGTCCAGACGGCACTCCATGATCTGCAGCAGGTTCTCACCGGTCTTGCCGGGGCGAGACTCTGCCTTCAGGTAAGCGTTGTGGAACTGCTTCTCCAGAACGCCGTAGATGAACTTGACCTTCTGCTTCTCCTTCAGCTGAGATGCGTACTCAGACTGCTTCTTGCGGACGTTGCCGTTGGAGTTGCGGGTGGTATTCTTCTTTGCATAGCCCATGACCGCAGGAGAAATGCCCAGGGCCTTGCAACGCTTTGCGATAGGCTGCGTATTCTTTGCCATAATTCAATTTCCTCCTTCGATCAGACACGACGGCGCTTCGGGGGACGGCAGCCGTTGTGGGGGATGGGAGTCACGTCCTTGATCAGGGTGACTTCCAGACCGGTAGCCTGCAGCGCACGGATAGCGGACTCGCGGCCAGCGCCGGGGCCCTTGACGTAAACTTCAACAGTCTTCATGCCGTGCTCGATCGCAGTCTTGGCTGCGGTCTCGGCAGCGGACTGAGCTGCGAACGGGGTGCTCTTGCGGCTGCCGCGGAAATTCAGGGAGCCGGAGGAGCACCAAGACACTGCATTACCCTGCAGGTCGGTGATAGTAACGACAGTATTGTTGAAGGTAGACTGGATGTGAGCCTGACCAGCAGCAATGTTCTTGCGCTCTTTCCGCTTCATGCGGACATTTGCGCCCTTCTTGGCGTTATTTGCACTTGCCATTTCTCAAATCCTCCTTACTTCTTCTTGTTTGCGACAGTGCGCTTGGGACCCTTGCAGGTACGAGCATTGGTCTTGGTGCGCTGGCCGCGGCAGGGCAGATTCTTGCGATGGCGGGTGCCACGGAAGGACTGGATCTCGACCAGACGCTTGATGTCCAGAGCCACGTTGCGGCGCAGGTCGCCTTCAACGAGGATGTTTGCCTGATCGATGTAGTCACGGATCTTAGCCTCTTCGTCCAGAGTCAGATCCTTGACGCGGGTATCGGGGTTGATGCCAGTTGCTTCCAGGATCTTGTTAGCAGTGGTCTGGCCGATACCATAAACGTAGGTGAGACCCACCTGAACGCGCTTCTCGCGGGGCAGGTCAACGCCGGCAATACGTGCCATAGTAGTTTCCTCCAAAAATCATCCCATGTCAGTGTCGGGGTCTGCGCCGGGACTCTACGCACTTGACCCCCAGGCGCCCGAATTAGCCCTGGCGCTGCTTGTGCTTGGGGTTCTGGCAGATGACCATCACGCGGCCTTTGCGGCGGATGACCTTGCACTTTTCGCAGATGGGTTTCACGGAAGGCTTGACCTTCATGATGTTGAACCTCCTTTTGGTTGATGCCCTGACGCTTATTTGGAGCGCCAGGTGATGCGGCCCTTAGAAAGATCATAGGGCGACATTTCCACGGTTACCTTGTCCCCGGGCAGGATACGGATGAAATTGGTCCGCAGCTTGCCGGAGATGTGCGCTAAGAGGATGTGACCGCTGGGAGTGAGCTTCCCGGTGTTCTTATCCTCGCTCAACATTTCCACCTTAAAGATGGCGTTGGGCATGGCTTCACGCACAATGCCTTCGATCTCGATGACGTCTTCTTTAGACAAGCTATTTGCCTCCTCATTGGATCTGCTCAGTTTGTCATAATTGAGCACCGGTGCTCCCGCCCCTAAAAACAGAAAGCACTGCATTCTTCCGTGCCTGCGCCCGTTTTTGTGCAGTTTGCCGCTTCTCTTTCGGGGAGCTTTCACGCCGATCCCCAGACGGACAGGTGGCGATGAGCGCCACATACTTCATCTCCTGCGGCACAAAATCCGCAAAACGGGCAGACTAAGCCTGTCCGTCGAGGAAGTATCTGGCTTCCACAGCCATTTATAGATTATACACCTTTTGTTGTCAATTTGCAAGAGGTTTTTTCCGTATTTCCGATAAAAAATTATTCTGTGTAAAAGCTCTTTTCCGTCCCGTCCTCCTTTCGCGGTTCTCCACCGTGAAGGTGAAACTTTTTCACGAAAAGTTGTCACAATTGCACAAATTGCAGGAGGGAGGAGAGAAAAACGGATCTCGCGCAAGGACAGTGGGCTCGCCCTCTCCGTCTTTGCTACGCAAATCCACCTCTCCCAAAGGGAGAGGCCTTGGCAAAGAGATGCAGTCTGCGTGAACTGCCAAGGGCTCCCACTTTGGGGGAGCTGGCAAAGCCGACAGGCTTTGACTGAGAGGGCGAGCCCGCTAACCAAAAAGCAACTGCGACAAGAATGCTCCATACGCAAAAGAAGCCGCCGCACATCGTCTGTGCAGCGGCTCCTTTTAATGGTTGCTTACTTCAGGCTGAAGGTGGCCGGGTCAAAATCCGGGTCATCCCAGCTGCGGGTCATGATCTCGGTGCGGTCCTTCAGGATGGCGATGGAGTGCTCAAAGTGAGCAGCCAGCCCGCCGTCCTTGGTCTTGACAGTCCAGCCGTCGCTGAGCTGCTTGATCTTGTAGTCGCCCTGGCAGATCATCGGCTCGATGGCGATGGTCATGCCGGGCACCAGACGGGGCCCGCGGCCCTGATGGCCGTAGTTGGGCACCTCGGGGTCCTCGTGCAGCTCCTTGCCGGTGCCGTGACCCACAAAGTCACGCACCACAGAGAAGCCCGCGTCCTCGCAGTAGCTCTGCACGGCGTAGCCGATATCACCGATGCGGTTGCCCGCCACGGCCTGCTCAATACCCTTGTACAGAGAAGCTTTGGTCACTTCCAGCAGGCGCTGGGCTTCCAAGTCCACCTTGCCCACCGCGTAGGTGCAGGCGTTGTCGCCGTTGAAGCCGTCCACCTTGGCACCGGTGTCGATGCTCACGATGTCACCCGGGCGGATGACGATATCGTGAGAGGGGATGCCGTGGATGACGGTATCGTTCAGGCTGATGCAGGCTGTACCGGGAAAACCGTACAGACCCTTGAAGTTGGGGATGCCGCCGTGCTTCACGATGAAGTCGTAGATCAGCTTGTCCAGCTCCCAAGTGGTCATGCCTGCTTCGATGTGCTCTCCGCCGTACTTCAGGGCAGCTGCGCTCAGGGCGTTTGCCCGGCGCATACCGTCCAGCTCTTTTGCATTTTTGATCTGGATCACGCTTATGCCTCCAAAGCCTTCATGACTTCAGCCGTAGTCTCCTCGATGGAGGGGCAGAACTTGATCTCTGCCAGCTTGCCGCGGGTGCGGTAGAACTCCACCAGCGGCTCGGTCTGCTCATGGTAGGCTTTCAAACGATCCAGCACGGTTGCGGGCTGGTCGTCCTTGCGGATGACGGTCTTGCCGCCGCACAGGTCGCAGACGCCCTCCACCTTGCTCTTCTTGTTCAGGATGTGGTAGCTTGCGCCGCACTTCTCGCAGACGCGGCGGCCGCTCATGCGCTCCACGATCACGCTGTCCTCAACCTGCAGTTCCAGCACCTTGTCGATGCGGATGCCCATGGTCTCGATGGCCTCTGCCTGCGCAATGGTGCGGGGCACGCCGTCCAGAATGAAGCCGTTGGCGCAGTCAGCCTGTGCCAGACGCTCCTTCAGGATGCCGATGATGACTTCATCGGGTACCAGAGCACCGGCGTCCATAAAGCTCTTGGCCTTCAGACCCATCTCGGTGCCCTCCTTGACAGCAGCGCGCAGGATGTTGCCGGTGCTGATGGAAGGGATGTTCAGCTTTGCGCAGATGATCTCGGCCTGCGTGCCTTTGCCTGCGCCGGGTGCGCCCAACAGGATCAGATTCATAGGATCGCTTCCTTTCTTATATGCCACATGATAGAAACATACGTACAAAAGCAAAAAAGCACTGAAAAGTATGAGCGTACTCTCCTTTCCAGTGCTTTCTTACATCTTTATTGCTTCAGATCAGCCAAGGAAACCCTTGTGGTTGCGCATGGTCATAAAGCTATCGAGGCTGCGGGTGGTATCCAGTGCCACACCAACCACGATCAGCAAGCTGGTACCGCCCAGCTGAATGCTCATACCGGTCAGGTTGCCCAGAATGATCGGCAGTACAGCCACCGCAGCCAGGAAGATGGCACCGATGAGGGTGATCTTGTTCAGGGTGCGGGTGATGAAATCGCTGGTCGGCTTACCGGGACGGAAGCCGGGGATCGAGCCGTTGTTGCGGCGCAGATTGTTGGCGATCTCAACAGGGTTGTACTGGATGGCCACATAGAAGTAGTTGAATGCCAAAATCAGCAGCAGGTAGATCACAACGTACAGCCAAGAGGTGTAGTTGAAGGTATGGAAGAACGCATACCAGACCGGGTGAGCGGTCTGATCGATCTGCAAAAAGCTGCCGATAGTGCCCGGGATGGACACCAGAGCCGAAGCGAAGATGATGGGCATGACGCCGCTCATGTTCAGCTTCAGGGGCAGGTAGCTGTTCTGGCCGCCCATCTGCTTCCGGCCCACCACACGCTTGGCGTACTGGATGGTGATGCGGCGCTCTGCGTTGGTCATGACCACCACAAAGACCACAGCGACCAGTGCCAGAATTACCAGAACGGGCAGCAGGATATAGAACTGAGGCTCGCCAGCCGCTGCGCGGGTCATCAGACCCGTCACAGAGGTGTACAGCGAGGACCAGTTGGAAACGATGGAAGCGAAGATCAGAAGGGAAACACCGTTGCCGATACCCTTGTCATCGATCTGCTCGCCCGCCCAGGTGATCAGCTGAGCACCTGCAACGAAGGTAGCGATGATGACCACAGCGGCGAACACGCCGACTGCGCCGGAAACATACTTCAGTGCACCCATATTGCGGATCACGAAGTAGTAGCCAATGCTCATGATCAGTGCGACCACGGCACCGGCGTACCGGTTGATCTGCTGCAGCTTCTGCTGGCCGTCCGCTTCCTTTGCCAGATTTTCCAGCGAAGGAATGGCTACAGTCAGCAGCTGCACAATAATAGAGGCGTTGATATAGGGTGTCACACCTAACGCGAAGAGCGTGCATCTTGCCAGTGCGCCGCCGCTCATCATATTGAGGTACGAGAGCATATCGCCGTTTGCAAACATCTGCGTCAGAGCAGAGCCGGAAACGAACGGCACGGGGATGGCACAGCCAAGACGGTAAACCACGAGGATCGCCAGCGTGAACAGAAGACGATTTTTAAGCTCGGGGATCTTCCATGCGTTACGGAATGTCTGGAACACCTTACATCACCTCAGCCTTTCCGCCTGCCTTCTCGATTTTCTCTTTGGCAGAAGCGGAATAGGCTGCGGCCTTCACGGTCAGAGCCTTGGTCAGCTCGCCGTTGCCCAGAACCTTAACGCCGTCCAGGGTCTTCTTGACCAGACCCTTAGCCTTCAGAGCCTCGGTATCGACGACATCGCCGGCATTGAAAGCAGCCTCCAGGTCAGCCACGTTGACGATGGCGTACTGGGTAGCAAAGATGTTGTTAAAGCCAACCTTGGGCAGGCGGCGTGCCAGAGGCATCTGACCGCCCTCGAAACCAGCGTGCTTCACGCCGGAACGGGCCTTCTGGCCCTTGCTGCCGAAGCCGGCAGTCTTGCCATTGCCGGAGCCAATGCCGCGGCCCTTGCGGGTTGCAGCCTTATTGGCGCCCTTGCTGGCGTGCAATTCATGAAGCTTCATTGTGCGTATACCCCCTGCTATTAGGCTTCGGTGACGCTGAGCAGGAAGCCGATCTTTGCGATCTTGCCCTGCGTAGCGGCGTTGTCAGGCTGAACGGTAACGTCGCCCGGCTTCTTCAGGCCCAGAGCCTCAGCGGTAGCGATCTGCTTAGCGCCGCGGCCGATCAGGCTCTTCTTCAGCTCGATCTTGAGCATCTTATCTGCCATGGTTAGTTACCTCCTTAACCCAGAATTTCTTTCACGGTCTTGCCGCGCTTCTCAGCGACAGACTCGGCGCTGACCAGACCGCACAGACCTGCAAAGGTAGCAGCAACAACGTTGATGGGGTTGTTGGAACGCATAGACTTCGCACGAACGTCCTTGATGCCAGCAGCCTCAATGACGGCACGCACGGGGCCGCCGGCGATCATACCGGTACCGGGTGCAGCCGGCTTGAGCAGAACAGCGCCTGCGCCGTACTTGCCGACGATCTCGTGGGGGATGGTGGTGCCCTTCAGGGCAACCTTGTGCATATTCTTCTTGGCAGCGGCCTCACCCTTGCGGATAGCCTCGGGAACTTCACCGGACTTGCCGATGCCGTAGCCGATGGTGCCCTTGCCGTCGCCAACGACAACCAGAGCAGCAAACTTCATGATGCGGCCGCCCTTGACAGTCTTGGAAACGCGGTTGATAGACACAACCTTGGTGATCATGCCGTCGTCTTCACGGTTTCTCATAGCCATAATGTGTTTCCTCCTCTCATTACAGCTTCAGGCCGCCCTCACGGGCGCCATCAGCCAGGGCCTTAACACGGCCATGATAAACGTAGCCACCACGGTCGAACACGACCTCGGTGATGCCCTTTTCCAGAGCCTTTGCTGCAACCTTCTTGCCGATCTCAGCAGCGGCCTCGACGTTGCCGCCGTTGCCGTTGAAGTCCTTGTCCATAGTGGACGCCGACACCAGAGTAACGCCCTGCTCATCATCGATGATCTGAGCGTAGATGTGCTTGGCGGAGCGGAAAACATCCAGGCGAGGACGTGCTGCGGTGCCGCTGATCTTGTTGCGAACGCGGCGATGACGACGAAGACGAGCTTCGTTCTTGTCGATCTGCTTAACCATTGTCTTTCACTCCTTACCTTATTTCTTGCCCTTACCGGCCTTGCCTTCTTTGTGCTTGACGACCTCGCCAGCGTAGCGGATGCCCTTGCCCTTGTACGGCTCAGGCGGCTTCTTGGCGCGGATCTCTGCAGCATACTGGCCGACCTTCTGCTTGTCGATACCGGTAACAGAGAAGTGGTTGGGATCCTGCCACACAATGGTGCAGTCCTCGGTATCGGGGACGTTCACCTGATGAGAGAAGCCCAGGTTCATGACCAGGTTGGAGCCCTGCTTCTGGCAGCGCATACCAACGCCAACGATCTCCAGCTTCTTCTCGTAGCCGTTCACAACACCGTTCACCATGTTGGCGATGTTGGTACGGGTCAGGCCGTGCAGGCTGCGGGCCTTGGGTTCGTCATTGGGGCGGGTAACCAAAACCTCATTGCCCTCGACCTTAACGGTCATCAGGGGATGATAGTTGGAATTCAGGCTGCCCTTGGGGCCCTTGACGGTGACAGCGTGTGCTGCCTCATCGACAGTGACAGTGACACCGGCAGGAATGACGATGGGTTTTCTTCCAATTCTCGACATTGTCTTTTACCCCTTTCTTACCACACGTAGGCCAGGACTTCGCCGCCGACGTGCTCAGCACGTGCAGCCTTGTCAGTCATGATGCCCTTGGAGGTGGAAATGATCGCGGTGCCCAGGCCCTTCATGACCTTGGGCATATCCTCGCAGTTGGTGTAGATGCGCAGGCCGGGCTTGGACACACGGCGCAGGCCGGCAATAACGGGCTCGCCGTTTGCCTGATACTTCAGGGTGACAACGATGGTGCCCTGAACAGTGTCGTTCTTGACCTGCATACCCTTGATGTAGCCCTCGTCAACCAGAATCTGGCAGATAGCCTTCTTCATGTTGGAAGCGGGGATCTCCACAGAAGGGTGTTTGGCAGTGCTAGCGTTGCGGATGCGAGTCAGCAGGTCCGCGATAGGATCAGTAATCTGCATTTGCCACTAACCTCCTTAGATTAGCTCTCATTTGTTTTATAATGATACCGCCCCGAAACAAGTTGTTTGCCCCGGGGCGGATATCCGACATTCTATCCAGCCCTCTGGTAAATTACCAGGAAGCCTTCTTCACGCCCGGGATCTCGCCCTTGTAGGCCAGCTCACGGAAGCACACACGGCACACGCCGTACTTGCGCAGCACGGAGTGGGGACGGCCGCAGATGCGGCAGCGGGTGTATGCACGGGTAGAGAACTTAGCAGGACGAGACTGCTTCAGCTTCATAGACAGTTTAGCCATTTTACAAATCTCCTCCCTTAGTTGTTCTCTGCGAACGGAGCGCCCAGAGCCTTCAGCAGCTCCTTGCCCTCCTCGTCAGTCTTTGCGGTGGTGACGAAGCAGACATCCATGCCGCGGACTGCATCGACCTTCTCGAAGTCGATCTCGGGGAAGATGATCTGCTCCTTGATGCCGCAGGCAAAGTTGCCGCGGCCGTCAAAGCCGTTGCCGTTGATGCCGCGGAAGTCGCGCACACGGGGCAGAGCCACGTTGAAGAAGCGATCCACGAACTCGTACATACGCTCACCACGCAGGGTGACCTTGCAGCCGATGGGGGTGCCCTGACGCAGCTTGAAGTTAGCAACGCTCTTCTTGGCACGGCAGACGACTGCCTTCTGGCCAGTAATCTGGCCCAGATCCTTCATAACTGCTTCCAGGATCTTCTCGTTTTCCTTGGCTTCGCCGCAGGCAACGTTGATGACGACCTTGTCCAGCTTGGGGATCTGCATAACGCTCTTGTAACCGAACTTGGAGTTCAGAGCAGGAGCAATTTCATTGACATACTGTTCTTTCAAACGAGCCATTGTTCCTTACTCCTTTCTTACAGCTCAGCGCCGCACTTCTTGCAGACGCGAACCATCTTGCCGTCCTTCTCAACGTGGCCCACACGCACGGCCTTGCCGCACTTGGGGCAGACGGTCATGACCTTGGAAGCGTAGATAGCGCCCTCGGCCTTAACGATGCCGCCCTGCTCGCCCTGACGGCGGGGCTTGACGTGCTTGGTAACCATGTTCTGGCCTTCAACGATGACCTTGCCTTCAGCGGGGCTGACCTGCAGGACCTTACCAGTGTGGCCCTTGTCCTTGCCGCTGATGATCATCACGTTGTCGCCGGTTTTAACATGAAGATTATTCATTTTTAAAACCTCCTTACAGCGATTCCGGAGCCAGGCTCAGGATCTTGGTGTAGCCGGCATCACGCAGCTCGCGAGCAACAGGTCCAAAGATACGGGTACCCTTGGGGTTCTTGTCGGCCATAACGATAACGGCGGCGTTCTCATCAAAACGGATGTAGGAACCGTCGTCGCGGCGCACGCCATGCTTGCTGCGCACGATGACAGCCTTGACGACGTCGCCCTTCTTAACGGAGCCGCCGGGGGCTGCCTTCTTGACAGAGCAGACCACGACGTCACCAATGTTTGCGTATCTCTTGCGGGTGCCGCCCAGCACACGGAAGCACATCAGCTCCTTGGCACCGGTGTTGTCGGCAACTTTGAGATAAGTTTGCATCTGAACCATATCAGATATCTCCTTTCAAACTGTTCAAAGCAGCGGGCAAAGATTACTTTGCCTTCTCAACGATACGGACCAGGCGCCAGCGCACATCCTTGCTCAGGGGGCGGCACTCCATGATCTCAACACGGTCACCGATACCGCACTCGTTCTGCTCGTCACGAGCCTTGAACTTCACGGTACGCTTCAGGATCTTCTTGTACAGGGGGTGCTGCACGCTATCCTTAACGGCAACCACGATGGTCTTATCCATCTTGTCGGACACGACGACGCCGACGCGGGTCTTTCTCAGATTACGTTCTTCCATCGTTTAACCTCCTTACTGCTTCTCAGCCAGAACGGTCATCACGCGGGCGATGTCCTTCTTGACTGCTTCGATGCGGCCGGGGTTCTCCAGCTGGTTGATGGCATGCTGGAAGCGCAGGTTAAACAGCTCAGCCTTCAGATCTGCCAGCTTGCTGGTCAGCTCTGCGGTCTGCATTTCGCGGAGTTCATTAGCCTTCATTGGTGCCATCCTCCTTCACGGAGTCCTCACGGACAACAAATTTGCACTTGATGGGCAGCTTGTGCATAGCCAGACGCAGAGCCTCGCGAGCAGTTGCCTCATCGACATCTGCCAGCTCGAACATCACGCGGCCGGGCTTCACGACTGCAACCCAGTATTCGGGAGAGCCCTTACCGGAGCCCATGCGGGTCTCAGCGGGCTTTTCAGTCACGGGCTTATCGGGGAAGATCTTGATCCAAACCTTGCCGCCACGCTTGATGTAACGAGTCATGGCAACACGGGCAGCCTCGATCTGCTTGGAGGAGATCCATGCCGGCTCCAGAGCAACAAGGCCGTACTGACCCTGGCACACCACGTTGCCGCGGGTAGCCTTGCCGGTCATGCGGCCGCGCTGAACGCGGCGGTACTTAACACGCTTAGGCAGTAACATTACTTGTTGCCTCCTTCCTTCTTAGGAGCGGTCTTTGCGCTCTTGAGGACCTCGCCCTTGTAGATCCACACCTTAACGCCGATGCGGCCGTAGGTGGTAGCAGCCTCTGCAAAGCCGTAATCGATGTCGGCGCGCAGGGTCTGCAGGGGGATGGTGCCCTCGTGGTAGCTCTCGGTGCGGGCGATATCAGCACCGCCCAGACGGCCGGAGCACATTGCCTTGATGCCCTTTGCGGGAACGGTTGCGCGATCGCGGGGGCTCATGGCATTGCGCATGCACTGCTTCATAGCACGACGGAAGGTGACGCGGTTCTCCAGCTGACGAGCGATGTCCTCAGCAACCAGCTGTGCGTTGGTGGAGGGGCTCTTCACCTCGATGACATTGACGATAACGGTCTTGCCATACTCCTTGGTCAGCTTGTTCTGCAGGGCGATGCGCTCTTCGCCGCCCTTGCCGATGACCATACCGGGCTTAGCGCAGTAGATGTTAACATTAACGCGAGGAGCGGAAGTGGAAGGATCCACAGTGCGCTCGATCTCGATCTTGGGGACGCCAGCGTCCTTCAGCTGAGCCTTCAGCTCAGTGCGGATCTTGTGATCCTCGACGAGGTTATCGCTGAAATCCTTCTTGGAGGCAAACCAGCGGCTGTCCCAGTCTTTAATAACGCCGACACGAATGCCGTGCGGATTTACTTTCTGGCCCATTGTTTTCCCTCCTTACTCTTTCTCTTTCAGAACAACGGTCATGTGGCTGGTGCGCTTCAGGATGCGGTAGCCGCGGCCCTGTGCACGAGGCATCATGCGCTTCAGCGTCGGGCCGGGGCAAACGTAGCACTCGGCGACGTAGAGGTTGTTCTTGTCCATATTGAAGTTGTTTTCCGCATTAGCGGCTGCAGACTTCACCAGCTTCAGAAGGGGCTCACAAGCTGCCTTCGGGGTGTACTGCAGGATTGCCAGCGCTTCGTCCAGGGGCTTGTTACGGATCAGGTCCATAACGATAGACACCTTACGAGGACTAATGCGGGCATAACGAAGAATTGCCCGAGCTTCCATGTTGTGTTCCTCCCTCTATTACTTAGAATTACCAGTGTGGCCCTTGAAGGTACGGGTGGGAACGAACTCACCCAGCTTGTGGCCAACCATGTCCTCAGTCACATACACAGGCACATGCTTGCGGCCGTCGTGGACGGCAAAGGTGTGACCAACGAATTCGGGGAAGATCGTGGAGGCGCGGCTCCAGGTCTTGATGACCTGCTTCTTGCCGGAAGCGTTCATCGCTTCAACGTGCTTCATAAGAGCAGCCTGGACGAAAGGTCCTTTTTTAATGCTTCTACCCATTGTCTTAAACTCCTCTCTTACTTACCTGCACGCTTCACGATCAGCTTATCGGAGCGCTTATGATGCTTGCGAGTCTTGAGACCCAGAGCGGGCTTGCCCCAGGGAGTCATAGGACCGGAGTGACCAACAGGTGCGCGGCCCTCGCCACCACCGTGGGGATGGTCGCAGGGGTTCATAACGGTACCACGGCTGCCGGGACGCACGCCCATGTGGCGCTTGCGGCCTGCCTTGCCCAGGTTGACGTTCTCGTGGTCGATGTTGGAAACCTGACCGATGACTGCGGTGCAGTTCACGGGCACGTTGCGCATCTCACCGGAGGGCAGACGAACCAGAGCGTAGCCATTCTCCTTAGCCATCAGCTGAGCCATGTTGCCAGCGGAACGAACCAGCTGAGCGCCGCGGCCGGGATACAGCTCGATGTTGTGGATGATGGTACCGACAGGGATGTTCTCGAAGGGCAGGCAGTTGCCGGGCTTGATATCGGCAGACTTGCTGCTGACGACCACGTCGCCCACCTTCAGGCCATCGGGAGCAATGATGTAGCTCTTGACGCCATCGGTGTACTCGACCAGAGCGATGAATGCGCTGCGGTTCGGATCGTACTCGAGAGTCTTGACGGTAGCGGGGATATCGGTCTTCTGACGCTTGAAGTCGATGACACGATACTTGGTGCGGTTGCCGCCGCCCTGATGGCGGACGGTGATACGACCGGTGTTGTTGCGGCCGCTGTGCTTCTTCATGGGCTCCAGCAGGCTGCGCTCAGGAGCGACCTTGCTCAGGACGCTGTAATCCGTGACGGTCATGCCGCGGCGGCCCGGAGTAGTGGGGCCATACTTTTTGATAGCCATTGTGCTATTCTCCTTTGTTTATCTTATGAATTATTATCGGGGTCATATCCCCATAGAGGAACCCTCGGCGGGTTCTATCAGACCATGCTGTTGAAGAACTCGATCTCCTTGGAGTCCTTGGTCAGGGTCACGATAGCCTTCTTGGATGCAGCGGTGTAACCAGCGTGCATACCCTGACGGCGGAAGCGGCCACGGACGGAGACGGTGTTCACCTTAGCGACCTTGACGCCGGGGAACAGAACTTCAACTGCCTGAGCGATCTCGACCTTGGTAGCATCGGTAGCGACCTTGAAGGTGTACTTCTTGTCAGCGATGCCAGCCATGGAGTTCTCGGTAATGACCGGCTTCAGGATGATATCATGTGCGGTTTTCATTAGCCAAGCACCTCCTCGAGCTTCTTAGCTGCGTCGACGCTGATGATCAGCTTGTCGGCGTTCAGCACATCGTAGGTGTTCACGCTGCCTGCGAAGGTGGTCTTGACACCGGCGATATTGCCAGCGCTCTTGACGAACTTTGCATCGACAGTCTCGTTGACCAGCAGGTTCTTCTTGCCGGCGCCCACAGCGTTCAGCATAGCAACCACAGCCTTGGTCTTGTACTCGTCGCAAGCGAACTTGTCAACGACGACCATGTTGCCATTGGCAGCCTTGTCGGACAACACGCTCAGCAGAGCCAGACGCTTGACCTTGTTGTTGATGTGGTAGTTGTAGCTGCGGGGCTTGGGGCCCAGAGCAACGCCGCCGTGGGTCCACTGCGGAGCACGGATGGAGCCCTGACGAGCGTGGCCGGTGCCCTTCTGACGCCAAGGCTTCTTGCCGCCGCCGGAAACTTCCATGCGGATCTTGGTGTTCTGGGTGCCCTGACGCTGGTTGGCCAGGAAGTTCACCACAGCAATGTGGACAGCCTTCTCATTCGGGGTGATACCGAACACGGCGTCGGAAAGCTCGATCTCGCTAACGTGCTGACCGTTCATATCGACTACATTAAACTTTGCCATTGTAGCTTTCCTCCTTACGCCTTGACGCTGTTGGCCAGGGTGATGATGGTGCCCTTGGAACCGGGGACCGCACCCTTGACAGCGATCAGATTGTTCTCGGTGTCAACCTTGACAACGGTCAGGTTCTGCACGGTAACGCGCACGCAGCCCATGTGGCCGGGCAGGCGCTTGCCGGGGAACACGCGAGAGGGGTTGGAAATAGCGCCCATAGAACCTGCATGACGTGCCACCGGGCCAGTGCCGTGGCTCTCACGCAGACGGTGCTGGCCAAAGCGCTTGATAACGCCCTGGTAGCCCTTGCCCTTGGAAACGCCTGCAACGTCAACCTTGTCGCCTGCTGCAAAGACGTCAGCCTTCAGGATGTCGCCAACGTTCATTGCGGAAACGTCGTCCAGACGGAACTCACGCAGGGTCTTCTTGGGGGCAACGTTTGCCTTCTTGAAGTGACCTGCAGCTGCCTTGTTGACCTTCTTGGCGGAAACCTCGCCGAAGCCCAGCTGAACAGCCTGATAGCCATCGCTCTCGACAGTCTTCTTCTGCACGACGGTGCAGGGGCCTGCCTCGATGACGGTGACGGGGATAACCTTGCCGCTCTCATCGAACAGCTGGGTCATACCGACTTTCTTGCCGATAATGCCTTTAACCATTTTCTTTTCCTCCTGTAAAGGTTATTGGTTGGCAGCGCACGTCACTGCCAACATGACCCCTCGGGAAACGAGGGCATCGAATTTGATCGTGTGTGGTTTACAGCTTGATCTCGATGTCCACGCCAGCGGGGAGCTGGAGGCTCATCAGAGCCTCGACCGTCTTGTTGGACGGCTTCAGAATGTCGATCAGACGCTTATGAGTGCGGCTCTCGAACTGCTCGCGGCTATCCTTGTACTTGTGGGTAGCGCGCAGAACGGTAACGACCTCACGATCGGTGGGCAGGGGGATGGGGCCGGACACGCGTGCGCCGGTGCGCTTTGCGGTCTCCACGATCTTCTCTGCTGCGGCATCGATCAGCTGAGCATCATAGCTCTGCAGACGGATTCTGATTTTCTCTTTGACTGCCATTGCTTACGCCTCCTGAAAAATTGTTTTTGCCCTAGGCGAGCCGATAAATTGCTCTACACAGTTCCGGGTGTTCCTCGATTTGGCACTATAAAAACCGGTGAACCGCATGGCAGTTCTCCCGGAAACATATTAGCAAATCAAATCCGAACATTGGTTCCGCCCGTTTCGCAGAGGAGTAACTTCTCTGCCGAGGGAACGTATTCCATCGCTGTCAGTAATTTTTTCGCCCGGTTCTAAGATCGGACATACTCCGCGGAAATAACCCATCGCAGCTATCGCCGGATGACAACCTCCCGCATCAACGCATATCGCTGGCCTGCACGACTTGTATCGCACAAGCCTTTTGCAGCCGAGAGATATTTTATCACATCTTCGTCTATTTGGCAAGTGTTTTTTGCAGAAAATTACGATTTTTCTTTTTTATTTTCTCTGTTTTGTCAATGGCCGCATTTTCTGTGCAAGATGCACAATCTCAGCGCTTTTTGCCGGTGGAAAACTCCCCCGCTCCCCTTTGCAGCATCAGTATGGGCGGTAGACGCGGGGGTTATACCTATTATATAAGAGAACTCCCTCAGTCAAAGCCTGTCGGCTTTGCCAGCTCCCTCGGGGAGGGAGCCTTTGGCATGACGGGAAAGTTCCCAGCTGAAGTGTAAAGCTTCTGGGCGTGCCAGCTCCCCCTCGGGGGAGCTGTCGCGCAGCGACTGAGGGGTTTTTAATGGAGAAGCGAAAAAAGCGTTAAAGCGATAGCGCCGACTGGCGCAGCGCTAGCTTTTTTGTGCTTCGACTTCTTCTTTAGGTTTGTCAAGGGCGTGCAGCCCTTGACCCGTTGCGGGGTGGGTGGAGTCCAGAGGTAGGGAGGGGGGAGTCGGAACACCCCTCCCTGCCTCTGGCCCAGCGGAGCGTCCCTGCACGCTTGCGACAAGCAGAAGCTTTCCCCGCAGCGCCGCTGCTTCCGCAGGAAGCAGCGGCGCTGCAAATGCCGTTTTCCTCCACGACCCTACCCGTGAAAAAGCCAATCGGGAAAATCCGCAGATTTTCCCGATTGGCAAATTTAAAATAATTCTTCCTTGAACCATGCGCAAAGCAAACGCGGCGCGCAGTTCAAATCATTTCTTCTTCAGCTGCTCTTCCAGCCCCTCCCGCGGGGTGATGTAGACGGTGGTGTACACCTCGTACAGCACCATGCCGGGCTTGGCACCGTTTGCTTTCCAGATATTCTTCACCTCGGTGGTGTCCACTGCCACCTTGGCACCGGTGCCCGCCTTGTAGGCGCTGGAATGGATGACCGCCAGCTCCGCCGCTTCCTGCTTGGTGGTGTCCGGGATGTCCTCGCCCCGGCTCATGACCACAACATGGCTGCCGGGTGCTTTCTGCACATGGAACCATAAGTCCTTGCCCCGGGCGGTGTGCAGGGTGAGCTTGTCGTTCTGGGCGTTGTTGCGGCCCACCAAGATCTCAAAGCCATCGCTGGAGGTATAGCGCAGAAAGTCCGCAGGCTTCTGCTTTTTGTCCCGCTGCTTGTAGTATTTCAGGTAGCCCTGATTTTTCAGCTCCATGCGGATCTCGTTCAGGGCAGCTTCACCGGAGGCGCTTTCCACCTCGTAGAGCACCGTTTCCAGATAGGCGATCTCCTTTTCGCCCTCTGCCAGCAGGTCCACCAGCATCCGGGCGGCGGTCTGCTTCTTTTTGTAGTTCTTAAAGAAGTTCTGGGCATTCTGGCTGGGGCTGAACCGCAGATCCAGCGGGATGGTCACCTCTTTGCCTTCGTCGTACCAGTTGGGCACGGTCAGACTCTTCATGCCCTTTTGCGCCAGATAGAGGTTTGCGGACAGCAGCTCACCGTACAGGCGCAGCTTTTCGCTTTTGCCGCTGGCGGCAAGCTCTTCCTGCCGCGCTGCCTGCTTGCGCAGAGCGCGGTCATACATATTGTGCACCGCCTTGTGCAGCTCCTTGCTCTTGGTGCGCAGCCGCTCGGCGCGGTCCTTCTCGGCATAGTAGCCCTCCAGCATCGCGTTGAAGGACGGCCACTCCCGGATGGTGTACTGCTCGCCGTACTGCTGCGGGCGGAAGAAGGTATACTCCACCGGCTTACCGTCCGGCGCGGTGACGCTGCAGGGACAGCCGCCCTGCGCGTGCAGCTCCTTCAGCTCGTCGATTGCCGCCATCAGGCTGCGCTTCTGGGCATCGGTCAGCTCATTGGCGGGCAGATGTTCTCCGTCAAAGGCGCGCCATGCGGCTTCGCGGCAGACCACCGGCCCTACGCCGGCCACCGTCTTGTTCAACGCGTCCGCCACCGGCAGCTCCCGCTGACAGGCCGCTGCCACAATGGACGCACTGCTCACCAGCAGAAAATCCGGGCGGGCGGGCTTGGGGGGCGTAGTGTAGGGCAAGCCCGGCAGCAGCTGCCGGACGTCGCTGTCCTCAAAATCCACCCGCTTGAGGGCATCGATGATCTTGCCGCTCTGCACCAGCACAAGGTTGGAGTAGCGCCCCATCAGCTCAGCGCACAGGGTATTGCGCACAAGGTCGCCCATCTCGTTGGTGCACTGAAAATCAAAGTAGACGATACGGTCGCCCGGCTCCATGTGCACATCCAGCAGTCTGCCGCCGGTCAGGTGCTTGCGCATGAGCATACAGAAGGAGGGCGGCGTCTCGGGGTTTTCAAAGGTCTCCTCGGTCAGGCACACCCGTGCAGAGCCGCTGCGGGCAGACAGCAGCAGGGCGTAGGTATCGGTGCGGGTGCGCAGGGTGATGACCAGCTCATCCCGGGTCGGTTCAAAAATTTTTGCGATCTTGGCATCGGTCAGGGTAGCTTTCAGCTCCGCTGCCGTCAGCGCCAGTGTCGCGGCATCCAGTGCCATAAATGTTACCTCGTTTTATCTATAACCCTCTCAGTCGCCTGCGGCGTTGCCAGTTTTTCGGTTTATGCTGAAAGACCTCCCCCTTTCGGGGGAGGTGGCATTGCGCAGCAATGACGGAGAGGGTTCTCTCTTTATAAATAAGTATAAGGGTCGCGGTTCTCGGCGCTTATCAGCACCTCCAGCTCCGGCAGGGCGGCGCGCAGGGCAGCTGCCACAGCAGCAGTCACCGGGAACTCGGTGGCGTAATGTCCCGCCGCAATGAGGGAAAGCCCCAGCCGCTTGGCGTCCAGCGCATGGTGGTGGTTGGCTTCGCCGGTCAGCAGACAGTCCGCGCCCTCGGCGATGGCTTCGGCAAACAGACTGCCGCCCGCGCCGCTGATGACCGCCAGCCGGTGCACCGGCTTTCCGGTGTCGGCAAACTTCACCTGTACTGCCGTGCCGGTGTCCGGCGCGTTGCACAGCGCTGCCAGCTTGTGCTGCGCCAACGCGGCCAGTTCCGGCACGGTGATGGGGTCAATCTCCCCCACCCGGCCGCAGCCGTCTGCAAAGGCGGTGCGCTGCCGGATGCCGAAAAGATCCGCCAGCACATCGTTCACCCCGCCCTCGGCGGCATCCAGATTGGTGTGCATACAGATGGCGGAAATGCCCGCCCGCACCAGCTGATAGGGCACATCGGCGGGGCACAGCCGCTTGAGCGGGTCAAAGATGACCGGATGGTGCGCCACGATGACCGTGCACTGCTTTGCCGCAGCTTCCTCCACCACCTCCGGGGTGATGTCCAGCGTCACCAGCACCCGGCGCACCTCACCGCCGCAGTCCACCAGCAGGCCGGGGTTATCCCAGTGCTCTGCCAGCTCCGGCGGGGCAAGCCGCTGCATTACTTCGTATACCTGCTGTACCGTGGTCATTTCAGTTTCCCTCTTTCAGAATGGCATCCATCTCTGCGGCAAGCGCACTGCCGTCCGGCACGCCCAGCCGCATCCGGGGCAGCTTTGCCCGCTGCCATGCGGCATAGCCCGCACCCTCCGGCCAGCGGCCGGTATCCCCCAGCAGACACTGGGTAAAGGTGGGCTCGGTCACCTCGCCGGTGTACTCCGCCGCCATCACCGCATACCAGCGGCCAGCGGCCAGCACCGGGCGGTCTGCCACAAGAGCAAAGCCGTGCTGCCACAGCCAGCGGCGCAGCTCACTGTGGCGGGTGGCGGGCACCATGACAAGGCGCGGCCCGCCCACAGCGGACACCCACGGCGCTTTTTCGATGATCTCCCAAGTGGTCTGCGCCGACACGCCCGCCAGCACGATGCTGCCCACCTCCCCGGCAGACAACACAGAAAGACCGTCGCCGAGCCGAAGCTCAGCGCGGTCCAGACAACCTGCATTTTCCAGCGTCTGTTTTGCCTTTGCCAGCGGGCCGGGGCGCAGGTCTGCCCCGATGACCTTCGGGTACTTACCCGAAGCCGCCAGCACCGCCGTCAGCTTGCCGTGGTCACAGCCGATGTCCGCCACCGGCTGTCCCGGGCGCACCAGCTGGGCCGCTGCGGTCAGACGCGCATCCAGTGTGGGCAGCACTCAGGCCTTCTTGGCTGCCAGATGGGTGTTCAGCTTCTCCAGCAGCTCATCGCAGTTCACGCCGTGCACTTCGCAGGCTTCCTCGATGGTCTCGCCGCGGGAAGCCGGGCAGCCCAGACAGTGCATCCCGATCTCCATAAAGTAGGGTGCGGTGGTCTGGTCCATATCCAGAATATCGCCGATGATGGTATCGCGGGTCACCTGCTTGGGTGCGGTGTGTTCCTCTTTTTTGAGCATATTGAAAATATCAAACATGATAGCTTTTCCTTTCTGTTTTGGGTGAGATACAGTATAACCTACTGTTCCTCTATACTATACCCCAAACCGGGGCAGTTTTGCAAGAGCCTTGGGGAAATCCGCTTACCCCTCCGCCTGATAGTCCTTTTCCAGCGAGAAGCCGCGCCCGCTTACCTCGGTAACGTGGCTCACGATCATAAAGCAGGTGGGGTCGATGGCGTGCGCCAGCTTTTCCAGCCTTGGCAGCTGCCGGTTGGAGACCACGCTCAGCAGCACCGATTCCGGCTCCCGCAGGTAGCCGCCCTCGCCGTGCAGAATGGTCACGCCGCGGTCCAGCTGCGCAAAAATAGCGGCGCAGATCTCATCGGACTTGGCGCTGATGATCTTTACCTCGGTGCGGGTGGTGCCCAGCATGAGCACCTTGTCCAGCACGACCGTGTAGATAATGGCCATCACCACGCCGTACAGGGACTGCCGCACCGGGCTGAACGCCGCCTGCGCCGCCAGAATGATAAAGTCGAAAACCATCATGGTGCTGGACACCGGCAGGTGGAACCACTTGTTCAGCACCAGCGGGGGGATATCCATGCCGCCGGTGGAAGCACCGGCGCGGATGGTGATGCCCAGCGAGATGCCGATGCCAAAGCCCGCGAATACGGTGTTCAGCACCAGATCATCGGTCAGCACAAGATTGCCCAGCAGCCGCTCCCACAGCGCCATAAAAAAGGGACTGAGCACCGTGCTTGCCATGGTGTTCAGGGCAAAGCGGCGTCCCAGCACCCACCAGCCCAGCAGCAGCATGGCCACGTTGACCACGAACAGCACTGCAGACACCGGCAGGCCGGTGACCTTGTTGAAAGCCAGTGCGATACCGGTGGCACCGCCGGTGATCAGGCCGGAGGGCATCAGAAATAATACCACAGTCAGCGCATACATCGCATTGCCCACCACGATGGACAGTGCGTTGAAGAGCTGCTGCTGCTTGCGTGTTAATTGCGTCATCTTCATCTTCCTTTGTTTATAGTTGAAGGTTCTTCTACTATGATAACGAAAATATCCGCATTTATCAAGCCTTCGGCGATAAATGCGGATATCGGGATCAATTTTTAAGGGGTCACAGGGCAGCTTCCGGCTGGGCTTCGTCCTCTTCCATCAGCCGCAGACCGGCGGTATCGGTAACCGGCAGCGAGAACACGATGGCGCCCGCCTTGGGGTTTGCCCCCTCCATAATGGCTTTCATGATGGTGTTTTTCTGGCTGGTGCGGCTGACGATGAGCACCAGCTCCTTTTCGTTCACCAGCTCCACGCCCAGAAAGGCGGCTGCACCCTCCATGCCGGTGCCCTTTGCGTGGATCACCGTGCCGCCGCCTGCACCGGCGGTGCGGGCAGCGTCCATAATGGAGCCGGTGTAGCCCTGATTTGCCACCACCAGCAGCAGTTCGTAGCGGGTATCCTTCAAGGTGCTCTCCTCCTTCCATGTAAGGGACTGGTGCTCGGTGAGGAACATCAGCGCCCGTTTGCCGCCAATGCTGCTCAGCGGCACAATGAACGCAATGCCGGTGCCCGGCACATCGATCTGCATTTTGCGGCGCAGATCCTTCTGGATCTTCTGCCAGCTCTCTGCCGTTACCACAGCCAGCAGCACCGCCTTTTCGGTCTTTTCCAGCCCAAGGGTGGAAAGCGTCTCCTGCACCGCCGTGCCGGAGCCTACGGTGCGCATACTTACCGTTACGCCGTGGCTTTTGTACAGCTGCAAAAAGCCATCGGTAGAGCGGCGGTCGGTGATGGTGATCATCAAAAACAAACTGCTCACGTTCTGCCTCCTTTACAGCTCGATAATGGCGTCATCCGGCAGGTCTGCAAACACGGTGGCAAGCACCGCAGCGGGCTGCGCCACATGCGCCTTGCGGGTGCGCAGCTGCGCCACCAGACCCATCATCTGCACGGTGATGAGCGGAGTCATGGCGACCATCGCCACCACGCCGAAAGCATCGGTGACGATGTTGCCGCCCACCGCCACGCAGGCACCCTGTGCCAGCGGCAGCAGGAAGGTTGCGGTCATAGGGCCGGAAGCCACACCGCCCGCGTCAAATGCGATGGCGGTAAACAGCTTGGGCACCACAAAGGAGATGCTGATGGCGAACACATAGCCCGGCACAAGGAACCACAGGATGGAGATGCCGGTCAGCACCCGCACCATGGCAAGACCCACCGAGATGGACACGCCTGCGGAAAGTGCCAGACCCATGGCCTGCGCCGAGATGGCACCGTCGGTCACCTCTTCCACCTGCTTGTTCAGCACATAGACCGCAGGCTCGGCCTTGACGATGAAGTAGCCGATGAGCATTCCGATGGGAATGATCACCCAGCGCATCCCACTGCCTGCCAGCACCTGTCCCAGATAGTTACCGGCGGGCATAAAGCCCACGTTTGCGCCGGTCAAAAAGAGCACAAGGCCGATATAGGTATACGCAAGGCCCACGCCGATGCGCCCCAGCGTGCGGCGGTCCAGCCGCAGGGCAATGAGCTGAAATGCCCCGAACATCAGCACAATGGGCAGCAGCGAGCGGGCGATCTCGGCAAGATAGGTGGGCAGGCCTTCCCGGAACAGCCGCCACAATTCCACCGAGTCTGCCACCTCCGGCAGAACAGGCGGGATGTAGGTGCTGTCCGCTGCGCGGAAGGCGATGCCCAGCGTCAGCACCGCCAGAATGGGGCCGATGGAGCACATGGCCACCAGACCAAAGCTGTCGTCCGCCGCGTGGCGGTCGCTGCGGATGGCGGAAACACCCACGCCCAGCGCCATGATAAAGGGCACAGTCATGGGGCCGGTGGTCACGCCGCCGGAGTCAAACGCCACGGCGAGAAACTCCTTGGGCACAAAGGCCGCCAGCAGAAAGATGAGCCCATAGAACAGCACCAGCAGCTTTGGCAGCGCAACGCCGATGAGCATACGCAGGAAGGCAAAGACCAGAAACAGGCCCACGCCCGCCGCCACCGAAAGGATCAGCGTACCGCTGGGGATGGAGGGCACCTGATCTGCCAGCACCTGCAAGTCCGGCTCAGAGATAGTGATAAGGAAGCCCAGCAAAAAGCCGAGCACGAGGATGAGGGGCAGCTTGCGGCTGCGGGTGATGACTGCACCCACCCGCTCGCCCATGGGGGTCATGCTCATCTCTGCACCCAGAGTAAAGAACATGATGCCCACCACGATCATGGCAGCGCCCAGCAAAAAGCACAGCAGGATGCTGGGCGACACCGGTGCTACCGTAAAGCAGAGCACCAGCACAATGGCCACAATGGGCAGCACCGCCTGCAGCGCCTCCAAAAGCTTTTCCCGCAGCTTGGGGAGCGATCGTCTGAGAATGATGTCCACCGCCTTTCGTCTGTATCCTGTTTGTACACTTTTGTACAAGATATATTTATAGTATACGGATTCAGGGGGATACCGTCAACCGGCAGAAGGAAAAAACTTGAGCAAGTTCCATAAATTGTAAAAATATATTACTCACCTTTATGTCCTTCCCCGTGAAAATGGAATACCGGAGCGTCCGCAGACGCTCCGGTATTCCGAACTTATAAATAATTTTTCCGCTGAATATGGCCAAAGCGCACGCGGCGGCCATTCAAAATCGTCCTGCTTTACGCCTTTTTCGGCTTCAGCCAGCCGTCCACGGCGGCTACCAGCGCCTTGCCCCGGCGGCCCAGCAGACGGGGCAGCAACACACGCGCCATGGCCCATACGCCCGCAAAGTTGTACAGGATGATAACCAGCGTGATCAGCCCCGTCCACAGCCCGTACAGCGGCGGCTCTGCCAGCAGCACAAAGGCTTCAAATACCAGCGCGGCGGCATTTACCAGCACCCGCGCCGGGTGGACGTGCATCCCGATCATGCGGCGGGCATCCACGGCGCGCAGGGTGAACACCAGTGCAAGGCCAAGGAAGGACGCATAGGTCGCGCCCACAGGTCCCCACCACTTGATAAAGAAGTAGTTCATGATGCAGTTGCTGATAGCGCCCGCCATCATGGTGACCATGCTGCGCTGCGACTTTTTAGTCACCACATAGACGCTGTTCATGAACTGGTTAAAGCAGCTGCAGGTGGAAGCCAGCACGAGGAACGGTACAAAGTGCCATGCGTAATAGTAGTTGGACTTCATGACGTGCATCACCGGGCGGCACAGCCAGATAATGCCCGCCGCACAGCAGAACAGCACGCTGGAATAGGTGCGGAAGATCTGGGTAAAGAACCGCGCACGCCCTTCCTCCTCGGTGACAGCGGAAAGCTGCCACGCGTCGTAGAAGATCAGACCCAGCGTGGTCAGGATGGTGGGCAGGAAGTAGCCGGTGGAAAGCAGGCCGCTCCATGCGTTGCCGGTGCGCCCGTCCAGTCCCTCGCACATCTCGCGCACAAAGAACAGGTCAGACGCGTTGATGATCCAGAAACTGATCTGCGCCGGGATCATGGGCAGCGAGAAGTTGAGCATCTGCCGCCACAGCTTTTTGTTGATGCCCTTCAGCTCCACATAGTTCCACAGCTTGCCGGTAAACAGCAAGAACAGCACGCTGGTCAGGTCGCCGCTGATGATGGCCAGCAGGTAGCCGTTGGCGCCCCACTTGAAGCCCACCAGGTACAGCACATAAAACGCCATGGTAGCCACGGTGCACAGCACGCCGTCCACCGCCACCAGCTTGTTCCACTGGCGGCTGCGCACAAACTGGGTGCACAGGGTGCGCAGGCAGCTCATGAGCACATAAATGTAGATCAGCAGGCCGTACTGCGCCATATCCGGCAAAAACTGGGTGACCGGCCAGCACAGCACCAGAATGCCAAAGCCGCCCAGAATGGTGAGCAGGCCGTTGGTGAACACCTGCTTTTCGCTGTTGCCCTTGTCCAGACCAAAGCGGATGATGGCGTTGGACATTCCCATAGACACAAAGGGGATGAGCAGGTTTGCATACTGGCTCAGGATCTTGGACAGACCCAGATCCGAGATCTCCGCCATGGCGTAGGTCAGAAAGGGCTGTACGATCAGGGTGAGCAGCTTGGATGAAAAGCTGGAGATTGCAAAGATCAGGGTATTGCCGGCAAGTTTGGAATATTTATCGCCGGTCTTTTTTTCGTTTTCCAAGGGAATTTCCCTCCGTTTTTACGATAGATTATTTTTTCAGCAGTTCCCGCCGGGCCTTCCAGTCCGGCAGCAGCTTTTCCACTTCTGCCCAGAAGGCCGGGCTGTGGTTCAACTGCAAAAAGTGGCAGTACTCGTGTACTACCACATAGATCTGCGCCGCAGGGGGCTGGTTATACAGCTGCAAAGCAAGGGTGATCTGCCGCTTGCCCGGGCAGCACACGCCCCAGCGGCTGGTCATGCTGCGCACTTTCAGGACAGGCTTCTGCCCGCCCAGCACCCCGGCAAAGGCCGGGTAGACCTTATCGCTCATGGCGGTAAAGTAGGCCAGCGCCGTGGCCTTGTCCGGCAGGTCAGCGTTATCCTTGTTCCGCTTGGTGATGTTCTTCACCCGGGTGTCCCGGATCCACTGGGCGTTTTGCAGCACAAAACGGTCAGCCTGTTCCAGACTGGCCGTCAGGGGGATGCTTACCATCACGGTGCCGTTGTCCCGCACCCGCAGATGCAGCTGCTTTACCTTTTTGCGCACCAGCTCGTACTGGATGCCCTCCACGCTGCGCAGCTGGGCGCACAGCTTTGCCGCCACCTCAGGCCTTGCTCCGCATCAGGCGGCCAAGGGGCAGCTGTGCCAGCACCACGGCGGCAAACAGCAGCACGCAGCCGAAAGATTCCCGGAAGGAAAGGTTCTGGTGCAGCAGCAGCCAGCCGCCCAGGGCGCTGAATACGCTTTCCAGACACATGATAAGGCTTGCCACCGCGGGGTTCAGGTCCCGCTGACCCAGGATCTGCAGGGTGTAGGCCACGCCGCTGGACATGATGCCGCAGTACAGGATGGGCCCGGCGAAGGTGATAAACTCTGCCATGGCAGGCTGCTCGAACAAAAACGCCGCCACGGTGCTTTCCACCGACACCACAAAAAACTCCACAAGGCTCAGGCGCACGCCGTCCATCTGCGGGGAAAAATGATCCACCGCCATGATCTGGAAGCTGAACAGCACCGCGCACAAAAGCAGCAGCCAGTCGCTGCTCTGGATGCTGCCAAAGCCGTCCTTCATGCACAGCAGGTACAGCCCCACCACGGCAATGGCCATGCTCACCCACAGCTGTGCACTGCCCTTGCGGCCCAGAAACAGGCCGAACACCGGCACCAGCACCACATACATGGCGGTCAGAAAGCCCGCCTTTGCGGTGGAGGGGTCCAGCGTGATGCCCAGCTGCTGCGCTGCGCTGGCCAAAAACAGCAGCGTGCCGCACATAAGCCCGGCTTTCAGCAGCAGCTTGCGCTCGGCAGCGGTCTTGGGCTTGCCGTCCGGTTTGCCCTGCCGGTGGTGCAAGGCGTCAAACGCCTTGACCGTGGGCAGCAGCACCAGAACCGCCATCCAGCTGCGCCCCGCCAGAAAGGAGAACGCGCCCATGCCAGAGCCGGCGCTCTGCGCCACAAAGGCTGTGCCCCAGATCAGGGCGCACAGCATCAGCAGCATTGAATTTTTCGTCTGGTTCGTCATCCGGCAATGCCCTCCACCTTCATCAGGCCGTACAGGTAGTACCGGCTGGAATCATAGGAGATGGTCACGCGGTACTGCGCCGCCGGGTCCAGCCCGGAAATGGTGCAGCGGTAGTCGGTGCCATCGGTTTTGACGTAGTAGGTGCTGTCCGGCACATACGCTGCGCCGCCGTCCACCTTTTTCCACAGTGCCACCTTGAACTTCTGGGTGCCCTCGGCGGTGCCGCAGGCCATGATGTTCAAACTGCCGCCCGGCACGGTAAAGTAGCCGGTGTTGCGGCTCCAGATGCCGTTGAACACCGCGTACAGACAGCCGTCTGCGGTGGCGGTGGCATACTTTGCCGAGGCATCCGCAATGCCCTGAATGATCAGCGGGTCGGCGGTGGCTTCCGCCCAGCGGGTGGTGTCCTCCTCCTGCACTTCCTCGGAGTGGCCTGTCACCTTCTGCGCCACCTTTTTCAGGGTCTCCTTGCAGCCGGTCAGGCTAAGCACCATCACCGCCGCCAGCAGCAGTGCCAAAAGCTGTTTTTTCATCTTCATAGCTTTCCTCATAGAAACAAAGAAACTTTTCTTTTTCGTGCGTCTCTGCCAACGGGCAGATACAGGGTAAGTATACCGCATTTTGCCGCTCTGCACAAGATACCTGTGTTTATTTTGTGCGGTTTGCCGCCTGTTTCTGCACGAATTTTCACTTATTCAGCGCCCGCAGCGCCGCGCACTCGGCCCCGGCCAGCGCAGGAGCCTCCGGCCCGAACAGACTGCCATAGCGGTACAGCGCCCAGCCGCCCGCCGCCTGCTGCCGTAAGTCCTTTACCTGCGCCGCCAGCGCGCTGCCGGTACTCCAGCCGGATACGCTGTCCGGGTTCGCACCGCCGTCCCCGGTGCCCACCCGGTACGCACCCAGCCCGAAGTACAGCGCCACATCCCCCGCCCGTGGGTAGGCAAGCCACGCCGGAACGATGTTTTCAAAGGCAAAGCGGGTGCTGCCGGAGTGCAGGGTAAAGCCGTAACCCCAGTACACCTGCGGGCAGAGGTAGTCGATGACCTTCTCCTCCCCGCCCGCCGCCAGCCATGCGGTCACATCGCTGTACTGCTGGTCAAGGTCGTTGTCCGGGTTGCCCTGCGGACTGATGCCGAACCGCAAGGTGGGGTCTGCCGCCTTTACGGTGCGGTACACTTTCGCCACCAGCGCGGTGACGTTCTGCCGCCGCCACGCGGCAAGGTCGGCTGCGCCGCTTGCCGCAAACTGCACCGCGTCCACGGCGGCATCGGTGGTGGGGTAAAAGTAATCGTCAAAGTGGATGCCGTCCACCGGGTAGTTCTGCAAAAGCTCTGCCACCCCCTGCACCACATAGTCTGCGGCGGCAGGCACGGCGGGGTTCAGGTACAGCCCCTCCCCGGCGGTGCACAGCCAGTCCGGGTGGGTGTTTGCCAGATTATTCTCTGCCAGATTCGGCGGCATCGCCGCCGAGGAGCGCAGACGGTAGGGGTTGACCCACGCTTCCACCCCGATGCCCCGGCGGTGCGCCTCGGCCAGAAAGACATCCAGCGGGTCAAAGCCGGGGTCTTTGCCCTGCACCCCGGTGCACAGATGGCTCCACGGGAACAGGCTGCTGCGGTACAGCGCGTCCCCGAAGGGGCGCACCTGCGCCAGCACGGTGTTCAGTCCCAGCCCGGCGCAATTGTCCAGCAGCTGCGCTGCCCCGGCGCGGAAGGTGTCCTCGGTGGAAAAATCCAGCAGCGCCCAGTCCAGATAGCTCACCCACACCGCCCGCCACTCCCCGGCGGGCAGGGCGGGGTTGGGTGCCGGGGGCGTATCCTGCCCGGAGGCAGCAGTGCGGTCTGCATCGCTTTTCTGCCGCAGATACCACCCCGCCGCAGCACAGGCGGCTGCGCCCGCCCCTGCCAGAAAGGCTCTGCGGCCAAAGCGGCGTTTTGCCTTGGCTTTAGACGTCCTGCGGCGCTGGGTCACAGGGTCTCCTCCTGTGTCTTATACAGGGTAAGCCCCGCCCAGCCCCGGGCGCAGGTCAGCAGCATGAACATCAAATTCGTCCAGAAGGCAAGGCCGCTCATGCCCGCGTACTTGGTCAGCATCCAGAACACCAGCCGCAGCACCTCGGCGGCGCTCACCAGCTGCAGCTGCCGCTGGATGGGTCTGCCGCGCTCGTACTCCGTTGCCAGCAAAGCAGGCCACACCAGCGCCGAGCAGATATCCCCCGCCCAGCCGCTGGCACCCAGCTTGCTGAGCATCAGCACCACGAACACGCCGGTGTAGTTGCGTTTTTCCCTTGCCGGTGCGCCCTTTTGCGCCGCCAGAAACAGCACCGCGATGCCGGTAAGGCAGAACACGATCATTTCCAGCCCGGAAAAATCCATCCCGCTCAGCACGGCAAAGCCGCCCAGCATGGACACCGCCGCTGCAGCCAGCAAAAAGAAATACCATGTCTTGCGTGTAAATTTAAGCTTCATGAAGCCCCTCCCCCCGGGCGTTTGCGCCCGGCCTGCAGAAAAATTTAAAAAAGAATTGTAAATATTATAGCACAAACCCCCGCAGGTTGTGTTACAATAAGGAAAACTCTTTTGGGGAGGGTCTTTCCATGAACGCTGTCGTTTCCGTCTGTCTTTTAGCCTGTGCGCTGGGCATCATCGTGTACCTGCTCTCCCGGCGGGAGACGAACCGCCGCAGCCAGTACGGCCCCGCCGGCCTGTCCGAGTTCCGCACCGGCCTTGCGCTGGACGAGTGCTTTGACCGTCTGGACACCCGCAGCGACACCGACCTCTTTGCCTACGAGTGCCGCCGGGAGAACGACGGCAGCTTTCTGCTGCACCTGACGCTGCACCAGCCCAGCCAGCAGCCGCTGGACACTTTGTACACCCTGCGGCTGGACCCCGGCCGCCAGACCGTGGTGACTTTGATCTTTATCCGGGAGGCCTTTGGCTACAAAGAGCCGCTGTTCCCGCCCGCCATGCTGGACGAATTTATGCTGCAAAAGCTGGATGCCCACCGCACCAAATGATTTTTGCGGAAAATGCTTTCCTTTTTGCGCAGTTTTTGTTATACTAGTGCGTGTTGCAGCAATGCAGCACCCCTGCGGGCCAGTAGCTCAGCTGGTCAGAGCTGGCGGCTCATAACCGCTTGGTCGCGGGTTCAAGTCCTGCCTGGCCCACCAAAAAAGCACGAAGGTCCCGGCCTTCGTGCTTCTTTTTTGCTCATTCGTACAGTTCCTTGCTCATTTGGTTGCGAATCTCTTTGCGCCGCTTGTCATAGACCTGCGTGTAGATTGCAAGAGTGGTACTGGGCTGTGCGTGTCCGGCTTCTGCGGCTACTGTCGCCACGCCGATATTAGGGTTCGACAACAAAATGCTGACAAAGGTGTGCTGGAACATATGCGGGTGGATTTTCTCGATTAGGGGTACATATCACAGAGCACATGATACGCTGGCCGTTTTTGTTTGCCCCCATTGCGGCAGATCCTGCTTTCTGCCGCAAATTGCATCAGATCCCGCCGTTTGCTCAATGAGTATTTCCTGCCGTCCCGTTATACTGGGAGGAAAATGGAATGAAACGATGGAGGAACAGACCATGAAATACGGTGTCATCGATGTGGGTGGCGGCCTGCGGGGCATTTACGGCGCTGGCGTGCTGGACCGCTGCCTGGAGGAGGACCTCCGCTTCGATCTCTGCATCGGCGTTTCGGCGGGCAGTGCCAATATGGCGTCCTATCTGGCAGGCCAGCATGGGCGGAACAAGCCCTTTTACGATGAATACTCCTTCCGCAGGGAGTACATGAGCGTGCACAACCTCATCCGCAAGCACTCCTATCTCGATCTGGGCTATGTCTACGGCACCCTCAGCAATGCAGGCGGCGAGAATCCGCTGGATTACGCGGCGCTTGCCCGCAGCCCGGCAGAGCTCTGCGTGGTGGCCGCTAATGCACAGAACGGCGAGGCGCAGTATTTCACCAAGGCAGACCTCCACCCGGACGACTACCGCGTCCTCATGGCGTCCTGCTGCATCCCGGTCATCGACCAGCCCTGCGTCATCGACGGCGTGCCTTATTTTGATGGCGGCCTGGCCGACCCCGTTCCGCTGGAATGGGCCTTTGCCCACGGCTGCGACCGGGTGGCTCTCATCCTGACCAAGCCCATCGGGCTGGTGAGTAGTGATGCCCGGGACAAGCATCTGGCACACCTGCTGCAGTCGCATTACCCCGCTGCAGCCGAGGGGCTGCGCCGCCGGGCATGGCGGTACAACACGGCTGTCCAGCGGGCGCGGGAGCTGGAGCGACAGGGCCTTGTCTGCATCATCGCCCCGGACAGCACCGAGGGAATGTCCACCCTGACCAAGAACCGCGCCGGCCTTGAAAGAATGTACGCCAAAGGCAAACAGGACGCCGAAGCGCTGGTGCGGTGGATGCAAAACGCCAAACAAGATGAATCGGTGGGTGCCTAGAGATGAAACCCGTTCACTTCCCTTGACAAGAGACAAAAAGACACCCTTTCGGGTGTCTTTTTTGTATTTCAGGCGCTTTTATTCCCCATCCTCTGCGGGCAGCTGGTTCCACAGGCGGTAGTAGATGCCCTGCTTTTCCAGCAGCTGGGCGTGGGTGCCCTGTTCCACGATGCCCTCCTCGCCCAGCACAAGGATGCGGTCGTAGTCCTTGATGGTGGTCAGGCGGTGGGCGATGGTCAGGGTGGTGCGGCCGTGCGCCAGCTTTTCAAGGCTCTGTCCCACAAGGATCTCGCTCTCGTTGTCCAGTGCGCTGGTGGCTTCGTCCAGAATCAGGATGGGCGGGTTCTTCAAAAACACCCGGGCAATGGCGATGCGCTGCTTCTGTCCGCCGGACAGCTTGACGCCGCGCTCGCCCACATAGGTGTCGTAGCCGTCCTTCAGCGCAAGGATGAACTTTTCCGCGCCCGCCAGACGGGCGGCGGCTTCGATCTCCTGCCGGGTGGCACCGGGCTTGCCGTAGGCGATGTTCTGCGCCACCGTGCCGCTGAACAGGTACACGTCCTGCTGCACGATGCCGATATCCTGCCGCAGGCTCTTTAAGGTGACCCGGCGGATATCCTGTCCGTCAATGAGGATGCGGCCGCTGGTCACCTCGTAAAAGCGGGGGATCAGGTTGCACAGGGTAGTCTTGCCGCCGCCGGAGGCACCCACCAGCGCCAGACGCTCCCCGGCGCGGATGTCCAGACTGACGTCGTGCAGCACCTTGTTGTGGTCGTCCGGGTACTCAAAGCACACCTTCTCGAACCGGATCTCTCCGGGACCGGGCTGCAATGGCACTGCGTCCGGGGCGTCCTTGATAGCCACCGGGGTGTCCATGATCTCGGCAAAGCGCTCGATGCCGGTCATGCCGCGCTGGAACTGCTCGGCAAACTCCACGATGCGCCGGATGGTGGCGATGAGGGTGGTGACGTAGAGCATATACGCCACCAGATCACCGGCGGTGATCTTACCGTACACCAGCGACAGGCCGCCTGCCAGAATGACCACCAGATACATCAGGCCGTCAAACAGGCGGGTGGAGGTGTTGAAGGCGCCCATGGCGTAGTAGCCAAGGGTCTTGATCTGTTCAAAGGCGCGGTTGCCCTTGGCGAACTTTTCCCGCTCCTCGTCCTCGGCGGCAAAGGCCTTGACCACGCCCTGTCCCAGCAGACTGTCCTCGATGGTAGAGTTCAGCTCGCCGATCTGGACACGCTGCTGGCGGAACCGCGCTCGCAGACGGCCATTCAGGTACACCGATACCACGCCCATCAGCGGCACACAGGCAAACACCGCCAAGGTCAGCGGGATGCTGGCGCGGCACAAAATGACAAAGGACGCCACGATCTTGATGCCCGCGATGAAAAACTCCTCCGGGCAGTGGTGGGCGAACTCGGTCACGTCAAACAAATCGTTGGTGATGCGCCCCATGATGGTGCCCACCTTGGTGTTGTTGTAGTAGGTGTGATCCAGCTGCAGCAGATGGTCAAAGGCATCCCGGCGCATATCCGTTTCGATATGCACACCCATGATATGACCGATGCTGGACATATAGTAGCTGGCTGCGCCGTCGATGATGCGCAGCACAAAGTAGAGCGCCGCCAGTTTCAGCACGATGCCCGCCGTCAGGGTGATGCCCACTCCCATGGCAGAGTTGGTGATGATGCTCATGATCTTGGGCAGCACGATATCACACAGGGTCGTCAGCGCTGCGCAGAACAGATCAAGGCACAGCACCATCTTATAGTTTGCCAGATACGGCAGAAAACGCCGGATCAGTGCACCGCTGCTTGCGTGGTGCGCCCCGGGGTCGTTGGTTTTGGTTTTCGGCATGGTTCCTCCGTTTTTGTTGATTTCCATCAGGCTTTTCCGATTCAGGGTGTTGCAGATATTTTTCAGCGGGCTCGCCCTCTCCGTCACGGCTTCGCCGTGCCACCTCTCCCAAAGGGAGAGGCCTTGGCAAAGAGATGAAGTTTGCGTGGACTGCCAAGGGCTCCCACTTTGGGGGAGCTGGCGCGAGAGCGCCTGAGAGGGCGAGGACGCTGCCCTGAAACCGTTTTTATTTCCGCGTTTCTCTTATTTTTTACTGTAATCCCGCTCACCGTAGATGGCGGTACCGATGCGCACAAGGGTAGCGCCCTCGCGGATGGCGTTTTCAAAATCGCCGCTCATGCCCATGGAAAGGGTCTGCATCTCCACGTTGCGGTAGCCCCGCTCCCCTGCCCGGACGAACAGCTGATACACCTGTGCCAGATACCGGCGGTTCTGGGCGTCGTCATCGTTCACGGGCGGAATCGCCATCAGACCCTTGACCCGGATATGCTCCTGTGCGGCGGCGGTGTCCAGCAGCGGCCAGAGCAGCTCCGGCGCAGCACCGGTTTTGCTCTCCTCCCCGCCGATGTTCACTTCCAGCAGGATATCCTGCACGATACCGGTCTTGGCGGCTTCCTTCTCAATGGCCAGCAGCAGATGCTCACTGTCCACGCTTTGGATCAGGCTTGCCCGCCCCAGCACCTTTTTGATCTTATTGGTCTGCAAGTGGCCGATAAAATGGCTGGGCTTACCGCAGTAGGCTCCGGCATCGTAATTTGCGCACAGCTCCTGCACATGGTTTTCGCCAAATAAGTCAATAGGCAGGGCGGCACTGGCTGCTATGGTCTGCGCCGTGCGGGTCTTGCAGGCGGCGCACAGCTGCACCGCTGCCGGATCGCGTCCGGCTTCCCGGGCGGCTGCGGCCATCTTTTCCCGGATCTCGGCCACGGCCTGCCGCATCTCTTCCAAATTCTTTTCTGCCATCTGACTCAGTCCTCCTCGGTATAGCGGGCGCGTTCGCCGCCGATCAGCTTCGGACGGGTGTAGGCACACAGAATGTTTGCTTCGCCGATCTTATGAAGGCTCAGCCGCACCGGCACTGCCACCCGCTTCAAATGCATTCCGATCAGGGTGCCGCCGATATCCATGCCCGCGTTGGCGCGGATCTCTTCCACCGCCACCGGGTCTTTGAAGTTCTTCCAGCAGGTGGTCGCCCAGCTGCCGCCCGCATGGGGACGGGGCACAACGCACACTTCCTCCCAGCCGTACTTCTCTGCGGCTTCCCGCTCAAGGATGATGGCGCGGTTCAGGTGCTCACAGCACTGGGCTGCCAGCCAGACGCCTTTTTCCGCCAGCACCGGCGCAGCGCCCGCGTACAGCGCCCGGGCAGCTTCCAAGCTGGAATCCTTGCCGATGTGACCGCCCACCATCTCACTGGAAGAGCAGCCCACCACGAGCACATCTCCCTTTTTCAGCTTTGCCGCGGCCACCAGCTCGGTCATTGCCTGCCGCGCCTCGGTCTCGATCTGTTTTGCAAATGCTTCGGTCATACAAAAACACCTCGCTTATCGGTTTGCAGCCAGCAGGCTGTCTGCCCCTGCTGCACCGAAATATACTTTACTTTCCATCGGACACACCGCCGCGCAGCTGTCCTGTGCAAGGCCGGTAAAGGTCTGTTCCCAAGCCCCGGTGGCAAGGCTCACTGCTTCGGCGCAGGGGGCGTCTGCCGTGCATCGGAACAGCCGCTCCTGCGTATTCTGCCCCGCCCGCAGGGCGATGCCCCGCAGCAGGGTGCTGTCCGCGTTCTTTTCCAGCCAGCTGCTGCGCGCCCAGCGGTAGCTGATGTACAGCGTGCCGTCCGTGTCTGCCGCCAGCGCACCGGGATAGCCCGGCAGACCGGCAAAGGCGGCAGTGCAGCCCCGTCCCCCGGCGGTCAGCTCCCGGGCGGCGGCGTCCACCGCCCAGATGCAGCGGCTGCCAAGGTCGGAGACATACAGGGTGCTGCCGTCCGGGCTGAGCGCCAGACCCGCAGCGCCTGCTACCCCGCCCAGCACCTTTTCCACCGTGCGGGCGGCGGGGTCGTACACATACACGCAGCCGGTGGCGGTGTGCGCCAGCAGTTCAGTGCGCAGGGCGCTTTCCAGCCCGTTCTCCGCGCCTGCCGCCGCAACCACCGCAAAGTACACCTTGCCCGCCGGGCTTACCTCCACGGCAGATACCGCCCCCAGCGGCGCACCGTCCAGCTGGGTGACCACCTGCTCCACCGCTGCGCCCCAGCTGTCGTGCTTGACGCGGCACAAGGTGCCCCCGGCGGTGGTCAGCTGGGTCAGCCACACATCCCCGGCGGCGTCAAAGGCAAAGCCGGTCAGCTCGCCCTCCACGCTCAGGATGGCGGCAGCGTGCCCGCCATCGGTGCGCACAAGGTCGGCGGTGCGCTTTTTCAGGGCGGCACCGTTCCACGCAGCGGCATACAAAAGGCCGTCCTTTGCGCGGATGCAGTCCACGCCCTGATACTCCCCCAGCTCCAGCCGGGTCTTGCGGTCGGTGGAAACTGCCGTCTGCATTGCGCCCGTCTCCTGCCGGAGGTCGGGTGCTTTATAGGTCTGCGGCGGGGTGTCGATGGGACGGAAGCCCAGCGCATACACCAGCACCAGCAAAATGCCCACCCCGAACACCGTGCTGGCGGTGCGGAACCGCTTGAGCATGGCATCCCGTTCTGCGGCCATCTGGGCGGCATACTCGGCCCGGCGGCGCGCCGCCATGGCGTTGGCGCGGTTGGCACGCCGCATCCACCGGTCCACGAACAACGCCACCCGCGGCCCTACCGTGAGGGACGCAATGGCCAGTATGAGCAAAAATTCGATCAGTCCGATTCGCATAAGCGCTTATCCTTATCTCTGAAAAACCTGCGGACAGCGCACTGTCCTTTATCGCTAAAGTATAGCATTCCTGCGCAAAAAGGGCAAGCGGGGTGTGCCTATCAAACAATAAAGCATCTGCAACATTCGCTTCTGAGTTTTCAGAGAAACAGCGAATTTTTATTGCAGATGCTCATATTTTTTAGCGTGCTCGCCCTCTCAGTCTCGCTTTGCTCGGCAGCTCTCCCAAAGGGAGAGCCTTTGGCAGTCCATGCAAACTTCATCTTTTTGCCAAGGCCTCTCCCTTTGAGGAAAGACTTCCCCCGGCCGGGGGAAGATGTCGCGCAGCGACAAAAGGGGGAGTGTGGCAGTGAGCGAAGCGAACTGACGGAGAGGGCGAGGACGCCGCCCTAGTGCAGCAGACTTTTATGCGCTATCTTGTCTCGATCGGGCGGATGGTCTGCTCCCCGCTGCGGGTCACGAGGGAGCCGGCGGGCACTGCGCCACGGATGATGCAGCCCGCGCCGATGACGCAGTTGTCCCCGATATCCGCACCCTTGAGCAGCACCACGTCCGAAGCGATCCAGCAGCTGCGCCCCACGGTGATGCAGCCCGCAGCGCATTCCCGGCTGACCCCTTCCTCCCGGCTGAAGCGGTGGTTGTTATCAAAGATCTTCACCCCGGGGCCAAAAAGGGTGTTCTCGCCGATGGTTATCTTTCCAAGACAGCTGATGACCGCGCCGTCGTTGAAGTAGACCCCGCTGCCGATGTTCAGCCGGCTAGAATAGCCGGTGGTGATGGACACTCTGCCATCGCTCTCCACCCGGTCGCCCAGCGTCACCCGGGAGCCGCTGTTCAGCCGCAGCCGGAGTTCCCTGTCCAGCAGGATGCAGCGGCCAAATTGCAGCCCGCGGCAGCCGAACCATTTTTTCCATTGCAGGCGGCAGCGGTTATGCAGGCTGCGCCGTTTTTCCCGCAGCCAGCGGGGCGAACACTGCCGCAGCCACATACACCAGCGCCCGACTTTGGTGCACTTGAAGCGCTTGCGCCAGCGGTTTGCCTTATCGCCGCTTTGCCAGCTGCCCTGATAGTAGTGGATGCCGAAGGTGCGCGGTGTCCGGTGCATCCGCTCGGTCACATAATCAAAGGGCGAAAAGCAGTCGGTGGGCAGCACCAGAAAGCCGTCCAGCTCCTGTTGCTCGTTTTTCTGCTGCAAACCGGCCTTGGTAAACAGCGGGGTATCCCGCTGGGTGCAGGTGCGCAGATCCGGCTCGCCGGTTTCCTGAATAAAGGCGGCATTCCGGTAAGCCGCCAGCATTTTGCCGATCATCCCGCAGCCCGGCTCTGCGCCCACGCCGGAACCGGTGTTCACCAGCAGCGTGCGGCCGTAGGGTGTTGGCATACTGTGCTCCATGCCGATAAAGCCCTTGTGCTCCAGCAGCTCATCCAGCGGGCGCACCAGCTCCACATCCGTGTCCAGATAGATGCCGCCGTACTCGTACAGCACTACCAGCCGCGCATAGTCCGATACAAAGGCATATTTCTTTGCCGCATACGCCTGCTGTGCGTAGCGGTTTGTGCTGATATCAAAGTTCTGCTCGTTCCACGCCATGATCTTGTAATCCGGGCAGTATTTCTTCCAGCTTTCCATACATTTGCGGCTCTCCGGGCTGATGGGCCCGCCGCCAAACCAGCAGTAGTGGATGATCTTGGGGATGCTCATGATCACTTCTCCTTTTTCATCGCAAATACCCCAGTCTTTACGACTTTATTTTACAAAAACGCCCGTTTTCTTGTCAAGTTCCCCAGTGCCTTTTTCTGCGCTTTCCCGCAAAAAGATTGCCGCCCCGCCGCCCTGTGTGGTATACTGGGTGCAGACGGCTTTGTTTTTCCAAACCATTCACTTAAAATTCACAGCTTTTTCCAATTCTTGCATTAAAATAGAGCTGTATACTGATATATGATAGGGAGGAGTCCTGTTTTATGGCAAAGATCCTGATCGTTGACGATGAGCCCCGCATCCGGGAGCTGATCCACGAGCATCTGCAATATTCCGGGTATATCTGCGAGGAAGCCGGGGACGGCTCTGCGGCGCTGGCACAGCTGTCCGGCGGCGGGTTTGATCTGGTGATCTTAGACCTGATGATGCCCTTTATGGACGGCATGACCTGCCTGCGAGAGATGCGTGCCCGCCACATCAACACCCCGGTCATCATCCTGACCGCCCGGGGCGAGGAATACGACAAGCTGGCCGGGCTGGAAAGCGGCGCAGACGACTATGTGGTAAAGCCTTTCTCCCCCCGGGAGCTGGTGGCGCGGGTGCGCGCGGTGCTGAACCGCACCATGCCCCGCACCCCCGAGACTGCCGACACCATGACCTTTGGCGAGCTGACCATCGACACTGCCAGCCATACCGTGCGGGTATCCGGCGAGGAAGTGGCCCTGACCCCCAAGGAGTTTGACCTGCTGGTATTTCTGGCGTCCAACAAGGGCATTGCCCTGAGCCGGGAAAAGATCCTGCAGAAGGTGTGGAACTACGACTACTTTGGCGAGGACCGCACCGTGGACACCCATGTAAAGATGCTGCGCGGCCATCTGGGCAAATGCCGCAGCTACATTGCTACGGTATGGGGCATCGGCTATAAGTTCGACCCCGATGCCGCCCGTTGACTGAAGGAGCGTGCGGTCCATGCGGCAAACCACCAAAGCACGGCATACCCTTGGCATCCGCGGGCAGCTGATGTGGTTTTTGTGCTTCATCTGCCTGTTTCTGCTGGGGCTGTTCTGGCTGCTGTCCACCCAGCTGCTGGAGCCTTTGTACACCAAACACATCGAGACTCAGCTTACCAATCAAGCCGACAGCATCGTAGAGCGGCTGGACGATGCCATTGCCGAGGGCAAAGTGCTGTCCAGCTGGTCCTTCGGGCAGCTTGCGGTCAACAGCGATTTTTTTGATAAGCTCACGCTGGAACTGTACACCAAGGGCACTTTGAACAGCTTCTGCGTGGACATCTCGGACACCACCCTGCACACCATTTATAAGATCGAGAACCAGTCCTTCTGCAACCTGCACGGCACCTATCTTTCGGACTCTGCCAACAACGATAAGATCATTGCCACCGCCCTTGCCATGCGGCGCAAGTGCCGCAGCATGGGCAGCTTTGTGCAGACGCTCAACCCGCCCCGGCTCTCCGGCTCGGCGCAGCTATTGGTAGGGCGCACCACGGCAGACGGCAGCTACACCGTGCTGGTGACCACCAGCCTTGTGCACGTTGCCGAGGCCGGAAAGGTGCTCAGCACCCTGCTGCCGCTGGCGGCGGCGCTCATCTTCGGCTTTGCCATGTCGGCGGCGTGGCTGTTCAGCGAGTGGTTCACAAAGCCGCTGCGCCAGCTTTCCAGCGCGGCGCGGCAGATGGCGCTGGGCAACTACGCCGTGCAGGTGGACAACCGCCGCAACGACGAGCTGGGCGACCTTGCCCGGGACTTTAACCACATGGCCGAGGAGGTGCAGCACGCGGTGCAGATGCAGCGCGATCTGCTGGCCAACGTCTCCCACGACCTGCGCACCCCGCTGACCCTTATCAAAGGCTATGCCGAGACGGTGCGCGACCTGACCGGTGACGACAAGGCGCACCGGGACGAGCAGATGAACATCATCGTGGACGAAGCCGACCGCCTGACCGCGCTGGTGTCCAGCGTGATGGAGCTGAGCAAGGTGACCAGCGGCACTTATAAGTGCGAGCGGGTGCACTTTGACATGGGACAGCTGTGTGATGAGGTAAGCGAGCGCTACGACGCCGTCTGCGCCCAGAACGGCTGGCAATTGCGGCTGGAACTGCCGGAGGAGGAGCTGCCGGTCTACGCCGACCCGGACATGATGCAGCGGGCGCTGCACAATCTGCTGGGCAACGCCATGCACCACATCGGCAAGGACGGCATCTTTATCCTGCGCGCCTTCCGCTGCACCGAGGGCGTGCGGGTAGAGGTAGAGGATCACGGCCCGGGCATTGCCGCCGCCGACCTGCCCTATATCTTTGACCGGTACTACCGCTCCCGCTCGGATGCAGGCAAGCAGGGCACCGGTCTGGGGCTTTCCATCACCAAGGCCATCTTCCAGCAGCACAGCTTCCGCTTCGGCGTACAAAGCACCGTAGGCAAGGGCACCACCTTCTGGTTCGTCATGAGCGATCTGCCCTATGTGGACGATTTTGAGGGTAAGTGAACGCTCCCTTTTACACAAAACAAAAAAGCATCTGCAACCAGCGCTTTCTGAATTTCAGAAAAACAGCGTTTTTGTTGCAGATGCTTTTATTTTGAGCGTGCTCGCCCTCTCAGGCGCTAACGCGCCAGCTCTCCCAAAGGGAGAGCCTTTGGCATAGCGACAAAGTTTCCGGTTGAACCTGAGGCTCTTCCTGTGCGGAAAGCCTTCCCCCAGCCGGGGGAAGGTGGCGCGCAGCGACAAAAGGGGGAGTCTGTCACCGCAGGTGACTGAGAGGGCGAGGCCGCTGACCATGTGCAGCTCTTATTATGTTCCGCTCTCTGCCGTATGGTAGATGCCAAAGGTGTTGTCCGGGGCAGGCATCTCCACCCGGGAGGCGCGGTCGTTCACCGCCCACATCATAGCGCCCATAGCGCCCAGCACCACCAGAATGATGAGCCATTTTACTGCATTGGGTAATTTTTTCATTCCGTTATCCTTTCCGTAGTCTCCATGCGGCACTTCTGCCGGGCAGCGCGCAGCAGCGCAGCGGCTTCAGCAGCCGAAAGCGCCTGTACCCAGCCGGGGCGCTCCCCTGCGCCCGCGCCGGTGCTGCCTGCTTCGGCAAAGCCGGCCAGCGCCGTGTCGGTGCGGTCGTTCCAGCCGGCAAAGCCCTCTGGCGCAATATGCGCCCCAAGGCGGCAGTCCAGCACCGCCGTTTTGCCGGTAGGCCGCCACGGTCTGCCCAGATACACGCTGCCCGCCGGGCAGTCCGAGACAAAATCGCAGTCCCAGAACACAAAGCCCAGCCCATCTGCCGCACCGGAGGGCGCGGTGACCCAGCTGTGCGCAAGGCCATTGTCCACCGTGCGCAGGGTGCAGTGCTCAAACAGGGCGTCCGCCCCGCCAAAGATAAAATCAATGTCCCCGGCGATCTCGCAGGCGTGGTAATACTGTGCGCTTGCCCGGCGGGGTGCCAGCCCGCGCGGGCCCAGAAAGCCGTCCTTCTCCCGCTCTTTCTCCGGCAGAGGGGCGCAAAACAGGGTGTCCTGATTGCCCAGCAGCCGCACGCGGCTGAACGCCGCCCGGGCGCTGTCCACATAGGCTGCGATGGCCTGTCCCGCCTTTGCGCCGGGGCCTGCATCGTTCTCGATGGTCATATCCTCCACCCGCAGCTTTTCGCCGCTGAAAAAGGCGGTGTAGCTGCGGAAGGTGTGGGTAGGACGCCCGTCCGGGTGCGGCAGCTTGCCGCCGTCGTTCCATACCAGCCGGGTGGCATCCATGCCCGCGCCCGTAAGGGTGATATCCTTCTTCTCACAAACCAGCTTTTCCCGGTAAATACCCGGTGCGATGCGGATGACCGCAGGGCAGTCGTAGGGCACCGCCAGCACCGCCTCGGAAATGGTGGTAAACTGTCCGCTGCCGTCGGGTGCAACGTTGATGGTAAACATAAGCCGCCTCCTGCGCCCGGCACTGCCGGGCTGAAAAATATGCTTCCAGTATACCCCTCCTTCCCGTAAATTGCAACGGAAACTCTGCCGCCGTCACCCGCTCTTTTCCAGCCGGAGCACGGCGGCGGTGATATCATCCGGGCGGCCGGTCTTTTGTGCGCGGATGCGGGCGGTCTCCACCAGCGTTTCGGCCAGCTTTTCCGGCGCGTCTCCTGCCGCCGCCGAAAGCTCCACCTGCTTTGCCACCCAGCCCGCGCCGTCCACCAGCAAGCCGTCCGATACCAGCACCGCGTAGTCCCCGGCGGTCAGGTGCACCACCCGGCTCTGTCCGTTCACCCCGCCCAGCACCCCCATGGGCAGAGTGGCTTCGCCCACGGCCCGCACCCGCCCGCCGTGCACCAGAAACCCCGGAGCAGCCCCGGCCTTGAACAGCCGCGCCGTGCCGGTGTATAGGTCCACGCTGATGAGGTCCAGCGTTGCGCCGCTCTCGTCCTCGCTTTTCAGCGCCAGCGCCACGTTCACCAGCCGCGCCGCCAGCTCGGCGGTAAAGCCCGCCTTGAGCAGCCGGGCGGTCAGCTCTGCCGCCAGATTGCCGTCCACCGCCGCCGGGCGTCCGGTGCCCATACCGTCACATAGGATCATCTGCGCCGCCGTAGGGCTGCAGAATTGCTGCACCGCATCCCCGGATACCTCACCCCGGGCGGCAGCGCTTGCCGCGCCGAACACCGCCCGCAGCGCCGGTCTTTCGCTGAACAGCAGGGTGGTCATACCCTTGCAGGAGAGCACCTGCGGCACCTCCAGCGTGCGGCGGCAGATATGCCCCACCTCCCCCGCCAGCGCTGCCAGCTCCTGCGGGGTGAACCGGGTGCGCGGCAGGGTGACGGCGGCATGGGTGCGGCCAAGGTCGTCCAGCGTGACGGCGCACTCCTGCGGCGGCGCACCCAGCCCGGTAAAGAACTCCGCCACCCGGCTGGATTTATAGGGTTCCGGGTCGCCGGGACGCCCCAGCTGCTCGCTGAGCACCCCAAGCGCTTCGGCTACGGCGCTGTACTGCTCGGTCAGGGCGGTGCGCATGGCTTCGGAATGGATGCGCGCTTCCTTGCGGCTGCGGTACAGCGCAAAGCTGCGCCCCGCCGCCGCACACAGCGCCGCCGGGTGGATGCAGCGGGACAATTCCCCGGGCAACTGCGCGGTCTCCACGCTGCCATTCTGTTCCAGCAGCGGACGCAGCGCTTCCATGCCCGCCATGGTGGCAGTGTATTCCTGCTTCCAGCAGGTCTCCCGCCGCCCGCAGTTAAAACAAAGGGTATCATGTACATTATCTATGACCCAGCGGAAACCTTCCCGCCGCCGGGGCAAGCCCTCGTAGACCGCGTTCACCGTCTCCGCCAGTGAGGAAAGGCTCTGCGCCACGGCTTCCAGCCGGGTAGATGCCGCCGCACTGCGGGCGGGCGCGGGGGCGCTCTCTCCGCTCTGTGAGATGTCTGCCGCCGGGGCAAGCCAACCGCCGGGCAGCAGGCAGCCCACCGCCATGCCGCCGCAGGCGCTGAACAGCATCCCAAAGGCATTTCCGGGCGGCTGCACGCAGAGCACCCCGGACACGCACCCGCCCGCGTAGGCGGCAAGGGTCTCCACCCGCCGTCCGGGCGCCAGCACCGCCGCCGCTGCCGTGGCACAGCCCAGCCCCGCTGCCGCCGGGGCAAGGGCAGGGTCTGCGGCGCAGAGGGCTGCGCCCAGCACCGCACTTCCGCTCAGGGCGGCAAACCTCTGTGCCCGGCAGCACAGTGCCAGCTCTGCGGCGGCACACACCAATACCCCGGGCGAAAACCATCCCCACCGCACACTGCCCAGCGCCGCTGCCACGGCTGCGCCCACCAGCAGCGTGCCCATGTCCGGGCGCTCCGGGGCAAATTTGCGCAGCCCAAAGCCGATGCTCACCGCAAGCAATGCGTCCGCCGCGCTGTACAGCAAAAGGTCTGCCCCGCCGCTGCTGCCCAGCGCAAAACACAGCGCCATGCCGGTCAATGTACCGCAGCCCGCCAACGCGGCGGGTACAAACCTTTGCGGCAGCAGCCAGCGTGCTGCCACGGCAGCGCCCAGCGCACACAGCTGACACAGGCTGCGCAGCGAGAGTGCTCCCAGCCCGTGGAGCAGCAGCCCCAGCGCCGCCCCTGCCGCGCAGGGGGCAAAGCAATCCTCTGCCAGCCCAAGGGTCAGCCCCAGCCCAAAGGGCATCAGCGCCCCGTACAGCACCGCCCAGCCGCCGGCAAAGCCGATGCCCACCGCTGCCAGCCGCCGCGCCGCCGGGCGCAGCATCGCCCGTGCCGCCAAGGGCGAAGGCTGCAAACACCGCCCGTCCGAAGATAAAACACCCATCCGCTCTGTCATAAAAATCCCCCGCTTTCCGGCGGGGAGTTTTGTTCTGTTCCCCGCACTGTCTGCATATACTGTAACGCGGGGCAGCGGCGCTTTTTGGCGCGGTGCATAGAACCGTCCCAAACCCGCCCAAAGACGCAAAAAAGCCCTGCGGCCGTCATTTTGCCGCAGGGCTTTGGGGGTATTTTCAACTGTTCAGCAGAAATAGCGGATCTCGCCAAAAAAGGCTGTCCATTTTTCGATCACTTCCCCGCTGCGCGCTTCAATAACTGCCATAATGTTGCGCAGTACCCGGGGCGGGATCTGAGAGTTATTATTGCACAGGTAGCAGCCGCCCGCCTTGGTGATCCAGATCTTGGTGGCGTTGCTGTTGGGTGCCCCCTGTGCAACGTGCACATGGATCGGCTCCAGCGGTTCGTTCTCATTGGCCCAGAAGTAGACCCAGTAGGAGCCAACCTTAAAAACCTGCGGCATTTTCCACGCCTCCTTCTTGGGAGAACTGCAAGATCAGATGCGCGGTGGACTCCACGATCTTCTGATACCGCGCGATCTCCTCCGGCGTGAAGCCGTGCACCTCCTGCCAGTCATAGTCCGGCAGCCAGCACACTGCTGAGTGGAAACAATCTTCTGCATCCGGTTTTTCAAGGTACACCTTCACCCGGCCATCGGGCTTCATCTCGGAATGCACGATCTCGGTATCGTCATCCAATGTCATAAACGGGTACATCATAGGTTCCACCTCCCAGATCACTATACTTATATCGCTCAGCCGTTCAGCTTTGCAATGGCATCCTGCACGCGCTGCAGGGTCTTTTCGCGGCCCATCATGCAGGCAAGGTCGGTGCCGCCGCCGGGGGTGCGCTGCTTGCCGGACAGGGCAATGCCCAGCGGGTAGAGCAGCCAGCCGTTCTTTTTGCCCAGTTCTTCGGCCTTGGCCTTGCAGGCATCGAACACGGCATCGCGGTTTGCAAAATCCAGTGCCTCATCGCTCAGCACCGGCAGCAGGGCTTCCAGTGCTTCCTTGGCCGTTTCCGGGGTGGTCTTTTGCTTTTTGTTGGCGTACAGGCTCACGTCGTACTCCGGCATGGCGTCAAAGAAATCCAGCTGCTCGGGGATCTCGCCCAGCACCTCGCACCGGGGCTGCAGGTTTGCGCACAGCAGCTTTTTGTCGATGGCGCTGTGCACGGCGCTGTCGATCCACGGCTCGGCCTTTTTCTGGAACTCCTCGGGGCTCAGGCGGCGGATATACTCCGCATTGATGGCGCGCAGCTTGAGGGGGTCGAAGATGGCGGGGGACTTGGAGATGCCCTCCGGGGACCAGATCTTGACCAGCTCCGGCAGGGAGAAGATCTCCTGCTCGGCGTACTCGCCGCGGGGGCTCCAGCCCAGCAGGCAGATATAGTTCAGCACAGCTTCGGTCAAGTAGCCCTTAGCCACCAGATCCTGATAGCTTGCATCGCCGTTGCGCTTGGACAGCTTGTTCTGCGCGTCCTTCATCACCGGCGGGCAGTGGATATAGGTGGGGATGTCCCAGCCAAAGGCCTGATACAGCAGGTTATACTTGGGGGTGGAGGACAGGTACTCGCTACCGCGGATGACGTGGGTAATGCCCATCAGGTGGTCATCCACCACGTTAGCAAAGTTATAGGTGGGCATTCCATCGGTCTTGATGAGGATCTGGTCGTCCATCTCGCTGTTGTTCACCTCGATGTGGCCGTACACCACATCGTCAAAGCCGGTCACGCCCTCGCGGGGGATCTTCTGGCGGATGACGTAAGGCTCGCCTGCGGCAAGGCGCTTTTCCACTTCCTCCTTGGGCAGCTCGCGGCAGCAGCCGTCGTAGTGGGTCATCTCACCGGCAGCGCGCTGCTCGGCGTGCAGAGCTTCCAGCCGCTCCTCGGTGCAGAAGCAGTAATAGGCCTTGCCCTCTGCCACCAGCTGCTCGGCATACTGCTTGAACATCCCCATGCGCTCGCTCTGCACATAGGGGCCCACGGGGCCGCCGATATCCGGGCCCTCGTCCCACAAAAGGCCGGTCTCCCGCAGGGTGTTGTAGATGACATCCACAGCGCCCTCCACATAGCGGCCCTGATCGGTGTCCTCGATGCGCAGGATGAAGGTGCCATCCTCGTGCTTGGCCATCAGGTAGGTGTACAGGGCAGTACGCAGGTTGCCAACGTGCATATAACCCGTGGGCGAGGGTGCAAAACGGGTGCGGACTTTATTGCTCGGCATAGAAAAACGCTCCTTTATTCTCATGCAAAAAATTTGCGGATAGCTATGTTTTATTGTACTTATTCTGCGCAGTTTTGTCAATGCGGGATAATATCATACACCCATGCAAAAAGGGGCTGCTGCATCAAATGCTGTGCAGCAGCCCCTTTTGCGTAATATTATTCTCCGTCCTTCGGGTCATCCAGATGCTCGCGCCGTTTGCGTACCAGAGCGACGCACAGTTGCAGCAATGCAAAGCACAGGATGCCGGCAAAAACACCGGCAAAAGCGGCACCGACCCAGTATCCACTGGAAAACCCGCTGATCAGCGTAACCGCCACCGCAGCCACCAGAGAATACACAGCATTGGCCAGGGGCGTATCCGAAAAGTGGCGTTCCCACAGACCATTGCGCAGACACGCGACAACCATATAAATGCAGCCGATCATGAATACGACCCACTCTCCGGCGGCCTTGTCCGCAGCCCCGAACACCGTCTGCACGATCCACGCCGCCAGAAGGCTGTACCACAGCAGCCAGAAGCCATGGCTTTCAATTTTGCGCATGGTCTGCTCCTGCATCTCGTCCAACTGGTTTTTCTTGCTGTATAGTGAAAATTTCATAACTCATTCCTCCCAGAACAGTTCATCCAATGTCTTATCCAGAATTTTACAGATACTGCGGCAAAGGTTGATGGTGGGGTTGTACTCCCCTTTTTCAATGGCGTTGATAGTCTGGCGCGAAACGCCTGCCGCTTCGGCAAGCGCGCCTTGCGTCATATCCTTTTCCGCACGGGCGGCCTTTAATTTCAGGTTCTTCGGCATTGATACGCTCCTTTCCTGCCGGGTCGGCATTTGTTTTATCCTCTGGACATATAGTAGCATTTACCATTCTAAATGTCAAGTATATATTACAAAAAGTTTTTGCACGCAGACAAAAAGCACCCCGGCTGTTTTCAGCCGGGGTGCTTTGCGGTTATGATTATTTCAGCACGACTTCGCCGTTTTCATCGGCATCCACCACAAGGGTGCCGCCGGATGCCAGCGTGCCGTCGATCAGGCGCTCGGCGGCGGGGTCCTCTACCGCCTTGCGGATGGTGCGGCGCAGATCGCGTGCGCCGAAGCGCCCGCCCTGACTCTTTTGCACCAGCGCCTTGAGCGCTGCCGGGGTGTAGCTGTAAGCGATGCCCTTGGCTTCCATGCCGGGCTTGTACTCGTCCAGCATCAGGGCGGCGATGCCCTGCAAGGTCTCCTCGGTCAGGGGCTTGAAGGCGATCACTTCATCCACGCGGCCAAGGAACTCCGGGCGCAGGAACTGCGCCAGCGCCTTGCGGGTCTTTTCCTCGCTGCGCTGGGCGTCGCTCTTGTTAAAGCCAAGGCTGCCCGCGCTCTGGTCGCTGCTGCCGGCATTGGAGGTCATGCAGATGACCGTGTTGGAAAAATCCACCGTGCGTCCCTGCGCATCGTTGATCTTGCCCTCGTCCAGAATCTGCAGCAGAATGTTCATCACGTCCGGGTGTGCCTTTTCGATCTCGTCAAACAGCACCACGCTGTACGGGCGGCGGCGCACCTTCTCGGTGAGCTGACCGGCTTCCTCGTAGCCCACATAGCCCGGAGGAGAACCGATCATGCGGGACACCGCGTATTTTTCCATGTACTCGCTCATGTCCAGACGAATGAGCGGGTCGGGACCGTCGAACAACTGTTCTGCCAGCTGCTTGACCAGCTCGGTCTTGCCCACGCCGGTGGGGCCCACAAAGATGAAGCTTGCGGGACGGCGGCGGCCGGAAAGGTCGGCGCGGCTGCGCTTGATGGCCTGCGCCACCAGATGCACGGCTTCGTCCTGACCGATGACCTTCTGCTTGAGGGCATTTTCCAGCCCTGCCAGCTTGACGAACTCGGTCTCACGGATCTTTACCGCCGGGATGCCCGTCCACAGCTCGATGACCTTTGCCACATCGTCCATGGTCACCTGAATTTCGCTGGCAGCGGCCTGCTTTGCAGGCAGCTCGGATTCCAGCTTGGCGATGCGGGTCTTGCGCTCGGCTACCCGCTCGTAGTCGATGGCTTCGTTCACATCCGCGCTCTCCATCTCGGCTTCTTCCTGCTTCAGGGCGTCCAGCTCCTTCTGCATCCCCAGATACTCGGAGATGACCGGGTGCGCCAGATTGCAGCAGGCGCAGGCTTCGTCCAGCAGGTCGATGGCCTTATCCGGCAAAAAGCGGTCGGTGATGTACCGCTCGCTCAGGGTGACCACCGCCGAAAGCACCTCGGCGGGCACCTGCACATGATGGTGCTGCTCGTAATAGCGCTTGATGCCGTTCATCACGGCAAGGGTGTCCGCCACGCTGGGCTCCTCCACCCGCACGGGCTGGAAACGGCGTTCCAATGCCTGATCTTTTTCAATGTACTTGCGGTACTCGGTAAAGGTGGTGGCGCCGATGACCTGAATTTCTCCACGGGAGAGGGCGGGTTTTAAGATGTTGCCCGCGTTCATAGCACCCTCGCTCTCACCGGCAGAGGTGATGGTGTGGATCTCGTCAATGAACAGGATGACGTTGCCCGCGGCCTTTACCTCGCTCAGCAAGCCCTTGACCCGCTGCTCGAACTGACCACGGAACTGGGTGCCCGCCACAAGGCTGGTGAGGTCGAGCAGAAAAATTTCCTTATCCCGCAGGCCGATGGGCACCTGTCCCTTGGCAATGCGCTCGGCAATACCCTCGGCGATGGCGGTCTTGCCCACACCGGCTTCACCGATAAGGCAGGGGTTATTCTTCTGACGGCGGCTCAAAATCTGGATGGTGCGGTAAATTTCGCGGTCGCGGCCGATGATATCATCCAGCTTGCCCTCCCGCGCCTTGCGGGTCAGGTTTTCGCAGTAGGTATCCAAAAACTTGCGCTTGGGCGGCTTTTTGCCGTTTTTGCGGTCGGCCTTTTTGTCGCCGTCCTGCTTTTCCGTGCCGGTAAAGCCCAGCGGGAAGGTGGCATTGCTGCCGGGTACAAGATCTTCGTCCATGTTCTCCGCATCGGCATCCTCGCCGCTGCCGGACATATTCATCAGCATGGAAAGGGGGTTGGAATCGCCCAGCTCCTCCATCATGCTCTCCATGCGGTTTTCCATGTTATCCAGATCCTGTTCCGACATCCCGAATTGTTTCATCAGATCGTCCACGGGCTTGATGTGCAGTTCCCGGGCACAGTGCAGACAGTACCCCTCCTGCTTCATCTGACCATTCTCCATCCGCTGGATAAAGATGATCGCCGGACGCTTCTGGCATCGAATACAGACCATAGTTCCTCCTTGTCACCCCTGTTACAAAAAGGGGTTGAACATATTAAACGCTTTATAGTAAAGACTGCTGCGCATCACAGTGTCGTTGAGCACATTTAAATTGCCGCCGGTGATGACCACAAGACCCCACACCACGCACAGCACGAGGTATAGGTCCAGCATTGCGGTCATGCCGCCGGTCAGCCAGCCCAGACCCCGGTTGACGGTGCCGATGACCGGCAGCTTGTTCACCAGCCCCAGCACGGTGACCAGCATACTGACCAGCAGCCGCAGCACCGCGTAGAACACAAAGAACAGCACCAGCATGATCACCGGGGTGAGCAGCGGCTGCAATACTTTTTCCACGATGGTATCGGCAAGCACCACGGCGTTGTCTGCCAGCACGGCGTTGATGCTGCGCTCGCAGGCTGCCACGATGGAGGCGCGGAAGCTTTCCGGCAGAAAGCCCGCGTACTGCTGGGCAATGCCAGAAAGGTTCACCACCCCGTCCTCCGAAAGGTGGGCGGCGATCTGGGTGCGGAAGCCCCCGGCCAGCAGATTTTCGAACACCCAGCCCGCACAGGCGGCAGAACACTGCCGTGCGCCCAGCAGGCTGATGAGGTTGCCGGACAGCTGCACGATGCTGGCAAGAAAGCCCTTGCGGGCATAGCGTACCATCAGCACCAGCCAGACCACCGTACATAGGATATCAAAAAGAAATGACGGATTCTTGAACATACCTTGTTTTCCCTGTTATAAAGATCACTTTCCCCGCAAAAATACTGGTTTTTCCCCCGGTCACCGGGCGCTGGAAGCCGTTTGCTCCGGCGGAGCGATCTGCTGCACCGTGTTGCCGCACAGCACCAGCAGCTGCTTGCCCGCGATGAGTGCCTGCGGACGGACGGAAAGCGTCTGTCCCCACTGGTACACCCCGTCTGCGGTAAAGCATTCCACGCCGCTGTCGGTAAGCAGATAAAAGTTTTGACCCCGGCGCAGGATCTGGTTTGCCGCAGGCACATTGCCGCTGTACTGCACGTTCAGGTCTTTATCCAGCAGTACGGCGGTGCACACCTGTCCGTTTTCCAGCAGCAGGGCGGCGTTTGCACCGTCCTGCGAAACGCTGACAAGACTGCCGCCGCCAAGGTCGAAGCGTCCCCGCTCGCCGCCGTCCGCACCGTACACCACGGCGCAGTTCTCGTACACAGCCAGTACGGTGTCGTTGTTCAGCCAGCCCAGCCATTGGGGCACGCTGTCCCCGCTGCTCAGCTGCACCGGGTCGCCCTGCGCAAGGCTGAGCACAAAGAGGTTTGCCTGTAACTGTCCGGCGCTGGAGGTGACCGCCGCCACCGCCAGACGGCGGCTGTCGGCGGCAAAAGCCATCCGCACCGGGGTGCCCTGCGTGCCGGTCATATCCCAGTGCAGCTGTTCGCTCATGGTGGGGGTATACACGGTCAGCCGGGCGGTGCTGTCGGCGGAATCGGTAGCCACTGCCAGCGTGCCGGTGTCCGACATGGCACACAGATAGATGCTGTTTTCCAGCGTTTTGCTGTACAGGTTCTGGGTGCGGCTTTCCACCCGCAGCTCGTTGCCGGAGCGGTTGTACAGCACAAAGCGGGTCTTGCCCGCAGCCAGCGCCGGGCGGGCGTAGCCGCTCTGGATGCCGGCAAGGCGGGTGCCGCCCAAGCTGTACACCACACAGGCATCCTCGTCCATGGCTGCAAAGCTGCCGGACATGGGCTGCACTGCCGTTAAATCACCAAGGCCGGTCTGCTGCGGCCAGCCCACCGCCGGGGACAGGGCGATGTGCACCGTATCCACCATATCCTTTACCCGGGCGATGGATGCACCCACCGCGCCGGTGGCAAACAGAGTGACCAGTATCAGCGCCGCCAGAAGAATGGCGGTGCGGCGTAAACGGCGGCGGCGCACCCGCTGGCGCGCTGCTTCCAGATATTCCACACGCCCGGCAGAAAGCGGTTCTCCGTCCGGGCTGCTGCCGCCGCGATGAAGCTTTTTCATGGCTGCTCCTCCTTTTCCGGGTAATCCACGCACTTTAAAAACAAGCCCTTTGCGGGCAGGGTGGGGCCCGCCCGGCTGCGGTCCCGGCTTGCCAGAATGGCGGGGATGTCCTCAGCGCGCAGCCGCCCCGCGCCCACCTCGCACAAAGTACCCGCCAGAATGCGCACCATGTTGTATAGGTAACCGTCGGCAGTCACCTCAATGTCCACCTCGTCCCCGCGCCGGGTGACATGGCAGTCTGTGATGGTGCGCACGGTGTCCCCGTGGGCGGCAGCAGAACTGCCCGCCGCGCACAGCGCCAGAAAATCGTGGGTTCCCACGAACTGCTGCGCCGCCGCCTGCATAGCAGCTTCGTCCAGCCGCCGGGGCACCCGGGTGTAGTAGGCAGCGTCAAAGGGCGAGTCGATGGGGTGGTTATGGATGCGGTACAGGTAGGTCTTGGTATGGGCGGCGTACCGGGCGTGGAAGTCCTCCGGCACAGTCTGCGCCGCCAGCACCCGGATATCCGGCGGCAGATGCTGGTTGAGCGCCAGCGGCAGTTTTTGTGGCGGGATGCGGGTGTCGGCGTGAAAATTCAGCCGGAAGCCCAGCGCGTGCACCCCGGCATCGGTGCGGCTGCAGCCCTTGATATCGGGCCGTGAGCCCAGCACCGCTTCCAGTGCATCCTGAAAGGTGGCTGCCACGCTGCGCCCGTTGGGCTGCACCTGAAAGCCGCAGTAATTTGTGCCGTCGTAGGCAAGGGTAAGTAAAAAGTTCATAGTTCTGATTTAAAATGGCCTCCGCTTCGCCGTGGCCATATTCAGCGGAAAAACGTTTTTTATTTCGTGTCTGTCGCGGTCTGCGGACCGCGACAGACACACTTTCACCGGAGGGGCCGCAGCGGAAAGCGGCATTTTCTCTCATCAGAAAAGTTCCGTACCAAAAGCTCCCCCTTTCGGGGGAGCTGGCAATGCCGCAAGGCATTGCCTGAGAGGGTTCTCCTCTTTTAATAATTCGGGAACACCAGCCGGGAGGCAAGGATGACGGCAAAGCAGGCGATGCAGACCGCAAGGTCGATGTAGTCCTGTTTTTCGCAGCGCAGCACCTTCAGGCGGGTGCGGCCTGTGCCGCCGCGGTAGCAGCGGCACTCCATGGCCATGGCCAGCTCGTCTGCGCGGCGGAATGCCGAGATGAACAGCGGGATGAGCACCGGCACCAGCGCCTTGACCCGGTCGGTCATTTTGCCGGTGTCCAGCTGCGCGCCGCGCGCCTTCTGCGCGTTCATGATCTTATCCGTCTCCTCGATGAGGGTGGGGATAAAGCGCAGGGCGATGCTCATCATCATGGCAAGTTCGTGCACCGGGAAGTGCAGCTTGCCCAAGGGCTTGAGCAGCTGCTCAATGGCATCGGTCAGCACGATGGGGCTGGTGGTGTAGGTGAGCAGGCTGGTACCCGCAATGAGCGCCATCACGCGCACCGCCATCAGCACTGCGTAGCGCACGCCCTCGGCGTAGATGGTCAAGAACCAGAAATGCACCAGCGGGTCGCCCTCGCCGGAGACAAAGAACAGGTTCAGCACCGCCGTGAACAGCACGATGGGCAGAATGGGCTTCAGGCTTTTGCCGATCATCTTGACCGGGATTTTTGCCACCTTGTACATGACCCCCAAAAAGAGGATGGACAAAGTAAGCCCCAAGGGGTTGGAGGCTGCAAACAGCAGCACGATATAAGCGACCGTCAGCACAAGCTTCAGTCTGGGGTCGAACCGGTGCACCAGACTGTTGCCCGGGAAGTGCTGACCGATGGTGATATCTCGCAGCATCAGACAGCACCCCCTTTCCGGGCAGTGCTGCGGGGCAGCACAAGGCTTTCCCCGGCATCGCGGCGGCGCTTGGCTTCCAGCAGGGTCTTGACCGCGTAGGGGATGGTGTACACGTCCGCAGGGACGTCCACCCCCATCTCCCGCAGCTTGAGGAAAATTTTCGTCACCTGCGGCACCGACAGCCCCAGTTCCAGCAGCTCCGGGGCGCGGGCAAAGACCTTTTCCACCGTGTCATACATGGCAATTTTCTTGTTGCTCATCACCAGCACGCGGTTGGCGTACTTGGCAATATCCTCCATGCTGTGGGACACCAGCAGCACGGTGGTGCCGGTCTTTTTGTGGTACTCCTTCACCTCGGAAAGGATATCGTCCCGTCCCTCCGGGTCAAGGCCGGCGGCGGGCTCGTCCAGCACAAGGATGCGGGGCTTCATGGCCATGACGCCAGCCACCGCCACCCGGCGCTTCTGACCGCCGGACAGCTCAAAGGGGCTGCGCTCCAAAAGCGCCGGGTCCAAGCCTACAAAGTCTGCGGCTTCGTGGACGCGGCGATCTACCTCGGCTTCGTCCAAGCCCATGTTCTTGGGGCCAAAGGCGATGTCCTTGTAGCAGGTCTCCTCAAACAGCTGGTATTCCGGGTACTGGAACACAAGGCCGGTGAGGAAGCGGAAATCCCGGATCTTTTCCGGGTCTGCCCACAAGTCGCGGCCGTCAATGTAAATTTTGCCGCTGGTGGGCTTGTTCAGGCCGTTCATGTGGGTGATGAGGGTGCTTTTGCCGGAGCCGGTCGCCCCGATGATGCCCACAAAATCGCCCTCTTCTACGGTAAAGCTCACGTCGTCCAGCGCGGTCACTGCGGTGGGCAGGCCGGGGTTATAGACGTAGCTCAGATGTTCTACCTTAATGATATCTGCCATTTCGTCCGCCCCCTTACTGCAGCAGCTCATACAGCGCCTGTGCACAGGCACCGGTGTCGATGATGCCTTCCGGCATCGGGATACCGGCCTTCACCAGCTCGTCCCGCAGCTCAGCGGCCTGCGGCACGTCCAGATGCAGACTGCGCACCTTCTCGGTCTGGCTGAACACCTCTTTCGGGGTGCCCTCCATCACCACATGACCCTTGCTCATCACCAGCACACGGTCGGCCTGTGCGGCTTCTTCCATATAGTGGGTGATGGACACCACCGTGATGCCCATGTTCCTGTTCAGGTAGTGGATGGTCTGCATCACCTGCTCGCGGCCGCGCGGGTCCAGCATGGCGGTGGCTTCGTCCAGGATCAGGCAGTCCGGGCGCATGGCAACCACACCGGCGATGGCCACGCGCTGCTTCTGGCCGCCGGAAAGGTTGTGGGGTGCGCGCTCACGGTATTCGTAGATGCCGGCCATCTTCATGGAGTCGTCCACCCGGCGGCGCATCTCGTCCTGCGGCACGCCGAGGTTTTCCAGCGCAAAGGCCACGTCCTCTTCCACCACGGTGGCAACGATCTGGTTGTCCGGGTTCTGGAACACCATGCCCACGGTCTGGCGGATATCGTAGAGTTTGTCCTCGTCTGCGGTATCCATGCCCTCCACATACACCTTGCCGCTCTCGGGCAGCAGAATGGCGTTGAAGTGCTTCGCCAGCGTGGATTTACCACAGCCGTTTGCACCCAGCACCGCCACGAACTCCCCGCGCTTTACCTGCGCAGATACGCCGTCCAGCGCATAGACCGGCTGCTCGGCATCGTAGCGGAACTTCAAATTTTCAGCAGTTAAAATCGTATCACTCATGCTTTGTTTCTCTTTCTGGTGGTGCGCCCCTCCGAAAGGGGCTGTACCCCATTCTATTGAAATTGCTTGCTTATTTTTAACGTCCTCGCCCTCTCAGTCAAATCTTTACAGATTTGCCAGCTCCCCCAAAGGGGGAGCCTCTGGCGAAGAGGATAAGTTTTCGGTTTTGCCAAAGGCTCCCTCCCCGAGGGAGCTGGCACGGCGACAGCCGTGACTGAGGGAGTTCTTTCCTTATTCTTCCCAAATGGCGGTGGCGCCGCAGGGCACCACGCCGCCGGTGGCGGACACCGGCAGTCCGATCTCGTCGCAGCTGGTTTTGCCGCCAAAGCGGGGCACCAGCGTGGTCTTGAGCATATACTCCATGACTGCCGGAGACAGGCCGGTGGTGTAGCTGTTGACCGCAAAGAACAGCGGGGTATCGCTGAGCACCTCTTCGCACTGGCTGATGAGGTCGTAGATGCAGTCCTCCAGCTTCCAGATCTCGCCGCCGGGGCCGCGCCCGTAGCTGGGCGGGTCCATGATGATGCCGTCGTAGGTGTTGCCGCGGCGCTTTTCCCGCGCCACGAACTTGGCGCAGTCGTCCACCAGCCAGCGGATGGGCTTATCGGTCAGGCCGCTTGCCACGGCGTTGTCCTTGCCCCATGCCACGATGCCCTTGGAAGCATCCACATGGCAGACGGTAGCACCGGCAGCGGCACAGGCCAGCGTAGCGCCGCCGGTGTAGCCAAACAGGTTCAGCACCTTTACCGGGCGGTTCGCGGCGCGGATCTTCTGCTGGTACCAAGCCCAGTTGACCGCCTGTTCCGGGAACACGCCGGTGTGCTTGAAGCCGGTGGGGCTGACGATGAGGGTGAGCTTATCCTCTCCCTCGCCGCAGCTGATCTTCCACTTTTCCGGCAGACGGCGGCGGTACTCCCACTCGCCGCCGCCCTGATTGGAGCGGTGGTAGATGGCATCTGCCTTTGCCCACAGGGGGCTCTGCTTGGGGGTCTTCCACACCACCTGCGGGTCGGGGCGGATGAGCAAAGTCTCTCCCCAGCGTTCCAGCCGGTTGCCGTCGGTGGCATCCAGCAGCTCATAGTCTTTCCAAGTATCTGCAGGGCGCATAGCGTCCTCCTTCCGTTTAATTCCTTTATATGATAGATCAGAACAGGCTCTGCTGGCCGTTTTCCTCGGCGCTGCCGGTCTCCGGGGCTTTCATGCCCAGATGCTCGTAGGCAAGGCGGGTGGCGCAGCGTCCGCGGGGGGTGCGGGTCAAAAAGCCCATCTGCATCAGATACGGCTCGCACAGATCCTCCAGCGTGACCGCCTCCTCGCCCAGCGCGGCGGCCAGCGTTTCCAGACCTACCGGGCCGCCGTTGTACATCTCAATGATGGCGCGCAGCAGGCTGCGGTCCAGCTCATCCAGACCCAGCGCGTCCACGTCCATCCGCTTCAGACCCAGCAGCGCCACATCCCGATCGATGATGCCGTCGCCCAGCACGGTGGCGAAGTCGCGGATGCGCTTCAAAAAGCGGTTCGCCACGCGGGGCGTGCCACGGCTGCACTTTGCCAGCTCATAAGCGCCTTCCGGGGTGATGGGCTGATCCAGAATGCCCGCCGACCGCATGATGATGCGGGAAAGCTCGTCCGGGCTGTACAGTTCCAGCTTAAGCAGCACGCCGAAGCGGTCGCGCAGCGGGCCGGTGATCTGTCCGGCGCGGGTGGTAGCGCCCACCAGCGTGAACCGGGGCAGATTGATGCGGATGCTCTGGGCGCTGGGGCCCTTGCCGATCATGATATCCAGCGCGTAGTCCTCCAGCGCGGGATACAGCACCTCCTCCACCTGCCGGGACAGGCGGTGGATCTCGTCGATGAACAGCACATCGCCCTCCTGCAGGTTGGTCAGCAGGGCGGCAAGGTCGCCGGGCTTTTCAATAGCCGGGCCACTGGTGATGCGGATCTGCACCCCCATCTCGTTGGCAATAATGCCCGCCAGCGTAGTCTTGCCCAGACCCGGCGGGCCGTACAGCAGAATGTGATCCACCGGCTCGCCCCGGCGCTTGGCGGCTTCCAGATAAATTTTAAGGTTCTGCTTGGCCTTTTCCTGCCCGATGTAGTCCTCCAGATGCTGCGGGCGGAGGTTATTTTCCTCATTGTCCGCCGGGGTCATGACGGGCTGCATCATTTTTGCGCCGTACAGCGCGGTATCGTCCTGCATTGCTTACCTCCTGCCTGCCATGCTGCGCAAGGCCAGCTTGATGATCTCTTCCACCGGCAGCGTGGCGTCGATCTTTGCGATGGCCAGCGCCGCCTCGCTCTGGCTGTAGCCCAGCGACACCAGCGCCGCAATGGCCTGTGCACTGCTTTGGGTGGCGGGCGTGTCGGCGGCAGAGCCCGCCACATCCTCCAGCGAGATGCCGTCCACAAAGCCCTTGGCCACCTTATCCTTCAGTTCCAGCACGATGCGCTGCGCCAGCTTCGGGCCCACGCCAGAGGCGGCCTTAAAGGCCTTGTGGTCCCCCGCCGAGATGGCCAGCGCCACCCGCTGCGGCTCCATGACGCTGAGGATGGCCAGCCCCACCTTGGGACCCACGCCGGACACGGCGGTCAGCATCTCAAAGCAGGCCTGCTGCTCCTCGGTGGCAAAGCCGTACAGGCTTACATCGTTCTCGGTCACGCTCATCACGGTGTACAGGGTGGTTTCCTGCCCCACACCGGGCAGCGCCCCCGCCACGCTGGCCGGGCACTGGGTATAGTAGCCCACGCCGCCGCAGCTGAGCACCACGGCGTTCAGGCTTTTTTTCACGATTTTTCCAGTCAGACAGTAGATCATAGAATCCTCTCAGTCAAGACCCGCCGCCCCGCAGGGCGGCTGTGGTATGCGGTCAGATGGGGCCCGCCACCCGGCGGGTGTAGCGGTTGAGCTGGTTGCCGTTGGTGTGGCAGAAGGTAATGGCCATGGCCAGCGCATCGGCGGTATCGTCCGGTTTTGGCACGACGGGCAGATGCAGCAGCACCCGGGTCATCTCCTGCACCTGCTTTTTCACGGCCTTGCCGTAGCCGGTGACCGCCTGCTTGACCTGCATGGGGGTGTACTCGTAGATGGGCAGCCCCGCCTGCGCTGCCGCCAGCAGAATGACCCCGCGCGCCTCGGCCACGCCGATGACGGTGGTCTGGTTGTGCTGGTAGAACAGTTTTTCGATGGCCAGCACCTCGGGCTTTGTGCGCTCGATGACCTCTTTGATGCCGGTATACACCTCATCCAGCCGCCGCTCAAACGGCACGCCTGCATCCGTGCACACCGCGCCGAAATCCACCGGCGCAAAGCGGTTGCCCGCATACTCCACCACGCCCCAGCCCACGATGGCGTAACCGGGGTCGATGCCCAAAACTCTCATGCTGCATTCCCTTTCCGACACTACTCCTATTATAGTTTTCTATTATAGCACAACGTCTGGTTGGGGGCAACAAGAAAGCTGTCGCCCGCTGCCCCAAAACCCGCGCTGCACCGCACAGAAGCCGGATTTCGGGGTGCTTTTTCAAAAAAGTTTTACAATTTTTGAAAAAAGGTCTTGCTTTTTGGCATCGGATATGGTATTATAATTTAGCTGATTTCGGCAAAACAGAATATGGACGGTTAGCTCAGCTGGTAGAGCATCTGCTTGACGTGCAGGAGGTCACAGGTTCGAGTCCTGTACCGTCCACCATACAGTTCGTACTCGAACCCGATTCTCTATGAGAAAGGGTTCGGGTACGTTTTTTGTTTATCGGAGGTTCTGCGGAGGGACTACTCGGAACGGTAAACGAGCAAAGGCAGGGTATCACTATGATAGTGGTATCCTGCCTTTTGCTTTGAGGAATCAAGTTCGCTTTGTGCGAACTTGGTCGTCCCCCTATATGGCGCGTTTGGGGGTAGTCGCTGCATACGTGCGTACCGGGGAGAGCCTGTACACCTCTGGCAAGGTGTAACACACTAGACTTTGTGCCAAAGTCTGTGTGCTAAGGGGTCAAGCCCCTTAGAATCCCTGCGGAGCGTGTACGCACGTACGCAGGAAAATGGCAAAATTTCACTATATCGGGGGTGTTCTTTCATTGGAGAGTATGGTATACTCGGCTTAGTTCAACAAATAAGAATTTGAGGAGGAAAAGTAGATGAGAAAATTATTACCAATTTTGCAAATCATAGATTTGGTTTTGTTGTTATTGAGTCTGTATTTTCATAACGATATGCTTTTAATCGTCGCAGCAGTAGTTATAGCTGTTTGCGTTGTTCTTACTTTTAGCAATATGAAAAACAAACGATAACCTCCAGTTTGCTGTACTCGTTTCCAGCAGGGTCTGGGGCAGGCACGCCCCAACAAGAACACTTCAAAACGCGGGAGCGTTGCAGAAGTGCAGTCCCGGAAGGGCACAACATTTTCAAGAATTGAAAATTTGTGGCCATGGGACGATTCTTGCTCTCACCGTCAGAATTATCCGTCTTGCGCCCGTAGTCATTTTGTGATACAATAATTCTGACAGGAGGTGTCTCGTATGATGCAGACATTCGTTCGCCCTTCCCGGGATCTGCGCAACCATTACGCCGAAATTTCGGAGATACTCAAAGATCATGACCATGTGATCATCACGAATCATGGCCGTGGAGAATCCGTACTCATCAACATTGAGGACTACACCAAGTACGAGGAGTTTTTGCACCAGCGATATGTTGCCGAGGCACTTGCCAAGGCAAAACAGCAGGCGGCTGACCCTGACACGCAATGGGCGGACCACGAAAGCGTATGGGAGACGCTGAGCAAGCAGTATGACGTATAAAATTAAATATCTGCCCCTTGCGGTGCAGGACTTGAACGATATCGCCCGGTATCTGTCTGGCTTTTACCCTAAAACAGCCAGCCGTGTACTGAAAGAACTTCGGGAGAAGATCACAAAATTAGGCGATACCCCGAAAATGTGCGAGGTCTACCGCCTTGACCCGGCTTATCGTAGGTTGGTCGTTGACCAGTATCTGGTGTTCTATCGCGTCAACGATGAAAACAAGATTGTGGAGATTCACCGTGTGCTGCGAGGTGCTTGGAATCTGCCGCAGTATCTGGAATAAATTCAGGTTCGACTACCGTTAATAATGCTCCACCAAAACAAAAGTCCCTGACTTCGGTCAGGGGCTTTTTTGTTGCGTCATCCACTAACCTGCGTCAGAGCAGGACGGTACAGGGCTCGAACAGCACGGCCGCGCCGCAGGCGGGGCAATCAAAGCCCTAGCAGGGCTTTGATTAGTGCGCGGTTCCCAACGCGTAGGAATGTCTACCAAGAAAGATGCCGCCAGACCATTCGGTCTGGGGATTTTTTTGTGGCGGAGGTCACAGGACGAGGACCGGAACGAGCAAAGGCAGGGTATCATCATTACGATGGTATCCTGCCTTTTGTGCGATAGGATGATCATAAGCCAAAGGCTCCCACCTGTTCTGTCGTATGCACAGAGCGGGCGAGAGCCTTTGTGATGAAAAGAAGAAAATGAAGGAGATGACTTGTTATTTGGCGGCTTTTTCGCCCTCCGGGAAGATGATCTTATTCACGAAGAAGAAGATGACCATGGAGATGCCGCCGTTGAGCACGGTGGTGCCGATGTTGTAGATGAAGTCCGGCACCAGCAGACCTGCCACCGCCACCCAGATGCAGTTAATGGAGTTGACGATGCAGGTGATGACGCAGAACGCCAGCACATACCAGCCGATCTGCTTTGCCAGATTGCCCTTGCTGCGGAACACAAAATTACGCTGGATGGGGAAATTGATGCACTCGCCGATGACCATGGCGATCATGTAGGCGCAGAAGTAGGGCAGACCACCGTGGGCGGCATCGTAGCCGAGGATGTTCCACTTGAAGGTCTCGCCGAACAGGGTGATATCAATGCCCGGCCAGCCGAAATCCACCACCGGCAGGCTTGCAAAGGCCTTGGGCAGAAATTGCAGCAGCAGGTACTTGAACACCGTGATGAGGTTGGACACGATGACGAACAGTCCGCCCTCGCGCACCCACTTGGCAGCGGCGGGGTGCTTTGCCGCAAAGTTATTCCAGAAATTCATAGCCTGCTTCCTTTCAGCTGTTTTTCAGACGCTCTTCCATGCGGCTGTTCAGCACGAGGTTCTTCACGGCCTCCACGATCACCCGCACAAGACCGATGATCCAGAAGCCCCGCAGCTCCATCACGATGCCGTCCACCATGCCCATGCTGATAGCGCCGTTGGTCATTTTGGCCAGCGCCCGCAGGGGCATATTGTACTGGAACAGGATGTTCAGGTCGGGCTTGCCATTTTTGATGCTGCGGCGCAGTAGGGTGCCCAGCACGGCAGCCGCCAGCCAGCCGATGGGGCTGCGTCCGTGTCCCATCTCGCCCAGCGTCATGTTGCGGTCGATGTGTACCTTGTTCTCCGGGATGGGACGGCCCAGCAGCGCTTCAAACTCCGCGTCCGGCACGTTCTGCACCTGTGCGGTGCGGTAATGGGCAAGGTCTTTGCCCGCGTAGGGGTCGGGTGCGCCGGTGCCCGCCACCGTGACAGCGGCAGTCAGACGGATATCGGCGCTGGAAGCGCCCACCAGCAGCTGATAGCTGCCGCCCTCCACCTCCCAGCGGTCGGTCTTGACGTTCCAGTAGCGGAAGGCCTTGTCGTCCAGCGGGATGGTGACGGTCTTGCTCTCTCCGGCTTCCAGCTGCACCTTGGTAAAGCCCTTCAGCTCCTTGGCGGGACGGAAAACTTTTGCATCCGGCTTTGCCACATACAGCTGCACCACCTCGGCACCTGCACAGCTGCCGGTGTTGGTGACAGTCAGGGTCACGCCGTTTTCGTCTGCTTTCAGGTCACTATACGCAAAGCTGGTATAGCTCAGGCCGTAGCCGAAGGGGAAGGCGGTGGGCACACCGGCGGTGTCGTAGTAGCGGTAGCCCACATACAGCCCCTCGCGGTACTCCACAGTGGGACCGTCGCCGCCGAAATGCGCCTTTGCGGGGGTATCGGCGTAGCTGCGCGCCCAAGTCTCCGCCAGCTTGCCGCAGGGGTTCTGTGCGCCGGTGAGCACCTCGACCAGTGCGCCCGCACCGGCCTGACCGCCCAGGCAGCCGTAGACCAGCGCCTTGCAGTCCTTGACCCAACCGCTTTCCAGCGAGGAGCCCGCGCTCAGCAGCACAACTACATTGGAGTTTGCCGCCGCCACAGCCGCCAGCAGCTCCAGCTGGTTCTCTGCCAGCTTCATGTCGGCGCGGTCGATGCCCTCGCTCTCTTTGATCTCGTCCAGACCCATGCACAGCAGCACCACATCGGCGTTCTTTGCCAGCTGCACCGCCTCGGCCTTCAGCGCCTCGTCGGGCTTGCCCTGCCGGTCAAAGCCCTTGGCGTAGCCAACACTGTTCAGGCCGCTCTCGGCAAGGCATTCCAGAAAGGAATCCACCTTGATGGAGTTGACGGCGCTGGAGCCTGCACCCTGATAGCGGGGTGTCTGGGCAAAGTCGCCGATGACCGCCACCTTTTCCCCCTTTGCAAGGGGCAGCAGGCTGTTTTCGTTCTTCAGCAGCACGATGCTCTGGGCAGCAGCCCTGCGTGCCAGCGCGTGGTGGGCATCGGCATCGAACTTGCCGGGTGCGGCGTCCACCGCCGCCTTGGTGGTGAACACCAGCTCCAGCAGTTCCTCCAGCCGGGCGTCCACGTCCGCTTCGGTGATCTTGCCGGTCTGCACCGCCTTCATCAGCTCCCGGATGGCGTCCCCGCCGGGGGCAGGCATTTCCAGCGTAGATCCGTTCTTTACGCCAAGGGCGTGGTCGTTGCTGCCGCCCCAGTCGGTGACCACTGCGCCGTCAAAGCCCCAGTCCCCGCGCAGGATATCCATGAGCAGGTGGGTGTTCTCGTTGGCGTAGGTGCCGTTGACAAGGTTATAGGCGGACATGATGGTCTTAGGCTGCGCTTCCTTGACCACCATCTCGAAGCCGGTCAGGTAAATTTCCCGCAGGGTGCGCTCGTCCACGATGGAATCCGAGGCCATGCGGCGCAGCTCCTGACTGTTCACCGCAAAGTGCTTGGGACAGGCGGCAATGCCGTTTTTCTGGATGCCGCGGACGTAGGCCGCAGCCATCTTACCGGCAAGGTAGGGGTCCTCCGAGAAATACTCGAAGTTGCGGCCGCACAGGGGGCTGCGCTTGATGTTCAGGCCGGGGCCCAGCAGCACCGACACGCCCTGTGCCGCTGCTTCTTCGCCCATGGCTGCGCCCACAGCCTCGCCAAGCTCCGGGTCCCAGCTGTTGGCAACGGTAGCCGAGGTGGGGAAGCAGGTGGCAGGCACACTGGGGTTCAGGCCCAGATGGTCAGCCGCGCCCGCCTGCTTGCGCACGCCGTTGGGGCCGTCCGACAGGGTAATGGCCGGGATGCCCTTGCCCGGCAGCGCCCGGGTGGTGAACACCGTGCCGCCGCTCAGCAGGGCGCATTTTTGTTCCAGGCTCAGTTTTGCAATAATATCCTGATGTTTCACGGGGAAATCTCCTTTCAGTAGAAACGGTATTGCCTTTGGAAACAGGACCACGCATAAGGAGAAGAAGCGTGATTCTGTTTCCAAAAGGGAACACGGCTGCAGGTCGTAACTGCCGTGCAGCCGTGTTCCGGGATTAGAAGAAAGACAGTTTTGATTACGGGTCAGTACTTATGCCTTACTCACATCCGCACCTGCATTGGTATTAGCCAGCGTTTTATTATACTTGCGGCGGCGAAGAATCACCACAACACCTGCCAGAACCAACACATAGACAATCACACTGCCTACCAGTGCAGGCGTGCGCCACATAGGCACAGGCGCATCTACATCTACACCGTAGCTATTCGCCAGCGTATACAGATACTGATGCGCAGCTTCGCGCATCTTCAGCTGACCGGTAGCAGTCTGGCTCAGGTTATCGAAGGTCTTAGTGCCCCAGCCAAACAGCAGACTGGTACCACCTGCCAAGACAGCTTTTTCAATATCCATAAAGCCATGCTCCTCGTTGTTATCCGTAATCACAGTGCCAATAAAGCCCCATTCATTACGCAGAACATTGGTCAGTAGTGCAGTACTTGCACCGGCCCAAGTAGTACCAATATTATTGTAGGAAGACATCACAGCCGTGCTGCCGCCTTCCTTCACAGCCTTTTCAAACGGCACGAAGTAAATTTCACGCATTGCCTGCTCATCGGCCCAGGTGCACAGACCATAATGACGCCAGGTTTCACGCTCATTCAGTGCAAAATGCTTAATGTAGCAGTACATACCATTTTTCTCTGCCGCACCAACCGTAGCAGCGGACATGGAACCAGAAAGGAAGCCATCCTCAGAATAGTACTCAAAGTTACGGCCAGCAAATGCATTGCGGTGGGTATTAGCACCAGGTGCATACCAGCCGGAAATATTCCACGCCTTTCCTTCCTGCGAGATTGCATCGCCAAATTCAGAAGCCAGGTCTACATTCCAAGTAGCCGCCAGCAGAACTTCTGCCGGATAAGTAACCGTCTTGTATGTGCAGGTTCCCATAAAGGCATCGAACACATAACTCAGAGCGGCAGGTCCGTCCATTTCATAAGTCTGTCCCTTACCGATATTATCAACTGCTGCACTTCCCCAGCCATCTGCGCCCAGCAGTTTGTACATATCATCAAGGGTCAGCTGATCCAGCAGCTTATCCCACTGTGCATCATCATAGGCAAGGCCTTCCATGTCTTTCAGAGTAAGGCCATTCTTTGCACCAAAGGTCGGCGCAGTGTCATCTGCATCCACATAGCTATCATCCACCAACAGCGCATTGTTGAAGGCTTCCAGCTGTTCAGCAGTTGCTTCCTTGCTGGTACCGGGAACGATCTGCCAAGTGTCACGGTTGAGGTAAGCCACATCACCAGCTGCATCATCAAACTGATTTGTTGCTACCACTTCATCCGAAGAGCGCTTGCCGACATACTTGCAGTTTTCCACACCATTGCCAAACGTACTGTCCTGGAACACTTCATTCTCAGCAACCTTGCAGGTCATGGTCAGATTATCTTTCACCGTATGAGAATCCGTACGCAGAGAAATCTGATACTCGCCAGCTTCCAGCACATAGGAACCGGTAGAAGTGTAGTACTTCTGTGCATCATAAGAAGCCATCTGCTCTACCGGCATAGAAATCGTAACCGTTTCCGTTTCGCCCGGCTGCAATTCCTTCGTCTTTGCAAAGCCGCCCAGTACTTCGCCAGCCTTCTGCAAGCCGCTGCCGCCTTCAGCTGCACTGTAATAGGGCGCACTGTAATACAGTTCCACAACATCTTTGCCAGCCACATTGCCAGTATTGGTAACTTTGACATTCCACTCCAGCGTATCCTGTGCGGTAACGGTAGTCGGAATCGTGTTTTCCAGTTCCCAGTCAAAGCTTGTGTAGCTCAAGCCATAGCCAAAGGGGAACTGCACTACATCATTGTAGGAAAGTCCCGTCAGATTTTCTCCTTCACGGGTAGTGTAATCGTAGCTTTCACGGGTTTCGTAATAACGATATCCCACATAAATGCCTTCCTGATACTCTACAAGGTAGGCAGGATGACTTTCGAAGTTTTTGAAGCAGTCATTAGAGTTGGTATACTCAAAGGTATCAAAGTTGTAGTAAGAAGGGGTCGTTTCTACTGCATAAGGGTAGATATCCGGCAGACGGCCAGAGGGGTTGACTGCACCCGTCAGAATGTTGACAATTCCAATCGTGCCCACATCACCGGGATCACCGATCCAGAGGGCTGCATCAACGCCTTCATCATTCAGGAAGCCCAGTTCCATAGCATTGCCTGAATTGATCAGAACGATAACATTATCAAATGTCGCTTCTGCCTGTTCCAGCAAAGACTGTTCCGCGCTGTTCAGTTCCAGATAATGCTTGCTCTGATCCGGTGCATACGAGGTATTTTCAGCCATCGAAGTGGGCAGGTCATTGCCTTCACCGCCCTTGCGGGAGAACACGACCACAGCAGTATCCGAAAAATCCTTCATTGCTTCAAATGAGCAGTCTCCAGTATACTGGTACTCCACACCCATGTCCTTAGCCAATTCCTCGGTTGCAGGCAGTTCCGGGATGGAAAAATCAACAGAGAATGTATTTCCGCCTTCGTTGTTTTTGGGGCTGTAGAGATTGACCAGATTTTGATTCACTTCAAAACCTGCATCCGTAAAGGCTTTTACAAAATCTGTCCGGTTTGCAGTGTAGCTGCTGCCACCGGAACCCGTACCGCCATAAACCGGATTTGCGGAAGCATAGCCCAAAAGATTGATTTTTCGGTTTGTTCCTGCCAACGGCAGAGCGCCGTCATTTTTCAGAAGGACTGCGCCTTCCTCCTCGATTTTCTGAGCCACTGACAAACCATTTGCATAAGATGTTTTTTGCAATTCCGGGTCTCCATTCTGGCCAGGGAATGCCTTGTCCAGAGAACTAGGAAACACACCAAACATTGCTACATCTGCCACTATTCCAACTGCCAGTAAGAGTGCTGTAACAGATGTCAGCAACTTTGTGGGCTTTTTGCTGTTCGGATCGCGCTTCATTGTATTGTCTCCTCCATATTCTTTTATATTTTTTGGGCCGTACCCAACTGTGACCCATTATAACGGATATTTGCGCATCGTTATCATCTTTTGCACAATCTGTCGTTTGGGATGCATAATTTGAAAAAAGTTTCAAATTGGTTTCATTTTTTATTGTGCTTATTCACAATTCCACTGCCCCTGATTTTGTGCATATCGCAAAAAGGGCGGGGATCACTCCCCGCCCTCGGTCTGTTGAATCCCCGCCTGCGGCAGAAGCACCCGCAGGGTGAACCAGCCGTCCTCCCAGTGCACGGTCATGCTGCCGCTGTGCTGCTGCGCAGCCGCCCGCAGGCTGCGCAGGTCGTAACCGCCGTGGGCACTGCGCAGCGGCAGACCGTCTGCACCCAGCTCCACCGGCTTTTTGCAGTAGTTCTCCACCCGGAACAGCACAAAGCCGTTCTGGGCATACACCGCCGTGCGGATCAGCCGCTTTTCCGGGTCCTGCTCGGCGGCACAGCTTTCAATGGCGTTGTCCAGCGCGGTGCCCACCAGCGTGCAGATCTCCCGGGTGGACAGATGGTCCAGCAGATGCCCGTCTGCCACGCTGGTCATGCGGATCTGCTTTTCCTGACATTCCATGCTCTTGGCGGTGAGTAGGATGTCCAGCACCGGGTTTCCGGTCTTGTTCTCCGCCTCATACTGCAGAATGCTGTTCTCCATCTTTGCCAGCGCCGCGTCCTGCTTGGCGCGGTCCCGCTGGGCACGGATATCAGCGATCTGGACCTTCAATTCATGGTAGCGGCTGTTGATGAGCTCGATGCCCTCCTTGCTGCGCTTGTACTGTTCGTACTGCCGGTGCAGCACATTGTCCATGGCAGAAAGCTCCTGATGCAGTGCGCTCTCCCGCAGTTGCTCGTGCTGCAGCGTCAGGATCAGCACCCCGCAGAAATCCACCAGCGTGCGGATGCAGAACACGTTCATGGTCGCCGGGCTCTCCCCCAGAAACAGAAGGTTGCTGACCACGAACACCGTGCCTGCCATGACAAATGCCGCCAGCGCAGCCTTGTTGCTGATGTCCAGATGCTTTTCGGGCAGCGGACGGCTGCGCTCCAGCCAGAACATCAGGCCGTAGACCACGCCGTAGACCGCCGCCAGCAGCGCCAGCGCCAGCGGGTCAAAGCCGCTCCGGTGCGGGAACAGCCAGCAGTGCAGCTGCCATTCTGCGCTGGCAGCAAACTCTGCCAGCAGAAACGCCCGGGCGGTGATGTACAGTGCCTCCAGCCAGTTGACCGCCCGGCTGCCCCACAGGTACCCGTAGAGCAGCAGCACCGCGCAGAGCATACAGGGCACCCACCACGCCAGCGGCACATAGCCGGTCTTGTGCAAAAAGATTCCCAGCACCAGTGCCCACACCACCGTGACCGCTGTCTGCCGGTGGAACCGCCGCGGCAGGTGGCGGGCGTAGAGCAGCACCGCCAACACCTCTGCCAGCGCCGTGTACAGGCGGGGGATGTTCGGCAGCATGGTCATGAGCCCTCACCTCCGATGTAGTCGGTCAGTGCGGCAAGAAAGGCCTTGCGCTTGGGGCGGCTGATCTGCAGCTCATAGGGTCCCACCTGCACCGTGTTCTGCTGCACCGCCTGCACCTGCGCCAGATTTACCAGATAGCCGCTGTTGCAGCGGGCAAAGGGGCGGCCCGCCAACTTTTCCTCCACTGCCTTGAGGGTGCCCGGTGCCGAAAAATCGCCGTCCTCGGTGTAGTAATGCACCCGGTGGCCTTCGCTTTCCAGATAATACAGCCGGGAGCTGTCCAGCCGCCGCAGGCCGCTCTCCACCGGGACCATGAGATAGTGGCTGGCGCGGCGGGCCAAATTTTTCTCGGCCTTTTTCAGCTGCTCGGAAAATGCAAAATACGGCACCGGCTTCAGCACATAGTCCAGCGCTCCCACCGAGTAGCCCCGGATGGCATACTGCGCCATATTGGTAATGAAGATCAGGATGACGTCTGCATCCATCTGCCGGATGCGCTCTGCCGTGGTCATGCCGTCCAGATGCTTCATCTCCACATCCAGAAAAATAATATCGTAGACGGCGCGGTAATTGTCCAGAATATCCACCCCGTCCGCAAAGACCGATACCTCAAATTCTGTCCCATACTGCCGGGTATACCGCCGGATGTACTCCCGCAATACCCCCTGCACCTCCGCGTCATCCTCTACGACTGCCACCCGGATCATGACCGCACCTCCCTTACCACACCTTTGTGGAACTGTTACGGCTCTATTATAGCGCAATCACGCCGGGTTTGCCAAGTCCCCGCCCCGACAAGTTTCCATCTGCAAATTTTACGCTATCGGGGTGTTCTTTCCTTGGCGGGTGTGGTATACTCGATTTAGTTCAACAAATTGAAATTTGGAGGGATCGGGTTCAGAAGATCAATAAATCCGCACGCGCTCCCGGCAAAGGGCAGCGCACAAAAAACCACATAAAGGAGACGCTTTTCCATGGAATACAAACGTTTTGGCAATAAGATCATTGTACGCATCGACAAGGACGAGGAGATCCTTGAACAGGTCAAAGAACTTGCCCTGAAGGAAAACATCCGCCTTGCCGCCGTGCAGGCGCTGGGCGCCACCAACAGCTTTACGGTGGGCGTATACAATGTAGCGGAGAAGAAATACTACGCCAACACCTTCAGCGGCAGTTTTGAGATCGTGTCCCTGACCGGCACCATCAACACCATGAACGGCGCATTCTACACCCACCTGCACATGAGTGCCGGCAACGACAAGGGCGAGGTGTTCGGCGGACATCTGAACCGGGCGGTGGTCAGCGCCACCTGTGAGATGGTGGTGGATGTTCTGGACGGCACAGTAGACCGCCAGTACGACCCCGTTACCGGGCTGAACCTGTTCAAGTTCTGATCTTATCTGTAAAAAGCCAAGGCCGCTGCGCGATGTCTGCGCAGCGGCCTTTTGCTTATAGCTCTTCCTGCCGGGTATAGGGCTCCATGCCGTGGTCGGCAGGGTCATAGTATTCCAGCAGGGTAATGTAGGTTTCCAAAAAGTGACACAGCACTGTTTTCAGGATGCCGCTCAGCTGCCCCTTTACCGTGATGGTGGACAATACAAAGTCTGACACCAGCTGCAGCGTCTCCGGATCCAATTCAAAGCACAGCCCGACTGCCAGCATGGGGATCACGATCTGCTGTGCCTGCAGCGGCACTGCATTGCCCAGCTTTTCCAGCAGCGGGCGGCTCAGGGCAGAGGCCGCCTGCACACAGCGCTCCACCTTTTCCTGCGGGAACTGCTGCATGGGCTCCATGCTGCGCAGCTGCGCCACCACGGCAGCATCGTCCAGAATGACGCCCCGGGTCACCTCTGCTTCCGAGCGGGTGGTCACGCATTGCAGTATACAGCGCATGGCATCCTCGTAGTCCTCATGATAGGTCTGACGGCTGCCGAACAGGGTCATCATGGACTGCAGCACGGCATCGGTCTCCTCGGTGACGGCCAGCCGCCCGAAATCCAGCGGTGCGCCCTCCATCCCTGCGCTGCGGTCGTTCAGCGCCTGCAGTTCCTCCGGGACAACTGTAGCGGGCAGAAAACGGTCGTTGCCGTTGCGGTAGAAGCCCCACTCTGCGGGCAGCACCCGGGGGACCACATCTCCGCTGGAGATGATGTTGAAGATGTTGCTGGTGCCCCAGTTCTTTTTCAGACTGCCGCTTGCCGTATGGTTGTTGTCAAAGTCCTGCTGCAGCTCGGGGCAGTCTGCCGCCGCCAGCGCAGCCGGGGCGGCAAAGGTATAGATGAAGGTGTTTTTCTTTTCCAGCTGCGGCAGCACGGCGGGCAGACGCGCCGCCACTAAATTCGTTACGCCGCCGGCACGGCTGTAGCCGCCCATCCAGAGCTTCAGGGTACCCAGCGGCTGGCGCTTGGCCGATGCCTGAACATATCCGCGTATTTTTTCAGTCAGCTGCCGCGCCGCTGCTACAAAACCCGTGTGGGCGCTGCCGGAGCCTGCATGAAGGTTGCCGGACCACTCGGCTCCATAACCGGAGCCGCGCACGAACGCCCCGATGATGGTCACCTGTCTGCCGCCGCGCACCAGTGTTTTGCGGGCAACGGCACAGGCCGCCGTGTCCGGGGCATCGTTCAGGCTGTGGGTATAGTTGAACAGCTGCACCTCGGCAAAGCCCAGCTTTGCAAAGGCATCCCGGATATGGGCGGCACGGCCGACCTCGCCCGTCATCCAATAGCGCTGGTCGCTCTCCCACGAGCTGTCCGCAGCCGCAGCCATGCCCAAGGTGGCCAGTGCCAGCTTATCGTCGTACTCTGTGGCGGCGTGGTCGAACAGGCTGTCGCTGTAATAGTAATCGTGCCGCAGGTCAGCGCTACAGCGGTCGCTGCGGTACCACAGGGTATAGTAGTCGTCCGGCACGGCGCGGCCGACCAGCGCCGTAGCCGCCCCGGCCTGCGGCAGCGCCGCTCCGGGAGCCAGTGCCCCCGCCGCAAGGGTCACCGCAAGACCCTTACAAAAGTCCCGTCGTTTCATGCTTCATCTCCTCTGCCCCTGCGGCCTGTGCACCGCAGACATTTTTTATAGTATAATCCTTTTTGCCGCCGGATGCAATTTTTACTTGCGGCGGCAGACGGGACGATTTGGAATGCGCGCCGCTATCGGGTTGCGGCACCCAGCATCCGCATCGTGCCTTGGGCGGCACTCGCGTCTTGCTGGCCGCTGCCCCAACAACTCCTCCCTGTTTCCGCCGCTGGCGGCGGTCGTCGTCGTTGCACTCTGGGCATATTCAGCGGAAAGAATATTTTAAATTTCGGGTTTCAGGAAAGTCTGCGGACTTTTCTGAAACCCATTTTCACGGGAGGGGTCGTAACGGAAAACGGCATTTGCAGCGCCGCTTTCTGCGAAAGCGCGGCGCTGCGGTTAGCATCCTCGCCCTCTCAGGCGCTAACGCGCCAGATTCCCCCTTTTGTCACCTGCGGTGACATCTTCCCCCGGAGCGGGGGAAGTCTTTCCTCAAAGGGAGAGCCTCTGGCGAAACCGTATACTTCGCAATTTAACCGGCAACTTTGCCGCCATGCCAAGGCCTCTCCCTTTGGGAGAGGTGGCACGGCGTAAGCCGTGACGGAGAGGGCGAGGACGCTGTCGGAGAACAAGTTCCTATAAAAACGGAAAACCGGAGCGTTTGCAAACGCTCCGGTTTTCCGACATTATAATTATTTACAGCGAAAGATCCAGCTCGTGGCAGTACTCCACGATGTGGTGGAACATCTGCTCCACGGCGGGAGCCATAGAGGTCGGGCGCTGCACGGCCAAGCCCACCACGCGGTACTCCTCCGGCTCGATGGGGTACACCTTGACGGCGGCCTTGCAGTCCCGCAGCAGCATCTGCGGCATGATGGAGATGCCAAGCCCGGCTTCCACCATGGCGATGTTGGACTGGTCGTCGATGACATGGCAGCGGCGCTCGGTGCCGATCTTGTATTTCTTGAGGAACTGGCGCATCTCGGCGTCGGTGGCGTCGCACTGCACCACAAAGCTCTGGCCGTTCATCAGCGCCGGGGTCATTACGCCGTCCTGCGGCTCCGGCCAGTCCTGCGGCACGATGCACAGCAGCGGCTCCCGGAACAGCTCGGTGAGGTTGAACTCCTCCCGGCAGGTGGAGGACAGGAAGGCGATGTCCACCTGACCGGTGCGCAGCCATTCCTTGACATCGTCGTAGGTGCCCTGATATACTTCGATCTCGATCTGCGGATAATGCGCTGCAAAGCTTTTCAGCAGCCCGGGCAGCAGCGATGCACACACCGAGTTGAACACGCCCAGCTTCACCTTGCCCTTTTCCAAGCCGTTCAGGCGGGCGATGCTCTGCTTCAGCGCCTCGTCACTGTTCAGCACATCGCGGATAGAGGGATACAGGGAAGCGCCGTAGCTGGTCATGGACACGCCGTTTTTGCCGCGGTTGAACAGAGCAAAACCCAGCTCCTCCTCCATTACGGCAATGGCGTGACTGATGGCCGAGGGGGTCAGGTGCAGCTGCTGTGCCGCCTTGTTAAAGCTGCCCTGCCGGGCCACGGCATCAAAAATTTCGTAGGAAAAAAGCGTCATGCCCAAAGCCTCCTTCCGTCTTTACTGGTTCGGAGACGCCCGATTCTCTGTGAATCTTTTTCATCTTTCGTTTGAGTCAGTTCAATTATCTTCTTGATTGTACTATCCCGCGCCTTTTCTGTCAAGCATTTTTGCCCCGATTTTTGCACGCTCTGTGCAGATTTTGCCGCGATTTTTGCAGGAAATGCCGCCTTTCTTCCGTTATAGTTTTTATAACGATTTTTTACAAACTGACCGAGGTGTTTTTATGACCGCACTTTCCCCGCACCGCACCTTCAGCGGCACCGCTCTGAAAACCATTGCCTGCATCACCATGCTGGTGGACCACATCGGCGCGTCCTGCATCGAGGCAGGTATCCTTACGCCCGGGCTGGACGCCGGCACCCTCTCGCAGGACACCCTTTCTGCCTACCCGCTGTACCGGCTGGACACGGTGCTGCGCTTCACCGGACGGCTGGCCTTTCCCCTGTTCTGCTTTTTGCTGGTGGAGGGCTTTGTGCACACCCACAACGTCAAAGGCTATTTGGGGCGGCTGGTGCTGTTCGGCCTTCTGAGCGAGGTACCCTTTGACCTTGCGTTCTTCCGCACCTCCTTTGACCCGGGTGCACAGAACGTTTACTGGACTCTGGCGCTGGGCGTGCTGGCTATGGCAGGGCTCAAGCGCTTTGAAAAGGAAAACGGCCTGCCCGGCTGGCAGGGGCTTGTGTGGGCGGGCGGGTGCGCCGCACTGGCGCTGGCTGCCAATACCGACTACAACGCTATCGGCGTGATCATCATCTGCGCGCTGTACCTCACCCGTGCAAACCGCAAGCGGCAGTGCCTTGCAGGCGCGCTGCTGTTTATGTTCGAGCTCACCGCCCCGCTGGCCTTTGTGCTGGTCTGGTTCTACAACGGGCAGCGCGGCGCGTGCAGTCCGCTGCAAAAGAAGGCCTTTTACTGGTTCTACCCGGTGCACCTGCTGGTGCTGGCAGGTATTACGAACCTGCTGCTGTAATTTTACCGATAAAAAACGCAATGCCGGACAGTCTGCGGGCTGTCCGGCATTGTATTTTGGGGGAAGGGGTCGTAACGGAAAACAGCAGTTGCAGCGTTGCTGCTATGGTAACTTTCTACCTGCCGTCAGCGCGCAGGGACGCTCCGCTGGGCCAGAGGCAGGGAGGGGTGTTCCGACTCCCCCCTCCCTACCTCTGGACTCCACCCACCCCACAACGGGCCAAGGGCTGCTCGCCCTTGACAATCCTAAAGAAGAAGTCGAAGCACAAAAAAGCTAGCGCTGCGCCAGTCGGCGCTATCGCTTTAACGCTTTTTCGCTTCTCCATTTATAGCCCCTCAGTCGCTGCGCGACAGCTCCCCCGAGGGGGAGCGAGCGTGCCCGCAAGCTTTGCGGTTTAACCGCAACCCTTCCCGTCATGCCAAAGGCTCCCTCCCAGAGGGAGCTGGCAAAACCGATAGGTTTTGACTGAGGGAGTTCAGGCGCCCCCTTGGGGGAGCTGCCGAACGGAGTGAGGCTGAAGGGGTCACAAAAAGGAAAATCCCCCGCAGTTTTCACGAAACTACGAGGGATTTTCTTGGCGGAGTAGGAGGGATTTGAACCCTCGCGCCGTTGTTTAGACGACCTACGCCCTTAGCAGGGGCGCCTCTTCGGCCTCTTGAGTACTACTCCAGAGCAAAGTGCATTACACTTATTCAATAAAAAATGGCGGAGAGAGTGGGATTCGAACCCACGGTACGTTGCCGTACGGCAGTTTTCAAGACTGCTTCCTTAAACCACTCGGACATCTCTCCTTGTGGACACTCGCGTTACGCCGTGTCGAATGCCTATTTACTTTACCAGATTTACGCTGTTCTGTCAAGCCCTTATGCAAATTTTTTCTTTTTTCTGTACGATAGCTGCACAGCAGCCCCATTTACCACAACCTTTATTCGAAGTTTTTTTGGATTTTCTCTTTACAGAAACACCTTTTTGTTGTATAATAAAACCAACATAAACCACCCATCGGGAAAAGGAGCATCATTATGTCGTTTTCAGAGCTATTGAAGGAGTGCCGCAAAAAGCAGGGCGTCAGCCAAGCGGAGCTTGCCGCCAGACTGGGGGTCACCCAGCAGGCTGTCGGCAAGTGGGAAAGCGGCAAGTCCTCCCCCGACCCCTCCACTGTGGCCCGCATTGCGGAGCTGCTGAACACCACGGCGGACTATCTGCTGGGGCTGTACCGCCCGGTCAGCAATGTTTCTGCCCCCGAGGAGCGCTTTTTCGGCAGCTACACCGAGAGCCTGATCCCGGTCATCGGCACGGTAAAGGCAGGCTACGGCGCACTGGCCTTTGAAGAGGACTACGGGCAGGAGTACGCCCGGGTGAAGGACCCCGCCAACTATTTTTATCTGGTGGTGCGCGGCGACAGCATGGAGCCCCGCATTCAGGACGGCGACCTTGCGCTGGTGCACAAGCAGGACACGCTGGAAAACGGCGACCTGGGCGTGCTGATCTACGGCGACGAGGGCGAGGGCACTTTGAAGCGCTACATCCAGCGCGGCAACTGCGTGGTGCTGCAGCCCTTCAACCCCGCCTATCATGAGATGGTCATCAAGGGCGAGGACCTGAACCACCTGCACATTGCAGGCCGCGTGGTGGAGACCAAGGCCAAGTGGTAAGCCGGATGATTTAAGCTTTCGTGGCTGAAGGCTTCCCCCGGACGGGGGAAGGCTTTTGTTCCGGTAAGCGTTTGCTTTTTGTCAAAGACGTCCCCCTGTTTTTCATAAAGCCATCTGCTGTTTTGCGTATGGCTTTATTTTTTGACCCTTTTTCCCGGTTTTATCCTCTTTGGAGGTGTTTTTTGCATGGAACAGACCCTGATGGACAAGCTGACCATTCTGGCGGACAGCGCCAAATATGACGTTGCCTGCACCTCCAGCGGGGCGTCCCGCACCGCGCGCCCGGGCACGGTAGGCAGCTGCTATGCCCCGGGCTGCTGCCACGCCTTTACCGCCGATGGCCGCTGCGTCAGCCTGCTCAAGGTGCTCATGTCCAACTGCTGCTCCTTCGACTGCGGCTACTGCGTCAACCGCCGCTCCAACGATATCCCCCGCGCCACCTTTGCGCCCCGGGAACTGGCAGAGCTGACCATGGAGTTCTACCGTCGCAACTACATCGAGGGGCTGTTTTTGTCCAGCGCGGTGCTGGGCACCCCGGACTACACCACCGAGCGGATGCTGGCGGTGCTGCGGCTGCTGCGGGGTGAATACCGCTTTGGGGGCTACATCCACGCCAAGGCTATTCCGGGCACAAGCCCGGAGCTTTTGCAGCAGCTGGGGTATCTGGCCGACCGTCTGAGCGTGAACGTGGAGCTGCCCAGCGAGCGCAGCCTGAACTTGCTGGCCCCGGACAAGGGGCGGCACTCCATCTTCCGCCCCATGAAGCAGATCGCGGTGTCCGGCGCTGCCAGCCGGGAGGAGCTTACCCTTTACCGCCACGCGCCCAAATTCGCCCCCGCCGGGCAGAGCACCCAGATGATCGTAGGCGCTTCGCCGGAGACGGACTACCATATTTTAAAGCTGACCGAGGGGATGTACCAGAAATACGGGCTGAAGCGGGTGTTCTACTCCGCTTACATCCCGGTAGCCGAGGACACCCGCCTGCCCGCACTGGACACCAAGCCGCCCCTTCTGCGGGAGCACCGGCTGTATCAGGCCGACTGGCTGCTGCGGTTCTACCAGTTCGAGGCGGACGAGATTCTGGATAAGGACAACCCCAACTTCAACCCCTATCTGGACCCCAAATGCAACTGGGCGGTGCAGCACTACGGGCTGTTCCCGGTGGACGTGAACCGCGCTCCCTTCGAGATGCTGCTGCGGGTGCCGGGCATCGGCCCAAAAAGCGCCCGGCGCATCTGGCGCGCCCGCAAGCAGGCGGCGCTGGGTCTGGACGAGCTCAAGCGCATGGGCGTGGTGCTCAAGCGGGCGCAGTATTTTATCACCTGCCGGGGCTTTTCCGGGGCGCACCCGGGGCGCGGCACCGCCGGGCGGGAGCGCATTACCCGGGCGCTCATCGACCCCAACGTATTCAGCGGCAGCTGCGAGCAGCTGAGCCTGTTCAGCCCGCCCGCCGTAGACAACCTCATCGGGCAGGGCGTGCCGCCCCGGGCGGCTGTCCGCATGGTAAGGGAGGAGGCGGTGCAATGTCTTGCCAAGGCGCTGTAAGCCCCAAGGGGGCGCGCAAGCTGCACGATGCCGATGTGGTCTACCTGTACGACGGCAGCTTTGAGGGCTTTTTGTGCTGCGTGTACGAAAGCTTTGCGCAGCACGAGCTTCCCTTTGCAGTGTGGACGCCCCAGCGGGAGACCGCCACCCTCTACCCGGTCAAGGACATCCCCACCGACCCCGCCGTTGCCCGGCGGGTGTTCGCAAGCTTTGGCAAAAAGCTGGGCGCAGAGACCGAGTACCTTGTCAGCCGGAATTTTCTCTCCGGGCAGGAGGACAAGGAACTGCTTCTGCTCCGCTTTCTGCATCTGGCCTTTGCGCTGGGCCCGGGCACGGTCAAGCGGGAGGGACACCCGGTGGTCGCGCCCCTCTACGCCATGAAAAAAAGTCTGGACTGGGAGGTAGACAAGTTTCAGGGCTTTGTGCGGTTCGAGGAGCACGATGGGATGCTGGGCGCGGTCATCCACCCCAAAAATTATATCCTCCCCCTGCTGCGCCCGCACTTCTGCGGACGCTTTCCGGAGGAGGATTTCATGATCTACGATGCCGTCCATCAGGCGGTGCTGCTGCACGAGGGGCACAGCACCCGGCTGCTGGAGCTGGCAGCGCCCTTGGAGCTGCCGCCGCCCAGTGCGCGGGAGCAGCAGTTTCAGGCGCTGTGGACGCAGTTCTACAAAACGCTGGAAATCAAGGCGCGCCACAACGAAAAAGGCCGCATGACCCATTGCCCCAAGCGCTTCTGGGCGGATATGGTGGAGATGCAGGGGGAATTGTGAAACCCCTTCCGTCTGCTCACGCAATGCGAACTCCCCCAGTCTCGCTGCGCTCGACAGCCCCCTCGGAGATGGGGCCTTTGGCAAAACCGGAAACTTTGACGTACTGCCAAAGGCTCCCTCCCAGAGGGAGCTGGCAAAACCGTCAGGTTTTGACTGAGGGAGTTCAGGCGCCAAAAAGGGTCATTTTCCTTCCGCTTCCAGTGCGCTTTCCACGCCCTTGAGCAGATCCTCTGCCGGGATGCCGTACAGCCTTGCCAGTGCCATCAGGTTAGAGGTGTTCGGCTCCGAGGTGCCATTCTCCCACTTGGACACTGCCTGCCGGCTCACACCGATGCTCTCGGCCACAAACTCCTGCGTCATCTTGCAGCGGGTGCGGTTCTCCTTGAGCATCTCGGAAAGTGACTTGCGCACGATCTTGACTTCCTCCGTGAGCTTCGGCGGCTTTTCCAGATTGCGGGCAATGCGCCAGAGCAGGTAGAGTGCCGCCACGATGGCCACCGGCAGCAGCAGCTGCACGATCATCGTCGCGATGCTCACCGTCTGGAGCGCTCTGAAAAAAAGGTTGGTCAGAAAATCACTTTTCATATTCGTTTCCTCCTTTGGAAGCTTTCTCTTGTGGTTTTTGTGGCACGATTCTAGCACAAAAGCCCGGTTGCGTCCACCAACCAGAGCGCAAACTCCGGTTGCGGCGCATATTTTCAGCCTATTGGGGCAGATAATTCACAAAAACGTTGCATCTGCATCGTTGCAACGGGCAAAACCTATGGTATACTATAAGGGATATCCGGGCAGGCATTTCTGCCCACCAACACCCCCGCTGCGGGGTCAACACAAAAGGAGTATTGTAGCGTTATGGTTCGCATTACTATGGAAGACGGCGGCATCATCGACATCGAGCTGAACGAGGAAGTTGCCCCCATCACCTGTGAGAATTTCAAAAAGCTGGTCAAGGAAGGCTTTTACAACGGCCTGACCTTCCACCGTGTCATCCCCGGCTTTATGATCCAGGGCGGCTGCCCGCTGGGCACCGGCACCGGCGGCCCGGGCTGGAACATCAAGGGCGAGTTTGCCGCTAACGGCGTGAACAACCCCCTCAAGCACACCCGCGGTGTGATCAGCATGGCCCGCAGCATGAACCCCAACAGCGCAGGCAGCCAGTTCTTCATCATGCATCAGGATGCACCTCATCTGGACGGCCAGTACGCCGCCTTTGGCAAGGTGGTTGCCGGCATGGACGTTGTGGATAAGATCGCTGCCGTCCGCACCGACTGGAACGACAAGCCCACCACCCCGGTCAAGATGGCCACCGTGGAGCTCATCGAGGGCTAAAATTTGATACCAAAAATCCCGACACCTTACGGTGCCGGGATTTTTTTATTATAGAGACCCCTTCCGTCATCGCCTACGGCGATGCCACACTCCCCCTTTTGTCACCGCAGGTGACAAAAAGGGGAATCTGCCGAGCGTAGTGAGGCTGAGGGGGTAATTTTCCCGTGAAAACGCAATGCCGGGCAGCCCGCAAGCTGTCCGGCATTGTGCTATTTTAACGCGCCTTTTTCCTGCGCCGGAGCTTGCGCACCAGCTTGCGGAGCAACAGCACAAGGCATACCACCAGTACAACGGCGGTGAGAATGATGCCAAGGAGGATAAAGGTAAAGCGGTTGGGCTTTTTCAGCAGCGCGGAAAGGCTGCGGCTGTCCTCCACCTTTTTGCGGTCGTGCAGGGTGCTGTAATAGTCCGGCACGTTGCCGATGCCGTCGCCGTCGGTGTCCTCAAACGACGCCATGTACCGCGCAATGGCGTCCCAACCCTTCAGCTCTTTGCCGTTTTCGGTCAGGATCACATCCTCAAAATCTTCGATGGGTGTGCCGTCGGCGTACTTCGGCACGATGGACAGAATGCCGTAGGACATATCCGTCACGGCGCTCAGCATCTGCCCGCTGTAAAGGTCGGCCACGATGCGGTACAGCTTGTCGTCCTGCAGCTCCACGCGCTGCCCGTCCTTGACCAGATAGACGTCCGTCACCTTGTTCAGCAGCAGACGGTGGGGGTTGTAGGTAAAGTTCAGGCCGCTGCAATACAGCCGCGCGGTGGTCATGAAGTCCGACACGGAAGCGTCGATCTCGGCGGCGGTGCGCAGTTCCTTGCCGGTGAGATAAACCTCGATGAGGGGATAGCCCGGCACGCCGTCCGCGCCGATGCCCAGCGAGAAGGAGTTGAACACCTGCTCCACCGTGATATCGCCCCGGGCGTAGGTGTCGCGCACGGTGCCGCTGGGCACGACTGCCAGATCCACCGGTACGCCGTCATAGTCGGCGGCGTTCTCCACCGCGTACACGTAGGCGTCCGCGATGATATCGCCCAGATTGTGCTCGGTGTGCACCTTGCCCAGATCCTTCAGGTTGGAGAAAACAACATCGTTTTCTGCCAGCACCTGATCCTTGGTGTAGCCGAACTGCGCCAGATAATCCTCGTCCACCGTGTCCATAAAGCGGTCGATGACCTCTTGCGTTTGTGCATCGGCGGGGATGTCGGCGGTGATGGGGATCAGCTGGTAATCGGTCACCTGCCAGCGGCCGTCCGCTTTTTGTGCCATGGTAAGGCTGCCCAAATTTTTGCCGTATTCGCCGCAGGAGACCACATAGGTGTCCCCGTGCCGGATGGGTTCCCGGATGCGGCTGTGGGTGTGGCCGCTCAGGATGAGGTCGAGCTCAGGCACACCTTTAGCCAGCAGCTCGTCCTCAGACTTTTTGGGATCGTCCCAAGTGCCGCTGTGGGAAACGCAGACGATCATATCCACGTTTTCGTTCGCCTTGATCTCTGCCACGGTGGCCTTTACCGCCTGTACCGGGTCCTTGAATTTCAGCTCGCAGGTGGGCGCGCAGGAGAGGGCATCCTTGCCGAAAACGCCCACCACGGCAATGCGCACATCGCCCTTCTGCACCACGGTGTAGTCCTGCACGCCGTAGGCGGCAAAGGCGTCCTTGAGCAGCTGCTGGCCCTCGGTAAGACCGGCGCTTTCCATAGCGTCCCAGTCCACATTGCAGACCACGATGGCCGGGACGGCATCGCCGGAGGTGCGGGCACTGGTAAGCATATTGGCAAGCCCCTTGGAGCGGTAGTCGAACTCGTGGTTGCCGAAGGTGGTCACATCGTAACCCATGCAGCCCAGCATCCGCAGCTCTGCGGCCTGCGTTTCAAACACCGTCTGGATCAGGGTGCCCATGGAAAAGTCGCCGCCGTCGATCACAAGGGTGTCCGGGTCTTTGGCGCGCTGCGCCTTGATGAGGGTGTTGGCGCGGGCAAAGCCGCCGATGTCCGTTTCCTCATCCTCCACCACGGTGGTAAAGGTGTTCAGGTGGGAGTGGGTGTCGTGGCTGAACAGGATATCCAGCGTTTTGCCCGTCTCCGGTGCCTGCCCATAGGCGGCGGGGATGCCCAGCAGCACTGAAAAAAGCAGCAGCACAGCCGCCGTCATGGCGAAAAGTTTTTTCATGGCGTGTTCTCCTTTTGTTGCGTCCTTATTTTTTTCGGCTCAGCCGAATTTTTACAGCATCAGAAAAGTAATACCACTCTATAAAAATCAACCATCCGTCCGTTATTTTAGCATAAGTGCACAAAATAAACAAGACGGCAGTTGCCTTTTTGCGATGATATGCAACCATTTTGGAGAATCCGCCTTGTTTTGCTTACGCTGGCACGCGTGCACTCAGGCGCTATCGGGTCAGCTTCTCTCTTTTTGCTGCTGCGCGGTGCCTGCTGCCCCTGCCGCCAAAGAGAAACGGGCTGCTGCACGTTTTTGTGCAGCAGCCCGTTGGTCGTTTTTACTGTTTTGCCAGCTGTTTATCCAGCCATGCGGCGATATCTGCAAAAACCTCCAGCTTGTTGGTCTCCAGCAGCAGCTCGTGGCGGGCACCGGGGTAGAAGATGCTTTCAATGTTCAGCACACCGGCGTCCTTCAGGCTCTGGATGGCGCGGCGCACGCCCTTGCCCTGCTCGCCCACCGGGTCGGCATCGCCGGAGAGGAAGAGCAGCGGCAGGTCTTTGGGCATCCGTGCCAGAAAAGCCGGGTCGTGCAGACGCAGGATGCCGCTGAACATACTGTAATAGGCATTCAGCGTAAAGGTAAAGGTGCAGCGCTCCTCGGCCAGATACTTGTCCACCTCGGCCTGATCGCGGTTGAGCCAGTCGTGGGTGGTGCGGCCCTCCAGCCCCTTGTTGTAGCCCATAAAGGAAAGGTTGGCCACAAGGCTGCTGCGGTAGTGCCAACCGTGAAAGACTGCCAGCACCCGGCAAAGGGTCTTGGCTGTCTTGACCAGCGCCTTGGGCTGGAAGCCGGTGCCCATGATGATGGCGCCGTCCAGCTCCCTGCCGTACTCGCACAGGTACTGCCGGGCATAGAAGGAACCCATGCTGTGCCCCAGCAAAAAGTAGGGCAGATCCGGGTAAAGCTGCTTGGTAAGCACGGTCACAGCGTGCAGGTCGGCCAACACAGCGCGGTTGCCGTCCGGCTCAGCAAAATAGCCGTAATCCTCTTTGGTGCGGATGGACGCACCATGTCCCAGATGGTCGTGCCCGGTGACCAGAATGCCCCGGTCGGCCAGATATTCTGCCAAGGGGCGGTAGCGGTCAATGTATTCCACCATGCCGTGGGACAGCTGCAGCACCGCCCGCACCTGTCCCTCCGGGACGCAGCGAAAGCCGTGCAGGGTGCGCCCCGGCACGGTGGAGGGAAGGGTAAAGTCGATGAACTGACTCATGGAAAGGGCCTCCCTTCTGAGTTACAGTGCGCTGAGCTTGCGGCGGCAGGCGGTACAGATGCAGTAGCCGCCGAACTGGATGGCCTGCTCGTCCACCTCGCCGCAAAAATCGCAGCTGCCGGCAGGGCGGTGCTTTTTCAGGACGATGGCGTCCCCATCCACAAAGATCTCCAGCTTGGTGTCGGTGTCGAGGTGCATACTGGTGCGCAGTTCCTTCGGCAGAACGATCCGTCCCAGCGAATCAATGCCGCGGACGATGCCAGTGCTTTTCATAATGTGTCATTCTCCTTCACTATTTCCTTCTTACTTAGCAACCACTGACACAATAGGAAAATTGTGCCAGCGCTGATAAGCTTAGTATACAAAAAATAACACCTTTCGTCAATGATTGCGTGTTAATTCGACAAAAAGCAACCTTTTGCACGTAAAGGTGGGGGAGAACCCTTTTCTGTGAAAAGAGGGTCAGGAAAGTCCGCGGACTTTCCTGACCCTCAAAATTACAAATAATTCTTCCTTACCGTCTCAGCTCAGCTCCACAGGGGCTTCGGGCTGGTTCTCCACGCGGGCGCTGGTGCGTCCCTCGGGGCGGATCTCTCCGGCAGCGGTCAGCGAGATCTTGGTCAGGGTGGGGCCTACCAGCTCGTACACCAGCACCGAGAACAGCACCACGTTGCGCACCATGTGGCCGTCCGACAGCTCGGCGGCTGTGGCAGCCATGCCCAGCGCCACGCCTGCCTGCGGCAGCAGGGTGATGCCCAGATACTTCTGGATGGCGGAGCTGCAGCTGGTGGCGCGGCAGCTCAGGTAAGAGCCGCTGATCTTACCGGCAGAGCGCGCCACGATGTACACCACGCCGATGAGCAGCACCATGGGGTTGGTGAGGATGGTCAGATCCAGCTCTGCGCCGGACAGCACGAAGAACAGGATGTTGATGGGAGACACCCAGCGGTCCAGACGATCCATCAGCTCGTCCGAGGTGGGGCAGACGTTGCAGAACACGGTGCCGGTCATCATGCACACCAGCAGCAGCGAGAAACCGCAGCGGGTGCCATTGATCTCAAACTCGGTCATGGACAAGCCCACCGTCAGCAGCACAAAGGCCACCGACAGGCTCATGCGCTTGGAGCGGGAGTGGAAGTAGACCTCCAGCAGGTTCAGCAGGTAACCGGCGGCAGCGCCCAGCGCCAGCGAGAGCGCGATCTCCAGCAGCGGCTCCAGCACCACGCTCATAGGGTCGATACGCCCCTGCTCCAGCGCGTTTGCCACGCCGTAGGAGGCCGAGAACAGCACCAGACCCACGGCGTCGTCAATAGCGACCACCATCAGCAGAAGCTTGGTCAGCGGGCCGTCTGCCTTATACTGCTTGACCACCATCAGGGTGGCGGCGGGTGCGGTAGCGGCGGCAATAGAGCCCAGCGTGATGGCTGAAGCCAGCGAGATGGCGTCCGGGCGGGCAAAGTGCAGGGCAACAAGGGCGATATCCACCAGCGCGGTGGTGATCACCGCCTGCGCAATGCCCACGGTCACGGCGCGGCGTCCCATGTGCTTCAGGGCGCTGAGCCGGAACTCGTTGCCGATGACGAAGGCGATAAAGCCCAGCGCCACCTGTGTGAGGATGCCGTAGCCCTCCACGGCGGCAAGGCTGCCAAAACCGAAGCCGAAACGGCTCAGCCCCAGCCGCCCCAGAAAGAAGGGCCCCAGCAGCAGACCGGTAAGCAGATAAGCGGTAACGGCGGGCAGACGCACGGCCTTAGCAGCGCGTGACATGAGCAGACCGGCGATCAGGGCAAGGGACAGACAGATCAACATTTGTTCCATAATGTGGTTTGTATTGGGTGCGCAGCCAAGAGCCGCAGCACTCGGTTCCTCCTTGTCAAAAAAATATCGAGCTCCCGTGTGAAATCCAGTGCGGGGTCAAAATGGGAAAACGTGTCCAGTATATCAGAACTGCCGGAGAAAAGCAACTATTCTGCGCGTTTCGTACAGATTTTGGGGCAAAAAGATATGGGACACCGCAGACTGTCCACTTTTATATATACCGTTCCCACTGTAGCTGCTTCCCGCCCGCTTCCGCTCACAGCAAAAAACGAGCCGGACAACGCCTTTTGGGAGAAGTCCGGCTCATTTTTCTGTTGGGCTATTTGCAGCAGTGCTGTCTTTTTTCGTCATCATTCTACATTCCGTTTATAGCGCAGCGGGGTCTGCACCTCGGCGCGGATCTTGCCAAGATAGGTGCGGGTTTGCTCTGCGCCCTGCAAAATAGACTCTACCTGCGCTTTCTGCTCTGCGGTCAGGCCGTCATCCTCTGCCAGCAGTTCCGCGTTGCCCTCGATGATGGTCAGCGGCGTTTTCAGCTTGTGGGACAGCTGAATGATCTGCTCCCGCTGCCGCTGTTCCATCGCCCACTGCTTCTGCAAGCTGCCGGTCAGTGCATCGCCCATGGTCTGCAATGCCTGTAAAGTGCTCTCGTACTCCCGCACCTTCGCGCCGGAAAATACCGCGCTGTCCAGCTCCTTCCGTGCCACCGCCTGCGCGGCGGCGGTCAGCTTTTCAGTCTCCCGGGTCAGGAAGCGCCCGGTCCTGTGGGTGCTCCACACCACCGCGCCTACCAGCAGCAGAATACCCAGAATGCAGTGCACCGTCTGCATATCCGGCAGTACGCCCCGCAGCGCAGGGTCGGCGTAGGGCACGGCATAGTCAAATTGCAGAAGGCAGACCGTTCCGTCCTGCAATTTTGACGTCATATAATACTGCGTGTAGCCAAAATGCCAGTGGGTTTTCCCCTGCCGGTTCTCCATTGCCCGCTGCAAGTGTCCGGCATCCATGTTAGTGGCCAGCACCTCGCTGCTGTCCGGCGCGGCAAACAGGGCGTACCGGCACAGGGAGTCCAGCTGGGTCTCGTCAAAGGTTTCGGCAGTCATGCCCGGCAAAACATCCTGTGCAGCCTTCTGACAGGCCTGCGCGGCCTGATTGGCGGGCAGGAACAGCCCGCTGTTCTGGATCCACAGCAGCACCACCAGCAGCCACCCCACCGCGACCAGCAGGCAGGCCAGCGCCGTGCGCACAAGATATTGCAGCAGCACGCTGCGCAGAGAGGTCAGTCTTCGCTTTTCCATCGGTACCCCACGCCCCATACGGTATTGAGCAGCTTTTCCGGCTCCGGCACGCCCGCCGCCCGCAGCTTTGCCCGGATATTTTTGATGTGCTGGGTCACGGCGGTGTCGTCCGCAGTGCCGTCAATACCAAAAACCGCTTCGTAAATTTGCTCCTTGGTAAAGGTCTGCCCTGCGTGCAGCGCCAGATACTCGCAGATGGCATACTCCGAGCGGGTCAAGGGCAGTTCTCTCCCTTCCACCGCCGCGCTGCGGGCGGTCAGGTCAAAGGCTACGCCGCTGCGCACCATCCGGTGCGCCGGGGTACGGCTCTGCCGCCGCAGATGTGCCGCCACCCGCGCCCGCAGCTCTGCCACCCGGAAAGGCTTGGACAAAAAGTCGTCTGCCCCGATGCCCAGCCCCTCCAACACAGCAGCCTCGTCGGTGCGGGCACTCAGAAACAGGATGGGGGCTTCAGTCAGGCTGCGGATGCGCCGACAGACCGCAAAGCCGTCCTCCCCGGGCATCATCACGTCCAGCAGGATGCAGTCTGCCCAGCGGCAGAGCGCCTCGGTCAGATCTCTGCCCGCCTGCCGCGTTTCTACCCGGTGGCCGTCCCGCTCCAAAGTAGTGCGGATCAGCTTGCAGAGCTCCAGATTGTCATCCACTGCCAGAATGTTTGCCACAAAATCACCTCAATACGTTATAAACAAGGCAGGACGCCCCATACAGCAGATACACATGGGCGGGGTAGAACCAGTAGAACAACTGCTTGTGGCCCTTGCCCCGCTGCCCGTTGTACAGCAGCATCAGCAGCACTGCCAGCACCCCGAACCACTCGTAGTAGTCGGTGAACATCTGCGTCCAGACAAAACCCTCCTGTCGGCAAGCCATCCCAAAGGTCAGCGCAAAATCACACAGGAAAATCACCAGTGCCCATACCGTCAGCTGCATTTTGCGCCGTCCACGCAATGCATACAGCAGCACACCGCCCAGCAGAAAGCTCCATCCGCCATCCGTGATAGCCGTCCACATAGGCAGCGGGCTGGTGATGACAAAGGCCACCACAGACGAGGCAATGGGCATCTCCTGCACCTGCGGGAAGAGCAGCAGAAACACGATCACCACATACGGCCAGCACAAGACGGCGGCAATGGCAGCAATGCCTTTTGCGAGCTTTTTCTCCCGCAGCCAGTCGATGCCCTGCCAGACGATGCACAGCAGCGCAAGATCCTGAAAAATCGCGTTCAGCGGATAGAAGCCATCCCCGCGCCGGAAGGCTTTGGCGTAGATCATAAAGAATTCCAGCGCCGCCATGGCTGTACCGATAGCCCAGATGCGGATAAAATACCGCTTGCGGTCATGGGTGTGGGCAAAGCCCTCCACCGTGCAGAACAGAAACAGCGGCGCACTGAGCCGCCCCAGCATACTGAACACCGTCGGGATGCAGCCGGTGAACTCGAAGAAATAATGAATGTGGTCCAGCACCATCAGCACCAGTGCGATGGTTTTGAGCTGGGTACCATCCAGCCCTTTTTTCGTCAGTTTGTCCATACAGAATCTCCTTTTCTTTTATGCATCCAGTGTAACAGGAAAATCTGTAGAAAGTATAAGGTTCTGCCTTTTATGATACTATTTTTTGCCCCGAAATGCAACAAAAAAGCCCTGAGACTTTCATCTCAGAGCTTTCAGTTAAGTCGGCGACTACCTATTTTCACAAGCCGTTTCCAGCTAACTATCTTCGGCACA
>NZ_PRLD01000007.1 GCF_003287405.1 Faecalibacterium prausnitzii
AAAATGCGCTTTACGACTTCGGATGCCACCGGATCAACAACAAGTGTCTGCTTGTCGTTCGGCAAACGGTTATATCCATACGGAATAGAGCCGCTGCAACGTTTTCCATCTTTCATCCGAGCATCGAACACAGCCTTGATTTTATTACTCGTGTCTTTGGCATACCATTCGTTCATAATATTCAAAAATGGAGCAAAATCATTGTCTGAAGCATTGTTGCTGTCGATGCTGTTGTTGATTGCAAGGAATCGGACGTTTTTCTGTGGGAACAGAACTTCCGTATAAAAACCGACTTGCAGATAATTTCGTCCTAAGCGGCTCATATCCTTCACAATAAGCGTTTCGACATTTCCTGCTTCTACCTCTTTTATTAGAGATTGAAAGCCGGGACGATTGAAATTCACACCTGAAAAGCCATCATCTGTAAAATGGCGGATGTTCTTAAAACCGTTCTTTTGGGCGTAATCTTCCAGATATTTCTTTTGAGATGGAATTTGTCAAGGGGCTTTTCTGCAAAACACAATGTTTCTGAAAATAGCGTTCAAAATATATGCAGAGCCGTTAGTCCGCAAAGGATGCGAATTATCGGCTCAATGGTTTTCTTTTATTTGTAATCATTACTTTTCCAATTCCAGATATTCTTGTCCCATGAAGAAGATTTTCAATTCGTTTTGATCTACTTCTATCTCAAATTCTACACTACTATTTCCCTGTGTAACACAGATTATATCCGAGTAAGAAAAACTATAATATGCGTCACCGCAGGATAGACCCGAATCGGGCATATCTTTACTCACAGCAAGTTCCCCGTTTTCTTGAAAGGTAAATATCTCCTCAGCATTTGCATCCTTCCATGTGCCAATAATATCTTTTTCGTTCTGAATGCGATTTACTTTACCAACACATACAATGGCAAGTATAACTGCACCAACAGTCAAAGCAATGCCTGCAACTCTCTTTACCAGTTTCTTTTTACGCAATTTCTATTACCTCTGTTTCAGTTGCTTTGTTAGATTGAATGATTACATATTGCTCAATTTCAGTTCCTCTACAATTTCCACCTTTGATACGCTTCTAACAGCAAACAGCATAGCGATACATACCATAGCGCCGACAGCCATAACTGCAAGAGCATAAATACCGCCGTTCATATAAAAAGCAAATGGTGTCATACCCGACGATATGAAGTAGTAGATAGCACAATGAATCAAAAAGCTCACAGGCAACGCAAGAACCAATGCTTTTACGCCGTACAAAACAGCTTCGAGCAATAGCGTACATTTTAATCCTTTGGCAGTCATACCAACAGAACGCAGAACAGCAAATTCGCTTCTTCTCAAATGAATCGTATTCGAGATAGTGTTACAAACATTCAAGCTGATAATAACCGTCATCAGGATCGAGAACAGGCAGATTACCAGTTTTGCAATCGTATATACCTGTCTGGAATTATTCGTTGCGGCTGCAATGTCCACAGTTTGCGGAAATCCTCTGTCAGCCAGACATTCCATTGCTTCTTTATGCTGTGCTGTCTGTATTCTCATTTCCACATAGGCGTTATCATCTATCAGCCAGTTAAAATAACTTAAAGGCACGATGAGGACAGCTCGATCTCTCACAAACATGGATTGGATATTTGCATTTTCTTCTGAAACGATTTTTTCCACGATAATCGGCAAGGCATCCTCGGATGCCCCCAGCGGAATGATTTCTGTTCCCGGTTCAATAAGAAACGGTGAGCCTGCAATTACCCGATTTTGTGCCGAATTATAGTATCCCATAGTCTGATTGAGCAAAATTCCATGATTGAAATTTGTCACATCCAGACTGAATCCATTTTCATCGCAAAAAGAGACAAAATGTTCTTCGTCCAATCCTACGACATATACCTCTGCTTTCGTACCATTGATAAAATATCCTTGCATATCAGGATTGATTTGTTCCTGCGAAAATTCAGCGGTCATATATCGCTGAAAAGAATAGGAAACATCCGCAGTGATATTTTCATCCGATAATGCCCCGATTGCGACAGGAATATCTTTGTATTGAATCATCGAAATCACATCAGTATAACAGGAACCGTCCTCCTTCATATCCAAGGATGTCTGATAAAGCATAAAATCAGAGAAACTATATAAGGAAAGGGCAATTACCACCGACAAGAAAATAGAGCCGGTAATCGCTCGGAAGCGTTTTGGATTACGCTTAATATTTTTTGCTGCTAACGAACCATAAATGCCAAAAACCAAAGAAACGATTTTTCCGTCACGGAATTTCTTTCTTGATACCGCATTGTTAGACTGGCGGATCGCTTCAATAACTGTAATTTTAGCTGCTTGCTTCACAGGCTTTCTACTTCCGAAGTACAAAGAAGCAATGCCGGATAATCCGCTGACGAGCAGGATCAATCCGTTTACCTTCAAGGACAGTTCTACGATGCCAAAAGTGAATGTTTCTCCAAAAGCTGCCCTGACCACACTTAATAACAGAGCAGATAGCAGGATACCAACAACCAATCCAAAGGGTATGCTCACCACTCCCAAAAGGAAGGCTTCTAAATATACGCTAAGGCGTTTTTGCCCTTTTGTGGCTCCAATACTGGATAGCATTCCCATCTGCTTAATTCGTTCCTGTAAGGAAATGGAGAGGGCGTTGCTGATCATTGAAGCAGATGCAGCCATCAAAAGACAAACGACCATGACCACCAAAGCAATCAGTTTTGCAGCTCCTTTACCCCCGGTAATTCCATGATAGACTAACAATTCCGAATGAAACTTTGCTACATGACTGTCTACTGCCGCAGCCACTTCTTCGGCTTCTGTATAGATCGAATTGGATAAATTCTTTGCCTTGACATACGCAGCAAAATCGGATGCCGTTTTGTCAACACCTGCAAAGGCATTATAGTTTGCTGCGATTTTTGAGTCATTCACATCTGACAGAATACCAACAACTACATACGCTTTCTCTTTTGTTGGAACGAAGCTTTCTTCTTCACCCCTATAATTTGTCAGCCCGGAAAGCTGGGCATTATATTCATCCCAAATTCTTGAACCAAGAGTTAAAGAAATCGTATCTCCAATCTCTGTATTCATGTTGTTTTTCTTCAAAAAAGATTCTGAAATAACAATCTCATTTTCATCTTGCGGGAAACGCCCTGCAAGCAAATACTGATTTAACGAAAATCTTTGGGTAAAGTTCTCGTCAATCTCGCCAACGGAGAGCATTGTACTGTTGGATTTCTCCCCGTAAAAACTGTTTCCGGCAAAGCGGAGAAGCGAAACTTCGCCTACATTGTTTTGACTATATAGCTCTTGAACCTGCTCCCAAGTCAAATCCTCCATGTAGTAGTCATAATCGCCACCATACACTTTTTCTTTCTCTTTCAAAAAATCAACCAACGACCATCCCCCACAGAGAATAGCGGTTATCATACTGATTGACAAAAGAATGGTTAAAAGTGTGAGTAGGGTACGCTTTTTATTCGACAACAGATTCCTGAGTGTAAGCATGAAAATCATATTCATCAGCGTATCACCTCATCCCTCACAAGTCTGCCATCCTGAATTTCCAGAATACGGTCTGCCTGCATTGCGATTTCACGGTCATGGGTAATCAGGATCATTGTCTGGCGATAGACTTCATTGGATTCACGCAGAAGTTTCATAATATCCCTTGTGTTCTCCGTGTCCAGATTTCCCGTCGGCTCATCCGCAAGGATAATCGCAGGTGCGTTAATCAACGCTCGTCCGATTGCCACTCTTTGTTGTTGACCGCCGGATAACTGACTTGGCAGGTGCTTTCTACGCTTTACCAGTTTGAGTGTGGATAGCAGTTCTTTCAAACGCTCCTGATTGATTTTACGCCCATCCAATCGAATCGGCAGCGTGATATTTTCCTCGACAGTCAAAACCGGGATCAGATTATAAAACTGATAGACAAGCCCAACCTGCCTTCTTCTGAATACAGCCAATTCATCTTCATTTTGCTCATAAACATCCTGTCCATCCACAAATACTTTTCCCGAAGTCGGTCTGTCAACACCACCTAAAATGTGCAACAGGGTAGACTTGCCAGACCCAGATGCTCCAATGATTGCAACAAACTCTCCTTTATCGACGGAAAAAGAAACATCTGACAAAGCATGGACAGGAGCATTGTCCATTTCATAGGTTTTGCAGATATTCTCTACTCTTAATATCTCCATAAAAAGTTCCTCCATATATTTTTGCAATTCAGTATAGCAAAGCCAAGTGACTGCTTCATTACTTTTTCATTACAAAAATGTCACTTAAAAAGGGGCTGCATTAAGCAGTCCCCCGATAAAAGCAGATTTCAAATTTTGCACCGCCTGACTCCCGATTTTTCGCTTGGATGACACCACCCTGATTGACAATAATCGTCTTTGCCAGAGCCAACCCCAAACCGGCATTACCGATTGTAGAGCCACTTCCTTGATAAAATCGGTCAAATAAATGGGGGATGTCTTTTTCCTGAAAACCTGTTCCGCTATCCTCTATAATGATCTGTGTCAAAAGAGGTCTTTCTATTGCCTTGATTTCGATAGTGCTGCCCTCTGGTGAATGTTCGATACAGTTTTTGATTACATTCCCCAAGGCTTCAGCAGTCCAATCAGTATCAAGAGATAGTTTTAATTCTGCCGGAATCACTTGCGTGATTGTCTGCATTTTTAATTCTGCCGCAATCTCCAGAGGACGAATTGCTTTTTCTACCACATCTTTTAAGTATACCGCCTGTGGCTTTAGAGTAATCGTTCCTGCATCCAGCTTGGATATTTTCAGAAGTGTGGCTATCAGCCACTCCATTCTTGATAAGAGCATAGTCTGTTCGCGGATCAGCTCATACCTTTCTTCGTCAGTCAGTTCCTCATTACACAGAGAAGCATTTAAGATATTCAGCGATGTCAAAGGTGTTTTTAATTGATGTGAAATATCGGCTAAAGCATTTGCCAAATTACCTTTCTCCATTTTCAGAGCTTCTGCCTGTTCAATAAGCCGTCTTGTCATCTTGGATATTTCATCATGTAAAACAGATAACTCACCTTCTTGAAACTGCCCAAAAGAAATTTTTTCATCTCCATGTAACAGCCTATCAATATGCAAACTAAAATCAGCAATTTTCTTGTATCTCTGATATGTGAAAAAGAGGGAAACTGCACTGGATGAAATGATAGCCGACAGAACAATCCACACAGCTTTGCTATCAACGATAATGCCAATGCCGCCCCAAAATAGAATAAGAATACTGCTGACAACAATTTGCCTTTTAACTTCTTTATTTCTGATAAAGTCCATATCAACCCACCTTATAGCCAAGCCCACGAACGGTAATTATGATTTCCGGCTCCTGCGGATTGGTTTCAATTTTGTCACGTAGCCTTTTCATATAGACAGTCAATGTATTATCATTGATAAACTCCCCGGTAGTGTCCCATAAAAGCTCCAACAATCTTCTGCGAGAAAGGACAATACCTTTGTTACGCAAAAAGACTAACAGCAACTTATATTCCATAGCAGACAACAAAATCTCTTTCCCATTCTTTGATACGGTTGCTTGATTTGTGTCCACAACTAAGTCGAGGTAACTGATAATGTTTTGTGTGTTCTTAGTTCTCCTTAATACGCTGTTGATCCTTGAAAGCAGTTCTCTTGGTCTGAACGGTTTGCTGATATAATCGTCAGCCCCCATATCTAACCCAGCCACAACACTATATTCATCATCAGAAGCCGTTAAGAAAATAACTGGCATAGTTCCTCTTTCTTTAATTGCAGAACAAACAGAAAAACCATTTCCGTTTGATAATTGAATGTCCACCAAGGCTATATCGTATTGGTCGCTATCCAATTTTTCTATTGCTTCTTTTTGACCGGGAGCATTTTCGATTTTGAACCCTTCATTTCCTAAATAGTCTGATAATGAGGATACGATACTTTGGTCATCCTCCACTAATAACAATTTACTCATCGTGTGTTCTCCTTGTTGTCAGCTATAAATTCATTTTTATTTTGTTTATATCTTCCATCAGCCGGCTTTTGGGCATCTTGGGGAATTAGCCATGCACGAGGTAGCCGAACAATTCCATCAATGCGATTCTCCTCACACAGCTTTTGAACACGACGCACCGATATTCCCCAAAGTTTAGCCGCATCCTGTACTGTCATGTATTCAAACATAGTTTACCTCCGCATCAAATAGTTATATATATTATATACGCACAAACGAACAATATCAATGGGCTGTTTGTAAACACTTAAACACTAACTGTGTACGAATTAACTCGGCGCTAACAATTTCCGTCATCCTGTTTCGGATATTATTTATTTTTCCACCCAACCCATTCTGTCCGGGCAGCTACCTTTAATTTTTTGTTACGCCTCCTCTGCTGCGAGCAACTCTACCAAAACCGAAGGACCATATTTTCAGACTGCCGAGCGACCTCGACTGGTGCCAAACGATTTTGCTGAGGCGATAGAAAATAGAATTGCAATGTACTATAATAAAGGTGTGAAATTTTCCCTCGCTTCTGTAAGATTGTCCGCCAGATCCATAGTACATAGGTGAGGAGGTGGATACCTTGTTAGAGGATGTGAAGATCATTGAACTGTTCTTTGCTCGTACTGAGCAGGCAATAGCTGAACTTGCTGCAAAATACGGTTCAACTTGCAAAAGAATTGCAAACAACATTTTGAAATGCGAACCCGACGCAGAGGAATGTGTAAATGATACATACCTTGCTGCGTGGAATGCAATTCCTCCAGAAAGACCTGACCCACTCAGAACCTATATTTTTCGTATTACCCGCAATATCGCTACCGCAAAATACCACGCAAATACTGCACTAAAGCGAAACAGTTACTATGATGTTGCACTTGATGAGTTGGAAGAGTGCCTAACTTCTGCATCTACTATTGAACAGGAAGTGGATGCAAAGGAGCTGTCACAGGAAATTGATCGTTTCCTTGACAGCTTGGATCAGGAAAGCAGGGTTATGTTTGTAGCAAGGTATTGGTACTCAGATAGCATTACAGAAATTGCAAAGAGGCTTCGTACAACAAATAACAATGTGTCTGTCCGCCTTTCCCGAATCAGAAGCAAACTTAAAAATCATTTACAGAAAGCGGGGTATGATTTATGACACGAAAGAACATCTCTGACGCCGTTGGTGGCATTGGTAGCCGTCATATCGAAGAAACGGCGAGTTATCAGGCAAAGAAACAAAAAAGCATTTGGCTGAAATTTGGGGCAATTGCTGCGTGTCTCTGTCTAATCGTGGTGGGAGTGTTTAGTATGGGATTATTCGGCAAAAGTACAGAAACAGCTACATTAGGTGATGGAACTACCATATCTTTCACTAAAGCAGATACGGTAGCCTCTGCTCTGAGTTTGAACTTGCAAGCACGAGCATTGACCAAAGATGAGGTTCAGACTATTTTCGGTGATCTTCCGATTTCCGGAGATGCCCTCTTTACCTTGGACGATGTAGCATTTGTTGGCTTTTATGGTCATTACAGCGATATGAAATTTGTTGTTTCGCTGTCTGGGAACAATCTTATGGATACTACCGTAATTGGCAAGGAAAATGTATCTATGGTTGGAGATACGCCAGTTAAAGCTGGCTACTTCGTTACAAATGCAAACAGCGAAGGAATTAAGACTGTGATCTATTACGCCTATATCACATTTGATAACTATTCCATCTATATCGAAAATGCAGGCGGAGAAAGTGAAAGAGAGGCTGTTCGAGCGGAACTGATGGCAGCACTTGATAAGTTGTTGGAAAACTCTTTTGATTTTTCACTTGTAAATAAGTGATAGAATTCGATTAAATATTGCAAGCACCGGTATGGAAAACCCATACCGGTGCTTATTTTACGCTTGACGTATAGGGATTATCTCCATCCCCCTATGTCACAGACTTCACCTGAAGTTTCAACCTCCAGCACTTTTAACGTTCCATATCTCTGTTTTTCATCTTACGCTCAAGCCGCTCCGATCGCCGCCTTTGCCGCAGTTCTCGATCCATTGTCTTTTCCTGTGCATATTCGTCAAGATAGCCAGACACATCCCGTAGGCCACTCTCCATCAACCACCAACTGAACTTGTCGCCATAAGCCGCTTCAATGCGTTGGGCTGCTGCTTTCTCTCTGTCAGGTCGAAGTGCCTTCCGCTCCAGATAAAGCTGCAAGGAATCAAAGCCGGAAGCTTGCTCTTTCAGCTCGGCATACTCAGACAATGCAGCCTCCAGCTCTCCGGCATACTTATTCTCCTGCGCCTCAAGCCGTTTGAGATTATCTTCATAGCGGTCAATCTGGCGCTGGAAGGTATCGCTTGTGGCGTCCTCTGGGTATTCCAGAGAATGAAGCAGCATAGCCTTTTCGCTTTTTAGCTCCTCTAACTTTTCCGTCAACTCGGCTATTTTGGAGGCAAGCTCACGGTGCCTGACAAAGTGGATCGCAGGAAGGGATTTCTTTTCAGCCAGTAGGGACTTCCGTTCTTTGGTTGTTTCCTTTATCTGCTGCACAAGGGAGCGGTACTGTGCCAGATTTGGCTTCAGAATATTCAAGGCACCGGTCATCTGTTTCTTGCTGCTGCGGATATGCCCTAACTGATAGCAGAAGATCAGCATATTTTCCCGCAGCTTTTCCAACGCTTCTGCAATAGCGGGCAGCGTGTTCTTCACCGCCTCCGTAATTTTCTTGAACTGCGCCTTCAGTTCCCGCAGGAGCCTGTTGTCCGCCTTGATCTGACGGTTGAGTTCGCACCTGTCGGACACGATACCTTTCTGTTCCAAAGCACGGGCAATCACGCCCTCGTGGATGGTGGGCTGCTCGTCAATGCCTCGCTCGACAAAGCTGCGGTGGTCGATGCGCTCCTCATGACCGTATCGCTCCAAATATTTGTTTGTCACATCTGCCCATGCTTTGCGCCAGATAAGGAGCTGTTCCTCGCTGTTCCAGCGTTCAGAAATGGGATTCTGTCTCCCGTATTTGGTGCTTTTGGGATACTTGCTGGCACGCTCATATCCATGTTCCTCAGCTGCGGATGGTGTCATATACACTTTCTTCCTGCCTACCTTGTACTGGTACTGTTTCTCCCATCCGTCAGCCTGTGCAGCCTTAAACTCGGCAGCGGTAAAGCCCCGTTCCTCACCGTCACGGCTGCAGAGATATTCCTTCTCCGTTTTGTATTGCCATTTGCCGCTTTCATCAAGCGGGCGCACCGTCAAGAGAATGTGGGCGTGGGGATTGTGACCGGGTGGATCGGGATCGTGGATCGCCGTATCGGCGCACATCCCATCTGCGACGAATTGATTCTGTACGAAATCCGTCAGCAGCGTTTGCCATTGTTCTGGGGACAACTCCATGGGTAAGGCTACCACGAACTCACGGGCCAAGCGGCTGTCCTTGGTTTTCTCGTTTTCCTCCACGGCGTTCCAGAGCACTTCCCGGTCTTTCCATGCGGGCGGGGCCGTGTCCGGCAGAAGTACCTGCTGCCAGACCAGCCCTTGCTTTCGGGTGTAGTCGTGCTGCACCCCGTCATAGTCATTGAGGATGTGGGAGCAGCTGAGATAAGCGGAGGCTGCACAGGCGGAGCGTCCGGCTCCCCGGCTGACCACCTTTGCCTCCAAGTGGTAAATTGCCATTTGCGTTCACCTCGATTCGTATTTTGTGAGGGGGTGGTAAAACGCCACCCCTTGGTTTCTGTTTCTCTTTGCAAAGAGAAAATGGGCTGCATTGCTGCCCATATCTGCGATAAAGCTGCCGGTGGCAGGTTTTCGCAGGCAGGAGGCGGGCAGAGTATCTGCCGGATTGGTGCGACAAGCAGCAATCTCTGCATCAGCAGAAGCGCCGACTGCACAGGGAATGCTGACTTGCGGCATTTCCTGCCCTCTCTGGAGAAGTGTCCGATGGACAGTTCGTGAAGAGCGCACGAGCCCGACCAACGGAAGGGATACCACCGCCTGCTTCGCAGGTGGTGAGTAAGTGCGCCCTTCGGGAGAAAAAAGAGGAAGGCCCCCGGTTTCCCGGAGACCTCCCATCTGAAATTTAGATTTCTTTTCCCAGCTTCCGTGAAAGATACCCCTCCAGCGCAGGCAGCTCCATCGTCCGCACCTCCGGCAGCACCTTTTCCAGAATTGCACCCTCCTGAATGAGCCTGCGAGTGCGGGCTTTTCGCTCCTTGACGCGATCCCGCGCCTGTGCTTCCTCCAATCGGTGCTGCGCCTGCAACAGCTTCTTTTCCGTATCCGTCATGTGAACATCCTCCTCACTTCCGCCTCTGCCAGACGATCTCATAGCCCAGTGCGTCGGCAAGCTGGACAGCCTCGACATAGCGCAGGGACTCCCGCTGGAGCTTGTTTGAAAGGTTGGAAACGCTGTCAGACCAGCCGTGTTCGTCCCGCAGCAGATCGACCACCTCCTGCATGGTCATGCCCTGACGGACGATGTACGACTTGATCTCATTTCTCAGATTGGATTTCATCAACTTTTTACCTCCATATTTTCGTGATATTGGTTTTTGAGTAAGTGAACTGTGTGCGCTTTGCGGTGAAGAATCTGCCGTGCCGCAAATCCGCTCAGATTTCCGCCCGTGATGCCCTGTTCACAACTGCGCCCTATCGGCTTCATCGTTCTGTGTGAGAACATACGGAATGGCAGGATATGCCACAGTCCGGTACAGCAGCTTCGCATTTCGGTAAATCACCGGATGGTGCATCGTGTTCGACCTGCGGCGAAAATCTTCACGGATTTCACAAGCATTGATTTTGAAGCCGCTAAATTGAGCCGCCAGTGTACGGCTCGGTACGGCAAAGTCTCTTTGTGTACGCTTCTGTACGCCTGTTTTGCGTACCAGCCGTCGGTTCAGCGGCAGATTTTACACTCTGCCGTGAAATACTCCACGGTGCACACAAGCAAAATGGTTTTTAAGAATGAAATCAAAAACAGCCGTACAGGGTGTACGGCGTGTACGGCAATTTTGAAGTCCATTCCTCATTTTTAATACGGCGGCGGATTGACCACCTCAATGCCCATGAACCCGCGCACCCGCTTGCCGCCGACATGGACGTTGTTGGTGGCCTCCACATTGTAAAGCCGCTCATTTTGTGCAAGCTCGGAGCTGACGCGGTTGGCAGACATGGGCTTCTGCGCGTTGTCGTCGCACCATCTTGTATAGGCTTCATAGATCGCCTTGGAGCTGGCTTCGCTGTCTGCCCGAAAGCGGATATAGCCCTCGGATTGCAGAAACTCGATCACATTGTTGCTGCTGCGCTTGACCGTCTCCATATTTTCTTTGGCTTTTCCCGAAATGCTGAACTGATAGTTGTTGCCAATCAGCCGGTGCAGCCCCTCCAGACACCAGAGGAAGATGCCCTCCTTTTCCCGCAGCAGCTTATCCACCAGAAACGGATCGTCCGCTCTGCCTGCGGGCCGGTCTTTGGTGGTCAGCACGATCTGGCGGCGAAAGAAACCGTCGGACTTGTCGTGCAGGGCGGTGAGCGCACCGTTGCCGAAGCAAAGAAAACGCACATAGAGCTGGCTTTGGTAGCTCTGAACACCCTTACGCTCCATGTCCATTTTGCACTCGGAGGTCACGATGGATTTGATGTAGTTGGTCTTTGGCAGGGCGCTCATGTCCATATCGTCGTCCACCATCAGGAGCTTGTTTTCCAAGTCTGCACGGCTGAACCGGTTGCTCTCCACCTTTTGGATGCTGGTGGTATTCATGCTGTCCCCCAGCAGCGAGCGCATGACAAGACCAATGCGGCTTTTGCCCTCGCCGCCCTTGCCGATGAGCATGAGCATTTTTTGCCCCTTGGTGGTAGGCAGCAGGCAGTAACCGAGAAATTCCTGCAAGGTTGGAATGTCCTCCGGTTGCAGCAGCTCCGATAGGAATTGCAGCCACTTTTTCGGAGTGGGTGCGTCTGGATTATAAGTGACGGTGAGACGATTGTTGCAGTAGCTCCTGTCTGTGGAAAAGCTACCGTCCATGAAGTACGTTCCGTTGGCAACATGGATGCGGTCGGTTTCAATGGGCAGCGGCGGCGAATAGGCTTGCAGCTTGATGCTGGCAAGCAGATTCGCAACCGTCTTGGAAAGATTGGCGGTCAGCACGCCGGAGATTTCCTCCAGAATGAGATTCCCAATCTGCCCTTCATCCTCAATCAGCCCGTCCACGGTGAACAGCCGCCCACGCACACATTTCATGGGGTGCTTGTCCAAAAACTGTTGACAGAACAGCACCTCGTTGATGTGCCTGCCATCGTACCACTCAGGCCACGTCTGCGGTGTCATATCCATCTTCCAATTCCTCCTTGTGAATTTTCTCTAACCTCCGTCGCAGCCTGTCCAGCTTTTCGTCCGCCATCTGCTGCTGAATTACTTCGGCACGTTCGTGAGAATCCCCGGCGCACAGAATATCTAAGTAATACTCTGTCCGGTCGAGTTCGTGGCAGGCTCCTACAAACCGTGCGTGAACAGGCTTGTCAGGTGACTGCGGCGCATACTGCACCTTCCAGTCCCGCAGGACACGGGCATAATCGGACAGAACAGAAAGGCACAGCCGCTCGTTTTCCCTGAGCTGCTGTGCTTCTGTTCGGATGCGCTTTGCGTGGAGCGCCGCTGCGCTGGGCGGTTTGTCCGGGGTAAGGTGAAAGTCTGCTGCCAGACGCTGCGCCGCCTCATAGAGCGGCAAGCCGAACAGCCTTGCAGCAAAGTCGATCACATCGCCATGTTCCCCGCAGGCAAAGCAATGGTAGTGATCGTCTGCCACATATAAGCTGGGATACCGGTCATTGTGGAACGGGCAAAGGGCCATGCCGTAATGGTTGACCTCCACGCCGTACCGCTCCGCCGCCTCCCGGCAGCTTACGCCGTATTTTACAATTTCGAAAAGATTCATTGTTCCTCCATTTCTGCACAAAACGGCGGCCTGCCCATTAAGGGACAAGCCGCCGTTTGCGTCTTATCTTATGCTGTTTTCGTTTCTTTTTCGTTCTTAGCGTCTCGCAAGGCTTTCTTCCGTGCGCCCTGCCGCTTGATCTGTGCCTGATAACGGCAATCGTCACCGCAGTATTTCACATCTGCCCTCGTTGTTGTAAACACCCTGCCGCAGTTCTCACAGGTACACGCCCGGCTGCGGCTCTCCGCCGCCTCCTGCCGGTAGAATTTCGCCCGGCAGTTGGGGCCGCAGAACAGGGTGTTTGTCCGCTTGGATGCAAATTCCTGCCCGCAGCACTTGCATGTCAGTGTAACCGGAACGCCAACCGTGCGCTCTCCGGACTTCAGCTTCTGATAGCGCTCCCGGCTACGGATGCGTTCTTTCTTCAAAAACTCCTGCCGCTTGATTTCCTCCTCGCTCAGCTCTGTGACAGGCAGCTCAAACCGCCCGATGAACCGCAGATGGATTTCTACCTCCTGCACCCGGTCGCCGTCGATCTTTTCTGGGGCGTGGACGATAATCTTCTCCACGAACTCGTTGATCATGGGCGTGGTCAGCTCGGAGAAGTCCGTATAATTCTTTGCCAGCTCCAGAAACTGCCTGGCTCGGTCGGTGTCCTCCGCAAAGGCAGACATCTGCGTTTCCATTTCGGAGACGGATGCTGTCAGCGCTTTCTGCTCCGCCTCATATTCTGCCAGCAGAATGTCAAACCGCTCGCCGGTGATACGACCGACGGCAAAGGATTCATAGAGCTTCTTGATGATGGTGTCCAGCTCAGAAATCCGCTTTTTCTCCTTGTTCAGCTTCCGCTTGGTTTCCTTGGTGGCTTCCGCCTGGCGCAGCTGGGAGGCGGAGCGCACCTTCTCCAGAAAAGCATCTCGGTCAGAGATGGCAAAGGTGCTGGCAGCCCGGATGGTTTCCAGAATCAGCTCCCGCAGTACTTTGCTGCGGATATAATGTCCTTTGCAAGCATGGGTGCGTTTCTGATGTGCCAGCGTATAGGTGGAACAATCGTAAAAGTCCGACGGATAAGGATTGTTCTCCGTGCCGCCCCTTGAGCGGTGATTCATCATCTTTGCCCCGCAGTCGGCACAGAACACAAGCCCTGTCAGCGGATTGGCCTCGCCCAGCGTGTCATGCCGCCGTGGTGTTTTCCGCAGCTTCTGCGCCAGCTCCCATGTTTCTGCGTCTACGATAGCTTCATGGGTGTTCTCGAAAATCAGCCAATCCTCTTTGGGATTCATTACGGCATTTTTATCCTTATAGGACTGCTTGTGGGAACGGAAATTCACCGTATGCCCCATATACTCCGGCTTGGACAAAATCTGCCCAACGATGTAGCCGCTCCAGTTATAGGGGTTGGGGAACTCCTCCTTGCTTTTCCAGACGCCTTTATTCTGCTTGCCAAAGTAGACCGCAGGCGTGTCGATCTTGTCATCGAACAGAATGCGGGCAATATCGTAAGGGCCTTTACCCTCGATGGTCAGCTGGAAGATACGCCGCACCACGGCGGCAGCTTCCTCGTCGATCAGCCAGTGATACTTGTTCTCCGGGTCTTTCTTGTAGCCATAGATGGCGCAGTTGGTGGTGGGCTTGCCGGATTCCCCTTTGACCCGAATGGCGGTTTTCTGCTTGCGGCTCAGGTCACGAAGATACCATTCGTTCATGATGTTGAGGAAGGGCGCAAATTCGTTGCTGTTCTGATCGTCGCTGTCCACGCCGTTGGCAATCGCCACAAAGTGGACACCGTGCTGCCGGAAGAATACCTCCGTGTAAAAGCCGGTTTGCAGGTAATCACGACCGGCCCGGCTCATATCCTTGACAATGACATGGGCAACCTTTCCGGCCTCGATGTCCGCCACCAGCCGTTTCCATGCGGGACGGTCAAAATTACCGCCGCTCCATCCGTCATCGGTATAGTGGCGGCAGTTGGCGTAGCCTCTCTGCTGGGCATAGCTTTCGAGGTATTTTTTCTGATTCACGATGGAGTTGCTATCACCAGCATTGTCATCGTCACGGCTCAGCCGCTCATACAGAGCGGTGATCTTTTCCTCAGTCTGTTTCATGCGCATTCGGCGCTCCTTTCAGACTGACGGCTCATTTGTGGTGCTTCCATTATACCACAAGTACCGTCATTTGTAACCCCCTCATTGCGGATCATCCGCAGAATCTTTTCCTCCATAGTCTCCGCTGCTGTTTCGCTGAATGCGACCCTTACCTTATAGGTGGTGCCGCCGATGCGCCGAATGATGAACTGTTCCTGTTGCGTTTGCTCCATAGGCTTCCTCCTTGCGTAATTTGCTGGTTTTTGATATAATAAATCCGGTTCCGTTGGCTGTAAGCCAACTGCGTCTTTGCGCTGATTTTCCATACTTGTTTCTCCTTTCTTTCCTCTGTGTTTTAAGAAAGTAATCTTAGTAACTTGCGTTTAGATTACCCTTTCACTAATAGGAGAAAAACGGGGTGTAAATCGGAACTGTTTTTGAGAAAAAGAAAAATATTTTTTCGGGGAGGTGAAGCTGTCGTGGAACCATGGGAGGATGAACTGCTGTGGGAAGATGATTTTTCCGATGAGGAAGAAGATGCCGAGGAGCAAATAGAGGAAACCGGCCTTGAAATGGATGCGGACGGCTTTGCCGATTGGGAGGATTCGTCTGACACTGCGCCGGTGGATGAGACACTGGAGGAAGCGCTTGCAGAGGAACGCACGCTGGAGCTGGAGAGCGAGCTGGAGCAGGATGAGCATCCCAGAAACTATGCCGCCGAGCTGGAGGACGAGGAGGAAGAAGCCGCGCCCACCAGTGAGAAACGGCTCAAGCGGGAAATTCGCGCAGAGGCTCTGCGGCGGCTGGAGGAAGCAGCCCGGACGGAATCAGATTTTCTAACTGTAGTAGACGAGTGGAACAAGCTGGACAGAAACCGGGAGCGCCGGGAACGTGACCACGAAAACCTGCGTGGAGACGTGCCGTTGGAGTTTCAGGCTGTACCTGATCCAAAGATCGCTCCCCTCTGGATGAATCTGCCGAGGTTCCGCCAGCTTTGTCAGGGAAATTTTCTCGACATCATCTTCTCCTGTCCCTACGAGCTGCACCAGCTGACTTCCAACCGTTTTCTCTCCAAGCTCTTTTTCACACTCAGTGATGAGCAGAAGGAGGTGCTGTATTACCTGTTCGTTAAGCAATACAGCACCACACGGCTTGCCACCCTCCGCGGGCAGTCCGACCGAAACATCCGAAAGCTGCGGATGACCATTCAGAAAAAGCTGCAAAGGCGGATGTATGAGCATCTGAGCGAAAAGCTGGAAAAGGACTACAGCATTACTCTGCGGGAACGCGAGTTCGTGGAGGAATATGAAGCACTGCTGCAAACCATGGGCAAGGATGCCGTGATCCGCCGGGAAAACAAAACCAAACCGAGAAAAATGAAAGCCGCCCTTGACGATGACAAGGACGGTTGATACAATAGTAATATAGTTAATATATAGTTGGATTACGAGTTGAGAGGAACAGCACCATGAAGAATCTCTTTGAGCAGTCCCGCTCCCATTGGGTGCGGTATGACCGCTATGAACTGAAAACCGCCGCAGACGGCAAGCGGTACATCACGCCGGGGAAGAATGCCAAGCCTGACATCTATAATCCCTTGAAGGAAGCGTCGGGAATCGTGCTGGATGCACTGAATGTGGGTATGCTGATGATGAACCGGCAGCCAGAGGACGAGGTGCAGAAGGCTATCTTAGAGTTTGTAACCCATTACGGCCTGCTGGGTCTGATGACGGCGCTACCCACTACGCCGTCCTTTATGGATTATGAGGCAGTCTATCTGCCGAAAAACCATTTCATCAAGGCAGAATCCATGGAAACCGAAGACTATCTGGCACTGTTCTATCCCTTTGACCAGCTGGATGTGGTGAAACAAGGCGTTGAATCCAGTTGGAGCGTGTCCGGCGACCGAACAATGGTGGCGCTGACCATGACCTTTGCGGACGAACCTATGGCGAAAACCATGAGCTTCCAGCGGGAGTATGCGGAAGCCTATGACTGGGTAGCACAGCAGTTCAAGGATTGGGCGTTCACGCTGACCACCTCTGTTTTGTACTATAACGACTACGACAGCATTGACGAGGATACAAGAAATCTTTACCGCAAGGGCATGGCTGCCTTCGGCGGCATTGCGCCCAGCTATCATATTGAGCTGCTGGACAAGCCGACCATCTATTGGGACTTCCATTCGCTGCTGCTGGGCATCCAGATGATGTTCAGCTTCCTGCTGGTGGACGGAGAGAAACCCCTGCGGCTGTGCAAGCACTGCCAGAAGGTATTCCTGAGCAGCCGCTCCAATTCCGCATTTTGCAGCCCCCGGTGCAAGAATCAGTATAATGTCTATAAGAGCCGGGGAAAGAAAACCAGCGAAGAAGATTGAGGTGAAACGACATGGCAGACGCCAAGAAGGATAAACTGCAAATCCGCAACAGCACAGTGGATTTCCTTGTGTTCACGAAAGATGCCCATGAGGATGGCATTGAGGTACGGGTACAGGATCACGACGTTTGGCTGACCCAAAAGGCCATTGCACAGCTTTTTGATGTAGACCGGAGCGTTGTGACAAAGCATCTGAAAAATGTATATGAAAGCGGTGAATTGTCCGAAGATGCAACTTGTGCAAATTTTGCACAAGTTGCGGATAACGGAAAAACCTATCACTATAAGTTCTACTCTCTGCCCGCCATCATAGCCGTAGGCTATCGGATCAATTCCGGCAGAGCCACGCAGTTCCGTCAGTGGGCAACCAAGGTGCTGGACACCTTCACCAAGCAGGGGTATGTGCTGGATAAGAGCAGGCTCATCAATGGGCAGATTTTTGATGAGGACTACTTCGATCACCTGATTTCCGAGATTCAGGAGATTCGGGCCAGCGAACGGCGCTTTTACCAGAAAATCACGGACATTTACGCCACCGCTGTGGACTACTCTCTCGATAGCCAGACCACAAAGGATTTCTTTGCCACAGTTCAGAATAAGATGCACTATGCCGTCCATGGCGGCACAGCGGCAGAGGTCATTATGGCACGAGCCGATCACACCAAGGAACACATGGGACTGACCTCATGGAAGAATGCTCCTGACGGCAAGATTGTCAAGGCAGATGTGTCCGTTGCAAAAAATTACTTATCCATGGATGAAATGCAGGAACTGAACGAAATCGTCACCATGTATCTGGACTACGCCACCCGGCAGGCCAGACGGCATATCCCTATGACCATGGCAGATTGGGCCTCCAAGCTGGATGCTTTTCTGCAATTCAACGATGCAGAGATTCTGCAAAATAAGGGAAAAGTCACCGCTGCCATTGCAAAAGCCTTTGCCGAAAGCGAGTTTGAGCAGTACCGTGTCATTCAGGATCGGCTGTATCAGAGCGACTTTGACCGGCTGGTAGCCAGCACGGAGCAAAAGAACTAAAACGCAGAAACGCCCGTTATCGGCCATGCGGCCAATAACGGGCGTTCATCATTCATATACAAGTTCGGTCAGGACAATTTCCTCTGCGCGGCTGCGGATGCTGTTCATGCGGCGCACCCATTCCATTTGATCGGCAGCTTTGAGTGCTTCTGTTACGCCTTCCTGCTTCGCTATTGCAGATACGATGATTGCCATGCGCTCGTTGCAGGCTTGGTCGATCTCGGCAAGGTGCCGATGCAGCGTTCCGCTTGTGAGCAGGTTTGCGTAGAGAACAGGACGATGTTCTTTCAGATAGCTGCGGCGCATACGCCCATACTTGCCAATCTGGTATTCCGGTTCGTCCGGCAGCGCAAGGTTCGGGATGAGGTAATCGCCCTCCTGACGGTAAGTGCCGCCCATTTCCTCAAATAGAGATTTCATATGAATCAGCTCCTTTTTGTGTTGATTTCCAGCGGTTATAAGGTGTTTTTACTCCTTTCCTACAACTGCTGTTCCATTCACCACAAATGAGCCGCAGTCATATGTATTAGGTGGCAGAAACCACCCTTTACATATTAACTCTTGGTTGGAAATGGAATTGCTTTCGCCTTGCAGCTCGTCCTCATGGGATAGTCTTGGATAAAGGGCAGTGATTTTCTGGGTGGTCTGTCTTAACATAAAATCCTCCGTTTCCGACAGCCAGCCCCACTATTCCGTATTTCGATTATACCACATGGGGCGGCTGTCTGTATAGCGGCTTCTGCTTCTTTACCGCCCGGTAAAATGACGATTTTTCTGTGCGGCTTGTAGCGTTAGGGCGAAAGCTGGGCTTTGTGTCCTGCGGCTGCTTCCGCCTCCAGCACTTTCATCATCTTATCGGCTGCGGTGTCGGTGGTATCTTTTTTGAAAAAGCCGGAAACGACAAGGACGGTGTTGCCCATGCGGATCTCTGTCACACAGTCCGGGCGGCGTTCCGGGGTGGTATTCTGCTTGTTCTCTGCCATAGGCAACTCCTTTCATTTCATCAATTCTTTTAGTCTGTTCAGCTTGGCTTGCGCCGTTTCACGGCGGAAGTTTTCTCCCGTAAAGAGGATAGGGGCGCACATTTCCAAAAGGCGGTCATAAATCCGGGCATGGGCGGTGTCCAGCGGATTTTGCAGGCTGTCCAATGTCAGATTGGTGGTAACGATTAAGGGCTTGCGGCTGCGGTAGCGGCTGTCAATCACATTGTAGACCTGTTCTAAACCGTACTCTGTGCCGCGCTCCATTCCAAAATCATCAATGATAAGCAGAGAAAAACGGCAAAGACGCTCGATATACTCGTTGCGCCCCTCAAAGCTGGCGGTCAGGTCATTCAAAATCGCAGAGAAGTTCGTCATGCGGACAGCGACTTCCTGCTCCATGAGGGCATTAGCGATACACCCGGCAAAATAGCTCTTTCCTGTGCCGACCTTGCCCCATAGCAGATAGCCGATATTTTCCTCGCGCATGATTTCCCAATGCTCCACATAGAAGTGTGCAATCTCCATTTGCGGGCATTTCCTGTTGTCGTTGGCGAAAGTCCATTCCTGCATGGTAGGATTGGTAAATCCCCGGCGTTTCAAGTCCTCCACGGTGTCAAGGTGCTTTCTGCGCTGTTCGGCGGCTTCACGCTCCAAACGCTGGGCTTTCTGGCAGTCACATTCTGCCGGGTGGCGGTCACGCCCAAACAGGGCGGCTTGCTTTTCCGGGAAGTAGGCTTCTTTCGGAGTGTGACACTTGCCGCAGTAAAGCAGTCCGTCCTCGCCCGTGTAGTCCTCCGGCTGTGGGGTAACAGCCGCCATATTCAAAACTCGTTCTGTAAACAGATTACTCATAAGCTCTCGCCCTCCTTGCAGGTGTATTCGGGTATGCCCTTTTTCGGGGCAGCCTTTGCGGTATCGTCTGCCGCCCATCTGCGGATAGTGGCGGCGTGGTTTTTATATTTCTTGCCCGTGGACGCGATATAGCCGGAAAGCCGCTCAATGTAGTACGCCCATTTTTCGGGCAGCTCCGCTTGCAGTTCGGAAAGCTCCGTATCAGTCAGAAATACATTCTCATATCTGCCATAGCTGCGGGCGAGGGCTTGTCTCTTTAACTCTCCCTCTTTTTCTAACTCTATATCTATCTCTTTCTTTATCTCTATCTCTGGTGGACGAATGTTGGACAAATGTCCGCCATTTGTCCGCGGCGGCAAAAGTGCCTTATTTTCAAGCCTTGCGGCGCGTTTCCGTTCCGCTTCGGTAGAGGATTGACCGATCATCAGCTCGATGTCGGTCATATAAAGCAGCCCGCAGTCAAGCTGCTCCACAAGCCCTAACTGCTGGAAGATGGCTAATGCCCGTTCCACCGTCCCGATTTGGTGACGGGTCAGCGTGGCTATCATCTGGGCGGTATAGGGGATATGCTCGTCAAGCTGCAATCTGCCGCCATTTTTCAGCGATTTTAAGTACAGCTTCAAGAGGATATTGGAATACAAAATCCCGTCTTTCATGTCCTCCAACAGCACAATGGAATCGCTGTCGAAGAAGTTTTCTTTCAGTTTGAGGTAGTAATATTTGCGGTTATCTGCCATTGGCGGTGTCCTCCCTGTGTTTCCATCTCTTAGAGAAATACCGGGGGCAGAGGACGATAATCGCCCGGAAGCTCTGCTTGCAGCCGTGTGTGCAGCCCCGGCAAAGGTCATTGTAGGTAATACGGTTTCGGTGGTTGAGGAAAAAGCTCCATTCCAACCGCCGCTTTTTGCTCATGCGTGGCATTTCTCGCTCCTTTCTGCCGTTTCCGCTGGTATAAGCGGATAGGTCGGTAAAAATGTAGTTTCTCGGTGTCATTTTCGGGGATTTCCTGCGCTGTGCGCCCCGTTTCAAAGGTGGGCAGTATTGCGGATAGGGTGCAGGGCATATCCCCGTTTTGGTATCGTTTCGGGGCGGTTTTTAACGCTCATGTTCGTGCTTTTTCTCTCTGTCTTTCTCGCCTTGCAGGATTTGAGAAAGATTGCTTTTCACGGTATGCAGCTCCTTGACACGGGCTTTTTTCTCCCGGTATTCGTTGTAATGGGCGTTCTTTTCGGCGGTAAGCTGCTCGATTTCCGCTTGCAGGGCTTTATGGCTTGGCAGCTTGGAAACGCCATGCGCCCGAAAATAACGGGTGGCTGCGTCCGCTATGATAAAATCGCTTTCGTGCCGTTCCCGGTAGGCGCTGCGGGCTTTTTCCGTTTTCTGCGCTTTCAGACCGTCACGGGCAGGCTTGGTCTTGGCATAGGCAAGCACCTGTGTCTGAAGTTCCTTTTTCTCCCGGATAGCAGCGTCCAGGGCTTTCAGCTTGGCGGTGCTGTCCTGTAAATCCGCATTGGCGGATACAAGGGCTGCGTCCAGCTCCTCCGGCGAATAGCCGTACTGCCCGTAGGCGGCAACGGTAGCCGCCATTTGTTTCAGATTGTGGACTGCCGCCCAGCGGTCATAGCCCGCGCCCTTTCCCTCCGCTCGCTTCGCTGCCCGGTCAACCATGCGCTGAATACCGTCCTTTTCCGGGGTGGTTTGGACAGCTTTTTTGCCCTGCAAACGCTCCCTTATGTTGCGGGGGTATTCGGGTACGGTTGCGGTCTGCTCGGCGGCTCTGTGGGCGTTCTGTTCCAAAAGGGCAAGAACGGCAGTGCGGTCAAAATCATCTCCCAGCTTGCGGGCGGTAATGGGCTTTGTCCTGTCCGGCGTGAGGTAGGATAGCCGCCCTCGGCTCTCCTTGACAGTCACGCCCTGTTGCAAGAGAACGGCGGCGAACTCGCCATAGCTTGCGGCAGAGGACAGCGCGGTGCGTATGGCCTGCCGCAATTTTTCCTTGTCTGTTTCAAACTTCGTGGGCTTGGCTGGCTGCTCCTCGGCTGGCAAGGCGGCAGCTTCCTTGTCCAGCTTTGCCTGCCCTTTCCGCTGCGCCCAATACTCATGCTCGGTAATGCGGTTTTTGCTGCCATGCAAAAGGTCGATTTGATAGAGATTTTCCCGGTGGCACAGCTCCATGACTTCGGCTTTGAAGTATTCCATCGCCGCGTCTGTGCAGCGGTGTTTGCACCCGGCGCGGGTGTCTGCCGGTCTGTCCATATAGGGCAAGAATGGAACTTCGGCTATCCGCAGAGAATTGATAACGATATGCACATGGATATTGCCGCTGTGGTTGTGTCCGTCCGGGTGGGTGCAGACAATGGCTTGGTGTCCGGGAAAATGCTCGGCACAGAATTTCTCGCCCAATGCCTGCGCCCGGTCTACGGTCAAGCCGTTGTCCGAGCCGTCCCGTGGGTCAAAGGAAATGATATAGTGGTGGCTTTTCACATCTTCCCGCTTTTGATTTTTGCCGTAGCGGAGATTGGAGCGCATACACGCAACGGCAAAATCTTCCTCACCGCAGTTCAGCGTGGCTATTCGGTAGTCCTCCCGGAGAATAAGCCGCCCGTTTTCATCAAGGGTGGGCTTCATGGTAAACTCGTCATGTTCAAAGGTGAGGTACTGTTCGGCTGCGCCATAGTCCGCATTTTTAGAGCTGATATGTTTGAATGTTGCCAACAGCGTCACCTACCTTTCGCAAGACTTCAAACTTCAAGGCAGCAAGGTCAGAAATGGCGGCGCGGACTTCAACGGACAGGGCGTTGCATGGTGTGCCGTACTCGTTGAGGGCGCGGGCAATCTGATTGAGGTTGCCGCCGATTTTTCCGTATTCGGCGGTCAGCCTGCCAACGGCAGACAGCAGTTCATCATTGACCGGGGAAACGGTAACGATGGGGCGAATGGTCGCCCGTGTAATGGCTTGCCGGATAAATTCGGCTTGGCTCATGTCATAGTGTTTCAGCCGCTCGGTGAAGTCGGCGTATTCTTCCTCGGTCATGCGGGTTTTGACCACATGGCTGCGGTGGGGCGTGTTGTATTTTTTCTTCAAGCGTTGACCTCCTTTCTCGCCCGACAGGGCGCATGAGCAGGGTTTGGGGAAGGCACTCCCCAACAAGATTTACCAAAGGGGCAAAACCGCAGATATGCGGATTTTGGCACCGTGGTAGAATCTTGCTCTAAAAAACTACCGCTTTCCTCGGCGGCTCTGGTTTGCGGATATACTGGCTTGCTCCACCAATATAGCGATTGCGGCGGCGTGTTCTGCCCGCTGTTCACCACTACAACGGTGAAAAGGGGGCGTTTTGGCAAACGCAGCGAAAATTTTTTTATTTTCCCTGTCTGCTCCCTACAACAATCCGGCGGTGTGGTTTGCCAAAGATTTTTGAAAATGGGCGCAAAAAAAGCAGTAAACCTTTTCAAGATTTACTGCTTATCTGCCGCTGTGATGGGCGGCGGTATTAAATTGTCAGCCGTTTTTCAAATGGAATTTATCTGCAATCGCTTTCTTTCCGCTTTCCAATTCCTTTTCTGTAATCTTCCATAATCCTAACGCAATGATCTGCTATCTTTTGCATTCCGAGTTCTTCAAAAAAGGCAATTTGTATTTTCATCAGTTCTTCACAAACAGTCAACTTCTGCTCATCCATATTGCTAATAGCAAGCCATGGGAACGCTTTATATTTCTTAGTGTCCCCAATGAGAAAATTGTACCCTATCAACTCATTTTCACGGAAAACGAAATAGAATTGTGGGCCTGAACCTGGAACTGACTTTTCCATAATTTGCTGCATTGTTCTCACGCCGCCGTATGCCGGAAAAAAACCTATTCGCTCAAGAGCATTTAATATGTCAATCCTTTTATCTGTGGGTATGTCTCTATAATTGATAATCTGTTCCATTTGCTCTACCCTCATTGAAGTTTAATTTGTCAGGCTCTAATTATACAACTTTTCTGTTTAGCGGTCAAAGCGGAACTTCAACAGGCTTTCTATCAGTTGCCTGACGATATGCTCCTGCATATCCGTGTTAATCTGTCCGTCCATTTTCGCACAAGAGCGGACATATCCCGCATAATGGGATAGGACGGCGGCAACAGCTTCCGGGTCGCCCTCGCTTGCCTTAACGATTGTCTCATAGGGAAGTAGCTGGCTCATAGGACAAACCCTCCAACTCTGCCCGTAACCGCCGTAAAATCATCTGAATACGCCGCCCGGTTGTGTTGCCAGCCCGTCCATATCTCCGTCCAATCTCCCTATGCGTCAATCGTTGGAAGTAGTACAAGAAAATGATTTCCTGTTCCATCTGTGATAGTGCGGACAGGGCTGCGGCAAGCTCTGGACTTTCCAAAAGCACCATCTGACCACAGACGAAAAGCGGATAGCTGGTCATGCCGGATTGCTCCGCAAAGTATTTATCTGTGGTACTGAATGGATAGTGTTTTTCTTCTATCAGATATTCAAGCGAGATTTCCCGCTTGCGGCGGCTCCGTATGCTCCGGGCTGCGTCTATGGCAGCGTGGCGAATAACAGTCTTGCAAAAGGCATCGTGTGTATGCCGGATATGTTCTTGATACTTTTCGTGTTCGGTCATGGAAAATCCCCCTTTCTGAATAATGGCAGAGGGCGGCAGCATCTTGTGCTGTCGCCCTCTTGATTACCGAACAGCAAAGACGGGCGGGGCTGTCAACAGCGGCGCATTTCCGCCGTTCATCTTGACCGTTGACAGGCTCGGCTGGGTTTGCTATCTGCTCACGGCAATTCACTCTCATTGATAGGAATTGCTTCAAGTTCCGTATTCAAATTGTTCCAATAAGAGCCGATATCCGCACTTGTGAAATACTTAAAACCGCCTGCTGCTGACTTCAATTCGCCGTTTTTAACTCCATAGCAGGCGTAAATCAAATCGTAGCTTGTTCCATCTGAGAGGTTAAATCTAAAGCTGGTCACAGCTGCTCCGGCAGTTTCCTCAGTTGTTTTGTCTTTTAAGGATAAGCCCTTGAACTTATCATACAGGGTCTTTATATCATTTTCAGCAACAACTACTTTCTTTTCTGCTGATGCAGGCACTTCGTCATAGTGGTACATTTCAACGCTTTCGACATCTTCAACCTCAAATGGGAAGTCGATTTTGACAGGCTCATAAGCAATGTTTATAGGTAACAGAAAGAGAGCTGCAAAAATTGCAATGATACAAAGAGCGATGGAAACGAGAACAGCAATCGTTATCTTTTTTTTGCCTCTCTGCTTTTCTTTTGCCTCATGGCGCATAATAACGCTTTCGCTTTCTTCGTGAAGAACATCTTCGTTCGTGTGAGAAAGCAATTTCTGATAAATTGCGTTACAGTCAGCACAGGCGTTCAAATGCTCTTTTACCATCTCTGCGCTTGCTTCGCTGCAAGCACCGTCAACATACAGCGGAAGAATATCTCGAACAATATCGCATTGTTTACTCATGCTTTTCATCCATCCTTTCTTGAATTTTTAGCTTTGCACGATGATAAGTAACTCTCGCCCATGATTCTGTTTTTCCAAAAATTGCAGCGATTTGTGAAAAAGATAGTTCCCCGAATACGCGAAGCTGAAAGACTTCTTTGTATGGTTCTTCCAAACGGTGAAGAACGAGGTGTATGCGGAACGCCATGTCAGAATCTGCAACTGAGTTCTCAACATTTTCATTTGATGGCAAGTCATTGATTTCACTCACATCAGCTACTCGCTGACGGCTTCGCATTTCATCATGGTAAAGATTTTTTGCTATGGAGCAGAGCCATGTCAATTCATCTGACTTACCTTTGAATTGTGATGTTGTAGAAACAGCCTTATAGAATGTGTTCTGCGTGATTTCCTCTGCTATCTCACGATTTTTGGCAAGAGAAATAGTATACGAGTATACCTGTAAATAGTAGGCTTTATAGAGCTTTTCATAGTCCATACTTGTCATCACCTCCTTCAGCTTCATAGGTTAGACGGAGAAATCGGAATTTCGTTACAAAGAAGTTTGAAATTTTTATACCTTTACGATACTCTTGCTTTCTGCGGACTATTGGTAGACGCGCATTAACGGCAAGCAAAGAGATTGCTGTGTCAGCTTGATATGTTCAAATGCTAATTAAGTATAGCATACAGCTATGAATTTTTCTATTGCGTTCCCCTGACTTCGGAATAGTGGCAGGGCTGGCTATCCTTGTTTTGCTTTGTGCTTCTCTGCCGTACATGAGCATTGGAGCCCGGGTTATCCGAGCCGTAGCCCTCCAGCAGATTGACCACACCCCATACGCCGAGACCGGCACCCAGAGCGACAACCAGAGTCTGAAGAACTTCGATAGCAGAGTTAAAGAATTCCATAGTCGTTTCTCCTTTATAAATGAAAGTTGTAGACCATCCGTACACACCTGAAGCTGCATAATGAAGCCGCAAACTGCGGCGGGAGTAGGCTTGCTGGTGTACCTCTCTGGTCAGGATAAAATAAAACCGCCTACCGGGTCAGGCAGACGGGAGCGAATCGGCATCCACCACGATGAACTCATCACCGGGGTGGATTTTTTCTTTTCGGTTCAGATATTTTTCAATATCGAAGGTGTTTTTGGGGTCATAGTCCGAGGTCAGCTTGTAGTTGGGGTGCTGGGTCAGGTCGTACTTGTCCGAAAGAAAGGGGCGCACACCTCGCAGCTGCAAAATACACTTGCCGCCGTCCAGCACCGCCAGCTCATCCCGGCTCAATAACTCGTGCCCCATCTTTTGGAACGTAGTGCCGTAACTGGGGCTATTGCCACGGGTGTCTGAGGTGTTGAATGCGTCAATGGTCTCCTTGCCTAGCATCTCCGAAAGGTCTTTCAGGGTCGTGGGTTCGGAGCCGCCGAGAAAAATTTGACTGTCCATGTTGCCCACAATGGTATCTGCGTTGTCCTTGTAGATGGCTTTCAACTGGCTTCTTGCCTGTAAAACAAGGCAGGCAGAGATTTCACGGCTGCGAATGGTCGCCACCAGCTTTTCCAGATTGGGAATCTGCCCGATGTTGGCGCACTCGTCGATCAGGCACCGCACATGGATGGGCAGCTTGCCGCCGTACACATCGTCTGCTTTATCGCACAGGAGGTTGAAAAGCTGGGTGTAGACCATGCTGATGAGGAAATTAAAGGTGGAATCCGTGTCCGACATAATGAGGAACAGCGCCGTTTTCTTATCGCCCAGCGTGTCCAGTTGCAGCTCATCGTACATAGTGAGGTCACGCAACTCTTGGATGTCGAAGGGGGCTAATCTGGCACCACAGGAAATGAGGATGGATTTTGCGGTCTTTCCAGAGACAAATTGTCAAGGACTTTTTAATCAAATTCACAAAAAATCTACAAAAAAGGTGCCAGAAGCGCTATATGGCTCCTGACACCTCGTTTGATAGATTACATTTTTCTGTTCAGCAGGTCTTTGCAGAGATACGCATAGTCTGGCAGCTGGTTGATATATGGCTCCCAGCGCCGCTTGATTTCGGCCAATTCCAGCGGATCGGCTGCTTCCAGCGCGTGATCGTTGCCCGTCATATACAAAACATCCGTAGCAACATCATCCAAACACCTGCTGCAAAGATCGGCGGCTGATTCGATTCTGATACCGGTATCCACATAGACTGGATTGACGCCAATCGTCAGCCAGACATAGCCTACCTTGTCCGACCAGAGCAGTTCAAAATCAGGGCTTTGCCGCAGATGTTCCGCAAAGACCTCCTTTACTCGTTCAATTTCATGCTTCTCTTTTTCTGTGTAAAGCATTTTCGTGTCCTCCTTGACAAAAATTTTGGTGCGTACCATCATCAGTTTAGCACAAGGCGGCTTCGTTTATCAGTCTGTCACATTTGCTGAATTTCATTTTTGAGCATACGCTTGATTTTATCGCTCATGGTTTCTGTGCTGGTATTGCTGAAATGGACATGAACCTTGTAGGTTGTCTTTCCGATTTTCTTTACCATCGTCGGCGTGTTTTCCGGCGCTCTGGACGCAGTAGCGGCGTCTGCCACCTGCATAGTACGGGGTTCTTTGTTCATGGCGCTCCTTTCTCCGAACGGGTCTGTGCCGCCCGGTAAAAAATCAGTCGTGCTTACTGTTTACAATGTCTTTTGCTGCCTGTCGGGTAGCACCGGCATTTTCTTCCCGGAAATTCTTCCCGTCAAAGAGAATCGGCGCACACCGTTCCAGAATACGGTCATAGATACGAGCGTGGGCCAGGTCAGGCGGGTTTTTGAGTTCGGCCAGCTTCAGGTTGGTGGTGATGATCATGGGCCTGCGGCTGCGGTAGCGGCTGTCAATGACGAAAAACATCTGCTCCATAGCATATTCGGTACTGCGCTCTACTCCCAGATCGTCAATGATAAGCAGGTCATACTCGTCAAAGCTGGCAATAAACTCCGACCTGTCCTCGGAAAACATCCCGGTCAGGCGGTTCAGAATGGTGGGAAAGTTCGTCATCAGCACCGGCACATCCTGGTCAAGCAAAGCATTTGCAATACATCCGGCGAAAAAAGACTTGCCGGTTCCCACATCTCCAAACAGCAAAAGCCCGATATTGCTCTTATATGCCTCTTTCCAGTTCTCCACATAGGCGCGGGCCTTGTCCATCAATGGGTTTTTGCCGTTGTCGTTGGCAAAGGTGTAGTCATACAGATAACGGTCTTGCAAGCCCTGTGCCTTTCGGCGTTTGATACGCTCCATGCGGCGCTGCCGTTCTTCAGCAGCCTTGCGCTGCTCCTCAGCCTCCCGCTGGCACTGGCAGATGCAGCGCGGCATAAAGTAGCCGGATTTCCCGAAGCATGGCACAACGGTCTGCCTCTGGCCGCCGCATTTCTTACAGTGAATGAGCCCGTCTGCCGGGTCTATGTACTCGTCCCCGGCCAGTTCCATACCGACGGCTGCCTTGTCGATCAGCGCCCGGATTTCTGCGGTAATCTCCATCATACGGTTTCATCCTCCTTTACGCTGTAATCACGGTTGCGGGTGGGCGGGGCCGCCTTTTTCGCGTCCTCACCGGCCCAGCGCCGGATGGTGGCGGCATGGCTCTGATACCGCTTACCGGTAGAGGCCATGTATTCGGACAGCTTTTCGATGTACTGGCCCCATACAGTGGGAAAACTGGCCTGCAAGTCTGCCAGTTCCTCGTCCGTCAGGAAAACATTCTGGTAACGGCCATAGGCGCGGGCGGAGCATCCCTTCTCTATCTCTCTCTTTATCTCTATCTCTTTCTCTAACTCTATCTCTATCTCTGGTGGACGAATGTCGGACAAATGTCCGCCGTTTGTCCGGGGCGCAGAAAGAGCCTTGTTTTGGAGCCTCGCAGCCCGCTTTCGCTCAGCCTCGGTGGAGGACTGGCCGATTAAAAGTTCGATGTTGCTCATGTAGAATGTGCCGCTGTCCAGCACTTCCACAAGGCCCAGCTTCAAAAAGATCTGCAAGGCTCTCTCCACAGTGCCGATCTGCTGGCGGGTGATGGTGGCGATCATCTGCGCCGTGTAGGGGATGTCCTCGTCAAGCTGGAGCCGCCCGCCATGTTTCAGCGATTTCAGATACAGCTTGAGCAGAATGTTGGAATACAGCACACCGTCCTGCATACTTTCCAGCAGCACGATGGAATCATCGTCAAAATAGTTTTCTTTGAGTTTCAGGTAATAATATTTTCGGTTGTCTGACATAGGGTTCCTCCTTGGGGTTTCTCTTGGGATTCTGTACGCATTTTAAGGCTATTTTAGGGGGCAGAGGATAAATCTATCAGACTGCCTTTGACACCCCCGAAAAAAGCCTTGATTTACAAGGGTTTTTCAGCCCCTAAAGCGTGACATTTCTCCCGTTGTTTCCGCTTGCGCTTTGCGGCGTTGATCCGCTTCATGCGTGCGGCACATTCCGGGCAGTATTTGGCTCGGTTGGAACCGGGGGTAAACAGCGCCCCGCATACGGAGCATTTCTTCGCATTCAGCCGGTGGAACAGTGCCGTTTCCAGTTCCTTATCCTGCGGCAATACCGCCGCCCGAAACCACCTGCACAACAGGGAGTAGGAAATAGACTGGACACAGACACATTCTTCCCCATCGTCCAGGGCGATACAGTTTCCGTCGATGTAGTTACAGCACTCATGCACCAGCCTCCGCACTCTGCGGTACTGGCGGTAATCCATGACGGGGATAGGTTCAGACTTATTGTTCTTCATAAATGATTTCTTTCATAAAGCCGGCAACCTCCTCAAATGAATTTATTATTAAATATTCGTGCAAAGTATTGTTTTCTTCGTGCAAATGGCATATACTATAATTGCCAGCAGAAAGGGGTTGATCGTATGGCTGGAAATACCACAAACATCAGTATCCGCATGGACGCAGATTTGAAAGCGCAGGCGGACGCACTGTTTACTGAACTTGGCATGAACCTGACTACGGCGTTTAACATCTTTGTGCGCCAGTCGCTTCGTGAAGGCGGCATTCCCTTTGAAGTAAGGCTGGAACAGCCGAACAAAGAAACGGTTGCTGCCATGCTGGAAGCGGAAAGGATTGCAAAAGACCCGTCTGTAAAGGGCTACAATGACCTTGACGAGTTGTTTGCTGACCTGAAAAGATGAAAGAAACCAAATATACCGTCAAGTACACGACCAGTTTCAAAAAAGACTACAAACGAGCCATCAAGCGTGGCTTGAAGATCGAGCTGCTGGAGCAGGTCGTAGCGTTGCTGGCGATGGGCGAACCGCTGCCGGATAAGAACCGTGACCATGACCTGTCCGGCGATTGGGCAGGCCATCGGGAATGTCATATTCTCCCGGACTGGCTGCTTGTCTACCGCATAGAAGATGATGTTCTGGTGCTGACGCTGGCCCGCACCGGCACACACAGCGACTTGTTCGGCAAATAAACCGACTGCCGCCGTATGGGGAAACCTGTACGGCGGTTTTTCTGTGTGCAAAAGGGTGTCGTGAAACGCGACGCACCTAAAAGGAGTACGCCAAAACGCGGTAGCCCTTACCGCTCCGGTTCCCGGTCGTGAGGTTTGTCCAGTTCCTGTCGGGACAACTGCTCGGCGGTTTTGCGGAGCCGTTCCACTGCTTTCAAATCCTCCCGCATGGCTTTCATGGCAAGCGTGTCCGTCTGCTTTCCAGCGGCCAGCTGGTCAATTTCCAGCTGCCATGCCTTTGGGGTGATTGCCTCGCCGCTGTCTTTCAGTTCTTTCAGATACCGGGCCGCTGCGTCATACAGAATCAGTTCCCGGCTGTGGCGCTGTTCAAACTGTTCCCGTTTTTCCGGCTTTACTTTGGCAAACTGCTTGTGGATGGACTTGTACTGGTTGTACTGTTTCCACATCTCCCCGCGCTCGGTAAGGGTAGTGATCCGGCGCTCGGCCTTGACGATCTTTCCCCGCAGGTCATAGTAACGGCTGTTCATATCAGCGATTTTTTCATGAAGCTGCTGCATAGACTGGATGCCGTTTGCCTGTAAAAAGCTGAATAGTGCAGCGCTTTCCTGCAAAGCCCGGATTTTGCCGGTGCGGGTGCGGGGAGCGTTCAACTGCTGCTGGGCTTCCCACAAGGCGGTCAAGCTGCTTTGCTGCGTTTGTGGTTTTTCCGCTTCGTCTTTCGACCAGAGATAAAGACGGGTAATGCGGGCTTTGATTTCTTTCAGCAGCTTGTTGTCGGCGGCGATCTGCCGGTTTACTTCACCCTTGTCGGTGCGGATGCCGCGCTTTTCCATTTGGCTGGCGGCTGGCCCCAGATGGACAGAGGGAATCTTATCAATGCCCTGCCGCTTGTAGCTGCGGTGGTCTACCAGGGCGGGATGACCGGCGGCCTCCAATGCCCGGTTGGTGCAGGCCGCCCATGCCGCCCGCCAAATCTCCACATTTCCTTTGTCGTTCCAGTCGGTGGTGTCCTCCCGGTGGTTCTTCCAGCCGCCTTTCCCGTCCGGGATACGCTGGCCGTTTTCGTCCAGGTCGTATGCCTTGCGGCACTTTGCGCCCCACTGTCCATTTTCTTTCAGAGGCCGGAGCGTCAGCATGATATGGACATGAGGGTTGCCGGTTCCCTTGTCATGGATAGCAAAGTCGGCGCACATTCCTTTGTCTACAAAGTTGTCCTTCACATAGGCACGCACAAGGGCAAGCTGCTCTTCGCCGGACAGTTCACGGGGCAGGGCTGCTTCAATCTCGCGGGCAAGCTGGCTGTCCCTTGCTTTCTCGATTTGCTCCACGCTGTTCCAGAGGATAGATCGGTCTGCAAATTCCGGCGGCGCGTGGGCAGGCAGCATGATCTCCGCATGAACAATGCCGCCTTTCCGGGTGTAGTCGTGGGTCATGCCGTCCCATTCATTTGTCAGCTTGGTTCCGCTGCGGTAAGCAGCTGCGGCAACAGCAGAACGGCCTGCGCTGCGCTTGATAATACTGACGGGGATATGACAGAAATCTATGGGTGGCACCTCCTTTCGGCGGGGATATTTCAGGCTCCGTGGAGCCGAACAAACGCGAAGCGGGTGTTTGGCTGCGCGGGGCGCACAAGGGGTTTGGGGAGTGTAGCGCCCCATCGCGGACGAAGTACGCAATGCCCCCGGCAGGGCGCACAGCACCGGCAACGGTGTATAAGTGCGCCCTTGTAAACAAGGGACTTATGGCGTGTCCCCGGATTTTGGCAGGTTTGCAGTCAATTCCGCAGCCCCCGGAAGATGGGACAGGGTAATCAGAAATGCTTTGACCTCTGCGCCGGAAAGGTCAGGAGCCAACGGGAAAATCCCCTCCAAAACGGCTCCGCGCTCAATCAGGCGGCGGGTGCGAACCCTGCGTTCTTCGTTCCACTGCTTGTTCTCCAAAATCTTCTTTCGGTTTTCAAGCTGCCGAATCTCCTTCAGGACTTTCTCCCGTTCTTCTTTTTGATGGTGGGCTGTAATTTTTTCGTTCATGTCAGGCACCTCTTTTCTTTGGAAATACTCATAGATTGACCGTCCATTTCTGTCGAGCAAAGTACCGGCGCAGCCTCCGCAGTGCGGCATGGATGGATTTTCCCGCCTGTGATGGCGTGATACCCTCCATTGCGGCAATATCTTTCACTTTCATACCCAGCATATAGCGGGCATGGACACGGCGAGCCTGCATAGGCGGCAGGGAAGAAATGGCTTCGTACAATCGCCGTATCAATTCTTCGTATTCGGCTAATTCTTCTTTTTCTATCAGGTAGTCCTCCGGCGATGGCTGCGCCCAGCCGATGGCGGCATTTTCGATTCCATCGTTACAATCGAGGGAATAAAACGCCTTATACCGGAACATCTTGCGATCTCTGGCGGCCTCGGCTCTCTTGTCCAGAAGAAACGCTTCGACGATCTCATCGGACACCTCCACAAAAATGTCCTCTTTGCAAAATGGATAATATTGTTTGAGATTGATGGTCTGCATAGGCACGCCCTCACTCTGTTTGAAAAAGGTCATCATAGCAGCGGCGCATATTCCGCAGCCCCCGGCGGATGGCAACGCTGACCTTGCTGCTGTGGACGCCCTCTCTCCGGGAGATTTCCGGCTGCTTGATACCGGCAATGTAGTAGGCGTGAACACGGCGGGCCTGTGTCGGAGTGGCATGAGCCAGAGCCACCGGCAGAGCTGCAATCAGGTGCAGGCGGGTGGTCATTTCTTCTCGTTCCAGCAAAATATCTTCCGGCGATCTGCTGTGTTCCAGCGCGTAATTTTCCAGCCAGCTGTATGCGTCCAGAGAGTAGTAGGCGCGGTGGTAGACTTTCCGACGCTCATAGTTCTCCATCTCCCGCTTGGCCTGATACATCGCTGCCCATACCTCGTCCGTAACATCCACAAACTCGTCATGCCGGTAGTGGGGATACATCCACCGCAGATTGATTGTTTTCATAGGCTTACCTCCTGAAAATCGGAGAGGATGACAGCTCGTCCGCTGTCCGCCCCTCGCTGAGATAAGGGAAATGATCCCTTTCACTTGGTAGCCAGAAAACAGGTCATTCGTTAAGCCTGTTCTCAAAGAAATTTATAAATTTTTTTCTGACCGCCTCCACACTTTGATACACAGCCACTTTGGAGCAGCCGCACAGCACACCAATCTCTGCAAGGCTCAGTCCCTCAAGCGCATAGAGCAGGAACCGGCGGCGCTGGGCCTCAGTACAGGTGTCCAGAACAGCCATCAGCTCATGCAGCGTTTCCATGTGGCAAAGATATTCTTCCGGCGTTTCTCCGTAGGCTCCTACGCCTTCGGTGGTAATGATGTACTCGTCAAACTCCCGGCCATCCCAATGCCGCCGCTGTTCATGGAACAGGTTCTCCGTTTTGTGATCGGCCCGGTCAAGAAATTCATAGACTTCCAGCGTGACCTCCACGGCCACAGCTTGTCCGTTATAATTGATGGTAACTTCCATCTGCCTTTCCTCCATTCAGATTTTTTCGGGAAAATCTGAATGGGGCGGCGGAGAACGGCACCGGGGATAAAGTTCGGGCCATGCTGGCCCGATGTTACGGCTCCACAGGGACAAAAAAGCGCCCGGACGGCATAAAGCCATACGAGCGTAATAGAGTATATTTTGCTGTTTAGTTACATGGTATAGTGCATACTTCTGACCGCATTGCTCCGCTGCTGGGAACAGGCTTTTTTTAGCTGGTGCAGGTCATGGGGACTGTGAAAAAAGGCAAAAATAGACACGGCGGCAATCCTCCTATGTGCCGCCGTGGATTTACACGGTGTTAGGTCGTCGTTGGTTTAGGGTAGACGAAAAGAAACGGCGGCTCTGATTTCTCAAAACCGCCGCCAGGGTATCTAGAGTAAGCGCACAAAATCAACCTGCCCAGCTACGGTTTTTTTCTTTCCCCATTAGGCGGGGCAGGTTTAAAAGAATATGAAAAGCCGATAACAGCAGTCATGTTAGCCTGCGTGTTATCGGCTCTGCGTCTATGCGTCTGGCTCTCTAATAACGGATATATTCAGTTGCTTTACATGAATGAGCGTTTCCTGTTTACATTTTGGACAGAACAAGGGGAAATTCCTTAATTCCGTGTCAATTCGTATTTTTATTCGGGTTTTATTATGGCATATAGGACAACTAACCCAACTTGTCTCTTTCATCAAAATTACCCCGTAACTTGATGTTTCTTTGATATATTTTTTGTTAGTCTATAAAATACGAATATCAATCCAACATTAAGGATGATCATAAAGACCGGCTGGCTCATACCGAAATATGTTTTCATATCAGAAAATATACCGTTTGCATGAAGCATAAAAATCGGGCAAATTTCCTGCATTTTTTGTAAAACAGGAAGGCTATCATTAAAATCAAACACAACTGGCAAGAAGCAGATGACGCAAGAAGTAATAAGCGCTGTAACAGGAGAACTCATTTGAGCACTTAAAAACAATGTAATAGTTGTCAAGGCTACAATCCCCAAAATATTCAATATTACAGAGATAAAGAACATTTGCAAAAAGGTCAAATTATATATTGAAGAAGCATAATGTAATGAAGATTGAATGCTTACATTCCACCCCTGTAACCCATAGGTACAGCCATACAGAACTAAATTTAGCAGTAAATACAAGAGGTATGTGCCAATTACAACTTCCAAGGCCGCTATAATTTTTGAAGTTGTGAGTTTGGTTCGGCCATACCGAGCCGAATAAATAATGCTATCTGTATGAAGTGCATACTCTTCTGAGAAAACAGGAGATAGAGTGATTACAACAATTAAACATATCATTATGGACAAGATGCTCCCCATTCCAGATAATAGCTTATCCCAGCCATCGCAATATCCTAAAGTCACAGTTGGACTATTTGGATATGCTGTTTCGAGTGACTTAAAACTACCATCAGAATTTGTCAAATATTCCAGAATCGCCGCTTGGTCACGATAAACATGAACAGCAGAAAAAGCAGAATTTTCATCTTGTCCAACAGTTGCTTGTTTTGCTTGGTCGATTTTTTCTTGCATAGTAAGTAATGTATTTTGAGAGAGTTTTCCTTCAAATATTTCTGCTACTTCCTTCCGTTGTTCAATGGCTGTAAAACCGCTTGCTAATGCCATTTTTTCAAGGTCATAATCATAGAAAACATTTTGATAATTAAATTGAAAAAAGAAAAAATAGGCAACGATAAGAACCACACCAGCTAAAAACAACATTCGTGTTTGCTTTCTCGAACATATTTTATTTCGTTCTGCTTTTATCATTTCATTCATGCTCGGATACCTCCGCAAAATAGTATAAATACAAATCTTCCAATGTTGGATCAACATTCCAAGCGGTTCTGCATGGTGCTTCTTGAGAAATAATCCTCAGCCGTTCTGCACCATTATTATGTTTCAGATTTGCTGTTACATAGTTCAATTCTAATTCTTCGGCCTCTTTTCGAGATACATCACATTCCCAAACACATTTTTCAATCGGCTTCAAAATTTCTTCTGGAGAACCATGTTGAATTAACTCGCCATTTTTCATAATCAGAATCTCATTTGCGATATATTCAACATCAGAAACAATGTGAGTGGACAAAATTACAATTTTATTTTCTGCCAAAGAACTAATCAGATTCCTAAACCGCACCCGCTCTTTCGGGTCAAGTCCAGCTGTAGGTTCATCCAAAATCAAAATACGGGGATCGTTTAGTAATGCTTGAGCAATTCCCAAGCGTTGTTTCATACCGCCGGAAAAAGTTTTGATTTTTTCGTTTTTCTGTGTGAGCAGATCAACAACCTGCAACAGCTCCATTGTGCGATTATGGGCTTTTTTAGGCGGCAGCCCCTTTATTGCAGAGATATACATCAAAAATTTATACGCTGTAAAGTTAGGATAATAGCCAAAATTTTGTGGCAGGTAGCCTAAGATATTACGATATTTCTCGCCCAAATCATGAATGTTTTTCCCGTTAAAAAAAATTGCTCCTTTCGTTTCAGTTTGGACATCGCAAATCATTCGCATCAAAGTTGTCTTGCCCGCACCATTTGCCCCGAGTAGACCATAAACACCATTTGTTAATTTTGCGCTGAAATGATTTACAGCTTTTTTTCTTCCATATTCTTTTGAAAGATCATTTATTGTAAGTTCCATATCAATTCTCCAATCATTTTTTCTTTTTTCAAGTACAGTTGAAGTGTTTTCCCTAATAGGATAATGGATAACACATAAAATCCAATCCATCCCCAGAACATAGACGCTTCAAAAATAAATCGCTGATGAAGTACAAGAGAAAATGTTCCAGAAAGAAAAATCATACAAGCAATTAAATGATACAAGCTATCGTTTGTCCTGCTTTTCGCACATATAAAAAGATAACAAGTGCAAGAAATATTAAACGGAATCAAACCATACAACACCATTTCAATCATTGATTTCTGGTAAATATATGCCATTGAAATTAAAATGACTGTTATTAGGAAAAGGTTGATTACTCCAATAATCAGCATACGACCTGCTATAATTTTTACCAGCGTTGTTCTACTAGACTGTTCAATTTCCCACATACCATAGATGTTGCTTTTAGATATTTCTATTGCACCTAATAACGCAAGGAATGGAACCATAACTGCAAGGATTGTCAATGGATAATAAAATGGAACCCTCCATTGGCCCAGGATACATGCTAATAATACTGCACATATAGTGAGTATTATTTGAATAATCCAGAAAGAAAGCGGCAGAAATTGAAGTTGGTTCAATATAATATCTCGCATTGAATTTTTATTGAATTCAGAACTATTCATGTAACTTTTTCCAGCTACGATTACTGCTTCAATTTTAGGTTCAGATGGAGCAGGCGTTTCACAACTCTGCAACCATTCTAATACACCATTTTGTTTTTGGGTCATACATTATCGCCTCCTCTAAAATCAGCCAAATATCGTTCCAGTTTTTTAATCCCCTGTTGGAGCCTAGATTTTACAGTAGAAACACTCGCTTTTGTAATGGTTGCAATCTCTCGGATTTTCAAATCATAATAAAATCGTAAAATGATGACCTCTTTTTGATAGTCCGGTAATGTGTTGATTGCATATTGAACTTGCGCTTTAAGTTCGTTAAGCTCAATTTTTTCAAAGGCATTATCAGTATCTTCTATATCTTCAAGAGTTTCTAAATCCATATACAGGGGTTTTGCTTTCTTAGTATAATTGTTACAGGTATTAACAGCAATCGTTAGCAGGTAGTTTTGAAATTTCCCTATCTTTCGTACTGATTGAATATTCTCCAACAATTTCAAGAAAACATCTTGTGTAATATCTACGGCGGTATCTGGATCGCCGTTCAATCGCCGACAACAAAATAGATAAATTGACTGATAATATTTTCGGACAATTATCTCAAATGCATCTGTGTCACCCGACTGGATTTTTTTTATTAGTATGAAATCTTCGATACCTTGTCACCGCCTTCCATGTGTAAAACGCCTTACACTTAATATACAACTGAATAACCCAAAAGGATTTAACTTTAGAATTATTTCTTTTACTTTTTTTATTTCCATTCTATTGTAATTCCTGTTCTTGAAAAATATAAGATGTAATATATGAATTATAAACTTCAACCAACCTGCATATAGCAACATTCCACGGGCAAAGTATGAATTATACAATGTAACTGGGTGATGTTATATGGCGAAAGTTGAAGATTGTCCCGGTTTTGAAACCTTTGGTGCAGATGTCAAAGCCGCACGAGAGGCAAAGCGTCTTGCACGAAAAACATTGGCAGAAATGGTTGGGATTGAATGGCGGTATCTTGCCAACATTGAGAATCAAGGTGCGATTCCGAGCTTGCCTGTGATGATCCAGTTGATTAAGGTCTGCGGACTTCCCGTAGAGCGATATTTTAACCCGGAGATCATGCGGGAAGAAAGCGATCAGCGGCAGCGGGTCAGCCACAAGCTGAAGCTCTGTCCTGAACAATACCTGACGATTATTGAAGGTGCCATAGACGGGGCGCTCAAAATGGAACAGACTGCGAAGCAGAAGGAGGACGCATAATCGCGGCCTCCTTCTGGCGTTTCTATATCAAGTTTCCCAGCATTTTTCCAAAAGTTCCCGGCATCTCTGCTGAATTTCTCCAGTTTCTGTCACAGTTAGGTCACGGTCATTTCCAGTAATCTTATCTTCCAGAAAGTTGGCGTATGTACCCAACAAAGCGTTCCGTAAATCCTCCGGGGTTTTCTGTATTTCAGCGCTGTACCAGTCATTCCGGTGGGGTTCCCATGCCATCAATGTATAACCGTGGCTGGTCTGAACCACCTCATACAGTGGATCATCATCCAGATATGCCTGAAACACTTTCAAAATCTTTTCAAAGGTCAGCATTTCCCGCACCTCCCATTCAGCTGCAAATCAGTTCCCTGATTAAAATTTCCTCAATCTGTGCCGTTAATGTGTTCATCAGCCCCACCCAACGCATAGGGTCACAGGCTTTCAGTTCTTCCGTGACACCCGCAGTCTCCATCATGTGAGGCAACATGGTTTCCACACGCCCCTGTGCTGTCCGCTCAATCTCTAACAGGTGTGGATACAGCTTCTCGCTCATCAGCAGATGGTTGTAGAGAATGGGGCGATGTTCCTTTAGGTAGGATTTTCGCATTCTGCCGTACTTGCCGATAGAAGTTTCCGGCTGTTCAGAAAGTTTTAGGTTGGGTATATCATAATCTCCACAACGAATGTAAGTCAACTTACTCATATTCATTCTCCTTTGCTTCGTGATGATTAGACTGCTGCGCTGGCTGCTATGCTGCCTTTGCGCGGTTCTTCTTTTGGTAGCTGACCGATAGTAGAAAAAACACCTTTTTTCATATCCTCAGCCCGGATCAGGGCTTTCTTAGCGTCCATTTCCGCTTTTTTCTTCGCCTTGATTTTGTCCTCATACCGTTTCTGTGCACCGCTGGCTTTCCGCTTCAAATAGTTCTGATGGAGCCTGTCCTTGCGTTCTTCTTTTTTCCGCAATTCTTCCTGTTCCTCTGGAGTTAAAGGAACCGGCTGTAAGGATGGCGGGATATAGCGTCCTAAAAAATTGAAGTGGATTTCAATTTCCTGCGTGGTGTCCTGGGTGCCTTTTCGGGCGCGTTCGTGGACAAGGATTTTCTCTACAAACTCGTTGAGCATGGTGTTTGTCAGAGTGTCAAAATTCTCGTACTTATCAATCAAGGCTATAAATTTCTCCGCTGATTTCTGGCTTTGCTCGTAGCCGGTAACAGCCTTTTCCAGCTCCGCAATTTCAATCTCAAGTGCGTCCTGCTCTTTGGCATACTGTGCATCAAGTGCCCTATATCGTGCATCCGGCAGCTTGCCGAGGGCGTTGTCCTCATAGATTTTGCAAATCAGTTTTTCCAGTTCTCCGGATCTCTTTTGAGCAGCGGCCAGACGCCTGCGCTTTTTCGCTATATCGGCACTCTGTTGGGCAACCTGCGTTTCCTGAACGGCGTGAATAAATTCCGTCCGGTCATTTTTGGAATATTCAGCGATAGCCCGGAGCGTGTCAGAAACCAATGTCAGGATAGCACTCTCATTGATACGGTGTTGTGTAGGGCATAGTGTCCCACACGGAACTTTGGTATAATTGGAACAGGTATATTGAGAAATCCGCTTGCCATTGTTGGTGCGGTGGACATACATCTTGCCGCCACAATCGGCACAATAGAGCAAACCTGTGAGGGGAGCCGCTTCGCCCCAGCCGTTTGGATAACGCCGTACATTGCTGCGGATTTTCTGCACCATATCAAAGGTCTGCTGGTCGATAATGGCTTCATGGGTATTCTCAAAGATCGTCCATTCGTCCTCAGAAACATAGTGGCTTTTCTTGTCCTTAAAGTGTTTGCGGGTCTTGAAATTGATGGTATGCCCTAAATACTCTCGTTTTTTCAAAATGTTCACGATGGTAGATGATCCCCATCCATAGGGGTCTTTGACCGGCTTTGAACGGTTCACACCCTCGTTGAAGCGGGCAAGGTGTACGACAGGAATTTCAATCCGGTCTGTGGATAGTTTGCAAGCAATCTGATAAGGCCCATATCCCTCCAGCGTGAGGGAAAAGATACGGCGTACCACTTCGGCGGCTTCTTCATCTACCAGCCAATGCTCCCGCTTTTCGTCCCATAAGTAGCCGTAAATCACGGTGCCTGTCAGGTGCTTACCACTCATGCCTTTTGACTTAAACACAGAGCGGATTTTCCGGCTGGTATCACGGGCGTAAAATTCATTCATGATGTTGCGGAACGGGGTAAAATCGTCATCACCTTTCAGACTGTCTACACCGTCGTTGATGGCAATCAGACGAACACCACGCTGCCGCAAAACCTCCATAACCTGACCGACCTTCAGATAGTCGCGTCCTAACCGGCTCATGTCCTTGATGACGATTGCCTCTACACGCCCTGCCTCCACTTCCTCCATCATCGCCAAAAATCCGGGGCGGTCAAACCGGGTGCCTGAGATACCGTCATCTGTAAAATGCGTAGGATTTGGCAGCCCGTTCCGGCGAGCAAAATCCTCCAACATCTGTTTTTGGTTGGATATGGAATTGCTCTCGCCCTGTAACTCATCGTCCCGGCTCAGGCGCTCGTACAGTGGGGTGATTTTTTCGTTTCTCATAGCTGTACCTCCTGAAACAAAAATGCTCTAAGTGATTGCTTCACTAACCATGACAAAATCATGATTAAGAAGTCACTTAGAGCATATATCACCGGCGGCCAGCTTGTAAAGTTTGTACTGCCGCCCGGCAAAGCTGTTGGGCTTCTTCTTCGCCAGTTCCTCAAACAGCAAATCCACCGGGTTTTGGTATTCCTCGTCATCCTCCAGCACCTGCATGGTGTTGAGCATCTCCAACAGGGTAGCGAAGTTTTGTTCCTCCACCGGGGCTTCATAATGCAGATAGGCGATCAGTGCGGTGAGCAAAAGACGTTCGCTTTTTTCCCAAAATGGGTCCCCGCCGGACCCTTCACCCTTGGTGTTGGTCATCAGGGTTGTGACCAGTTTCAGAATGTCCTTTTCGCTGTGGACATAGGCGAAGGGGTTGTAGTGCATGGACTTTTTGAAGTTGATGGTGTTCAGGATTTTCAGCTTGTACCCGTTTTTCAGAAGTGCGTTCCCGCACTCGACCACGATACTACCTTTCGGCACTGTTCTTCGTGACAAGAGCAGTCAGTGCAGAGTAAGCAATGTTGTTGGCAGTGTAGAATACAGCGTTCAGCAGAGTATATGCGATCAGGAACCATGCGTACTGTGCAAACTGTCCCAGATTGGTCGGGATGGCGAAGATCGCCACCAGCGTGATGGCGCAGCCAATGTAGCCGTACAGCATCCAAGGACGGGCTTTGCCCATTTTGGAGTGCGTTTTGTCGATCAGAGAGCCGAAGAAAATGTCCGTCACACCGTCCAGCAGTTTGGAAAATGCAATCAGAGTGCCGACAATACCGGGGTTCAGGCCAACGGTGTTGGTCAGATAGATCATGACGAAGGAGGACAGGAACGCATACACCACGTTGCCCGCAATATCGCCTGAACCATAGCCGACTTTATTATACCACTTTAGATAACGCTTCTCAGTCATTGTGCTTTCTCCCATCTTGCTTGTTTTGTGTGGGCGCGACCAATCTGCTGCGCACTTCAGACTGGAATTGTCATTCCGCAAGTTGCCCAAATCTCTTGCGTTTCGTCTGAAAATATTATAGAATCTAATGGGACGAAAAGATATAGACAAGATGGAACAAAATATGCACAAAATCAAAGAGTTTGTAATTTTTTGATAGAACATTTCCCAAATCACTGTAAAATCTCTGAAGATGAGGAGGACGCAGGGATGTATTTCAACTCAGGATATTTAAACAACTCCCGTTTGGATTTCAAAGACTACTCAAAGCCGCTGGTCGTAGGCAGCTGCGGCACTTATCGCTTGAAAAAACGCCCTCAGCTGCCTACTTTTTGGGCAAAGGGCCGCAGAGACTATCAAATCCTCTATGTGGCATCCGGTAAAGCACACTTCTGGTTCGATGGTGTTGAGGAAGTGGTGACTTCTGGACACATGGTGCTTTATCAGCCGAAAGAAATCCAGAAGTATGTCTACTATGTAGAAGACCACCCGGAGGTGTTCTGGATTCACTTTACAGGATATGATGTCAAAAACATCCTGAACTATCGCGGAATACCATTGGACAAGCACGTTTTTTACAGCGGCACACTGCCGGATTACAAAATGCTGTTCCGAAAGATCATCCGGGAACTGCAGCAATGTGAATATGGCTATGAAGACTATATTGCTTCTCTCTTCAACATCATTCTGCTTTTAGTAAGCAGGAAACAGCAGGAAAGCGAGAAAACAACTACGAGCATCCCGGAAGAAATCGAAGCCGCCGTTGCCTACTTTAACGAGAACTATAACACAAAGGTCAGTGTGGACGATTACGCAGAATCGCTGCATATCAGTACGAACTGGTTTATCCGTAATTTTAAGCAGTACATGAAAATAAGCCCTGCACAATACATCCTGTCCCTTCGGATGGTAAATGCGCAGAGCTTATTGGAGAACACCGAATACAATATTGGAGAAATTGCAGAGATCATAGGGTATGATAACCCACTCTATTTTAGCCGGGTATTCAAGAAAGAGTATGGTGTCAGTCCGGCACAGTACCGAAAGAATCTGGAAGAATCTACTGAAAAATGAGGGAGCGGCTGCATGATTATAACCATAAAAACAGAAAATCTTGCAACAAACCAGTGATTTGCTGCGTTATCCGGATAAAAGGTTTTATAGAGAGGAGCCGAAGATAGTGAAAAAACTGGTAGTAGACGTTGGTGGTATGCTAATTGTGCAGTATTTGATATTTTACTTTGTTGAAATAAGATTAGGGGAACAAGCGACCTTTACAAAGTTTATAACTAACAATTATATCCTTACTTTTTGGATAATTTATCTTGCAAGTCGGATTGTGAATTGCAAAATTAAAAAGCCCCGCAATGAGAAATAAATCTAAAGTAGAAATACGCAATTCCTGACTTTTACACAGACACAGCAAAAGGCGGGAGCTTCCCACAATAAGGAAAGCCACCGCCTTCACGGTTGCAGACCCTAAATTCATGCTGGACATTTGCGCAAAATTATGGTATAATGCATTCTGCAATTGCGGGTATAGTACATCGGCTAGTATATCAGCCTTCCAAGCTGAGGAGGTGGGTTCGATTCCCATTACCCGCTCCACAAGACCTGAACCTTGAATGGTTCGGGTCTTTTCTTTTTATCCGGGCAGCCATCTTGCCAACCGGCGGCGGAAATGCTACAATAGAGCCATAAAACGCTGAAAGGGGAACGCTGCTATGGAATTCCGCGATAAACCGATGGAGAATCTTATTCGCCTGCAGGAGAAGGATATCTGCAAAAATATCAACGCCCTGCTGCTGGAGGGCGAGCAGATCGTGGGCGCTTACAAGACGGTGCGCGATCAGGTGGTGTTTACCAGCCACCGCATCATCATGGTGGATATGCAGGGGGTCACGGGCACGCGGCAGCAGCTTTTTGTGCTGCCCTACCGCAAGGTGCTGCACTACGGCATCCAGACAGCGGGCTTTGGCGATCCATTACAGGCGTCCCAGCTGACTGTCTGCTTTGCGGACGGCCACGAGGCCAAGTTTGGCTTTATCGGACAGAAAGACCTGTTTCAGGTGGCAAACGCCATCAGTGCCCGCATTTTGTAAGAAAAATTATGAACCAAAGCCGCTGCACAAGGTTTTGTGCGGCGGCTTTTTTTACGCATTTTTGCGGCTGGTTGTATACAAAACGCATGAAAATTTGGAACAAAGAGTAAAACAATGTGCCAAAATAGGCGAAAAACTGAGAAACGCAAAACTTTGTGCCACAAGATAAAAACATGATTGACATTTTGTTTTATCTCGCGTACAATTCGGGGCATAAGGCAGTCCCGCTGCTGCGGGACAAAAAGCACGAATACAGGCATATTGTCGCATTGCGGCAAAAAGAATGGGAGGACCTTACCATGTCAACCAAATTTTCCCGTAAAACGTTCCTGAAGGGCAGCGTTGCCGGTCTGGGCATGATGGCGCTCAACGTGTGCACCGCCGGGGCAGCCTCTGCTGCCGAGCCCGCAGCCGCCGCAGCGGAGGATACCAACTCCCTGAACCTCGTCCCTAAAAAGGCGGCCTCGGTCAAGGTGACCAGCCGCGGCAGCGTGAGCGGCGGCTGGCAGGGCGAGCCGGTGTTCCCCAACTGGAAGGGTCTGGACGATACGCTGGCCATGAACCACATGTACACCTTTGTGGGCTATGCAGGGCAGGGAACGCTGTGCGTGGAGCCCGAGGCGGGCGTGACCGGTTTTAACCTGTTCGTCAATAACCGCCAGATCAACACCGCTGCCATGGCGGCAGGCGGCGTGTGGAACGTGGATATTTCCGGCCAGACCATCAACGGCCGCAACACCATTCAAGTGGGCGGCATCCGTCCCCGCGGCAAAAAGGTGACTGTGCGGGTGGGCTACCCCACTGTGCAGGAGGGCAGCCTGCAGGACGTGGGCATCGACCGCGATGCACTGGAACTGCTGGAGCAGATCATTCAGGCAGATGTGAACAACGGCTTCCCCAGCGCACAGATGGCTGTTGTGAAAAACGGCAAGCTGGTGTATCAGAACGCATGGGGCAAGGTGAACTCCTATAATCCGGACGGCACCCCCAAGACCGATAGCCCGGCTGTGACCAACGATACCCTGTACGATCTGGCCTCCAACACCAAGATGTACACTGCAAACTACGCATTACAGTACCTCGTCACGCAGGGCAAGGCCAATTTGGACAGCCGTCTGGTAGACCTGCTGGGCAGCGCCTTTGTGGAGGACACCATCGACATTACCTACAACGGCTACGAGAACCCGGGCCTGAAGGTCAACAAGCAGTGGAAGGCAGAACTGACCCTGCGCGATATCCTGCGCCATCAGGCAGGCTTCCCTGCAGACCCCCAGTACCACAACGATTCCTTTGACCAGTGCTCTCAAAAGACCGTTCCCGGTGCCACCAACCTGCTCTTCTCCGGTTGGGACGGCAGCGCTGCAACCCGCGCCGCGACCCTCAAGTCCATCTTCAAGACCCCGCTGATGTACAAGCCGGGCACCAAGACCGTTTACTCCGACGTGGACTATATGCTGCTGGCCTTCGCCATTGAAGCCATCACCGGCAAGGGGCTGGACGCCTTCCTGAAGGAGACCTTCTGGGATCCTATGGGTCTGACCCATACCACCTACAACCCCCTGCTGAACGGCTTTGCCGCCAACGATTGCGCCGCTACCGAGCTGAACGGCAACACCCGTGATGGTGCCATCTCCTTCACCGGCGTGCGCACCGCTACCATTCAGGGCCAGGTGCACGACGAGAAGTGCTACTACGCGATGGGCGGTATTTCCGGCCATGCAGGCCTGTTTTCCAACGCTACCGAGTTGGCAAAACTGGCCTCTGTCATGCTCACCGGCGGCTACGGCGAGAACCGCTACTTCTCCCGCAACGTGATGGACGCCTTTACCGCACCCAAGAAGGAGGACGCTGCCAACTGGGGTCTGGGCTGGTGGCGTGAGGGTGACAACCAGCGCTGCTGGTATTTCGGTACGCAGGCACCCTCCAATACCATTGGCCATCAGGGCTGGACCGGTACGTTGACCATGATCGACCCCGTGGAGGATCTGGTGGTGGTGTACCTGACCAACAAGATCAACTCCCCGGTCACCGATAAGGCCGCGAACCCCAATAAGTTCAACGGCAACTGGTATACGGCTTCTACGCTGGGTTTTGTGGCACAGCTGCTGTATCAGGGTCTGCAGAACCACGGCACCGACCCCAACAACGCTTACAGCGCCCTGCTGGAGGATATGGCTGAAAGCAAGTTTGCGCTGGTAGCCGAGGGCGGCAGCGTGCCTGCCACCCACCCGCTGGTGCGCTCCGGTTATGCCGTGCTGGAGGCTATGGCTGCCCACGCCAATGCCACCCACTCTTATCTGGACCGCAACTATTTCAACGATGCCCTCACCCTGCTGGATGATACCCGCGATGCAGAGGAACTGGCAAAGCTGAAAAAGATGCTCAATAAGTTCTGAACGCAGTTCTTTACAAATAACTGAATAAATAGCAAAGGGACTGCCGCACCAAATGAGGTACGGCAGTCCCTTTAACTTTAGCAGGCTGGACCCTTTCAGGTGCGCGCCGTTTTGCGCACCAGCTGCCGGTGCATCAGCGCCATCAGCACCAGAAATACCAGCAGATAGAAGGGGAATAGCGCCGGGGTGATGCTGTTGGCTAGCAGACCGAACAGCGGCGGCATGGCAAGATTGCCCACATAGGCGCTGCTCATCTGGATGCCGATGACGGCCTGAGAATTCTGTGCGCCGAAATGCGCCGGGGTGGCGTGGATGATGCTGGGGTAGATGGGCGCACAGCCCAGCCCTACCAGCACAAGCCCTGCCAGCGCAAAAGCCTGCGCCCCGGGCAGCAGCAGGGCGGCAATGCCCACGCCCAGCACCGCAAACCCCAGACGGATCATCTGGTCGTCGCTCAGTTTTAAGGTCAAAAAGCCGCAGACGCCCCGTCCCACCGTGATGCCGATATAGAACAGGCTGGCAAAGCTGGCAGCCGTCTGGGCGGGCACCTGCCGCACAAGGGTCAGGTAGCTGCTGGCCCAAAGCCCGGCGGTGGTCTCCAGCGCACAGTAGCAGAAAAAGCAGAGCATCACTTCCTTCGCGCCCGGTAGCGCGAACACCTGCGACAGGGTCAGCGCCTTGGACACAGTACCGTCCGGGGCAGCGTCGGAGCGTTTATGCCACAGGGGCAGGCTGCAAAAAAGAACGGCAGAAAGTGCGATCTGGAATAGGGCGATATACCGGTAACCGCTGTTCCAGCTCAGCCCGCCGGAAAGCGCTGCACCCATCACCACAGGGCCGATGGTAGTGCCCACGCCCCACATACAGTGCAGCCAGCTCATGTGGCGGCTTTCGTAATGCAGGGCAACATAGTTGTTCAGGGCGGCATCCACGCTGCCCGCGCCCAAACCGTAGGGCACAGCCCACAGGCAGAGCATCCAGAACTGGCCGGAGACCGAGAAACCGAACAGTGCCGCAGCGGTCATGCCCACGCTGAGGGCGGTCACCTTGCCAGTGCCCAGCGCCCGGGTGAGCCGGTCGCTGTTCAGGCTGGAAACGATGGTGCCCAGCGAGATGATCATGGACAGGATGCCCGCATAGGAAAAGGGGATGCCCAGCTGGGGGTACATGGTGGGCCATGCAGACCCCAGCAGGGAATCCGGCAGGCCAAGACTGATAAAGGCTAAGTAAATGATAGGCAGCAAAAGCTGTGTCATAGGAAGAATTCCTCCACAGATGATTTGATGGCGTGTCCCGCAGTATATGCGGGTGCGCTATAAGAATAACATGACCGGATGGGAAATCATAGGGCAAAAGCGCCTGCTTTTTACAACAAAACAGGCGTTTCTTTGATTTGATCCGTAAAAATGCGTTTGCCGCAACCCACAGGCCGCGGCAAACGTGAAGTATAAATAGACTTCCGCTGAAGATGGCCAAAGCGCAAGCGGCGGCCATTCTGGATCGTCTTTTAGTTTTCGCTGTTCTTTTCCAGATACACGGTGGTGGAGGGGAAGGCGAAGTCCACGCCGTTTTTCTGCATCACGTCCATCAGGTCAAGATTCAAATCGTTCTGCATCTGCAAAAAGCGGGTCATGTCGGCGGTGCGCAGGTAGGCAGACACCAGCAGGTCGATGCTGGAAGCTCCAAAGCCGCTCAGCTCCACCAGCACCGAGTCCTCGTAGGTGTAGGGGCTGGCCTTGAGCATGGCGGTTAGGTCGGTCATCAGCTGTTCCAGTTGGGGACGGGTGGTGTCGTAGGTGACCCCGAGGGTGAAGCGGTACAGCCGCTTGTTACGCAAAGTACCGTTGTTGATGGTGGCAGAGCTGACCGTGCTGTTGGTCAGGATGTACACCGAGTTATCCAGTGCGCGGACCTTGGTGGAGCGGAAGTTGATGTCCACCACCTCGCCGGAAACATCGCCCACGGTGATCCAGTCACCGATGGAAAAGGGCCGGTCCAGCAGGATGACCAGCCCGCTGAACAGATTTTTGGCGCTGTCCTGCGCCGCCAGAGAGATGGTCAGACCGACAAGACCCGCACTGGCTACGATGCTGCCCACCGGCAGGCCGGTCTCCTGTGCCATGGTCATAACGCCCAATACCACGATGAAAACTTTGTACAGCTTGTTCAGCAGGGTGGTCAGGGTGCGGTTGGCGCGCACCTCCTCGCCGCAGTTTGCCAGCAAAAGGTCGGTAAGGTCGGCGGCGGCGTACAGTCCCTGACACACAAAAAAGGTGGCGGCCAGCTCAAAGACTGTGAGCAGAAATTTGCTCACGCCGCTGATTGCCCACGGCAGGCTGGCAGCTGCGGCATAGATGAACGCCGCAAGGGTGAGCCGCTGCAGCGGCACGGCAAAGCTGCGCAGCAGAATGGGCGTACCCGCCAGCCGCCAGCTGCGGCGCAGCAGGGCAGGGCACACCCGGCGGGACAAAAGCTGCCGCGCCAGCCAGCCAAGCACCAGCAGCAGCGCCGCGCACACCACCCGGGCGGCAAAGGCTGCCCAGCCTTCCAGCAGCAGCGAGCCCAGCTCAAAACCAAGGTTACGGATCGAGAAAATCATGGAAAACCTCCTGTGTTTTTTCACAACGCATATTATGATAGCATACTCTGCCGCCCGGGGCAAGGAAAGAACGGTGAAAACACACTTTGATAAAAAATGCGCAAACTTTTCAAAAAGGGGGCTTGACAGCGCCGCAGTACCGCGCTATACTCTTGGTCAGAAAGTTCGTTTCAGGGCGGGGTGCAATTCCCCACTGGCGGTAAAGTCCGCGACCACCCGCAAGGGTGCTGACCCGGTGCAACTCCGGGACCAACGGTATAGTCCGGATGCAAGAAACGGCAGGCAAATTGCGTCTGTGCGCCCTGTTGCAGTTTTTGGTTGCAGCAGGGCGTTTTTTGGTTTGTCTTTCCGGTTCGATCCAGCGCGAAAAGGGCTTTCCGAACAAATTTGAACGGGGCGTACACCCCGGGGAGGACAACTGCCATGAAAAAGAATACCACCCACAACCTGACCGTTGCCGCCATGCTCAGCGCGGTCGCCTTTATCCTGATGTTCATTGAGTTCCCGCTGCCGATGCTCATCCCGTCCTTCGTCAAGATGGACTTCTCCGACCTGCCCGCCCTGCTGGGTGCCTTTGCACTGGGCCCGGTGTACGGCGTGGTCATCAGCTTTATGAAGAACCTGCTGCACATCATCATCAAGGGCACCTCCACCGCCTGCGTGGGCGAGCTGTGCAACTTTATGCTGGGCGCGGTGTTCTCCGCTGTGGCGGGCTTTGTCTACAAGCGCCATAAGAGCCGCAAGACCGCCATTCTGGGCGCTATCGCCGGTGCAGCCGCTATGGCGGTGTTCAGCGTGCCCTCCAACTACTTCATCACCTACCCGGCCTATGTGCAGTTCTACCATATGCCGCTGGAAGCCATTCTGGGGATGTATCAGGCTATCCTGCCCTCTGCCGACAGCCTGATCAAGTGCCTTGTGATCTTTAATATGCCCTTCACGCTGGTCAAGGGTCTGCTGGACGCCGTGTTGTGCCTGCTGATCTATAAGCCCCTGTCTCCCATCCTGCACGGCCGCAAGTAAGCTGCTGAAACAAGAGAGCCGGAAAGTCCGCGGACTTTCCGGCTTTTTCTCTGTTTGGAGGGAGTAGCTGCCGAAGAAACTCCCTCAGTCACGGCTTGCGCCGTGACAGCTCCCTCGGAGATGGAGCCCTTGGCATAGCGATGATGTTTCCGGCTAAAGTGTAAAGTTTGCGGATGCGTCAGGTGTTTGCGGACATTCTAGCTCTCTTTCTTTAGAGGGCTCGCCCTCTCAGTCACCTGCGGTGACAGCTCTCCCAAAGGGAGAGCCTTTGGCAGTCCACGCAAAGTTCATCTCTTTGCCAAGGCCTCTCCCTTTGGGAGAGGTGGATGCGAACGCAGTGAGCAGACGGAGAGGGCGAGGACGCTGACAAGGTGCTTTTTACGCCAGCGCGCCCTTATCCAGCCATTTGCCACGCGCCATGCGCAGCAAAAACAGTACGCCGCGGGTGCAAAGTTCGGCGCACATGGCTGCCCATACGCCCACCAGCCCAAAGCGGGGAGCCAGCAGAACAGCCAAGGTCAGCCGCACGCCCCACATACTGATAAGGTTCAGCACAAAGCAGCCGGTGCTGTCGCCCGCGCCCTGCATGGAGCCGCTGGCCACGATGCTTGCCCCGAACATGGGCTCGGCAAAGGCTTCGATGCGCAGCACCCGCGCGCCCAGCGCAATAACGGCGGCATCGGCGGTGAAGATGCCCATCAGCTGCGGGGCAAACACATACAGCCCCACGCCGGTAAGCGCCATGATGCCCATGCCCATGGCGGTGCACAGCCATGCAAAGCGCTTTGCCATGTCCCGGCGGTTTGCGCCCACGGCCTGTCCCACCAGCGCAAGGGCGGCGTCCTGAATGCCGTAGCCTGCCATGTAGCACAGGCTCTCGGCGCTGACGCCCAGACTGTTGGCGGCAATGGCGGTCGTGCCCAGCCCGGACACGATGCGCACCAGCAGCACCTGTGCCGAGGACAAAGCGGCGCGCTCTGCCGCCAGCGGTGCACCCACCTTCCACACGTTATGCAGGCAGGCGCGGGTAATGCGCCACGCGCCGGGTTTGCGGATGCACAGCGGGCCGTCCCGCAGCAGCAGAACGCCCAGCGCCAGCGTGCCGCCCACGGCGTTGGCAAGGGCTGTGCCCAGCGCCGCGCCCGGCACGCCCCAGCCCAGACCCCAGACCGTGAGGTTCTGGCCGAATACCGTCATCTCCCGGGTGGGGTTGATGAGGAAAAAGTTGAAGATGATGTCCAGCACGCAGGCGAACACGCTGATCAGGCCGGGGGTCAGGGCATCGCCGGTGGAGCGCAGCATGGCGGCATAGGTGCCCATAGCCATGATAAAGGGCAGGGAAGCCGACCAGATGGCAAAATACGCCGAAGCATTTGTCTGCAGTGCCGCGTCTGCGCCCAGCCACCCGGGCAGAAACCGGCTGATGCCCACGCCGAAGGCGGCAGCGGCAAGCCCTACCACCAGATTGAACAGCATGGACTGCCGCAGCACGCCCCGGGCGTCCTGCTGGCGGTCTGCGCCCAGATACTGCGCCACCTGAATGGAAAACGCCATGCACAGCCCCGCCAGCATCCCGTGCAGCAGCCATGTGCTGGAGCTGACGATGCCGATGGAAGCGGTGGCGGCGGCGCCGATATGCCCCACCATGGCGGCGTCGATGTACTCCATGGCGGTAACTACGATCTGCTGCAAAATGGAAGGGATGCTCAGCGTCAGCGCCACCTGTGCAGTGTGGCGCAGCGGCACCTGCTCGCCCTGCCGCATCCGGGCAGAGAGCTGCTCAAGGGTAATGGACATGAAACCTCCTGCGTTGCGGGTGAAAATACAGACTAACATACTATTATAAAGAGCGGCGGGAGAAAAGTCAATCCGCAGCGAATTTTGCCGCCGGGATTGATTTTTGGGCAAGGGCGTGATACACTCACAACGTACTATACAGAAAGAAAGAGGAATGTTATCTTATGATCCAAATGCTTACCTCTGTCATCGGGCAGCGGGGCGTGGATGCCATGGCATTTTTGCTGGCGTTCGCCCTGACCGCCCTGACGGATTCCATTTTCCGCGATAAACTGCCCCACGACCATGGCCGCGCCTTTGCGGTGAACGGCGAACTTTCCAAGGGCAAGGCGCGGGGCTCCGGATTGATCTTTGTGCTGTGCATCGCGCTGGTGTCGCTGGCGTTTCTGCCCTTCACCACCGAGTATGTGGTGTATAATGTGCTGCTGATCGCTTCCATGCTCTCCGGCTATCTGGACGATGCCGCCGAGACTGCTTGGAACGAGTACAAAAAGGGCATCATTGATTTTGTCATCGCGGTGCTGGCGGGCGTCACCTACCTGAACTTCAACGGCTGCGGGGTGCACTTTTTGCAGTGGAGTTTCACGCTGCCCTATGCAGTGTACCTGCTGCTCATTGTTATCCTGATCTGGGCAAGCATCAACGTGGTCAACTGCACCGACGGTGTGGACGGCCTTTCCGCCAGTCTGGCAGTGGTGACCATTGGCACCTACCTGCTGGCCTATAAGACCGAGCTGGGTACCTACGCCACCGCCGGTGTGGTGTTCATCGGTGCGCTGCTGGCCTACCTGTGGCTCAACGCCAAGCCCTCCAGCCTGCTGATGGGCGACGCCGGCAGCCGCGCCATGGGCTTTTTCATCGCCATGCTGTCCCTCAAGTGCGGCCATCCGTTCGCCTTCCTGCTGGCGGCTATCGTGTTCATCGCGGACGGCAGCTTGGGCATTCTGAAGATCAGCCTGAAGCGTTTTCTGCACATCTGGATCTTAAAAAACACCCTGACCCCTCTCCACGACCATGTGCGCAAGCGCAAGGGCTGGAGCGACGAGCAGGTGGTAGCCCGCTGGCTGATTCTGCAGTGCGTGGCTTCGGCTCTGCTGCTGCTCCTTGTGCGGGGGTAAACAGCACGCTATAAAACCAAAGAACAACACCCTCAGACCTTTGCGCCTGAGGGTGTTGTTTTTCTATCTAATGGTCGAGACTGGGGGAGTTTACACCCCTGCCTTTTTCCCCGCCGCCTGCACCACATGGCCTACCAGCACCGAGGTGGTCACGGTGCCCACGCCGCCGGGCACGGGGGTGATGGCGTCCACCACCGGCTCTGCGGCGGCAAACTGCACGTCACCGCAGAGTTTGCCTTCCTCGTTCACATGGATGCCCACGTCCACGACCGTCTGGCCTGCCCGCAGGCAGTCCGCGCCCACAGCGCCCATTTTACCCATGGCCACCACCACAATGTCGGCCTGCCGGCACACTTCCGGCAGGTTCCGGGTGCGGGAGTTGCACAGGGTGACGGTGGCGTTCTCCCGGTCCAGCATCATGGCGGCGGGCTTGCCCACCACAAGGCTGCGCCCCACCACCACGGCACGCTTGCCGGAAAGGGGGACGTTGTAATACTTCAAAATTTCCATGCACGCCTGCGCGGTGCAGGGAGCATAGCCCAGATCGGTGTTGGTGAACACCCCGGCCAGCGAACCGTCCGTGATGCCGTCAATGTCCTTTTCCGGGCGCAGGGCGGCGCGGACGGTGCGGTCATCGAACTGCTTGGGCAGGGGACGGAACAAAAGACAGCCGTGGATGCCGTCGTCGGTGTTCACCTCGTCCAGTACCCGGAGCAGCTGCTCCTGCGTGGCGTCGGCGGGCAGCACGAACTGCCGGACGGCAACGCCCACCTTGCCGCAGCGGGTCATCACGCCCCGCTCGTAGGAGAGGTCATCCTCCCGCTCGCCCACACGCACCACCGCCAGCGTGGGGGTGATGCCCTTGGCTTTCAGCTGCTCGCAGAGTGCGGCGTTGCGCTCGTTCATGGCGGCCACCACCGGCGCGCCCTTTAAAATCGTTGCCATATACTTTCCCTCATTTATGATATTATTTGTTGCGGAGTTTCCCGCTGACGGCGGTGAATATCTCGTCTGCCCGGGGCACAAACTCTGCCAGCAATGCGTCTGCCCGGGCGTCCAGCGCGGCGGCATGGGTGCGGTCTGCCATCAGCTTGGTATTGATGAACACATTCAGGCTTGCGGCCTGCAAAGCGGCCTTGCACAGCACGGCAGCACACCCCGCGTCCGATACCGCCAGCACGCTGCCCTTCGCGGCGTACTGTCCCGCCAGCGCGATGCCCTCGGCGCACTTTTCCATGATCTGCAGCGGCACAGCGCTTGCACCGTCCAGCGCGGCTTCCAGCACAGCAGCCTTGTGCGCGGTCTGCTCCGGGGTGTCCTTGGGCAGACCGTAGGCCGCAGCCAACGGCGCAAAGGCATCGGCATCGGCCTGTACCAGCGCTTCCAGTTCCAGCCGCAGGGCACTGGCCCGGGCGTTCAGTGCCTGAATGTCCGCTGCCACGGCGGCGTACTTCTTTTTGCCGGTGGTCAGGCAGCCCACCATGTTGCCCAGCGCCACACCGGCAGCGCCTGCCAGCGCGGCGGTGCCGCCGCCGCCCGGCGTGGGCGCTTTGCTGGCAAGCTGTGCCAGAAACTGCGCGCAGCTTAGATCCTTCATTTCCATGTGTAGATACCCCTCTCTGTTACAAAGGCGTCCAGCCGCTGGTCGTGGGCGTCCACGGCGGCGCGGGGGACGCGCTGAACTTCCAATGCAATGCCGATCTTCACCGCCCGGGTGCAGCGGGGCAGGTAGCGGTCGTAGTAGCCCTTGCCCATGCCCACCCGGCGGCAGTCTGCGTCAAAGGCGGTGCAGGGCACCAGCACCAGATCCAGCTGCTCCGGCTGCAAAAGCGCAGAGCGCTCCGGCACCGGCGCACGGATGCCGTACTGTCCCACCGCCCAGCCGTCCGCGCCCGGCACGGCTGCGATAAGGGTAAAGCCCTCGCCGCACACCGGGTAGGCTACCGTCTTGCCCTGCCGGACAGCTTCGGCAGCCACGGCGGCAAGGTCGGCTTCGCCCCCAAAGGCTGCGTAGAGCAAAAGGGTATGGGCGGCGCGGTAGGCGTCCAGTTCCAGCACCCGGCGGCACAGCGCCGCGTTGGCGGCGGCGCGCTGCGGTGCATCCAGCGCCTTGCGGGCGGCACGGCCTGCGGCACGCTGCGCCTGTTTTTCCTCGGCAATGGTCATACAAAACACCTCGCTTCACCTGTGGGGGAGGATACTTGAAAAATATACAAAATCGACAGCGCATTTTTATACAAACATAATAAACACTTCAGACAAAAAAAGCAAGCCTTTTGGCGAAAAGAGGATTGAAGCCGCTGCCGCTTTCTGCTATGATTATGTTACAGCAGCAAGCGCCGCGCGGGCGCTGCGCTGAGAGAACCTGCAACATTTTGTGGAGAGGGGCAAGTAAAATGTACAAGGATATGATGGACACCATCGGCATGGTCAATGCAGCCGACCCGGAACTGGGCGCAGCCATGGAGCGGGAACTGACCCGTCAGCGCGAGAACATTGAGCTGATCGCCAGCGAGAACATCGTCTCGCCCGCCGTGATGGCAGCGATGGGCAGCGTGCTGACCAATAAGTACGCCGAGGGTCTGCCCGGCAAGCGCTACTACGGCGGCTGTGTCTATGTGGACGAGGTGGAGAACATTGCCATCCAGCGCGCCTGCCAGTTGTTCGGGGCAAAGTACGCCAACGTCCAGCCCCATTCCGGCGCACAGGCCAACCTTGCCGTGTATTTTGCCCTGCTGGAGCTGGGCGATACCGTCATGGGCATGGACCTTTCGCAGGGCGGTCACCTGACCCATGGTTCCCCGGTGAATATGTCCGGTAAAAACTACCACTTCATCTCCTACGGTGTCGGCGCAGACGGCGTGATCGACTACGCCGAGCTGGAAAAGCAGGTGCGCAAGGTGCGCCCCAAGATGCTGGTGGCGGGCGCTTCCGCCTACCCCCGCGCCATCGACTTTGAAAAGCTTGCCGAGATCGCCCACGGCTACGGCGCATACCTGATGGTGGATATGGCGCACATTGCCGGTCTGGTGGCGGGCGGTCAGCACCAGAGCCCCGTACCCTACGCCGACGTGGTGACCACCACCACCCACAAGACCCTGCGCGGACCCCGCGGCGGCTTGATCCTGACCAACAACCCCATCATTGCCAAGCGCATCAACTCGGCAGTGTTCCCCGGCACGCAGGGCGGCCCGCTGGAGCACGTGATTGCAGCAAAAGCCGTCTGCTTTGGCGAGGCACTGAAGCCGGAGTTCAAGGAATATGCCCGCAAGATCGTGGAAAACGCACAGGCGCTGGCTGCGGCTTTGCAGCAGCACGGAGTAAAGCTTGTATCCGGCGGCACCGACAACCACCTGATGCTCATTGACCTGCGGGACGAGGAGTGCACCGGCAAGGACCTGGAGCAGCGTCTGGACAGCGTGCACATCACCGCCAACAAGAACACCGTCCCCGGCGAGACCCGCAGCCCCTTTGTGACCTCCGGCGTGCGTCTGGGTACCCCGGCTGTCACCACCCGCGGCATGGGCGCAGCCGAGATGCAGGTGATCGCGGACTGCATTGCAGACTGCATCTGGCACTATGAGGAAAAGAAGGACGAGATCAGCGAGCGCGTTCTGCGCCTGACTCGGGAGTTCCCGCTGTACCAGTAAAGGCAAAGTATAAATAACAAGGCATCCGCAGCCGTTCTGCTGCGGGTGCCTTTTGCTGCAAAAAAGGAGAAAGACGATGGAAAGCTTAGGTCTTTTGCATCTGTATTACGGCGACGGCAAGGGCAAGACCACAGCCGCCATGGGGCTTGCCCTGCGGGCACTGGGTAGCGGAAAACGTGTGGTCATCGTGCAGTTTTTAAAGGGCGGGCAGAGCGGCGAGATCCCGCTGCTGGAACAGCTGGGTGCCACCGTCTACCGGGGCAAGGCCGGGCAGAAATTCGTCTTTCAGATGAACGAAGCCGAAAAGGCCGCTACCCGCGCTTTGCAGAACCAAAATCTTGCGGCGGCGCTGGCGCAGCCCTGTGATCTGCTGGTGCTGGACGAAGCCGGCAGCGCGTGGGAACTGGACATGGTGGACAAAGACCTGCTGCAGCAGGCGGTGCTGCACCGCCCCGCCGGGCAGGAGTGCGTCCTGACCGCCCACGCAGCCCCCGCATGGATGCTGGACGCCGCAGATTACCTTACCGAGATGTGCTGCCGCCGCCACCCCTACCAGAAGGGCATCGCCGCACGGAAGGGCGTGGAGTATTAAGGGTATAATCCCTAAAGAATCAGACAAAAAGCATCTGCAACGGTCGCTTCTGAGCTTCAGAAAGCTGGCGATTTGGTTGCAGATGCTTTTTCTTTAGCAGGTATGCCCTTCGGTTAGCGGGCTCGCCCTCTCAGGCGCTAACGCGCCAGCTCTCCCAAAGGGAGAGCCTTTTGACAGTCCACGCAAACTTCATCTTTTTGCCAAGGCCTCTCCCTTTGGGAGAGGTGGATTTGCGTAGCAAAGACGGAGAGGGCGAGGATGCTAACCCCAGAACCCTGCCAGCGCCGTTTCCAGCGCGGCGGTGCCAGGCAGATATTGGATGTGCCGCCAGTGCGGCGGGAACAGGCGGGCGGTGTCGGGCTGCGCAAAGCGGTCGTCCAAAAGCAGCACCACGCCCTTGTCCTGCGGGGTGCGCACCACCCGCCCGGCGGCTTGCAGCACCTTGTTCATGCCCGGGTAGCGGTAGGCGTAGTCGAAACCGCAGCCGGACTGCTCCTCGTAATAGCGGCGCAGCATCTCCTGCCGGGGGTTCACCTGCGGCAGACCCACCCCTACGATGGCGCACCCGATGAGCCGGTCGCCCACAAGGTCTACGCCCTCGCCGAAGATGCCGCCCATCACGGCAAAGCCCAGCAGCGTCTGGGCAGGGCGGGGCACGAACTGCGCCAGAAACTCCGCGCGCCCGGCATCGTCCAAACTGCGCTGCTGCACAAGGGTGGAAATGTCCGGCCAGCGGGCGGCAAAGGCTTCGTACACCTGCTGCAAATAGGCGTAGCTGGGGAAAAACGCCAGATAGTTGCCGGTTTTGCCCTTTGCCAGCGCCGCCAGCGCATCGGCTACGGCGGGCACGCTGGCTTCCCGCTGGCGGTAGCGGGTGGAGATGCCCGGCAGGCAGAACAGCCCCAGATTTTCCGGCGGGAAGGGGCTTGGCAGCGCCACTGCCCGGGCATCGGCACAGCCCAGCACATTGCGGTAAAAGGCGGGCGGGGTCAAGGTGGCACTGAACAGCGCCGCACTGCGCCCTGCCGCCAGACTGGCATCCACAAAGGGCGCGGGGTCTAAGCAGAGCAGATGCAGTTCCAACTCACTGCCCCGGGCGGTGAGCTGGGTGACAAAATGGCTGTCGTACCGGTCAGCCGCACGGGCGATATCCTGCAAGGCGAAGTAAAGCTCCAGCAGCTGCGCGTGGGCGGGGTCCTCGGGGTTCTGTTCCAGCCAGTCCTGCAAAGGGGGGTGCACCGCCCGCAGCGCAGCGGGCAAAGCGGCGGGCAGCTGCTGCAAAAACACGGTGCCGTCCCGGGCGTACAGCGGCTGCGGCAGGGCAAAATCCGGGGCAGCTTCGGCGGGCAAAAGGCTCACCTGCGTAGGCTCGGTCTCCCCGGCGGGCTCTGCACCTGTGCGGGGCGCAGCCTGTGCGCAGGCTCTGCGCGCCGCCAGAAAGACTTTATCCGCCTTGGTCAGCGCGGTTTTCAGGCTGCTTTTGCCCTTGCCCAGCGCCCGCTTTGCTTCGGTCAGGCTGCTTTTGGCAAACTGCGCCGAGTACATGGCGCGGGCTCTGTCCGGCAGGTTGTGTGCTTCGTCAATGAGGAACAGCCAGTCCCCGGCGGCATCAAAAAAGCGCTTGAGGTGCACCACAGGGTCAAACAGATAATTGTAGTCCCCGATGACCACATCGCACCACTCGCTCAGATCAAGCCCCAGCTCAAAGGGGCACACCGAGAACTGCCGGGCGGTGTCCGCCAGTGAGGCGCGGCTGAAACTGCCGCTGCCGTCCAGCAGAGCCGCCAGCGCATCCTTGCGGCGGTCGTAGTAGCCGTTGGCAAAGGAACACACCTCCGGCAGGCAGGCGGGGTGGCCTTCGGCGTCCGGGTGCAGACAGGCTTTTTCCTTGGCGGTCAGGGTCACGCTGCGCAGGGCAAGACCGGGCTGGGCGGTACGCAGCCGCGTTACCGCGTCCTCGGCGGCGGCTTGGGTGGTGTTGCGGGCGGTCAGGTAGAACAGCTTTGCGCCGCAGCCCTCGCCCATGGCTTTTAAAGCAGGGAAGAGGGCGCTCATGGTCTTGCCGATGCCGGTGGGTGCCTGACAAAAAACGCGGGTGCCGCCCTTGCGGTCGGCGCTTTTTCCGGCGCGGCAGGCGCGGTACACCTCGCCCGCCAGCGCCCGCTGCCCGGGGCGATACTCCGCAAAGGGGAATTGCAGCGCCGCAAGGCTCTGGCTGCGCCGGGTGTCCCAGTCCAGCTGCCGCTGCGCCCACGGGGCATACTGCGTTAAAAGCTGCTGCAAAAACTGTTCCAATTGCTGCCGGGTGAACTGCCGGGTAAAGCGCTGAATTTGGTCGGTGTCAACTTGGTAATAGGTCAGCCGCACCGCCAGCGTTTCCAGTCCCTGCTGGCTGCTGTAAATGGCGGCATACACCATGCCCTGTGCCCAGTGGCAGGGGTTCAGTTTCTCGGTGATCTCCTCGTAGGGGACAGTGGTGGTCTTGATCTCGTCGATGGTCACAGTGCCGGTTTCGTCGGTGAAAATGCCGTCTGCCCTGCCTTCCAGCGTAAAGGCGATGCCGCAGGCTTCCCGCTCCGCGCTGAGGAACACCTCAGCCTGATAACCCTCCCCGGCGGCTTTTTGCAGCCTGCGGTGGATGCGTGCACCCTCGTTGGCGCGGTCAAAGCCGGTAAAGCGGCTGTCGATGCTGCCGGTGCGCAGCAAAAACTCCACCAGCTGCCGGATGGGCAGATGGATGCTTGCCAAGGCGTTTCACCTCCGTTGGTTTTTACGTTATCCTACCCCGAACAGTTCCATGCACTGAGCGGCTGCGGCATCCACCTGTGCAAAGTCCACGGCGGTGCGGTAGTAGGTCTCCAGTTCATCGTGGCAGCTTTTTGCCTGCGCCATCAGGGCACAGGCCTGTTCCAGCAATTCGGCGGCGGCGCGCTCGTTAAAACGCAGCCGTGCCCGGCAGGCGGAAAGGTTCTCCCTGTCCACAAAACGGCTGCACCGCACGGTCTGCGCGGCAGACAGCCGCACCGGATGCCAGCGGTTGTCGGTCAAAAATGCCAGCCGCAGGGAGGGGATGATAATGTGGTCGATCTTGTCCTCCGGGTGCATGGCGCAGGGGCAGGTGATGATGTGGTAGCCCCGCGCCAGCGCCTCGGCGCGGATGAGCTCCAGCAGCAGACGGGACACTGCCCCGTAGTCGTCCCGGAAAAGGATACACCGGTCTGCCAGCGCCTGCACTGTGCCCTGATAGAACACCTCGCCCTTGGGCGTGATGGCAGAGAGCAGCCGCAGCTCTTCAGAGCCCATCTCCTCGGTGCGGGGCAACAGGCGGGTGCACAGCCGCTTGACGTAGCGGCGCACTTTTTCAAAGTTTGCGCTGCACGCTTCGGCGCGGCGGCTGTCCAGCAGCAGGCTGCCCGCCGAAGCCACATACCGCGCCGCCCGGCTGCGCAGCAGCTGGTTGCGGGCAAACAGGGCGGTCACCTCGTCCTTGTGGGAGTGCAGGGCATCGGCGTCGATGGTGTGGTACAAACTCAGCACCCGCTCGTCTGCGCCGGGGGCTTCCGGCTCCACCACATGGGGTGCGGTGGCGTCGATGATGGCGCGTTTCTGCCGCAGGAACACCACCCCGTCCAGACTGTCGGGGTCGCTGGCGCAGTGGATGCGCTGGATGGGCTCGCCTTTCTCCTGTGCGGCGCGCGCCAGACGCTTCATCAAAGTAGACTTGCCGCAGCCCGGCCCGCTTTTGAGCAGCACCAGCTGCATCCCGGGCTCCCGGCGCAGCGGCGCAAAGTAGCCCTTGAACCCGGCGGGCGTTGTAGCGCCCAGAAAGAAATCCACAGAAGGATGCACGGAACTTTCCATACAAAAACACCTCGCTTTTGCTTTACAGTATGCAAAAGCGGCGCGGTTGGTTCCTGACCTTACCTATTATAGGTATGCTCGCACACGGCGGCAATGGTGTCCCGCAGCACGGTAAAGTCCGCAAAGGCTTCGGGCTTGTTCTGGGGCTGGCGCAGCAGGGCGGCGGGGTGGAAGGTGCCCATGAACAAAATGCCGCCTTTATTGATGATCTGCCCGTGCTCCCGGGTGACGGAAAAATCCTGCCGGATCATCCGCTGGGCGGCAACGCGCCCAAGGCAGACCACGATCTTAGGCTGGATCAGCCGGAACTGCTCCCGCAGCCACGGCATACAGGCTTCGCTCTCGGCGGGCAGCGGGTCGCGGTTCTGGGGCGGGCGGCACTTGACGATGTTGGCGATATAGCAGTTCTTTTTGCGGTCAAGGTCGATGGCAAACAGGTATTTGTCCAGCAGCTGCCCGCTGCGCCCCACAAAAGGCAGACCCTGCTCGTCCTCGCTCTGGCCGGGGCCCTCGCCCACAAACAGCACCTCGGCGTCTGGCACGCCCTGCCCGAACACCACGTTCGTCCGGGTGGCGCACAGCTCGCACCGGGTGCAGGCAAGGCATTCGGCCTTTAAAGTATCCATATCCATGGAGAACATCTCCTTTAAAATCAGATCAACGATTTATTTGCAAATTATAATATTGTAAACTATAACACAGATTCAAGAGTACGGCAAACGCACAAAAAGAGATCATCACAGTTTCTTGAAAAAAACACCTGCGTATGATAAAATGAACTTGAAGAAGGGAGTGGGTAAAATGCCGGTATTAAGCATATTTTATGGCATCATCGTCAGAATGTACCGGGAACAGGGCGGAAAACACAATATGCCGCATATCCATGCGGAGTATTCCGGGGAAGAGATCGTGATGGCACTGGACGGGACGATTTTGGAAGGCGGCTTTCCCAAAAACAAGCTGAAGCTGCTGGAAGCGTGGGTAGTAATACACCGCGATGATCTGGAAGCGAACTGGAAGCTGTTGAGCAACGGCGAGCAGTTCTTCCGCATTGACCCTTTGAAATAAGGAGTGATCTTATGTTGCAGCCGAAATTGACTAAGGTGGAGACCATAAGCCCCTTGAAGCTTCGCCTGTTCTACGAAACGGGAGAGGTAAAGCTCTTTGACGTTGCACCCTATGCAACGGGGCCGTGGTACGGACAGCTGAAGGACGAAAGCTATTTCAACGCGGTGCAGCTGCTGCCCGGCGGCGTGGGCATCGAATGGCCGGAGGGACAGGACGTTGCGCCCCACGAACTGTATGAGAACAGCGTCCCCGTAAAGAAAACTGCATGATGGAGCATCTGCCCATAGAGCCTGTGGACTGCACGGGCTCTTTTATATTTGCGGGGAAAATATCCTTTAAAATCAGTATGATATTTTATTCACAAATAAAACAAGGCTTTCTCTCCTAAAATATAGCACAAAAACACAATTTTGTCTTGAACTTTTTGCTGTCTGTGCTAGAATAAAGAAGAAAGGCATCCTTGTGTCCAACAGGCAGAGGAAGCAAATTTTGGAAAGCATTTTCGGAGGTAATCACAATGGCTGATATGTTTGCACCGCTGGTAGCACAGCTGAAGGCAAATCCCAAGACGATCGTGTTCACCGAGGGCAATGACCCCCGCATTCTGGAGGCCGCAAGCAAGCTGCTGGCCGAGGGCGTGCTGAAGGTCGTTATGGTGGGCAACGAGGCAGAGTGCAAGGCTGCTGCCGCCGCCGGTAACTTTGATATTTCCGCTGCCGAGATCATCGACCCGGAGAACTACGCCGGTTTCGATGAGATGGTCAGCACCATGGTGGAGCTGCGCAAGGGTAAGCAGTCCGCTGAGGAGTGCACCGCACTGCTGAAGAAGTCCAACTACTTCGGCACCATGCTGGTGAAGATGGGCAAGGCTGACTGCCTGCTGGGCGGCGCTACCTACTCCACCGCTGACACCATCCGTCCCGCTCTGCAGCTGGTCAAGACCAAGAAGGGCGCACATCTGGTGAGCTCCTGCTTTATTCTGGACCGCGACTGTGGCGAAGAGGGTCTGAAGCGCATTGCCATGGGCGACTGCGCTGTCAACATTGATTACACCGATACCGTCGATAAGGCTACCGGCGAGGTCAAGATCTCTGCTGCTTCCAAGCTGGCAGAGGTGGCTGTGGAGACTGCCCGCACCGCAAAGCTGTTCGGCATCGACCCGAAGGTGGCTGTGCTGAGCTTCTCCACCAAGGGCTCCGGCAAGGGCGGCACCGTGGCACTGAGCCACGATGCTACCATCAAGGCTCAGGAGATGGACCCCGAGCTGGCTGTGGACGGCGAGCTGCAGTTTGACGCAGCCGTTGCTCCCGAGGTGGCACAGGTCAAGTGCAAGGGCAGCAAGGTTGCCGGTCAGGCCAACACCTTCATCTTCCCCTGCATCGAGGCCGGCAACATCGGCTATAAGATCGCACAGCGTCTGGGCGGCTACGCTGCCTACGGCCCCATCCTGCAGGGTCTGAACGCACCCATCAACGACCTGTCCCGCGGCTGCAACGCAGACGAGGTCTACAAGATGAGCCTGATCACCGCTTGCCAGTCTTAAACAATTTTAGCACAAACGAGGAGAAGCCTTCGGGCTTCTCCTTTTTGTTTTGCCCCCTCTTGCAATCCGGCGGGGTTTATGGTACAATATCTTAGCATCCACAAGGATGTGTCGGACAGCGCCTGCTGCGTGGTTCGGCATACGGATGCGGGTCCTGTACGATGGGCTCGCTGTGAACCAGGTCAGGTGGGGAACCAAGCAGCCTTAAGCAGTGCGTTCGTGCGTTTCAGTAAGCCTGCATCCGTATGCCGAGTTACGCAAGGCGGGGACAAAACCCCGTCGAGCGCTGTCCTTTTATTTTTGCCGCAAAGGCCGGGAAAGGGGAGACATCGCCGTGTATCGTGCACTTTACCGCAAATGGAGACCCCAGCGGTTTGAGGATGTGGTGGGTCAGCGCGCCATCGTGACTGCCCTGAAAAACCAGATCACCGCAGGGCGTGTAGGCCATGCGTATCTGTTTACCGGCGTGCGCGGCACCGGCAAGACCACCTGCGCCAAAATTTTTGCCAAGGCGGTCAACTGCCTGCATCCAGTAAATGGCGACCCCTGCGGGGAGTGCGAGATCTGCAAAGGCATCGACAACGGCAGCCTGCTGGACGTGGTGGAGATGGACGCAGCCTCCAACAACGGCGTGGACGATATCCGCGACCTGCGGGACGAGACCGCCTATACCCCCAGCGCCTGCCAGTATAAGGTGTATATCATCGACGAGGTGCATATGCTGTCCACAGCGGCCTTCAATGCGCTGCTGAAAACGCTGGAAGAGCCCCCCGCACACGTTATCTTCATTCTGGCGACCACCGAGATCCAGAAAGTGCCCGCCACCATCCTCTCCCGCTGCCAGCGGTACGATTTTACCCGCATCGGGCCGGAGGATATCGCACGGCGGGTGGAGTATATCGCCGGGGAGGAAAAGCTGGAGCTGACCTCCGACGGCGCGGAGCTGATCGCTCGTCTGGCGGATGGTGCGCTGCGCGATGCGCTGTCCATTCTGGACACCTGCGCCGGTGTCACGGCAAAGATCGATGCGGACGTGGTGCGCCGCATGGCGGGCGTGACCGACCGCAGCTACCTGTTCCACATCTCGGACGCCTTGGAAGCACAGGACGCCGCCGCCGCGCTGGCACAGCTGGCGCAGCTGCGGCAGCAGTCGGTGGACGTAAAACGTCTGACCGAGGAACTGATCGCCCACTACCGCGCCCTGATGCTGGCGGCGCTGCCCGGCGGGCAGGCGCTGCTGTCCGGTGTTTCGCCGGAGGAAGAAGCGCTGTACCTGCAAAAAGGCCCGGAGATGGGGCAGCGGGAAGCCATCCGCGCCATCCGCACCCTTGGCACGGCGCTGGAGCACATGACCCGCGGCAGCGACCAGCGCATTGAGCTGGAACTGGCACTGTTCAGCCTGTCCGAGCCGCCCCAGCAGCTGCAGGCGGCAGCGGTGCAGGCAGCCCCCGCCCGGGCGGCACAGCCGGAAGCGCCCCGCCCCTTTGCGGCAGCGGTGCAGCCCTTTGCCAGCGCCCCGGTGCAGCCTGCCCCCGCAGCAACTGCACCCCAGACCCCGGCAGCAGGAGCAGAACCTGCCCCTGCCGTGCAGCAGACCTCTCCGCAGCCTGCCGCGCCGGAAGCCCCGTCCGCCCCTGCGGAGGAGCTGCCGCCGATGCCGGACGAACCGCCGGTACAGCAGAGCGATGCCGCCCTGCCGTGGGACGAGCCTGCCCCGCAGGCACCGCCGCCGGAGGAACCGGTCAGCCAGCCGGAACAGCCCGCCCCTGCAGAGCCCGCGCAGCCGGTTTCTGCGGCAGGGGAACCGCCTGCCCCGGTGCAGGAGCACCCCGCCGACCCGGTGCTGACCAAGCCCCGCAGCGTGGCGCAGCAGGGCACGAACCCCTTCCCGTACTGGGGACAGATCGTGCAGAAACTGGAAGGCATCGACCCCATGCTGTATATGTATCTGCGCAAGTCCAAGGCCTACTTTGACGGCACCCGCGTGCTGATCGACGGCGGCAAGACCTTCCGGGATTTTATCCGGGTGAACAAGGACAGCCAGAAGCTGATCAAAAAGCTGATCGCCGAGGTATCCGGCGTGCCGGTGCCCATCGGCCCTTACGAGCCCAAAACGGCAGGAAAGACCTCCTCCAACGCGGAGCAGTCCCTTCTGGCGCTGGAAAAGCTGGGGTTAGAGGTCAGCATTGAGGATACCGCCCGCAAAAAGCGATAAAAATTGTTTATAATAAAGGAGAATACCATTATGAAAGCAAGAATGCCCGCAGGCTACGGCCGCCCCGATATGAACGCCCTGATGCGTCAGGCTCAGAAGATGCAGGAGGACATGAAGAGCAAGCAGGCCGAGCTGGAAGCCGCCGAGTACACCGGCAGCGCCGCCGGTGAGATGGTGACCGTAAAGATGAACGGCAAGCACGAGGTGCTGTCCATTACCATCAAGCCCGAGGCCGTGGACCCGGACGACATCGAGATGCTGGAAGACATGGTGGCTGCTGCCATCAACGCCACCGTGAAGCAGGTGGATGAGACCGCAGAAGCCGAGATGGGCAAGCTGACCGGCGGCCTGAACATTCCGGGTCTCTGAGCCGGGAAGGGGAGATACCATGGACTACACTGCCGCACCGCTGGAAAAGCTGATCGAAGAGTTCGGCAAGTTTCAGGGCGTGGGCCGCAAGGGTGCTACCCGCATGGCCTATCAGGTGCTGAGTATGTCGGATAAGGACGCTGCGGCGCTGGCCGATGCCATCCGCGGCGCGCACACCCGGCTGCACCGGTGCCGCATCTGCCAGAACTTTACGGATGCCGAGTTGTGCCCGGTGTGCGCCAGCGCCAAGCGGGACACCTCGGTGATCTGCGTGGTGGAAAAGCCCCGGGATGTGCAGGCTTTTGAGCGCACCCGGGAGTATAACGGTCTGTACCATGTGCTGCACGGTCTGCTGGACCCGCTGGCCGGTGTGGGCGCAGAGCAGCTGACCGTCAAGGAGCTGCTGGCGCGGCTGAAGGACGACACGGTGAAGGAGGTCATCATGGCAATGAACCCCACCGTGGAGGGCGAAGCCACCGCCATGTATCTGGCAAAGCTCATCAAGCCGCTGGGCATCCGGGTCACCCGGCTTGCCTCCGGTCTGCCGGTGGGTGCAAGCCTGGAATACGCCGACGAGACCACCCTGTACCGGGCGCTTTCCGGCCGGGGAGAGCTGTGAGTTTGTAAAAATTTACAATTCTGTCAGAAACAGCCCTTGCATTACCCTGAAAAAATGGTATACTGAAACAACGAACCGAACGGAGAAAGGAGGCGCGCAGCATGGCACCCACAAAGGAGCGCCCGGCGACCAAGACCATCGCCACCAACCGCGAAGCGCGCCACGAGTATTTTGTTCTGGAAGCGCTGGAGACCGGTGTGGAACTCAAAGGCACCGAGGTGAAAAGCCTGCGGGCCGGCGGGGTCAACCTGAAGGACAGCTGGGTGGATATTGAAAACGGCGAGCTGCTGGTAAAGGGGATGCACATCAGCCCCTACGACCACGGCAATCTGTTCAATCAGGACCCCATGCGCGTCCGGCGGCTTCTGGCACACAAAAGTGAGATCCGGCGTCTGCACCAGCAGTGCAAGCTGCAGGGCTATACGCTGGTACCGCTCTCGCTTTATTTCAAGCATGGCCGCGTAAAGATGGAAGTGGGCTTGTGCAAGGGCAAAAAGCTGTACGACAAGCGTGCCGATGCCGCCCAGCGCGATGCAAAGCGCTCCATTGACCGGGCTGTGAAGTCCAACGGCAAGTATTATTAAGCATTCCAATTGCAGACTGCGGCTCACCGCAGAAAACCAAGCTTTCCGCACATCGCAAGATGTGCTTTATAAGGGGGCGTAAAGGTTTCGACGGGGGGAGCGAGGTCTGGGCAGCGGGTAGCAGTGGGGGAACTGCTCTATAACTCCTCCAAAAAAATTAACTGACAACAATAATTATCAGTTGCTCGCAGCCTGAGTGCTGCGCGTTCCGCCCACTCTTGTGTCGTGTGGGGCCGGGGCGTCCTTTAGACACAGCACCTGAACGGACCTAAGCTTTGCGGACCGGCAGGAACTCATGAAGCTACCAAAGCGCTAGCCTGACGATCGGCGTGGCGCGGCGGGAATGTTGTAGATCGCCTGCACCCGGAGACACCTACACTGAGCTCTTTTCGGACATGGGTTCGACTCCCATCGCCTCCACCAGTACAAAAGTCACCTGAAAACGTAAGTTTTCAGGTGGCTTTTGCTATATCTGCTATTCCGTGCTTTTCTGTCACGCCAGATCTGGCAGGATATCCGACCACAGAGCCTGCTCCTGCCGCAAGGCATCAAAGCAGCAGTCCAGATACATTTTGTTGACCGCCGCAAAAATGGTGCTGCGCAGCAGCAGACGCTCGTCGTTGAGCACAGTCTCCGGCTGGGCGGCTTTGCTGCCGAACACCACGGAAAGACTGGCCTCCAGTTCCTCGCAGAAGATATCGTAGGCTGTCCCGGCGGAGCAGTGCTCCCGCTGCATTTTGAACAGGGTGTCGATATTTTCGATCGAGAGCACCGTTTTGGAGACTGCAATGTACATCAGGGATGCGATCTGATCCCGGGTGTATTTTTTGCGGATGGGGTGATCCACCACCCCTTTTTTGACGTAGTTGCTTACCATAGAGGGGGTCAGTTCCACCCCGCAGAAGCTGCGGAAGTAGCCGTTGACGAACTGCACCGTCTGGTCCAGATACAGCCCTACCGAGGGGAGATCGTTGTACCGGGGCAGGGCAAAGCCCGCAGCACACGCCGCAACGCGGAGTTTGGTTTCAGCTTTCATAGTATCTTGTTCCGTTCATGCTCCTGCACTTTTTGCAAGCAGGAACGTTGTTTTTGTGCAAAGGCAGGGCAATTGCTTTCCGCAAAAGCACTTCTGCCTGTAAAATAGTATACCGCATTTTGAAAAATTGGTCAACGGGCAACGAAAACTTTGTAAAAGAATTTGAAAAAACAGTTGACAGGGTTTTGAAAAACTGCTATGATGGTCACAAACAAAGGAATGACCGCGGCATTGCGCCGCTTGAAAGTGGAGAAAAATATGAAAAGCAAGATCATTGTAGATTCCTCTGCAAATGTGTACCAGCTCCCCGATGTGGATTTTGCCTGCGTGCCGCTGAAGATCCTGACCGATGAGCAGGAGTATGTGGACACCGCAGAGGTGGATGCCCCCGCGCTGGCTCAGATGATGCGCACCTATAAGGGCCGCACCAGCACCTCCTGCCCCAATATCTCGGACTGGCTCACCGCCTACGAGGGTGCAGACGAGGTGTACGTTGTGACCATTACCGGCACGCTGTCCGGCGCTTACAACGCCGCGCTGCTGGCGGGCGAGGAATACGAGCAGAGCCACGAGGGCGCGCGGGTCTTTGTGCTGGACAGCCTGTCTACTGGTGCGGAGTCCCGGCTGCTGGTGGAGCGTTTGGCGGCGCTGATCAAGGCCGGCAAGCCCTTTGATACCGTATGTGAGGAGATCCGGGCGTACCATGAGCACACTCATCTGCTGTTTGCGCTGGAATCTCTGGCAAACCTTGCCCGCAATGGCCGCGTGAAGCCCGCTGTGGCTGCTGTGGCGCGGATGCTGGGTATCCGGGTCATCGGGCAGGCCAGCGATGCCGGTGATCTGGAGGTTCTTTGCAAGACCCGCGGCGAGCACGGCGCACTGGAGCGCATGGTGCTGGAAATGAAGGCGCACGGCCTGACCAACGGCCGGGTGCACATCGACCACTGCTGCAACGCTGCCGCTGCGGAGCGGCTGAAGCACATGGTCCATGCCGTGTTCCCGGAGGCCAAGGTGGAGGTAGGCACCTGCGGCGCTCTGTGCAGCTACTATGCGGAGTACGGCGGCCTGATGGTGGGCTACGAGGATAACGAAGCACCGACCGTCTGAGCAGAAAATATAGAATAGGATCTTGATTCACCGGGGCCTCTGCGGACGCTCCGGTGAATTTTTTTACGAGGAATAATTCCGGTGCACCCGACACCAAAAACTTGCAAAGGGTGAAAAACCGCGTTATACTTAACCGTATTAGAAACACGGAAAGGGGAGATGGTATGCTGTTCCGGTTGCCGATCGTCAAATTTTTCAACCGCATCCTCAACCGCATCACGGTCACGGTGGTGCTGGTGGCGCTGCAGCTTGCATGGCTGGCGTGGGTGTTTTTTGCCCTCACCACCGGCACGGCGCGGGTGTGGGTCACCGGGGTGCTCAACGGGTTGAGCCTGCTGATCATTCTGTATCTGGTGCGCAAGGACGAAAACAGCGCCTATAAGGTGGGCTGGATCGCCCTCATCGGGCTGCTGCCGCTGCTGGGCGGGGCGCTGTATCTGGCCTTTGGCAACAAGCGCCCTTCCCGCCGCCTGCGCAGCAAAATGCAAGCGGTGGAGCAGGCACACCGCACAGACCGCGCCCAGCAGCCCGGGCAGACTGCCGGGCTGTGCGATGAAAACCGGGGCGTGAGCCGCTACCTGACCCAGTACGGCTGCTATCCTGCATGGCAGAACACCACCGCCCGGTATTTCTCCTGCGGCGAAGCCATGTATCCGGCATTGCTGGCGGATCTTGAAAAAGCGGAAAAGAGCATCTTTCTGGAGTTTTTCATCGTCAGTCAGGGCAAGATGTGGCAGGGCGTGGAGGACATTCTGCGGCGCAAGGCGGCGCAGGGGGTGGACGTGCGGCTGATCTATGATGATTTTGGCAGTTTGCTGGGTCTGCCCAAGGACTTTGTGGTGCGCATGGAGCGGGCGCATATCCGCTGCATCCCCTTTAACCCGGTGGTGCCGCTGCTTTCGCTGGTGATGAACCACCGCGACCACCGCAAGATCGTGGTGATAGACGGCAAAGTAGCCTACACCGGCGGCATCAATCTGGCAGACGAATACATCAACGCGATCACCCGCTTCGGCTACTGGAAGGACGCGGGCTTGCGCATCGAGGGCGCTGCGGTGTGGAACTTTACCGTGATGTTTCTGGATTTCTGGAACGCCTTCCGCCCCTTCGAGCAGGATTACAGCGCCTTCCGTCCGCAGCTTGCGGTACTGCCCGCCAGCGATGGGGTGGTGCAGCCCTACGCGGACAGCCCGCTGGACGAAGAGCCGGTGGCAGAAACCGTCTATCTGGATATTCTGGCACAAGCACAGCAGTACGTTTATTTTTATACGCCCTATCTCGCCATCGGCGAGGAAATGCTGGACGCGCTGCGCAACGCCGCCAAGCGCGGGGTGGATGTGCGGCTGGTGCTGCCGGGCATCCCGGACAAAAAGCTGGTGTTCCGGCTGAGTCGCTCGTACTATCTGCCCCTGCTGCGGGCGGGGGTGCGCATCTACGAGTACACCCCGGGCTTTCTCCACGCCAAGTGCTGCGTCAGCGATGACCGCGCGGCGGTGGTGGGCAGCATCAATATGGACTACCGCAGTATGTTCCTGCACTTCGAGTGCGGGGTGCTGCTGCTGCAAAACAGTCAGGTGCTGGCTTTGCGGGACGATGTGCGCCGCACCCTGCCCCAGTGCCGGGAGGTGCAGTGCGCGGACTGCCGCACCGGGCTGGCCGGTACGGTGCTGGACAGCGTGCTGCGGCTGTTAAGCCCCTTGATGTAACTGCCTGCTCATAAAATCCCGCGCGGCGGGGCATACTGGCTCCAAAGCCTGCGTTAGCAATGCAGGCACGGAAAGGGAGCGTATGTGACGATATGAAACAGGCATCGCGATGGTTTTTGTGCTGCACGCTGGCGGCAGCACTGGCATTGACCGGCTGCGGCGGGGGAAGCTCCGGCAGCAGCTCCGGCTCTATGAGCGGCAGCACCTCTGCGGGCAGCAGCGCGGCGCAAAGCGCGGCGTGGCGCACCGGACTGGGCGTTCTGACCGAAGCGACGGGTACAGACCGTGCGGGCAATATCCGCACCGTGGCGGCTGCCGTGCTGCTGGATGCAGACGGCAAGCTGGCGGGGGTGACACTGGACGAGCTGGAGCTTTCGGTCAGCGCGGACGGCACCGGCAAGGTGACCACCCCTACCGACACCCGCACCAAGCGCCAGAAGGGGAAGGACTATCCGCTGGCAGAGGTGTCCGGCCTGAAAAAGGGCTGGGCAGAGCAGGCCGATGCCTTTGGCAGCTGGCTTGAGGGCAAGACCCCGGAGGAAGTGAAAAAGCTGAAAACGGATGCAGACGGCAAGCCCACCGATGCAGACCTTCTCTCCGGCTGCACCATCGCGGTGGACCGCTACCGGGATGCCGTTGTCCGCGCCTGCGAGAATGCGCAGGTGCTGGGCGCTGCCCGGGGCGATACGGTCAAACTGGGCGTTGAGGTAGCCGAAATGCCGCAGGGGCTTGCGGGCACAGATGATAAGGACGCACAGGTGCAGGCTAAGATCACGCTGGCGGTGGTGACTATGGACGAGAACGCCCGGGTGACCAGCGCCATCGGGGATATGACCGAGCCGGAGCTGACGGTCAGCGCGGACGGCACGGTGTCTGCCCCGCGTGAGCCGGTGTACACCAAAAACGAACTGGGCGACCGCTACGGGATGCGCAGCGCAAGCGCGTTAGGCAAGGAGTGGTACGAGCACAGCGCAGGCTGGTGCGGCTACCTGAAAGGCAAAAACGCCGTGGAGATCGGCAAACTCTCCGCAGACGGCACAGACGCCGACCTGAAGGCGCTGTGCACCATCTCGGTCACCGACCTGCAAAAGGCGGTGCTGAAGGCCATGGCGGAGCAGTAGAGGACGATTTGGAATGCCCGCCGCGTGCGCTTTGGGCATGATCAGCGGAAAAATTATTTTTTATTTCGAGATAGCGGAGCGTCTGCGGACGCTCCGCTATCTCATTTTCACGGGAGGGGTTGTGAAGGAAAACGGCATTTGCAGCGCCTACTTCCTACGGAAGCGGCGGCGCTGCGGGAGATACCCCCTCAGGCGCTAACGCGCCAGATTCCCCCTTTTGTCACCTGCGGTGACATCTTCCCCCGGCCGGGGGAAGTCTTTCCTCAAGGGGACGCCTTATGGAGGTACCGCAAAGTTTCTCGCCACCGCGAAAAGCCGTCCCCTTGGGGAAGGTGGCTGCGAACGCAGTGAGCAGACGGAAGGGGTATTTGCAGCTGCCCTCTCAGGCGCAAAGCCGAAAGGGGTATGCACACTTTCCCACAAAAAGCGGGCTTACGGGCGGGGCAAAGCAGTGCATTGTGCAAAAAATGAAGGTTTCCTCTTGCCAAACGGCGGCAAACGCGCTATTCTATAGCTACAGTTTACCACTTTAGCATGGTAAAATGGTAAAACAAGAGGGAAGCGGGACACAGAACGTCCCCCATGGGAGGAAAAAGATATGAAACTCAAGCGTATTGCAAGTGCATTTCTGGCCGGTGCTCTGGCACTGAGCCTTGCAGCCTGCGGCGGCAGTGCATCCACCTCTGCGGCGGCTTCTGCTTCCGGCAGTGCAGCCGGTTCGGCTTCTGCCGCAGCGGGCAGCGATCTGGACTACATCAAGGGCAAGGGCAAAATGGTCATCGGCTACACCGTGTACGAGCCCATGAACTACACCGATGCCGACGGCAACTTTACCGGCTTTGATACCGAGCTTGCCACCGCTGTGTGCGCAAAGCTGGGCGTAGAGCCGGAGTTCGTGGAGATCAACTGGGACACCAAGGTGGTGGAGCTGGACGCCAAGAGCATCGACTGCATCTGGAACGGCATGACTCTGACCGAGGATATCATGGCTAACACCGCCACCACCAAGGCCTACGCCAAGAATGCACAGGTCGTGGTGGTCAAGGAGGGCACCGCCTACACCTCCACCGCCGACCTTTCCGGTAAGACCGTGGTGGCCGAGGCCGGTTCTGCCGGTGAAGCCGCCATTCAGGGCGATGAAAACCTTGCCAAGGCCGATTATGTTTCCAAGAGCGTGCAGACCGACTGCCTGATGGAGGTTGCTGCCGGTACGGCAGACGCCGCTGTGCTGGATCTGACCCTTGCCAACGCTATGATCGGGGAGGGCACCGACTACGCCGGTCTGAAGATCGTGGACGAGCTGAACGCCGAGGAGTACGGCGTGGCTTTCCGCAAGGGCAGCGATGCCGCCGCCGCAGTGGACACCGCCTTTGATGAGCTGAAGGCTGACGGTACCATGCAGGCACTGGCAGAGAAGTACGAGCTGGCGCTGGCGGACTGAGCCGGGCGTAAAACAAAACGATAGATGGGTGTGTTTTTGTGTCTGTAATCCTTGGGCGCCTTTCCGGCGCGTTCCTGCTCAACTGTGAGCTGTTTGCCCTTACGCTGCTGTTTGCATTGCCGCTGGGGCTGGTGGTGGCCTTTGGTTCCATGAGCCGGTGCAGGCTGCTGTCCGGTGCGGTAAAGACCTTTGTCTGGGTCATCCGCGGCACGCCGCTGATGCTGCAGATCATCGTCATTTATCTTGGTCCCGGTCTGCTGGGCATGAATAACCCGTGGCCCTCCGGCTCCGGCGGACGCATGGTGGCGGCGGTGGTGGCCTTTGCCATCAATTACGCCTGCTATTTTTCGGAGATCTACCGCGGCGGCATCGAGGCCGTGCCCAAAGGGCAGACCGAGGCCGGGCAGGTGCTGGGCATGACCCGCACGCAGATCTTTTTCAAGGTCACCCTTTTGCAGGTGGTCAAGCGCATCCTGCCGCCCATGGGCAACGAGATCATCACCCTTGTCAAGGACACCTCGCTGGCAAACACCATCGCCAACAAGGAAATCATCATGATGGCCAAGGAGTACAGCGCAAAGGGCCTGATCTGGCCGCTGTTCTCCACGGCGCTGTTCTTCCTTGTGTTCGTAGGCGCGCTCACCCTGCTGTTCAACTGGGCTGAAAAGAAACTGGATTATTTCCGCTGCTGAGGAGGTTTTTAAGAATATGGCATTACTGGAAGCCTCCGGCATTGGCAAAAATTTCGGAGATACAAAGGTCTTAAAGGACATTTCTCTTACTTTGGAGCAGGGCGAGGCACTGGCCATTATCGGCTCGTCCGGCTCCGGCAAGACCACCCTGCTGCGCTGCCTGAACTTTCTGGAGCGGCCGGACACCGGCTGCATCCGGGTGAACGGCGAGACCATGTGGGACGCCGCCGACCCCGCCACCCAGCGGGAGAGCGAGATCCGCAAAAAGCGGCTGCACTTCGGGCTGGTGTTCCAGAACTTCAACCTTTTCCCGCAGTATACCGCCTTGCAGAACGTGATGCTGGCAGGGGAACTGCTGGCAAAGGAGCGCCCGGACTACCGCGCCAACAAAAAGGCGGTGCACGCCCAGCTGGAACAGCAGGCGCGGGAGCTGCTGGCGCAGATGGGGCTTTCGGAGCGGGCAGACCACTACCCGCACCAGCTTTCCGGCGGGCAGCAGCAGCGGGTAGCCATTGCCCGTGCGCTGGCACTGCACCCGGACATCCTCTGCTTCGACGAGCCTACCAGCGCCCTTGACCCGGAACTGACCGGCGAGGTGCTGCGGGTGCTGCGGGAGCTGGCCGACCGCAAGACCACCATGATCATCGTGACCCACGAGATGCACTTTGCCCGGGATGTGGCTGACCGCATCCTGTTCATGGACGGCGGCGTGGTGGTGGAGGAAGGCCCTGCAAAGCAGCTGATCGACCACCCGCGCGAGCAGCGCACCAAACAGTTTCTGGCACACTACGCGGAGTGAGCAAAATCACCAATTCTTTACGCAAAAAAATGGAAATGTTGATGCAAACCAAGTCTTGTAAAACCGGCGCTGCTCCGCTATAATACCACTCATGAATCCTTACAACGTCCTGCCGCTTTTCCGGCAGGGCGTTTTTCACGGCAAAAATGCGAACATCCATCTTTTTTTGTGTTGGCAGGAGGTATATTTCCATGACCAAAGATATGACGCAGGGCAGCCCGCTGAAGCTGCTGCTTGCCTTTGCTGTGCCGCTGATGCTGGGCAGCCTGTTCCAGCAGTTCTACAATCTGGCCGATACCATCATCGTGGGTCGGTTCGTGGGCGTGGAAGCACTGGCGGCGGTAGGCAGCGTGGGCGGCCTGAACTATCTGGTGCTGGGCTTTGTCAACGGCATTGCCTGCGGCTTTTCCATCCCCATCTCATGGACCTTCGGTGCCCACGACCACCACGAGATGCGCCGCTACACCGCCAATACCGTGTGGCTGTCCATCGCCTTTGCCACGGTGCTTACCATCGTTACGGTGGCTATGACCCGTCTGGTGCTGGTGTGGACGAACACCCCGGCCGATATCATTGACCTTGCGGATGTGTATATCCGCACCATTTTTGCAGGCATCCCCTTCACTCTGCTTTATAATGTGACCAGCGCCCTGATGCGTGCACTGGGCGACAGCAAGCGCCCGCTGTATTTTCTGCTGGTGGCCAGTGTGCTGAATATCGGGCTGGACCTTGCCTGCATCATTGTGTTCAACATGGGCGCGTTCGGCGCGGCCTTTGCCACCGTGTTCAGTCAGGCTGTGGCGGGCATCGGCAGCCTTATTTACATCATGCGCCACTACCCGGAGCTGCGCTGGAGCAGGGAAGAGGGCCGCATCAGCGCACCGCACTGCGCAAAGCTTTGCGCCATGGGTCTCCCCATGGGCTTGCAGTGCAGTATTACCGCCATTGGCAGCGTGGTGCTGCAGGGCGCGGTGAACGGTCTGGGCAGCGATATCGTGGCGGCGCAGACCGCCGGCGGCAAGGCCGCGCAGTTCCTCAGCGTGCCGCTGGAGAGCATCGGCACCGCCATGACCACCTACACCAGCCAGAATATGGGCGCAAAAGACCTTGGCCGTGTGAACCGCGGCGTGAACACCGCACTGGGCATCGGCTGCGTGTACAGTGTGGCGTCCTTCCTCATCCTGCGCGTGCTGGACAAGCCCCTGATCGGCCTGTTTCTGGACGCAGGCGAGACCGCCATTATGGCCAACGCGCAGGAGTTCATCTTCTGGAACAGCGTGTTCTACATCCCGCTGGCGGTGCTTATCATCTACCGCTACACCATTCAGGGTCTGGGGCACTCCGGCCTTGCCATGTTTGCCGGTGTGGCTGAAATGATCGCCCGCGCCATGGTGGGCTTCTGGTTCGTGCCGCTGTGGGGCTACTTTGCCGCCTGCATCGCAAACCCGGTGGCATGGTTCTTTGCCTGCTTCTTCCTGATCCCGGCGTATTTTGTGGTGTTCCGTAAACTGCAAAAGGAAAAGCAGCAGGAAGCCGCCGCAAAGGCGCAGTAAGGGTTCATAAAAAGTGCTTTTTCTTTTCGCCTTTTCATGCTATAATAACAAATAAATACGGCTTTTGCCGTAACAGGGCAGGGCAGGGGGGACCCCGCACTGCCGGGGCAATGCCCGCAATTGCGGCGGGCGGGAAAATACAAAAAGAGAGGCGAATCGAGATGTTGGATATGATCAGATGCAGCACCGGCGGCGCGTACTATGCGCGCGGCGAGTGGGTGCCCGCAGACGGCAATGCACCCGCTGCACTGGCAGCAAAGGGCTTTGATGCCGCTGCCGTTGCCACGGCTAAGACCGGCACTATGGCCTACAATATTATGCAGGCACACAACACCAGCGGCGATGCCGAGAATCTGAAGATCAAGTTTGATGCCATGGCAAGCCATGACATCACCTTTGTGGGCATTATCCAGACCGCCCGTGCTTCCGGGCTGGAAAAGTTCCCCATCCCTTATGTGCTTACCAACTGCCACAACAGCCTGTGCGCTGTGGGCGGCACTATCAACGAGGACGACCACCGCTTTGGTCTGTCCGCTGCCAAAAAGTACGGCGGCATCTTTGTGCCCCCGCATATGGCAGTCATCCATCAGTATATGCGTGAGCGCTTTGCGGGCTGCGGCAAAATGATCCTTGGCTCGGACTCCCACACCCGCTACGGCGCACTGGGCACCATGGCGATCGGCGAGGGCGGCGGTGAGCTGGCAAAGCAGCTGCTGGGCCGCACCTATGATGTTGCCCGCCCGGGCGTGGTGGCCATCTACCTGACCGGCAGTCTGCCGGCGGGCTGCGGCCCCCACGATGTAGCCATTGCCCTTGTGGGCAAGCTGTTCAAGAGCGGCTACGTCAAGAACAAGGTCATGGAGTTTGTTGGCCCCGGCATTGCTTCCCTGCGGCAGGATACCCGCAACGCCATTGATGCCATGACCACCGAGACCACCTGCCTGTCCTCCATCTGGGAGACTGACGAAGTCACCCAGCGTTTTCTGGCAGTGCACGGCCGTGCAGCGGACTACAAAAAGCTGGCACCGGCAGACCTTGCCTACTACGACGGCGTGGTGGAGGTGGATCTTTCTGCCATCCGTCCCATGATCGCCCTGCCCATGCACCCCTCCAACGCCTTTACCATCGAGGAGCTGAACGCAAATCTGGAGGACATCCTCCACGCCTGCGAGCAGGATGTGCAGAAGCTGATCGGCCGCAAGGATGTGCAGCTGGATCTGTGCAGCAAGATCGAAAACGGTAAGCTGCGTGTGGATCAGGGCGTGATTGCAGGCTGTGCAGGCGGCCTGTACGACAGCATCTACGAGGCTGCTTCCATCCTCAAGGGTCACACCGGCGGCTGCGGCGACTACGCCCTGAGCGTTTATCCCGGCAGCCAGCCCATCATGATGGAACTGGTGCGCACCGGCGTCATCGGCGAGCTGATGGCCAGCGGTGCCACCATCCGCACCGCCTTCTGCGGCCCCTGCTTCGGCGCAGGCGATGTGCCCGCCAACGGCGCACTGTCCATCCGTCACACCACCCGCAACTTCCCCAGCCGCGAAGGCTCCAAGCCCGGCAGCGGCCAGCTGTCCGGTGTGGCACTGATGGATGCCCGCAGCATTGCAGCCACCACCGCAAACGGCGGCATCTTGACCCCTGCCACCGACATTGATTACGATCCCACCGTGCCGGAGTACCAGTACGATGCTTCCAGCTACGACACCCGCGTGTATCAGGGCTTTGGCAAGGGCGATTACGATGCCCTGCTCAAGTTCGGCCCCAACATCAAGGACTGGCCGGAGATCGCACCGCTGGGCGACAACCTGCTGCTGAAGGTGGCTTCTTATATCACCGACCCTGTCACCACCACCGACGAGCTGATCCCCTCCGGCGAGACCTCCTCTTACCGTTCCAATCCGCTGGGTCTGGCTGAGTTCACCCTCAGCCGCAAGGACCCGGAGTATGTGGGCCGCGCCAAGGCCGTGCAGGCCGAGGAAGCTGCCCGCCGCGCCGGTGCAGGGGACGCCGCCCTGCTGGCAAAGGTGAACGCCGTGCCCGGCTGCGAGCAGCTGAAGTGGAACGATATCCAGATCGCTTCTACCATCTTTGCAGTCAAGCCCGGTGACGGCTCTGCCCGCGAGCAGGCCGCCAGCTGCCAGCGTGTGCTGGGTGCCGGTGCCAATATCGTTACCGAGTACGCCACCAAGCGTTACCGCTCCAACCTGATCAACTGGGGTATGCTGCCCCTGCAGCTGGCAGGTGCCACCCCCTTTGGTCTGGGGGACTATGTGCTCATCCCCAATGTGCGGGAAGCACTCAAGGGCGATCTGCAGAGCATCAAGGCCTACGTTTTGGGCGATACCGTCAAGGAGTTCGAGTTGTACATGGCTCCGCTCACCACTGACGAGCGCCAGATCCTGGCTGACGGCTGCCTGATCAATTTCTATAAGCACTAAGGAAGTAACCCGCTATGTCCTGTGACCTGCATATCCATTCCACCTGCTCGGACGGTGCTGTGCCCATCGAGCGGCTGGCGTCCATCGCCGCCCGCACCGGGCTGCACGCCATCGCCCTTTCCGACCACGACACCCTGCTCAGCGCCCAGTACGCCTACGCCCACACCGGGCAGGACGGGGTAGAGCTGATCCCTGCCGTGGAGCTGACCGGCTACGACTTTGAGCGGCAGCACCGGGTGCACCTGCTGTGCTACTACCCGGACGTGGACTGCCCGGCGCTGCGGGAGCACTGCGCCATCATGAAGGAGCGCCGCAACGCCTGCGCTTTGCAGAGCGCAAAGGAGCTGGAGCAGCTGTACCCGCAGTTTACCACCGACCTTGCGTGGGAGACCACCAAGGCCAGCGGAGTGCTGTTCAAAAGCGGGCTGATGCAGGCGCTGGAACTGCTGGGCCTGACCGATGGCAGCATCTACGGCGAGACCTACCACAAGCTGTTCGGGTGGAACCCCCGGGGCATCGTACTGCACTCGCCGGAGTATCTGCCGGTGCGGCAGGTGCTGGCTACCGCTAAAGCCAGCGGCGGCGCGGTGGTGTTTGCCCACCCCACGGTGTACAAAAGTATGCCCCTGCTGCGCGAGCTGGCGGCAGAGGGCGCAGTGGACGGCATTGAAGTGTACCACCCCAGCAACAGCCCGGAGGACAGCGCCGAGTGCCTTGCCCTGTGCAAGCAGTACGGCCTTGTTGCCACTGCGGGCACGGACTTCCATGGCCGCAACCACAAGCACCCCCACCCCATCGGTACCTGTACCGCACCGGACGAAGCCGCAGCGCAGCTGCGCGCCATCGCTGAAAAACGTAAAAGAGAGAGGACGTAAAGACCATGAGCAAGGAATTTTCCTTCCCGAACAAGGGCACCTGCTCCAAGCAGACCAACTTTGTGCTGAACGATGACCACACCATTGCATCCATCGAGGTCATCGGCGGCTGCAACGGCAACCTGAAAGGCATCTGCCAGCTGCTCACCGGCATGAAGGCAGAGGACGCCATTGCCCGTCTGGACGGTACGCTGTGCGGCTTCCGCAGCACCAGCTGCCCGGACCAGATCGCCAAGAACCTGAAAAAGGCTCTGGAAGAGATGAACTAAACTCACTGGAGAGCCGCTGCACAGACCTTTGTGCGGCGGCTCTCTTTTGTTGTACATGGGGAGCATCCTCGCCCTCTCCGTCTTTGCTTCGCAAATCCACCTCTCCCAAAGGGAGAGGCCTTGGCAAAGAGATGAACTTTGCGTGGACTGCCAAGGGCTCCCACTTTGGGGGAGCTGGCATCGCGCAGCGATGACTGAGAGGGCGAGCCCGCTGAAAATGGCAAGAGCAAGGCAACGACTAAGCTGAAAGATTTTGCATATCGCTTTTATGTCACAATTTGTACGCATTTCCAGCAAATAAGGGCGGATGTAAAAAATCTATACACCGGGCAAAGTTTGTTTGTTGTTCAAGTTCACTTTGCGGGGTATACTGTTGCCATAGAGAACAGCACGATGAAGGCTGTGAAAAGATATTTTTGAAGCAGGGAGGCTTTTTTATGTACTATTCCAGTGGCAACTACGAAGCTTTTGCAACCCCCAAAAAGCCGGAGGGCGTGGATCATAAATCCGCTTATATCATCGGCTCCGGTCTGGCTGCGCTGACCGCTGCCTGCTATCTGGTGCGTGACGGTCAGATGAAGGGCGAGCACGTCCATGTGTTTGAAAAGAACGCACTGGCCGGCGGTGCCTGCGATGGCTACAAGTACGATATCGGCTATGTGATGCGCGGCGGCCGCGAGATGGACAACCACTTCGAGGTCATGTGGGATCTGCTGCACTCCATCCCGTCTCTGGAGACCGAGGGTGCCAGCGTGCTGGACGAGTATTACTGGCTGAACAAGGAGGACCCCAACTTCTCCTTGTGCCGTGCCACCGTCAACCGCGGCGAGGATGCCCACACCGATGGCAAGTTCGGCCTGTCCGATAAGGGTGCCATGGAGATCATGAAGCTGTTCTTCACCCCGGACGAGCAGCTGCAGGATAAAAAGATCACCGATTTCTTCGATGACGAGGTGCTCAACACCAACTTCTGGATGTACTGGCGCACCATGTTCGCCTTCGAGAACTGGCACAGCGCTTTGGAAATGAAGCTGTACCTCAAGCGCTATATCCACCACATCGGCGGTCTGCCGGACTTTACCGCCCTGCGCTTTACCCGCTATAACCAGTACGAGTCCATCATCCTGCCCATGGTGCACTATCTGGAAAGCTTTGGCGTGCAGTTCCACTACAACACCAAGGTCACGGATGTCAAGTTCGACATCCAGAAGGGCCGCAAGCTGGCAAGCTCTGTCACCGTGGAGCACGAGGGCGAGACCACCAACATCGACCTGACCGAGAACGATCTGCTGTTCATCACCAACGGCGGCTGCGTGGAAAGCTGCACCGTGGGCGCACAGAATAAGGCCACCGGTTTCGACCCCACCATCCAGCCTGGCAACGGCTGGGATCTGTGGAAAAAGATCGCCGCACAGGATCCCTCCTTCGGTCACCCGGAAAAGTTCTGCTCCGAGCCGGAGCTGAGCAACTGGGAAAGCGCTACCATCACCACGCTGGACGACAAGATCCCCCAGTATATCCGCAAGATCTGCAAGCGCGACCCCTTCAGCGGCCACACCGTCACCGGCGGCATCGTCACCGTCAAGGACTCCAGCTGGCTGCTCAGCTGGACACTGAACCGTCAGCAGCAGTTCAAGGATCAGCCCAAGAACCAGCTGTGCGTCTGGGTGTACGGCCTGTTCAGCGATAAGCCCGGCGATTACGTCAAAAAGCCCATGCGTGACTGCACCGGCCGCGAGATCTGCATGGAGTGGCTGTACCACATCGGCGTGCCCGAGGATCAGATCGCTGAACTGGCAGAGCACAGCGCCAACACCGTGCCTGTGATGATGCCCTATATCGATGCCTTCTTCATGCCCCGTGCCATGGGCGACCGTCCCGATGTTGTGCCCGAGGGTGCTGTGAACTTTGCCTTCCTTGGCCAGTTTGCCGAGACCGCCCGCGATACCATCTTTACCACCGAGTACTCCATGCGCACCGGTATGGAGGCCGTGTACACCCTGCTGAACATTGACCGCGGCGTGCCCGAGGTCTGGGGCAGCACCTACGATGTGCGCGCCCTGATCGATGCCACCGTGAAGCTGCGCGACGGCAAAAAGATCACCGACATGGATCTGCCGCTGATCCCGCGTCTGGCTTTGAAGGAAGCCTTGAAGAAGATCGAGGGTACCGACCTTGAGAAGTTCCTCAAGGAGTATAACGCTATCTGATATTTCCTCTCCTCCGATAGACCCGGCAACGGGTCTGAATCCCCCCTAAAAAAGACCTCTCCGCTGCTCTGCGACAGGGCGCGGGGAGGTCTTTTTTGTATGGGATTTGTGTAAAAATGGTACAATGTGTGTCAAAATAAAGCGGGACGTGAAAATTATTTGTGCCAAAAGAATGATTTTGGCTTGTCTGCGGCGGCGTTCTGTGCTATGCTAGAACTATTGAAAGGGCAGGAGGGAAGAGCCTGCCCCAAATGCGATACGCCAAAAATAAAAGGAGGTCGTTTTCCTGTGAAACAACTTATTTCCCGTCGCAGCTTTTTAAAGGCTGCTGGTGTGACCGCTGCCGCTGCATCCATGGCCATCGGTGCACCCGCCGCATCGGCCTGCTGGCTTGGTGATAAGTCTGACGTCACCATCCTGTACACCAACGATGTCCATACTTACATCGACAAGCAGAGCCCCAAGCTGACCTACGCCGCCATTGCCGACCTGAAGCAGAGCTATCAGAACGCCGGTAAGGACGTGCTGCTGGTGGACGCAGGCGACCATGTGCAGGGCACTGCCTATGGCTCTATGGACGAGGGCGCTTCCATCATCAAGCTGATGAACGCTGCCGGTTACGATGTCGCCACCCCCGGCAACCACGAGTTTGACTACGGCATGGACCGCGCCAAGGCCATCATGAAGGAAGCGGACTTCCCGTACCTGTCCTGTAACTGGGTAGACCTGCGCACCGGCCTGCGTGTGCTGCCCTCCGTCAAGGTGTTCGTGCGCGGCGGCAGACGCATTGCCTTTGTGGGTGTGACCACCCCCGAGACCTTTACCAAGTCCACCCCTGCCTACTTTATGGACAAGGCACAGCGCAAGTACATCTACGACATTCAGGGCGGCGAGGACGGCAAAAAGCTCTATGACGCCGTGCAGAAGGCCATTGATAAGGCAAAGCTTCTGGCAGACGTGGTCATCGGTCTGGGCCATCTGGGCGTAGACCCCTCTTCCTCTCCGTGGACCAGTGAGGAAGTCATTGCCCACACCAGCGGCTTTGACGCCTTTATCGACGGTCACTCCCATACCGTAATGGAGAACAAGCAGGTGCAGGATGCCTCCGGCAAGGCGGTCACCCTGACCCAGACCGGTTCTTACTTTGCCAACGTTGGCGAGATGACCATCGCTGCGGACGGCACCATCACCACCAAGCTCATCCCCACCCACGAGGGTATGGATGCAACGATCGCTGCCATGCAGACCAGCTGGGTGAACACCGTGGACGATATGCTGGGCGAGAAGATCGCTGTGGGCGACAGTGATTTCTATGTTTCCGACCCTGCCACCGGCAAGCGCCGCATCCGCTCTGCCGAGACCAACCTCGGCGACTTTGTGGCCGACGGCATCTACGCCTACTTCAACGAGGTGGAAAAGCTGCACTGTGATCTGGCCATCATGAACGGCGGCGGCATCCGCGCCGACGTGCCCGCAGGCGACTGGACCTTCAAGACCTGCAAGCAGGTCAGCCCCTTTGGCAACGTGGCCTGCCTGATGTCGGTCACCGGCAAGCAGATCCAGGACGCATTGGAGTTTGCAGCCCGCTTTGCAGGCGAGGGCGGCAAGGAGAACGGCGGCTTCCTGCAGGTGGCAGGTGCTACCTACGAGATCCACACCGATATCCCCAACACCGTGCAGACCGACGAGAAGAATGTCTGGATCGGCAGCGCCACCGGCACTCCGCGCGTGCAGAACGTGAAGATCTACGATAAGGCTTCCGGCAGCTATCTGCCGCTGGACCCGGGCGCTACCTACGCGCTGGCCGGCATGAACTACACCCTGCGCAATCTGGGCGACGGCTTTGCCATGTTTGACGGCGCAGAGCTGATCAAGGACTATGTGTCCGAGGATTATCTGGTGATGGCTACCTACGCTATGATTTTTGACGGCGCAGATGCTGCGGGTCTGCCGCACCTGTCCAGCGCCAACAGCCCGCTGGCCGCTTACCCCGGCTATCTGCTCAACTACGAGCAGCCCTACGGTGCAGGCCGCATTACTATTCTGTAAAAGAAAGCTCTTTATTAAGGCAAAATCAACGGTATAGCAAAAAAACGGGCAGTCTGCGGGCTGCCCGGTTTTTGTGTGTGCGGGGAAACTCCCTCAGTCAAAGCCTAACGGCTTTGCCAGCTCCCTCTGGGAGGGAGCCTCTGGCGAAACCGGGAACTTTCCCACCATGCCAAAGGCCCCATCCCCGAGGGGGCTGTCTGCGCAGCAGACTGGGGGAGTTTCCCCGGCAGGGGTGACTCTTCAAAAGTTCCCTATGACCCACAGGGGTTTTGAAGAGTCACGGCCTTGCGGCTGTGGCTCAGAATCATACAAACAGAAAAGCCACCTGAGTTTCCTCAGATGGCTTTGTTCTGGTTGGGGATGAGAGAATCGAACTCCCACAAGTAGAGTCAGAGTCTACCGCACTACCACTATGCAAATCCCCAATATTCTGTTGTGTTTTGCGGGGTGAGCCGCTCAACGTGTGCTATTATACGGGAAAAGCCCGGAGTTGTCAAGCATATTTTTGAAAAAAGTTGTACTTTTTTGGAAAATGCCGCAGCAGCGCCGGATAATCTGTGCCGGAGCACTGCCGCGCTTCGGCACATTCTGCGCACCGCACCGCCTATACTGGAAGGTACAAAACCTTGCAAAGTACCAGAAGGAGGATGCCTATGCCGGAACGAACCACACAAAACGCCCAGACCCTGCTTTCGCCCCGCGTCCCGCGGGATACCGAGCACGAGCGCTACCACCCGGAACTGGAAGAAGAACTGAAAGAATGCCTGTTCTGTTTGAAGCGCAACGAGATGATGTTTGATATGGAGGTGGATACCGACCTCATTGAGCAGCGCATCTACGAGCGGCAGGCGCTGCTGTGCCGTTACCGGTACTTACTGGCACGCGCCCGGGAGCTGGGACTGCATACGGTGCTTACCCGCTACCAGCCCATGGGCGGGTGAAAGGGCTTAGCGAAAAAATCTTGACAAAAGCCGCGCTGCGTGATATCCTATTACAAGATAAAAGCGTACCGGAACTATGTCCGGCGCGATAAATTTTTGAGAGTTAGAGAGGTTTCTATCATGGAGCGTATCAAGACTATTGCTACTCGTGACCTGACCAAGAGCGTTAAGACCGGTGGCTGCGGCGAGTGCCAGACTTCCTGCCAGTCCGCCTGCAAGACTTCCTGCGGCGTGGCTAACCAGCAGTGCGAGAACAGCAACAAGTAATTTTTGCAAACCTTATGCCGCCTTTGCCGGGCGGCATTTTTTTGTGTAATCTGGAATGGAGTGTAAAATGGTACATCAGTATCAATTAAACGGTTATAACATCGTGCTGGACACCTGCAGCGGCTCGGTGCACGTTGTGGACGAGGTGGCCTACGATGTCATCGCCATGTACCCGGAGCATACCGCAGACGAGATCGTTGCCGCCATGCTGGCAAAGTACGGCAGCCGCCCGGACGTGACCGAGGAGGATCTGCGCCAGTGCATCGACGATGTGACCAGCCTGAAGGAAAACGGCAAGCTGTGGAGCCCGGATGTCTATAAGGACATGGCCTTTGACTTCAAGAACCGCAACACTGTGGTAAAGGCACTGTGCCTGCACGTTGCCCACAGCTGCAACCTGAGCTGCTCTTACTGCTTTGCCTCGCAGGGACGCTACCACGGCGACCGCGCCCTGATGAGCTTTGAGGTGGGCAAGCGCGCCATGGACTTCCTCATCGAGAACAGCGGCACCCGCCGCAATCTGGAAGTGGACTTCTTTGGCGGCGAGCCGCTGATGAACTTTGATATGGTCAAAAAGCTGGTGGCCTACTGCCGCGAGCAGGAAAAGATCCACAACAAGAACTTCCGCTTTACCATGACCACCAACGGTGTGCTGATCGATGATGATGTCATTGATTTCTGCAACAAGGAGTGCCACAACGTGGTGCTGAGTCTGGACGGCCGCAAGGAGGTCAACGACCGCTTCCGTGTGGACTGCGCAGGCAACGGCAGCTATGACCGCATCGTGCCCAAGTTCCAGGAGTTCGTCAAGAAGCGCGGCGACAAGAACTACTATATGCGCGGCACCTATACCCACTTTAACACCGACTTCACCAACGATATCTTCCACATGGCAGACCTTGGCTTTACCGAGCTGAGCATGGAGCCGGTGGTCTGCGACCCCAGCGACCCCAGCGCCCTGACCGAGGCGGATCTGCCCATCCTGAAGGAGCAGTACGAGATCCTTGCCAAGGAGATGATCAAGCGCGACCGCGAGGGCAGAGGTTTTACCTTCTACCACTACATGATCGACCTGACCGGCGGTCCCTGCATCTATAAGCGTATCTCCGGCTGCGGCTCCGGCACCGAGTACATGGCGGTTACCCCTTGGGGCGACTTGTACCCCTGCCACCAGTTCGTGGGCGACCCCAAGTACCTGCTGGGCGATATCTGGAAGGGCGTTACCAACACCGCCGTGCGGGATGAGTTCAAGCACTGCAACGCCTACGCCCGGAAGGAGTGTCAGGACTGCTGGGCAAAGCTGTACTGCTCCGGCGGCTGCGCTGCCAACTCCTACCATGCCACCGGCAGCATTACCGGCGTGTATGAGTACGGCTGCGAGCTGTTCAAAAAGCGCATGGAGTGCGCCATCATGATCAAGGTAGCCGAGAATCAGGAACTGGCAGCCAAGGGCATTGAGGTGCCCATTGAGCTGGGCTCCACCTGCAACGCCTGCGCTGACGGCGAAGCCTGCGAATGAGCATGACCACCCCCATCGTGGATTTTGTGCGCAGCTATGCACAGTCCGGCACCGCCCGGCTGCACATGCCCGGCCACAAGGGGCAGAGCCTTTTAGGCTTTGAGCCGCTGGATATCACCGAGATCTGCGGTGCGGACGAGCTTTACGCGCCGGAGGGCATTATTGCCGAAAGCGAAGCCAACGCCACCCGGCTGTTTGGCACGGCACACAGCTATTACAGCACCGAGGGCTCATCTCAGTGCATCCGTGCCATGCTGTTTCTGGCGCTGCAAGGCGCACCGCAAAACGGTAAGCGCCCGGTGCTGTTGGCTGCCCGCAACGCCCACAAGGCGCTGCTGTACGCGGCGGCGCTGTTGGATTTTGATATCCGCTGGCTCTGGCCGTCTGCGCAGGCAGAGGGCGCACTGTGCAGCTGCCCCGTCACAGCCGAAGCGCTGACCGGGGCTTTACACGCGCTGGCGCAGCAGGGGATAGAGCCCTTTGGCGTGTACGTCACCAGCCCGGATTATCTGGGCGGGGTGCAGGACATCCCGGCGCTGGCGGCGGTCTGCCGGGCGCAGGGCGTGCCGCTGCTGGTGGATAACGCCCACGGTGCCTATCTGCGTTTTCTGCCGCAGAACTGCCACCCCATCGCGCAGGGCGCGGCCATGTGCTGCGACTCTGCCCACAAGACCCTGCCGGTGGTCACCGGCGGCGCGTATCTGCATCTGGCGCACGATGCCCCCGTGCAGGACGAAGCCGCCGTGCGGGGTGCGCTGGCGCTGTTCGGCTCTACCAGCCCCTCTTACCTCATTTTGCAGTCGCTGGATGCCTGCAACGCGGTGCTGGCAGGGGACTACCCCCGGCGGCTGGCGCAGTGCTGCGCGGCGCTGGAAGGTCTGCGCCGCAGCCTGAACAAGGCCGCAGCGGCACGGCAGTGCCCGGTGCCGCTGGCAGTTGCCGGTGCGCAGCAGGAGCCGATGAAGCTCACACTGGATGCCGCCGCCCTTGGCTGCACCGGCACAGCGCTGGCAGAGGCTTTGCGCCGCGCACAGCTGGAGTGCGAGTATGCCGACCCCCGTTATGTGGTGCTGATGTTCACCCCGGAGAACCCGCCGCAGGACTTTGAACGCCTGCAAACGGCGCTGGAACAGCTTCTGGCTGCTGTGCCTGCCGGGCTGCCCCGCCCCGAGAACCGGGCAGGGGAGTTTGCCGCCTTGCAGCAGCAGGTGGTGCAGTGCTGTACCATCCGGCAGGCGGTGCTGGGCGCACAGGTGCGCATCCCGGTACACAAGGCACTGGGACGGGTGTGTGCCATGCCCACGGTGTCCTGCCCGCCCGCCATCCCTGTGGCGGTCAGCGGCGAGGAGATCACCCCGGCGGCTATCGCCCTGATGCAGCGTTATGGCATTGAGGAACTCTCGGTGCTGCGATAAAAAATATTATTATTTACCCCTTCAGCCGCCTGCGGCGACAGCTTCCCCAAGGGGACGCCTTATGGCTGTGCCGGAAAGCTGCCCGTTGCTACAAAAGCCGTCCCCTTGGGGAAGGTGGCTGCGACCAACGGGAGCAGACGGAAGGGGTAAGTAGGCTGAAAATAAACGACCCACTGCATAAAACTTGCAGTGGGTCGTTTGCGTATCAAAGACTAAATATCCGTCCGGGGTGTGGCGCACATCTCCCAGAAGTGCAGCTCGTGCTCCGAGCAGGCGCGGAAGATCGCGCGGCAGCGGGCGGCGCGCTCCGGCGAAAGGCCGGTGCAGGCGGCTTCGGCGCGTTCTGCCCATGCGCGGCAGGCGGCATCGTAGCCGGGGCCGGCGTAGTCCAGCACCAGCGCGCCGTAGTAGGTGTCCTTTACGGCGGGGGAGCGCTGCAAAAGCTTCTGGAACAGCCAGCCATAGCTCAGCATACAGGGCAGGCAGGCCATCAGGCACTCGGCTTCCCCATCGCCGTTGCGGGCGGCGTCGATCATGCAGTCCAGATAAGCGCGGCTTTCCGGGCGCAGGGGCAGGGACTGGATATCGGCTTCCCGCAGGCCGTACTCTTCCAGATATCGCAGCCGGGTCAGATCCTCGTTCTCCTGCACGAAGGACAGCAGGGAATAGTAAGTGCGCATAGCCGCCATGGTGGTGGCCTTGGTCATGCCCCACGCAAAAATTTTGGCGTACTCCCGCAGATACAGGCTGTCCTCCACAAGGTAGCTTTTAAAGCAGTCCTCGCTCAGGGTGCCGTTTTCCATCTTTTGCAGAAACTCGGTCTGTAAGCACTGTTCCCACACGGGCAGGTCGGCCTGCACCAGCGCCGAAACAAAGGGCAGGTCAGTCACGGACAAAATCTCCCTTCAGGTTGAAGGTGTGATCCATGGGCCCGGAGCCGTGCCCTAAATCCAGCATGGCAGACAGACAGCCGGAAATGTAGGCCTTGGCACGCTCCACGGCAGTGTCAAGGTCGTACCCCTTGGCAAGATTGGAAGCGATGGCGCTGGACAGGGTGCAGCCGGTGCCGTGGGTGTTGGGGTTTGCGATGCGCTTGCCCTTGAACCACTTGCCGGTGCCGCCGCGCCACAAAAGGTCGTCGGCATCGTTGATCTGGTGGCCGCCCTTGCACAGTACGGCGCAGCCGTAGCGCTCGCTGATGGTGCGGGCAGCGGCTTCCATGTCGGCGGCGTTGGCAATGGTCATGCCGGACAGGATCTCCGCTTCCGGGATGTTGGGGGTAAGCACCTCAGCCAGCGGCAGCAGCTTTTCGGTCAGCGCCTGCACGGCATCGTCCTGCAGCAGCTTTGCGCCGGAGGTAGCCACCATCACAGGGTCCACCACGATATGCTTTGCGCCGTAGAAGTGCAGCCGCTCGGCGATGGTGTCGATGAGCGGGGCAGAGGATACCATGCCGATCTTCACCGCATCCGGGTAGATGTCGGTGAACACGGCATCAAGCTGCTGCGCCAGAAACTGCGGCGTAGTGTCAAAAATGGCGGTCACACCGGTGGTGTTCTGTGCGGTCAGGGCGGTAATGGCGCTCATGGCAAACACGCCGTTGGCGGTCATGGTCTTGATATCGGCCTGGATCCCGGCGCCGCCGCTGGAATCACTGCCGGCAATGGTCAATGCAGTTTTCATAGATAAACACTCCTTGTTTTTTATTCGCCCAGTGCGGTGCGGAGGTTGTCCAGCACCTTTTTGCTCAGCAGCACAAAGGCCTGCTTGGTGCGGCCGGCGGACACATTGGCGCAGCGCACGTTTTCCCGGGCAAAGAAGTTCTCAGCCACGGGCCCCGCTGCGGCGCGGGTGTCGCAGAAAAAGCGTGTGCCGGGCAGGTTAAGCCACTTTTCCAGCGCAGCGGAGTCAAAGCCGGGGCCGATGGAGGTGTTGAACAGCACCTTGCCTACACCCAGCTGGGCAAACTCGTTTTCGCCCAGCAGCAGCACGTTCTTGTTCAGGCAGGTGAATACCACCTCGCTGTCCGCCAGCAGCTGGGGCAGGGGCTTGAAGGTCATACCGGCGGCTTCGGCGTCCGGCTTTGCGCTGCGGGCAAAGTAGCTGATCTCTGCGCCCATAAATTGCAGCGCATCGGCGATCATCCGGCCGGAAACGCCCAGACCCACGATGCCCACCTTCAGGCCGGTGATCTCCACCGGCTCGTCCCGCAGCATGGACATCCCAAAGCCGTGCAGCAGGCCGGTCAGCTCGTGCAGAACGTACTCCACAACGCCGCGGTCGCCGTAGTCCCGGATGCCCAGCACCTGGATGCCCCGGGTGCGTGCGTAGGCGATATCCACATTGGCGCTCTCCTCAGAGTACAGGCTGCAGCACATCCCGATATAGCGGATGTTGGGGCACTGCGCGATGACTTCCTTGCCCATGCGGGAGGTGTAGCTCAGCAGTACGGCATCGGCGTCTCCAATGCGGCGCACCATCTCATCGTCGCTGGCGGGTACGTCCCGGTACAGCACCACCTGCTTGGCGTAGCGGTGCAGCTCCTCCTCGGCAGAGGGGATCAGGCTGACAGGCTCAATGGCAACAAGCTTTTCAAACATGACGGACTCCTCCTTATATTAGTAGAAGCAGACGGGCGAAGCCAGATTGCGCAGCAGGGAGACGGCGCTCCAGCCCGCAATGGCGCTGGTGGAGGAGCAGATATCTACCACAGCCTTTACGCCCTCGATCTCGGCAGTGATGCAGTGGTCATCGCCCACCCAGCCGGGCACGGAGTGCATGGTCACACCGGTGATCTCGGGACCGGTGGTGGCCAGAGAGGTAGCCACCGCCACGTTCACCCGGCGGGGGAAGGTAGCAATGGCCTGTTTTGCGTTGCCGGTGAACACGGTGGTCTTTTCGGTGTCGGTCAGCAGGTGCTCTGCCCATACCGGCGTGTTGCGGAAGCCCTTTGCACCGGTGTGGGTCTCGATGCCGGCAGTCTCCGGCAAGCCCTGCGCCTGTGCCATCAGGGTGACGGTCTGCAGCACATCAAAGCCGCCGATGGCACCGCTGGCCAGATGCACCTTGGCGCCGCCCTCCACGGCGGCTGCCTTGACCTGTGCGTAGAAATCCAGATCCGCAAAGGCACCGATGGACAGAATGACCAGATTCACGCCCCGCTTCAGCACCGGGATGGCCATAGCACGCACCGACTCCACCGAAGCGGCCTCCACGATGTACTCCGGCTCAAGCGCCAGCAGCGCGTCCACGTCCTCACAAACAGCGCAGCCGACATTGGCGGCGGTCTTTTCAGCCGAGGCGCGGGTGCGGCTGGTCACGCCCACCAGCTCGTAGTCCGGCAGCAGACCCTTCTTCCACGCGTCAACCACGATGTTGCCCAGAAAGCCGCAGCCCACAATACCCAATTTTGTTTTCATATCCGTATCCTAAACTCCTTTTTCTGCCTGTGGCAGCATATTCAAAGCCAGTATACCATACCGGGCACAAAAAGGGAAATGATGTTTGCGGCAGCCCGGCGGTGCAGGACATAAAAAGTTAACAAAATAAATTACAAAAAAATTACAATACCCTATTGCAAAACGGTTTCAAAAGAGTTACAATATGGTTACAGCAAGGGCAAAGCCCCAAGGCTGTGTGTGAAATCTTTTTCTTCTTGTTTTTTGGGATACTGGGCGCGGATCCTCCTCCTCCGGCTGTTCTCCTTCACAGCTATGATCCATGCGCCGCACAGGCAGTGTCCCGCTTCGTGTGCAAAAGGGCTCGTCCGATGTTCCGGACGAGCTTTTTTGCATTCTGTAAGCTCTGATTTGCCTGCAAAAGTGATACTTCAAAAATCAAAGTATGACCAATGCCTAAAAACGCTTGGCAATTTGTCTGTTTTTCCGCAAAGGACAATTATAAAGTTTGGCGCGGCAGGGGTTTGTATTCTTGCGGGCTTTGTGGTAAAGTATATACAATCAATTTATAGGCAGCAAACATGAAGGATTTTGATGCTGATCTTTATCGGATGCGTTAAAGGTGTATCTGGAAACAAAGAAAATGACGAATATTTCGCAAGCACAAGCGGGATTTAAGGCAAATAGCCGCAGGAATCCTTTGTGGATTTCAAGGCTGTTTAACGCAAAATCCAGCTGTGCTTGTAGAAATAGGCTAAATTTTCGACTTTTCAGATACACCCTAAGAGAAAAGGAGTTTGATTATGGCTTATTTCTACGAAGAACCCTCCCGCACCTTTGGCGAGTACCTGCTGGTCCCTGGCTATTCCTCTGCGGAGAATGTGCCTACGGCGGTCAGCCTGAAGACCCCGCTGGTCAAGTACCGCAAGGGACAGGAGGAGTGCCCGCTGCAGATGAATATCCCCATGATCAGCGCCATCATGCAGTCGGTCTCCGGCGATAAGCTGGCCATTGCACTGGCTCGTCAGGGCGGCGTTTCCTTTATCTATGGCTCTCAGAGCATCGAGAACGAGGCCGCTATGGTGCGCCGCGTCAAGAGCTTCAAGGCCGGCTATGTGGTGTCCGATTCCAATCTGGCTCCCACTGCCACCCTGCATGACGTGCTGGAGCTGAAGGCACGCACCGGTCACTCCACCATTGCCATCACTGCCGACGGTACTCCCAATGGCAAGCTGCTGGGCATCGTGGCTTCCCGCGATTACCGCATCAACCACACCCCGGACGACGCCTGCGTCACCACCTTTATGACCCCCGTTGAAAAGCTGGTCACTGCTCCGGCCAACACCTCCCTGCACGACTGCAACAACATCATCTGGGACAACAAGATCAACACCCTGCCGCTGGTGGATGCCGAGGGCAATCTGGTGTATATGGTGTTCCGCAAGGACTACGACTCCCACAAGGCAAACGTCAACGAGCTGCTGGATAAGAACAAGAGCTACGTTGTGGGTGCCGGTATCAACACCCGCGACTACGCTCAGCGCGTGCCCGCACTGGTAGAGGCCGGTGTGGATGTGCTGTGCATCGACTCCTCCGAGGGCTACTCCGAGTGGCAGAGCCGCACCATCGGCTGGATCCGCGAGCACTACGGCGACACTGTCAAGGTGGGTGCCGGCAACGTGGTGGACGCCGAGGGCTTCCGCTTCCTCGCTGAGGCTGGTGCAGACTTTGTGAAGATCGGCATCGGCGGCGGCTCCATCTGCATCACCCGCGAGACCAAGGGCATTGGCCGCGGTCAGGCTACCGCTGTTATCGAGGTTGCCAAGGCACGCGATGAGTACTACAAGGAGACCGGCATCTACGTGCCCATCTGCTCCGACGGCGGCATCGTCCATGACTACCACATCACCCTCGCGCTGGCTATGGGCGCAGACTTTGTGATGCTGGGCCGCTACTTTGCCCGCTTTGACGAGAGCCCCACGAACAAGGTGCGCATCAACGGCCAGTATATGAAGGAGTACTGGGGCGAAGGTTCCAACCGTGCCCGCAACTGGCAGCGCTACGATCTGGGCGGCTCCACCAAGCTGAGCTTTGAGGAGGGCGTGGACAGCTATGTGCCCTACGCAGGCCCTCTGGCGGACGGCGTGCAGACCACCTTGTATAAGGTCAAGAGCACCATGTGCAACTGCGGCGCTCTGTCCATCCCCGAACTGCAGCAGAAGGCCAAGCTGACCGTTGTTTCCTCCACCTCCATCGTGGAGGGCGGCAGCCACGACGTTGTGCTGAAGAACGCCACCCCCAGCATTATGAACGGCTGAGCCTGATTTATTTGTTATAAGCGCAGAGACCGCTGCACAGCGTTTGTGCAGCGGTCTTTTTGCGCGAAAATACTTGCACAGGCAGGGAAATCGTGCTATCATGATAGAAACGCTCTGTCATGACAGGGCGGCAGATCCCCCTGCCGGGCAAGCGGCAGGCGGCGCGCAGTAGGGAAGAGCTGACGCCGGGTATAAATAGAGAGGAAAACATTCATGAACGAGATCAAGGTTGAGCCTTATATCCCCGATGAGGACTACGATAACCCCGCGATGGTGGTGGACTTTTACGAATTCACCATGGCAAACTGCCTGTTCCTGCATGGTTTTAAGGATACCACGCTGGTGTTTGATATGTTCTTCCGTAAAAACCCGGATAATCAGGGCTATTCCATCAGCGCAGGCCAGCGCAAGCTGACCCGCTTTTTGCTGGACTATCACTTCAATGAGCAGGACATCCACTGGCTGCGCACCAAGGGCATGAGCGAGGAGTTCTGCGAGTATCTGCGCACCTACAAGTGGCAGGGCGATATGTACGCCCTGCCCGAAGGCACGGTCTGCTACCCCCATGTACAGATGGTGCGCATCGAGTGCGATCTGGTAGGCGCGATCCTCATCGAGACCTACCTGCTGCAGACCATGAACTTCCATAGCCTGATCGCCACCAAGGCCACCCGCGTTACCGGCCTGAACACCCACACCCCTCGCAGCGTCATGGAGTTCGGCACCCGCCGCGCACAGGGCGAGAGCGCTGGTAACGATGGTGCTTACGCAGCAGTGCTGGGCGGCTGCATCGGCACGGCCAACTGTCTGGCCGAGATGAAGTTCGGCGCAGAGGTCAAGGCCGTGGGCACCGTGGCGCACAGCTTTATCGAGTTTTTCCCCACCGAGTTCGATGCGTTCAAGGCCTTTGCTGATACCTACCCGGATTCGGTCAGCCTGCTGCTGGATACCTATAATATTATGGAAAGCGGCCTGCCCAACCTGATCAAGCTGGACGATTATCTCATTGAGAAATATCCCAACGATCCCAACCGCCGTGTTAAGAGCGCCCGCATCGACTCTGGTGACCTTGCCCGCGGCTCCAAGCGGCTGCGCAAGGCACTGGATGCCGCCGGCAAGCCCTACATCAAGCTGGTGGCCTCCAACGGTCTGGACGAGAAAAAGATCGCCAACATGGAGCTGTACGAGCACGCACACTTCGACTCCTACGGCGTGGGCGAAAACCTCATCACCTCTGCCTCCGACCCCGTGTTCGGCGGCGTGTACAAGCTGGTGGCGGTGAAAAAGCCGGACGGCAGCTACACCCCCAAGATGAAGTGCTCGGACTCCGCCAGCAAGGCCATCATCCCGGGCAAAAAGATGCCGTGGCGTCTGTACGACGAAAACGGTCAGGCGCAGTGTGACCTGATTGCCATGGACGGCGAGGTCATCGAGGCCGGTAAGCCGGTCACCATGGTCAATCTGGACTCAGACGCCATCGAGCGCACCATCACCTTTACCCCCACCGCTGTGCGTCCGCTGCTGGTGCCGCATATTCTGGGCGGTAAGCTGGCCATTGAACTGCCCTCTATTGCGGAGAAGAAAGCCTATATTGCAAAGCAGCTCACCGAGGAAACTTGGGAGAGCGAGCTGCGTCTGGAGTGCCCCCACAAGCACTACGTCAATATGACCCCCGCAGTGGCCGAGTGCCGCTCCCGGATGTACGCCGAGCTGCACGGCGGCAAGGTGTAAGCAGCACCGAATAAGCGGTTTTTCTTGACAAAGTACGGAAACTATTGTATCATAAATATCGCTGAATTTCATGTTACTTCAAGTGACGGCAAGTCATTTGGATGACATTTTACCTCACACCTGTTATTCCCGGTTCCCTCCCAAGCCAGAGGGCAGCAGGGCTTTGTAAGCCGGGTTTGCGCCGCTGTGGTGAAATTGGCAGACACGAGGGACTTAAAATCCCTTTCTGGAGACAGAGTACGGGTTCGACCCCCGTCGGCGGCATCGGAAAGCCTAGAATTATTCGTTGATTCGAATGATTTTAGGCTTTTTCTTTTTGTTCCATTTTCTGGAAGTGTTGAGCGGGCGAGAGGGATTTTTCGCGAAAAAAGGAGGAGTCTCTCTCGTGCGTAACCGTGATTTAAGACCCGCTGCCAAGGCAAATCCCACCATCCAACAGGCCTTTGAAAGGTTCCAAAAGTACAACCGGCTCAAGAACCTCTCCCAAGGCTCGCTCGACTTCTATGCCGCAAAAGGTAGGAGCTTCTTTCGGTTTCTGGGGGATACAGAACAGCCCATCCATACCATCACAGAGGAAACGGTGGAGGATTATATCTTCTATATGAAGGACCAGCAGCTCCACGATACGACCATCAATACGAACCTCCGCATGGTGCGTGCGTTTTTGTACTGGTGCATGGAAAAAGGCTATCTGGAAAAGTATCCCATTCGACTGGTGCGTGCCGATGATCCGATCAAGGAACCCTATACCACCGACGAGCTGCAGAAGCTGCTGAAGGAACCGGACTGCAAGACCTGCTCCTTTGCCGAATACCGCAACTGGGTCATTGTCAACTTCCTGCTTGGTACCGGCTGCCGTGCGTCCACGCTGCTCAACCTGCAGATCGGAGATTTGGACCTTTCTGCCGGGACAGTATTTTTCCGCCACATGAAGGCGCGTAATCAGCAGATCGTACCGCTCTCCAAGGCACTGGTCAGGATCATGGAGGAGTATCTGGAGCATCGCAGCGGCGACCCTACAGCCTGCAAAACAGTACATCACAGATCTTGTTGGCGAGGATTACAAGAACTGGCATGGGATCGTGGTGCTTGATGCGGGCACGAACTCCGGCAAGACCTATTTTATTCTGAAGACATTGCTGCCGTGGGCATATGAACATCGTAAGCGTATCCTGATCCTGTGCAATCGCGAAGCTCTGCGCAACCAGATCGAGCGCGATGTGAACCGTTTGGGGAGTATAGAGGTATCCTACGAGGACTATGATCCCGCGCTTGGAGGAATTGTTGACAAAACCGCCATAGATAACAAGTATGAGCACACCATCTGTGTTGAAACATACCAGTGGCTGGAAACCTTCCTGCAAAGGAATGAAGATGCCGCCAAAACTTATCTGAGATCGTTTGATTGTATCGTGTCAGACGAGTATCACTACATGGTAACAGATGCCAGCTTCAACGATCATGTGGATGCAAGCTATGAGGCTATTAAAGAGCTTTGGACAACGAAGACCTGTATCTTTATGAGCGCTACCGCCCGCCCCTTCTTTGACTATTGGGAGCTGCGGAATATGATCCCGGAGGGACAGCACTATCGTCTGCCGATGGATTATCGGTTTGTGTCAAGCGTGAAATTCTTTTACCGTGACGATGACGAATTGGATATCATCCGCCGGGTACAGCCGGGAGAAAAGATCCTCGTTTTTGTGAATACCATCGCCAAGCTACGAAAACTGCGGGACACTCTGAAAGCAGATGGTATAGAGGATGTGGTGTGCCTGTGCTCCAAATACCGTCAGGAAGCGGAGGAATTTGACAAACTGGATGATGTGCTCGTGGGCAATGTTCTGCAGCATCAGGTTACACTGACCACAACGACCCTCTATAATGGTGTGGATATGAAAGACCGTGCGCTGAAATATATTGTCAGTGAACTGTGGAACCCGCTCGTTAATGCGCAGATCCTTGGCCGCAAACGTCCCTTGGATGAGGGGGATACCTGCGCGGTATATTTGCTGCATTACCCCAAAGAACGTCTGGAAGGAGAACTTAAAAAATCGAGAAGTATCAGCTGGAACCGGTCAAGGCATATCGAAAATGGTTTGATGATAGGAAGGCATGGAAGGCATACCTGCATCAGCCTGAAACAGTGGAAATACTGAAAAAAAGCCATACAGTCGTTCTGGACCCACGGGAAGGTGAATACTGCTGGCGGAAGCGTGCGACCTTGCAGGCTCGTGTAGAACGTGTTTTCCTGCTGCAAATGCTCGAACAGGGGTATCAGACAGAGCTGCTGAAAAAAATCGATGAAAGCCTGCTTGCAAAAGTAGAGCGCCTTGACCCGCCGCTGCTGCTTGCATATCTGGATGCCCATCTGAATGAGGAACGCTACTATGAAGACTGGCAGAAGATCTTCTTTGAGCTGGGGCACATCTACAACAAGGCAGATGGACACGCTGAAAAATCGTTGCCAAGCTATACCTTTGCACGTCAATGGCTGCAGCACTATGGATATGATTTACAGAAGAGACGTGTAACAAGTGGAGAACTGCGAAATAAGAACGTTTGGTGGGTCACAAAGCAGTAAAATGCGCACAAAATTCACTATACTATATAGCAAAGTGAAAAATATGCGCACCAAGACCGCTTCTTGATTGACTTTATTTGTTTTTTTTTTGCGTGGTTGTGTTGGCCGAGTGCTTCTTGAACGGCCGAAGCATGAGGACGGGACAGAAACGCTCGGTTAACATGATCACGCCAACGTAAATCTTGACTAAGCGAACCTGTGAGCTTTTTCAAGATTGGAGTTGATCTAAATGGTATGAGCGCCAGCGAATACCTTCCTCTTTATCAATCCTTCACCAATAGGACGCATATCAGAAATGGGCGACGATTTGATCAGAGTGAAATATCTCAAATAGTTGAGAAAAACATCTGTTGCGGTGTGATTCTGTCTGGAAATGTATGTGGGTACCTCAATTTGTCAATTATTTATATTCTAGTAAGTGTCTGCCCGGCGGATGGTATCACAAGCCGTTGTCCTATCTGGATTGATGCGATTAAAAAATGAATTTCAAAATATGGCGCGTTACCGTATAATGCGAGGGCGTCTATGTGGTGGACACCGTTTTGTGGCGGAATTTTAGGCTGCAAAAAAGGGGTACTTAAATTGATTGCCCCTGAAAGCGAATCATGAGAGTACCGTGTGTGACTTCCTACCTCAATTACCAAATTGGTAATCGAGTTCAATGGGTCAAGACATGCTTTGTTGCGCTGATATAATGGTCATGGCTGCTCTCCTTTAAATAATGGGCGTCCTCTCACAGCCCGGCGAATCTCTGTCTTTACGGGTGCATTTTTAAACAACGTCAAGGGTAATGGTGCCGCTCTCTTTGGTGATGATCTCATACTTGGTGGACTGGATATCTCGCAATACCAGCTTTTCAATACTCAGGATGCTGGCAAGGGGGATGGAAAGCATGGTGTGTCCGGCCATGAAATGCAGCTCTGACTTGTTCCGGTGTGTATGCAGCTGGATGTCTTGAAATGCGATGTCTGCCCCGATAAAGACGGCGCACCCACTGGCTTTGCACTCGGACGTCTCGGCAAGAAAGGTGTCAATAGCGATTTTATAAGTATCCATGAGGAGCCTCCTGTAATTTTATAACTGCACTCTCCAGCGCCTTGGACAACTATATGACCACACATTTTGTCCATCGATGATTTCATCTGGAGCTTTCATGCGAAACTGGGCAATGTGCAAAAAAGTTCTGGCTGAATCGCATTTTTTTCTAAAGCATGGATGGATACATTTCCTCGGATTTCTATTGATTCCCAGATATAACCATGATAGAATAATAAGAGAATTCAGACGGCCACGTAGAAGAACTGGTATCCTCTGTTTTGTGATGGAAGGATACGCCTTGATTGCGGTAAGGAGGTGAATCCAGTGGGCTTATGTCTGTTTGCGAACAATCATGTGATAGATCATGAGGAAACCCGAATGATAGATCAAAATAAAAAGCCCACTGCTGTTTCCCTTGCTGGCGTGATGCGCAAAGGTGAAAATGAAGTGGGCTTGTTGAGGTTCTACAAAAATGTGAAATATTGCATACTGGAAGCATTGCACACGCGGCGCTTGAGCTGCAGCATGACGTTCTGGTTTTCATTACGGCCACATTGCATTTGAAATGACCTTGGGCGAAGCTGTCGTCCGAGGGTTTTTGCTTGCCCGGAGATCAGGAATAACGGTCTGCCGGTTTTAGGAAAAGAGGAACGGTTATCTAAAAGGAAGGTGCTTGCCGGAACGGTGTGAGTTAAAGAGATTACTTTATAGAAGTTTGCGTTTTAAATGTCCAAGCAACATCCGCAAACTGCATATCGCAAATAAGCCGTGTTGATAGGCACTATTTCTGAAAATTGCGATAAAACGAATAACGATAAGAAGTGCATAGAAAAGGATTTATGTGAGGAGAAAAAATGGCTACGAATACTGTCGGAATCGATAAGGAAGTTGAAGTTAACCGCAAGGAAAATCTGCGCGACCATCGCCTGTACTGGATCGGGCGGCGGACGCAGGATGTAATTTTGTCGTCTCTGGCGTTGGTGGTGTTGTCGCCGGTCATGCTGGCTACGGCTATCGCAATTGTGGTGGACGACCCGTCTGCTGGTCCTGTTTTCAGTCAGGAGCGCATCGGCCGCAACGGTAAGCCCTTTAAGTTCTATAAGTTCCGCTCCATGTGCCCCAATGCAGAGGCAAAACTGGACGACCTGCTAGACCAGAACGAAATGGATGGTCCCGTGTTCAAGATCAAGGACGACCCCCGCATTACCCGTGTGGGCAAGTTTATCCGCAAGACCAGTATCGATGAGCTGCCGCAGCTGTGGAATATCCTGAAGGGCGATATGAGCATCGTTGGCCCCCGCCCGGCGCTTCCCCGCGAGGTGGAGCAGTACGGCGACTACGAAAAGCAGCGCCTGTATGTGACTCCCGGCCTGAGCTGCTATTGGCAGATCGCCCCGCACCGCAACGACCTTTCTTTTGAAGAGTGGATGGATCTGGACGTGAAGTATGTGAAGGAGCGCAGTTTCTGGGTCGATTGGAAGATTATTTTTAAGACCTTCAAGGTGTGTCTGCTGGGGCATGGGGAGTAAAAAAATAGTACATGGAAGGATAACGGTTGGAAAGACGAGATGGAAAAAGACCTTAGAATTGCGGTGTTTGGACAGAAGCGGTTGTCAAGAGAGGGCGGCGTGGAGATCGTTGTATAGGAGCTGTGCACGCGGATGGCGCAGCAAGGCTGTCAGGTGGGTGACCTGCTACAACCGGTCGGGGCACCATGTGAGCGGTGCGGAGTATGACAGTACCGATAGCACAAACTATGAGGGAATTCGGCAGAAGTACGTTCCGACGATAGAGAAAAAAGGGGCTAGAGATATAATAGGGTCAACCAAGAGAACCTACGATAATTAAAGGGTTTTGACGGCTTGAGTTGTCCTTCAAATGTTTTATTTGTTGAAAAACTGCAAGAAGCGGAAAATCCTGGGGGTTATATGTAGGAGGCTTTTGGAAGCTCTGTTTTGACCCACAAAAAGGAGCAACAAATAAAGATTGAAGGAGAGTTCAAGCCTACGGTGGATTGCCTTTGTGCGACCCGCCGTAGGTTTGTTTTTATCCATAAGGGAATAGATGCAACATTAGCGATAAAAATGTGAGGATGGAATAGAGGAATGAATTCAAAAAAAGAAGTGCAGCACGTATACCTTGTCGGAGCGAAGTCATTGGGGGCTTACGGAGGTTATGAGACCTTTGTCTACAAGCTCACAGAGTATCACCAGAATAAAGAAAACATCAAATATCATGTTGCCTGCAAAGCCAATGGTGACGGCTGCATGGATGAGAGCAAATTTGATGGTGTGACAAAAATCAACGAACATGAATTTGAACTCCACAATGCCCACTGTTTCAAAATTGATGTTCCTCAGATTGGGCCTGCGCAGGCAATCTATTATGACGTTGCTGCGCTGAAAGCGTGCTGCGAGCATATCAGGAAAAATCAAATTCCGCACCCGATCGTCTACATAATGGCATGTCGTATCGGACCCTTTGCTGGTCATTTCTATAAAGAAATCCACAAGTTGGGTGGAACTGTGTACTTGAATCCAGATGGACATGAATGGATGAGAGCTAAGTGGTCCGCACCGATTCGGAAGTACTGGAAGATTTCTGAGCAGATGATGGTTAAGTACTGTGATCTTGCCATCTGTGATTCTGTGAATATCGAAAAGTATATCCATGAGTGCTATGACGGTAAAGGAATCAAGGGCAGAAATCCGAAAACGACCTTCATTGCCTACGGTGCAGATTTGACCCTCAGTAAGCTGGCTGACGATGATAAAAATCTGGTGAGCTGGTATAAGGAAAAAGGATTGACGAAGAAGGACTATTACCTTGTTGTCGGTCGTTTCGTGCCGGAGAACTCTTTTGAAGTCATGATCCGAGAGTTTATGAAGAGCAAGAGCCAGAAGGACTTTGCCATCATTACGAATGTGAATGACAAATTTTTGAATGAGTTGGAAGAAAAACTTCATTTTAAGAGCGATAGGAGAATCAAATTTGTTGGCACTGTTTATGATCAGGAACTGCTGAAGAAGATTCGAGAGAATGCCTATGCGTATTTCCATGGTCATACGGTTGGCGGTACCAATCCCTCGCTGATTGAGGCTCTCGGCAGTACGGATCTGAACCTGTTGGTTGATGTTGGTTTCAACAAGGAAGTGGCAGAGGATTGCGCTTTGTATTGGAGCCGTAAACCGGGTAGCCTTGCGAAGTTGATTGATAAGGCAGACCGAATGAGCGCAGATGAAATTGCAGAAATGGGCCGGAGAGCTAAGAAGCGTGTGGCGGAAGAGTACACGTGGGATAAGATTTGTGGGCAATATGAAGATATATTTACAAAGTAAGAATACGAGGAAGTGCAGTTTATGAAAATCTCAAAGCGTTACAGAGCTTTTTTGAGGAAAAGACTAAATGCAGAAAATCGAAAAAGACTTAAAAATGAAAATTTTACGATACTATGTAATAACTGCGTAGGGGGGGTAATTCTTCACGAGTTGGGGGAACGCTTTAACTCTCCAACGGTTAACTTGTTTTTAAGTGCAGAGGACTACATTCGGTTTTTGGAAAAACTGGATTATTATTTGAGCCAGGCTCTGGTAGAGATTCAAAGCGACAAGGATTATCCTGTTGCAAAACTGGATGATCTGACAATTTATTTTATGCACTATCTGTCTTTCAGTGAAGCAAAAACAACTTGGGAAAAAAGAACAGCAAGAATCAATAGAGATAACCTTTATGTTATTTTAGTTCAGCAAAATGGATGCACAGAAGAAATTTTAAAAAAATTTGATGAACTGCCTTATAAACATAAGTTGGCACTGACGGCACGGCCTATGCCGGAAATTAAATGTTCATATTGTATTCCTGGTGCAGAGCAACCGAATGGTGATGTAATGGATTTGTGTAAGTACAAGGGAAAATTCACGGGTAGGCGATGGATAGATGATTATGATTATGTGGGATTTTTAAATATGAGATGATGTGAGGAGAAAAACGGTGACGAATGAATGTACAAAGATGAAGAAAGCGTTGATTGTGACTGCTCTGGCACGGTTTACAAAAAGCTTTTTAACGAACGATATTATTACACTTCAAAAAATGGGGTATGAAGTACACTGTGCTGCAAACATTCATCATGCTGGAGCAGAATGTATGCTAGCATATTTTGAGGAAATGAATGTTATTTTTCATCAGATCGATTTTTCGTCTAGTAAACCGTTGTCTTCTGAAACATTAAAGGCATATAAACAGATGGCAAAGTTGTTCAAAAAAGAACACTTTGATTTAATTCATTGCCATACTCCGATTGCGGGTGCAATTGCTCGATTCGCAGGAAGAAGGCAGCGAAAAGCAGGAAGTATTGTAATATACACCACACATGGATTCTATTTTCACAAGCACTCTAGCAAGAAAACATGGATCGTTTTTCATACCATTGAAGATATGATGTCAAGATATTGTGATGCCATCATTACCATTAACAGAGAAGATTACGAGAATGCAAAGAAATTACATTGTAGAAAAGTTTTTTATATTCCAGGAGTTGGTGTGGATACAAAGCGTTTTCGTGATATAGATATAGATCGTTCGGCGTATAGAAAGATGTTGGGTATTAGAGACAATCAGCTGTTAGTACTGGCCGTGGGCGAACTCTCCCACAGAAAAAATCATCAGATTGTTGTTAAGGCACTTGCTAAGGCTCAAATACCGGGTGCAGTTTTTATGGTTTGTGGCAATGCTATGACAAGTGCAAATACAAAAGAAGAATTAGAACAACTTGCCAAAGAAGTTGGTATTGATTTGAGGCTTATGGGACTTCGCGATGATATTCCGCAGATTTGTAAATGTGCAGATATCGGTGTTATGCCATCAACGAGAGAAGGACTTGGTCTTTCTGGTATTGAAATGCTGGCTGCAGGTCTTCCCGTGATAGCATCTAATGTGCATGGTATTGTGGACTATATTACGGATGACGTTGATGGCTATTTGTGCGACCCATTTGATGAAAATGCATTTGCAAAAGCTATTAGTAAGCTGGCTGACGAAAACCTGCGTAAATCTATGATTGAAAATTGTGAGAAAGCAGCAGAACCATTTGATGTTGAACATTCTAAAAAAGCGATGCAAGACATCTATTTTGAAATGCTGAATTGAGAAAAGACGATGAACATATTACATTATTCACTTGGCTTCCCTCCGTTCCGTCGAGGAGGAATGACACAGTATTGCTTGGATTTGATGATTGAACAGGCTAAAGTCGGGCATCAGGTTGGGCTTTTATGGCCGGGTAGACTATATGATCTTACTCCAAAGTCGAAAGTAAATCAAAAACAAAAATATAAGCTACAGAATGATTTGTATTGTACAAGTTATGAATTGTTAAATCCATTGCCGATACCCTTAATGGATGGAATTCAAAATCCTGCGATGTACCTGGTTAAGAAAGAAAAAAAGGTATATACCGAATTCTTTCAAAAACACACATTTCAGGTGTTTCATATTCATACGTTTATGGGACTTCCTTCTGAACTAGTAGAAGCGGCGCATGAAGTGGGAGTTAAGACTGTATTTACTACTCATGATTATTTTCCGATATGCCCACGTTGCAATTTATTCCATTCTGGAAAAGATTGTCAGGATGACAAAAAATGTTCCGATTGTGTAAGCTGCAATCAATATGGCTTGTCATTTAATAAAATGAGACTTTTTCAGTCAGAACTGTATAAAAGTGTTAAGGAAAGCTCTGTTATCAAGATGCTTCGTGCTAGACACAATAGGAAAATGTACGATGCAACAGAGCAGGTGATTGAATCAGAAATTATTGATGCGAAGAAGCAAAAGGAATATCAGAATTTACGCAACCGTAATATAGTTTTGCTTGAAAAAATGGACGTTGTTCATTTCAATAGCACAAATACGCTTTGTATTTATAAGAAGCGAGGATACGCCGGAGATAATGCGAAAGTAATATCAATATCCAATGGAGCAATTGCAGATCATAAAAGAATACGAAAAGTAGGTTCACCGGTAAGATTTGGCTATTTAGGACCTCTTACTACCCACAAGGGATATAACTTGTTTAAGAATGCATGCGATGCATTGTGGCAAAGTGGAGAACATAATTTTGAAGCCCACATTTTTGTTGAAATTAATAATCCACCGCCATATATGATATGTCACAAGCCATATTCTTACCAAGAACTTCCTAATGTTATGGATCAATTTGATGTTTTGATCACTCCTAGTAAATGGGAAGAAACATTTGGATTCACTGTACTAGAGGCGTTGAGCTATGGAATTCCAGTAATTGTGAGTGAAAAGGTTGGAGCAAAAGATTTGATTCTTGAGGGGAAAAACGGTTTTGTAATTGAGGGTTCTGTTCACAAGCTAAAAGATTGCTTAAAAAAAATTATTGACAATCCGTCTATTGTCCGGCAAATGAATTCTTATACGGTGGAAAATTTCGATGTCAAAACAATGGCAGAACATGCACATGAAATTGAAAAAATGTATAAAAAATAAGATTATAGTAGGAGACCAAAATGTATAAAGGCGATAGAACAAGATGGCTTTCTGAAATGCGTCATCCCGAATTGGTTGCACAGTATAGATTTGTGAGGGCAAAACGTCGTTGTGAATACTGGGCAGAAAAAAGTAAGATTGTCTATTTATGTGTCCGATTTATATACGAACACTATAAAGTGAAATACAATACAGATATTCCGGCTCGCTGTAAAATCGGGGGGGGGTTCAAAATACGGCATCTAGGAGGAATTGTTTTCAATCCAGGTGTTGAAGTAGGAAAAAATGTAGATTGCCTTAATGGTGTTCTGCTTGGGCAGATTGACAGTGGTGCAAAAGCCGGTACGCCAATCATTGGAAATGATGTGTTTTTGGGCACAAACTCAATTGTTGTAGGAAAAGTAAAAGTAGGAAATGATGTATTGATAGCTCCTGGCGCATATGTTAATTTTGATGTTCCTGACCATTCAATTGTAATCGGGAATCCGGGGAAAATAATACCGAAAGAAAATGCCACCGAGGGGTATATTGCATCACCTGTTGTAGAATAAATACCAAATGAAGGATAAGCCGTATAAGTAAATACGGTAGTCATTTGGCTTGAAGGAGAAACAGATTATGCAGGGGAAAATTAGCATTATCGTTCCCGTATATAAAGTAGAAAAAGAACTGGATCGCTGTGTGCAGAGCTTGTTGAAACAGACATATAAAAATCTGGAAATCATTTTAGTTGATGATGGAAGCCCAGACCGTTGTCCAATACTTTGTGACCAGTATGCAATGGAAGATGAACGGATACGTGTAATTCACAAGAAAAATGGCGGACTTTCAGATGCGCGTAATGCTGGTTTGAATTTGGCAACAGGAGAATATGTCTTATATGTTGATTCGGATGATTACATCGAATTGGATTCCTGTGAACGATTAATAAGTGCCACAAGTGATGGGCAAGTAGATATTGTCGTTGGAAACGCAATTATGGAGAAGCCGGATGGAAATGAGAAAATGATTCATTCTGCAACACCGGCGGGATTTATATATAGCGCAAAAGACTTTGTTGAAAAGGCAGTTTGTGAGTCTCAATGGTACGCGCCGGCATGGTTGAATATGTATAGGAGAAAATTCCTTCTTGATAACGAATTATATTTTAAAAAAGGTATTTATTTTGAGGATGTTCAAATGTTACCGCGCGTTTTTTTGCCTGCCAAAAAAATTACATGTATAGATGAAACTTTCTATCATTATATCATTCGTGAAAATTCAATTATGACTTCGCAGAGGGATGAGAAAAAGAAAAATGACTCGGTTAAGAATTTGAAAGAATGGAAAAATCAATTTGATTTGTTAGATGATAAAGCATTACAGAAGTGTATGTATGGGATGCTTGTAAAGATGTACATACATGAATGCCAACTATATGATATACATGGTTTTGTCATTGATGGAATGGACTTTTCTTTTTGCTTTAAGAATGCATTGAACAAAAAGGAAAAAATTAAAACAGTTTTGTTTGGTAAGATGCCGAAGGCATATAGTATTTTAGCAAGATATCTTTCCTGAAAATTCAAATTAGAAGGGAGTTCTAAAGGAGTATAAATGTATGACAGTTTATATAGGACTTTTGTTATTTATTGCTATAGTAGCATTCATCAATAAGAAAACCAACTTATCGTCTAAATACTTTTTATGGATTTCTTTCATGGCGATGACCCTTGTTCTTGGATTGCGTGGATCTACTGTCGGAGAAGATACAAAAATGTATCTATCTGTTGCGAATGCCGCATCAAGAATGTCATGGAAAGATATTTTTTCATCTTTTCCAACAACTGAATGGAACTTTATTTCTTATGGAATCTATGGTGGATATAGTGAACAGACAGAAACCATATACATGGCATATAATAAGCTGATTATGTCTGTATTCCATAATCCACAATGGGTTCTAATTATAACTGCTGCTATTACATGCTATTTCATGATGCGATTTATTTGTAACAATGTAGAGCAGTATAGTGATTTGTATCTTGCAACGTATGTATATATGTGTGATTCCATATATATGAGTTCCTTTAATATTATGCGACAGGTTTTGGCTTTGTCAATTGCGGCGCAGGCTATTGAGGAAGTTAAACAAGAAAAGTATAAAAAAGCAATCGTGTGGGTTGCTATTGCGGCGTGTTTTCATCTGTCTGCACTATTGTTTGTGGCTGTGTTATTGATATATAAGCTGAAGGAAAAAAGAAAGTATTACAAATGGATAGTGTTAGGAGTATGTATTTTACCAGTCGCACTTCCCCTATTGACAACGATAGTTTCCAAGATTTTGCCGAAATATGTATCTTACCTCCAAACAAGTTTTTGGAGTGCAGAGGCGAAAGGTACACTTGTACTATGGGGAATTATAATAATTGCGATTCTGATTATGATAAGACGTAAAGATAATGATGAGAGAACATGGTGGCTGATTTATATGGCAACCATTTATATTGGCGTTGAATTGATCGGAATGAGATATACGGTGATCTCTCGTGTTGCAATGTATTTCCGTATAGGATTGCCTCTCTTTTTCCCAACAATGAAAAAATATTTTAACACAAACAGTAGACTAATATATGTTGGAGGCCTACTTTTTGTAATGACATGGTCGTTCTTAAGCTATGCAAGTTCACCGGCACGTTTGTATACTTTCGGATTTTAGAGTCATGTGATATGAGGGTGGAAAGAGTAATCTGATTTGGTAGAAGATTGAAACTACCGATGCTAATGAGTAAGGAAAGGTTTAAACGGTGTAGAAGGTGAAACTAGATATAAATTATTTTGCTGTTCAAATAATGTGGCTTGCCTTATTTTTGCGAATCACAGCAGTTAATGAAATCACTTGGCTTCTGATTGAGCTAATGGGCTGTCTGTTTTGTACAGGGTATGTTATTAAAAATATAAAATGTATCAATAGATCAACACTCATCTGGGGGGGGGTACTGGCGTTTTCCTATTTGATTTCTTCGGCAGTAAATAGGCAATATAATGGATTATATGTTACATTTTCAGGTGTGATTTATGCATGGAAAATGATACTGTATATTGCTGTTCCTTGGATTTCAGTAATGAAAAGAGGAAGTAGGAAGATTGCAAAAGTATCAAGGGACTGCTTGCTTCTATATTGGGTTCCGTCTGTGATAACAGTACTGATTCAAGGAAGGAATGTTGTAGATAATGCAAACAATATATACTTTATTGGAAACAAATTTAATGTGGCTTACCTAAATGTGATATTGCTTTGTTTCAATTTGTATCTGATGAGGCGTGATAACAACGAACGACAACGGTTTGTGCTTTCACTAAAAATACGCCATAGTAGTGTGTTGAACGGTTTATTCTATTTCCTAATCATCTATTTGGATCTATACATGAAGGCATATACTGGATTGTTTATGATTATTTTTGTCTTACTCTTGTCTTTTATTTCAAGGCTATTCAAGTTTAAAATAAACAGACGCTGGACAGGATTTTTGAACTTTATCAGCAGCCCGATTGTTCTTGTAGTCTCAGTTATTCTTTCGGGAATTGTGACGGTTGCACTTGATGCTATTATGAGTCTTCCCACTATTGCCACGTATCTAGGAACGATAGGTAAAACAGGAAATATTCTATCTCGAACTTTGATATACAAGAATCTGGGTGAGATTATATCAAAAAAGCCTTGGATTGGATATGGATATGGTACAGCAGTAGTTTCACGATATTTTGGTCCTAATGCACAAAATGGATTAGCACAGGTGGCAATTCAGGCTGGCATCATTGGAGTTGTGCTGATGCTGCTTATAACATATCATTGCGGTAAAATGGGGAAGAACTCAGGAGGAAGAACAGCTCCCTTCCTATTTGGCGTGTATGCTTTCATTCTTTCGGCAACTGTTGAAATCACGCTGGGCGGCTCTTTCTTGATACTGTTAGCGTTTTATTGTGTATGTGGGTGGGAGAGAAAAGTTAAGGAGGAAACCTAAATGAATGAACTCGTAAGCGTTATAGTTCCTATATATGGCGTAGAGGATTATCTCAGCAAATGCGTTGATTCTATCATCAACCAGGCATATAAGAATTTAGAGATTATACTGGTTGATGATGGAGGAAAAGATAAATGCCCAGAAATATGCGATGAATATGCAGGGAAAGATAGTAGGATAAAGGTGATTCATAAAGAGAATGGTGGATTGTCTGATGCCAGAAATACCGGAATCGACATTGCAAAGGGAGAATACCTTGTATTCATAGATAGTGATGACTGGGTAGAAACCACGATGGTAGAGCATTTACTGGATGCCTGTAAGAAGTACAATGTTAAACTGGCGGCCTGTGGCAGGTATATCACTGATGGAACAGTCATAAATGGAACAGCTTACGAAGGAACTGAAGGAGTTTACTCATCGGAAGAGGCACTGAATGAGATTCTCTCTGGAAAGTCACTTGATGTTGCAGCGTGGGATAAGATTTATGTCCGGGAATTATTTGATGATATTCGTTACCCGGTAGGAGAAAACAATGAGGATATAGCAGTGTTCTATAAAATAGTGGATGCTGCTGGAAAAGTTGCTCATTGTGGAACAAATGAATACTATTATCGAAGCAGACCCGGAAGTATTACAAAACTTAAGTATAGTATCGATGCAAGAAAGGTAATAGAAAAGAATTTGAATTCTATTGAAGCCTTTATCGCAGAGAAATACCAAGGGTGCGGAAAGGCATTTAACCGATATAAGGCTGTGAACATCTACGCACTATTGAACAAGTATATTAAGTGTAAAGGAACAGGAAAAGCACAAGAGTATGAACATTTAATGGCAGAATTTCGGAAATGTAGGCGGGATTTCTTCAGAGATGAGCAAACGCCTAAAAAAGAAAAGATGATTGCTTCTTTGATCCTCTTACATCTTTATGATCCATATTTGAGAGTGAAAGAAAAAATCAAAGGATATAAATAACATAAGGACGAGGCAAGTTTTGGGTGTTAGAGAGGTGGCTGAAAGTCGATGAATTATTTGGATGATCAGACCATAAAGGTCAGTATTATAATCCCAGTATACAATTGCGAGAATTTACTAAGACGAACAATTGACTGTGTACTTAGCCAGTCTTATTCTAATATCCAATTGATTCTCATAGATGACGGATCAATAGATAACTCGCCAAACATATGTGATGAATATGAATCACAGGATTCACGTGTAAATGTAGTTCATCAAGAAAATGCGGGAGCATCCGCGGCTCGAAATACTGGATTAAAATGGGTACAGGGCGATTATGTTGCATTTATCGATGCAGATGACATGGTTTCAAAGCAGTATATAGAAATACTTCTATATTGTGCCTTGTCAACAAAAACGAGGATTTCAACGTGCGAGGCTTTTTATTGCAGTGAAAATGAATATAAACAGTATCCGATTGAAACCCTCAGACCAAGAGTTATAAAGGTTCCGGATTATAATTTTATGGAAGCATGGTCTCATGCTACAGTTTGGGGAGCATTGTTTAAGAAAAATCTTTTAACGGATCTGATGTTTGACACAGAAATTTCAGTGGGAGAGGATTCGCTGTTCTTTGCAAACGCTTTAGCTCAGTGTGACAGTGTTTCGTATATCTCAAATAAATTGTATTACTACTTTATATATGATCAATCAGTTTCACACGGCATTTATAATGAAAAGAGACTGTCTGAGTTTACGGCATGGCAAAAGATCAACACACTTGTCGCCCCGATAAGTGAGACTCTTGATGAATCTTCTAAGGCGAGGATGGTTCGTCATGCAATCGAAAGATATAAGGAAGTTTTAAGACAAGATGTGCCAAACGAGGACATCTTGATCTTTTTCCGAAATATGATACTGAAGAATAAAGATTCCTATCTGAAGCTAAATTCGTCACAGAAGGCTAAGATAGAAATGTATTTGATATTAAAAACACCGAAGATGTATGAAATTGCTTACAGAAAGCATAAGAGTTAAGAATTAGAATGGTAGGAAAAATAAGATGAACGAAAAGATTGGCATATTAACATTTCATAAATCAATTAATTATGGCTCTGTCTTGCAATCGTGGGCTCTTTCAAGAGTTATTTCGAAGAGATTTGTTGTAGAAATTATTGATTATGAACCTCAGAATTACGAATTTCTCTATGCAAATTACCGGCAATGGAACAGCTGGAATAACATAAAATACAATCTAAAAAGAATGCCATTATCTTCAGCATTAAATAATCAACGGCAACGGTTCAAAAAATTCAGAGACGAGCAACTACCGTTAAGCAGAAAGAAATATAATTATAACAACGGTTGTGATATAAAAGAAGAATATAAGGGAATCGTTGTAGGAAGTGATCAGGTATGGAATATTCGTGCCAAAGATTGCGATCCTATCTTTTTTCTTCCATTCAATTATTCGGGAAACAAAGTTTCTTATGCCTGTAGCATAAATGATACAGACTATACCGAAAAGAATCTTCCGTCAAACCTGGCAAGTGAAATTTGTGATTTTGATTTTATTTCCATAAGAGAGGAATCAGGAAAAAATAAACTTGAACAATTCATTGCAAAACAGAAAAAAGTTTACACATTATTAGATCCGACGCTCCTGTGTAATAGCTCAGAGTATGACAGTTTGTTAAATGATCGAATTGTAGATGGAAAATATATTTTCTTATACAACGTCTGGACGAGTGAAGCGGGTATTCAGGCTGCAAAGTTTCTGTCCGAAAAGTTGAATATGCCTGTTTATACTATTATGACAGCATCAAATGTAAAGGAGATAAACCTACTGAAGAAAAGTGGAATATTGGTAGATACAGTCAGAACATCGCCATCTGATTTCCTAAATTTCTTTAAATATGCGTCTTATATTGTAACGGAATCATTTCATGGGACTGCCTTCTCCTTAATATTTGAGAAGCCTTTTGTTTGTGTCAGCAACCGCACAAATGATGAACGATTGAATAATATTCTAACGCTTGTTGGGCTTAAAGACCGCTATATGAAGTTGGGTGAACTGCAGACTTATGACCTGAAACAAGAGATCGATTACGAGATCGTTACTGAAAAGAAGGCGAAAAGAGCAGGGGAATGCATAGAACTCCTCTATAAAGCAATTGGGGGTGAAGCTAAATCATGAAAATGGAAAAGACCAAAAATGCTTCAAGAAATATTGTCTTTGGCGTCAGCTTGAAAGTGTACCAGATTCTTCTCCCGTTTATTATGCGTACAGTTATGATGTACACAATAGGGGTAGAATATCTTGGATTAAATAGCTTGTTCACTTCCGTACTTCAGGTGTTAAATCTGGCCGAATTAGGTGTTGGAAGTGCAATGGTATTTAGTATGTACAAGCCAATTGCGGAAGATGATTCTATTACTATTTGTGCGTTGATGAAGCTATATAGAACATACTACAGAGTGATTGGAGGTATCATTCTTGTAGTGGGTCTTCTATTAACCCCATTTATGCCTAAATTGATATCGGGGCCAATACCCGAGAACATGAATATATATTTCCTGTATCTGCTCAATTTATTGGCAACGGTATTAACTTATTGGCTTTTTGCTTACAGAAACAGTGTTCTGCAGGCTCATCAAAGAAACGATCTGATTAGTAAGGTCACACTTGTCACGGACACAGTAAAATATCTTCTGCAGATTGCTGCACTTGTAGTACTTCATGATTATTATTGCTATGTAATAGTACTCCTGCTGACACAGGCATTAAACAATGTATTAACAGCGATAATAGCAAAAAGAGTATTTCCTCAGTATAATCCAGAAGGCAAACTGGCCCAGAATGAAATTAAACAGATCAATGGAAAAATCCGGGATTTGTTCACTTCTAAATTGGGATATACGATTGTCAGTTCGGCAGATACCATTGTTATCTCAGCATTTTTAGGCTTGACAGTACTGGCACAGTACCAGAATTATTATTACATTATGAGTTCTATCATCGGGTTTATGTCAATCATATATGCTTCCATTACTGCCGGAGTTGGAAACAGTATGATTACGAAGTCAGTTGACCAGAACTACAGAGAGTATTGTGTTTTTTCTTTACTCGTTTCCGTTGTGAGTGGAATTTGTTGTGCTTGTTTTTTATGCCTCTATCAGCCCTTTATGACATTGTGGATGGGAGAAAATCTGCTTCTGCCTTTTTCACTTGTGGTTTTATTGTGTGTGTATTTCTGGATATATGAATACATTATGATGGCCAGTGTTTATAAGGATGCTGGAGGAATTTGGCATCAAGACCGATTTAGACCATTGATATCAGGTGTTGTAAATCTCGCCTTGAATTTGGCGACAGTAAGATTTATTGGATTATATGGCATTGTCCTATCAACTATAGTTAGTATGGCAATCGTTAGCGCACCATGGATAACCTCAAATATTTTCAAATTAATATTTAAAAAGAATCCAGTTAGCTATGTTGTGAAAATAGTTTATTATGTTTTTTCAACAGTCTTAGCATCAACAGCCGCATATGTTTTGACAAGCCTTATTTCTATTAATGGGGGGATCGGTTTAATAATTAAGGCAATTGTGTGTGCTGCTTCATCTGTTTTCGTTATGGTTATTCTGCTTTGCAGGATGAAAGAGTTTTCTGATGCGTTATATCTTATTGCAAGGATGTTCCATCTTGAAAAATAACTAAAAAAATGAACTGAATGATTTTTAATGATGAATTCAGATACGCGCTTACAGGGAGGAATGCTATAAATGAGAACGGTATGTGATAGAGGGCGATGTACTGGATGCAGGGTCTGCGTTAATGTATGTAAAAAAGACGCGATTTTTATCAAGGATTCACTTTCTGCAATGAATGCAGTGATTGATGAAGTTAAATGTGTTAATTGCAAAATGTGTGAGAAAGTATGTCCAAATAATAATCCTGTTGATAAGGTGCAACCTCAAAAATGGTATCAGGGTTGGGTATGTAAAACAAGAGAACAATCTTCTTCTGGTGGGGTGGCGGCTGGTTTGACGCAGAACTTCATACAAAACGGTGGTTATGTTGCGGCTTGTCTTTTCAAAGATGGTGAATTTGTATTTGATATAACGAATGATTTGGATTATGCAAGGAAGTTTGCAGGATCAAAATATGTTAAAAGCAACCCCAAAAATATTTATTCAAAAATCTATGAGAGATTAAAACAGGGAGATAGGGTGTTGTTTATTGGTCTGCCTTGTCAAGTGGCAGCACTGAATAACTACATAAAAGATAAGAAAAATCTGTATACTGTTGATCTTATCTGTCATGGCTCCCCATCTCCAATTATTTTGGAAAAATATCTAGCTGAGAATTATGTTGACATAAGAAAAATTAAAGATTTGAATTTTAGGAATAAAGATGGATTTGGACTAAGGTCTGGATATAAAAGAATATCTTTTGATGATGGTTCAGATCTGTATACTTTTGCATTTCTGACATCGCTTGATTATACTGAAAATTGTTATTCATGTCGATATGCGACTTTGGACAGAGTTTCAGATATTACATTGGGAGATTCATGGGGAAGCGAATTAGAGGCAGAAGAGCAAAAAAAGGGAATTTCATTAATTCTGTGTCAAACGGAAAAAGGAAAAGAATTATTGAAAAATACGAAAATTGAATTAAGAGATGTAAATTTGAATAAAGCTGTAAAGGCTAATCATCAGTTGAGCTACCCGTCAAAAATGCCAACTGAGAGAAAGATATTTTTCAAAAACATAGATAAGGGATTTTATTATGCTATCTCACGGTGTCACCCGAAAATGTATTATATCCGTCGGTTGAAATATATTCTTCATAAAGCAAAAATCATCCGGGGGGGGGGCAGTAGAGATAAAAATTGATATGTATGATATGACATATAAGAATTAAAAAATTCAACTATAGAGTTATTACATAATTGTTTTTAATGAAAAGAGAGAAAAAGTCTAAATGAACACAACATTACTTATCATGGCGGCCGGAATCGGTAGCCGATTTGGAACAGGAATAAAACAGTTGGAGCCGGTCGATGATGCTAATCATATCATCATGGACTACTCAATCCATGATGCGATTGAGGCTGGCTTCAATCATGTAGTATTTATCATCCGTAAGGATATCGAGAAAGTGTTCAAAGAGGTTATCGGTGATCGCATTGCCTCCATTTGCTCTTCTCATAACGTAACAGTAGACTACGCTTTCCAGGATATCGACGATATTCCAGGAGAACTTCCGGAAGGCCGTACAAAACCGTGGGGAACCGGTCAGGCCGTGCTTGCTGCTAAAAATGTGATTGATACCCCGTTCATTGTGATCAATGCAGACGATTACTACGGTAAGGAAGGTTTCAAGGCTGTTCATGAGTATCTGATGAATGGCGGCAAGTCCTGCATGGCTGGTTTTGTTCTGAAGAACACGCTGTCTGATAACGGTGGTGTGACTCGCGGCATCTGCAAGATGGACGAGAATGGAAACTTGACTGAGGTTGTGGAAACCAAGAACATCGTGAAGACTGCAGATGGAGCAGAGGCCGACGGTGTGGCTGTTGATGTGAATTCTCTTGTTTCCATGAATATGTGGGGACTGACTCCTGATTTTCTGGATGTGTTGGAAGATGGCTTCAAAGAGTTTTTCGAGAAAGAAGTACCGAGCAATCCTCAGAAAGCCGAGTATCTGATCCCAATCTTCATCGGTGAACTGCTGAATGAAGGTAGGATGTCTGTGAAGGTTCTGAAGACCAACGACACCTGGTACGGCATGACCTACCATGAAGATGTCGCAGCAGTAAAGGACAGCTTCAAGAAAATGTTGGCGGATGGTGTGTACAAGGCTGATTTGTTTTCAGACTTGTGATATACTGGGAACAATAGTTCCCTACGCTGCTCGAAACTTTGCACGCCTCTTCGTGGTGAGTAGCAGGCAACACAGCAATACGATACTGTGGCTAAGAATGCAGAGAAAAAATAATAAGGAAAAATATAAGATGGGCTATAGGTATCATAATTATACGGATACGGCAGAACTTGAAGACATTGGAATGACACTGGCTAACTTTCTTCGGTACGCAATGATGGCTTTTCGTCCAGCAGAAACGCTACTGATATGTACTGTACTTACGCTATTAGTTGCAATTCCATGTGTGCTGATTCTTATAAACAGTGAGAGTAGCAGCACAAGGTATGCGATTGCAATGGCAATCGTGACAGGTGTCATTGCCTCTGGATTGGTGTCCCTTACCTTGGAAATGTGCAATAATTATAGGCATAATAGAAAGAGATTTGTTGTTCTTAACTATTACCTGCATATAGTCAGTTCTTATGAGGAATATATAAATTGTTCGAGTCATGGCAAATATGAAAAATACAATAAAGATGCTTGCTATTATTTGAGCTTTCAGAAAACGGGAGAGATTTCAAATCGTCTGCACGCGGTTGCAGAACTGGTTTTAATAGTTGCACCGCCGGTCGATGAAGCGTTGGAAAAGGGAAGCGAATATTTAGCTGTAAAAGAAATGCAGTATGCAACGCGTGTAAAAGATGCGGCAGAAGATATTTTAGAAATCGCAAAAAATCAGATTTTCGAACATATGAAAAACCATAACTACAGCTTTTTTGACTGCCTTGAGGAAAAATATAGGGATAAACTTGTTGCGTATTCAGATCATGTCGAGATTCGTATGACTGATAAAAACCTAGAAAGCGTCGTATGTGACTACATGCTTAACAATTTTGATGAGCAGACTAGAGATGTAAAGGCTAAACTTGTAGCCAAACTTAGTAACTTTGATTATGCAATGCACGAGTTGCAGAAGATGATGCGGCTTGAACCCGTGATGTACGAAAATCTTATTCCGATGGAGGAGAAATTTAAAATGGACGATGCGAAGCTGAATAGTAAATAGTATTTATGGGAGCGTGAGCTCCCATTGCTGCTCGAAACTTTGCACACCTCTCCGTGGTGAGCAGCAGGCAACGCTGATAAGGCGGCTAAGAATGCAAAGGATAAGCTCTTGGAACTTAAGAGGAGTGTTCCTATGAAGAAGCTGTATATTATTGGAAACGGATTCGACATTGCTCACGGTTTAGATACAGCATATTGGGATTTTAGGTCTTTTTTATTTGACAACTATCCTCAGTTCCTCGAAAACTTTGAGTACTGGTATAATGTTGGCCGAGTTGATTTCTCGAGCCCTAGGCTTTCGGCAAATGCACGTCAGCAATGGGAAGAAAGAACAAAAGTCAAGCTGTGGTATGAATTGGAAAATGTTATGGGCTGTCCAAACATTTATGAGATGATGGATCGTTCAGAGTCTGTTTTAAATGATATGGACTTAGACAGTGGGCTTGTTGGAATCGAAAGCACTATGAATTCGTACTGGCAAGAGCAGTATGGATATATTAATAAGTTTGAGCAGTATGTAAAAGAATGGATTGAAACCATAGATACAACGGACATTGAGCCGAAAAGAATGGCATTGGTGGAGAGTACAGACTACTTTTTGAATTTTAATTATACGGATACTCTAGAGACTGTTTACAAGATAGAGGATGTTCTCCATATTCATGGTGGAGTCAGTTCAGTATCTGATATTGATCCCATTATGGGACACTGTAATTATCAGGATATTGAGGAGCATCGTAGATTGGCAGGAGAGGCCGATGAGGTACTTAATGAAGGAGAAGCCAGCATTCATCGGGCGATTGCAAACTATCTTCGGTCAATATACAAAGATACTAACTCGATAATCAGTTTATCGGAGTCATTTTGGGAGAAACTTAGTGATATTGATGCGGTTGTAGTTGTTGGTTGGGCAGCAGGAAAAGCTGATTGGCCGTATCTGAGAAAAATTCAAAAGTCAATCAAAGATGATACAAAGTGGCACGTATATTATTATGATAACAAAGCCCTGGCGGCATTAAGTAAAGCAATGCAGGAAGAAGGCATTGAAGGGAAATATGAAGTGACATATATGCAGACAAGAGAGTTTTGGGATTGAAGCGTTGTTTTTGCCATTCTACAGTGCTATACTAAAACCATAATACATAATAGAAAGGCGGATATCTTATGCCCAGAACCAAAGGTAGTAAGAACAAACCGAAAGTTACCAACAACTTTGCATCCCAGATTGCAGAGAAGAAGGGATTCATCGCTTCCCTGACTTTTGAAATCACTTCCATCACCGCCAACATTGACACTTTGAAAGCTGACCTGAAAGAGAAGAAGACTGCTCTGAAGAAGGCCGAAAAAGAAGTGGCATCCCTGGAAGCGAAGAAGGTAAAGGCAGATGCTAAGGCAGCAGAATCCGCAAAGAAAGCTGAAGCAGAGGACGTGCTGAAAAAGCTGCTGGCCAGCGGCGTGAGTGCAGACGAGATACTCGAAAAACTAAAATAATCTTTTAGACCTCAGACCGTGTGGGTGTGGTTACAAAATCCCATCCATACGGTTTTATAATAGAACGATTGTTTTATATCGAACAAATATACACGTTTTTCATTCCATTCCTCAAAATCACTTCCGGTGAAATTTCAGCAAAAGAACAGCAGGGGAGAGCACAGGCAAAGTAGTTACTGAGCAAATAAACAGCAATGAACAACAAGGATAAGAAATAATCAAAGCAATCAGCACATCAAAATAAATTCAGTCACTTCAAAAGTACTCTTCAAAAATCAGAAATACTGCATCGTCCAAGCCAGACCATCAGTACACCAATCAAACTATCATCCACCCCTCACCACACCCCACCCTGAGGAGCGCATCTGGGCAGGGCGAACGCCCCGGGCCCCGGACGCTCCGAAGATCAAGCACGACAAGATGAAACAATTTTACATGATTGACATAGGGCGGAAAATGTGATACTATCATCTTATCAAAAAAGTGCGAATCCCTCTCGCTCACGAAGGGAAAATCTCTCTCGCGATGAGAAATAAAACGATACAACGAACGAAAATGGACTTTGCCGAAGGCTGGCAGACACGAGGGACTTAAAATCCCTTTCTGGAGACAGAGTACGGGTTTGCCCCCGCCGACAGTATTAAAAACCCCAGAATTATTCTCTAATTCGAATGATTCTGGGGTTTTCTTTTTGTTCCATTTTCCGGGAACGCTGGAGGGGCGAGAGGTTTTTTACGAAAGAAAAACCTCTCATACGCAACTAAAATCCATGACATAACTTGGCGCAGTGTAGAGAGACTGAAGCTGTCTTTTTGTTTACTGTGCAGCAACCTTTGCATGACGCTGCCGCACCCGGCGTTCCAGCGCCTTATAAAACCAGCTCAGGCAGAGCGTGAGCAAAAATACGGTCAGGGTCCAGACCACAGGCTGCACTGTAATGTCAAGCTTGTCTGCAACCCGCTCCATATACCGGATCAGTACCTGATGGATCAGAAAGCCGTAAGGGGAGAGCTGTGCCAGCCACAAAAACGGCTTTGCGGATAGCAGCCGGGAAATGAACCCTTTGCCCATGGCGAGCAGCCAGACCAGCAGCACCGCAGAGGGAGTGAACAGCACATTGTACCGGAAGGCCACTGCGCCCAGAACCCCTGTCTGCTTGGCGGCGATAAAAAGGCAGCCGCCCGCAAGCAGTACAGCACCCAGTTCCAATAGGGAGAAAGCACTGCGCGGCAGTGTGCTCTCCTGTTTGCGGCTGTGGTAAAGACAGCCCGCGCAGCAGCTGATAGTAAAATCGCCTGCCCGGAACAGCGGACACAGATAGGTCAGGTAGAATGCGGCCTTTCCGCTGAGCCCGGCTTTCCAGACCGCAAGGGAGAAAAGGCACTGTACGCAGAAAATTGCTGCGGCAATGCAGCGCAGTTTGCGGGCATCGGCCTTTTTCAGCACGGCGAGAAGCGTGGGAAAGATGGCATACAGAAAAGCCTGCACCGAAAGATACCAAGCCACTCCATTCAGGCAGAACCAGAAACGGCTGGACGGGATCCATGTTTGCAACAGGAAAATGCTTACCGCAAGCTGCGCCGCACAGGAGAGAACCCCGCGGGCAGAGGGCTGCGCCAGAAGCCCCTTCAGTACAAATAACAGGGCGGCAGCCATCATAATAAGGTGCAGCGGATACAGCCGGCGTATTTTTTTAAAGGAGAAAGCTATGGCAGACTGCAGCCCCGGTGCTGTGCGAGGGCGGTCGTAATAGTTGCAGACCATCAGAAAACCGGACAGCGCTACAAATACTGAAATCGCCCACGGACCAAGCCACGGCGCCCCGCAATGGGAGATGACCACGCACAAAAATGCGACTGCCCGCAGTCCTTGTAAAGATGAGATCAGTTTTTTGTCTGTCACGGTATCCTCCGTTCTGCCGCAAAGCGCGGCAGCTGTGTTTTTCTATCGCAATTTTCAAAAATAGTGCCTATCAAGACGGCTTATTTGCGATATGCAGTTTGCGGCTGTTGCTTGTGCATTAAAAACGCAAACTGCTATAATGCGCTATAAGTATAAAAAAGGCGGCGCGTCCTGTCAAGGATGCGCCGCCTTTTTTGCGTGGCAGAGTACGATTTTTGGGCGTCATAAATTCTTAACAAAGAAAAATCGCAAAACCCCTTGATTTTTCAGGGCAAGATGAGTACAATACACTTAGCACTCAGAGAAAAGGAGTGCTAAACCACTGCGGGGCACACACGAAGCCCCCGCAGGACGCAACAAAGTTTCAAATAAATTCAATATAATTGGAGGGCAAGAATTATGAAGATCATTCCTCTTGCAGACCGTGTTGTCATTAAGACTGTTGAAGTTGAGGAGACCACCAAGGGCGGCCTGATCCTGACCGGCAGCGCAAAAGAGAAGCCGCAGGTCGCACAGGTCATCGCGGTGGGCCCCGGCGGTGTCGTGGACGGTAAGGAAGTCAAGATGACCGTTAAGGTCGGCGACAAGGTCCTCACCAGCAAGTACTCCGGCACCGAGGTCAAGGTGGACGGCGAAGAGTGCACCATCGTGCGCCAGAGCGACATTCTGGCTGTTGTGGAAGACTGAAACTGAATTTTCCCTTTTCAATTGAGCTTGTATTATAAAGGAGCGATGTATTATGGCAAAGCAGATCAAGCAGGGCGAGGACGCTCGCAAGGCACTGTGTGCCGGTATTGACACCCTGGCTAACACCGTTAAGATCACCCTCGGCCCCAAGGGCCGCAACGTGGTGCTGGGCAAAAAGTTCGGCGCACCGGTCATCACCAACGATGGCGTGACCATTGCGAAGGAAATCGAGCTGAAGGACGAGTTCGAGAACATGGGCGCACAGCTGGTGCGTGAGGTCGCAACCAAGACCAACGATGCCGCAGGCGATGGTACTACCACCGCTACCGTGCTGGCACAGGCTATGGTCAATGAGGGCATGAAGAACGTTACCGCCGGTGCAAATCCCATGGATATCCGCCGCGGCATGAGCAAGGCCGTTGCCACCGCTGTGGAGACCATCAAGGCACACAGCCAGAAGGTGAAGGACAGCAACGATATCGCCCGCGTCGGCACCATCTCTGCCGGCGACCCCGAGATCGGCCGTTTGATCGCCGAGGCTATGGAGAAGGTCACCTCTGACGGCGTTATCACCATCGAGGAGAACAAGACCACTGCCGAGACCTACAACGAGATCGTGGAAGGTATGCAGTTCGACCGCGGCTACCTGACCCCCTATATGGTCACTGATACCGACAAGATGGTGGCCGATCTGGACAACGCCGCGATCCTGATCACCGATAAGAAGATCAGCGTCATTCAGGATCTGGTTCCCCTGCTGGAGCAGGTGATGCAGAACGGTATGAAGCTGCTGATCGTGGCTGAGGATATCGAGGGCGAGGCTCTGTCCACCCTGATCGTCAACCGTCTGCGCGGCACCCTGAACGTTGTGGCCGTCAAGGCTCCCGGCTTCGGCGACCGCCGCAAGGAGATGCTGCAGGATATCGCTACCCTGACCGGCGGCACCGTGATCTCCTCTGATCTGGGCTACGAGCTGAAGGACGCTACCGTCCAGCTGCTGGGTCATGCCCGTCAGGTCAAGGTGACCAAGGAGAACACCACCATCGTGGGCGGCGCAGGCGACAAGGACGCTATTGCAGCCCGCATTGCTCAGATCCGCAGCCAGATCGAGGCCGCTACCAGCGACTTTGACCGCGAGAAGCTGCAGGAGCGTCTGGCTAAGCTGGCCGGCGGCGTGGCTGTCATCAAGGTCGGTGCTGCTACCGAAGTTGAGATGAAGGACAAGAAGCTGCGCATCGAGGATGCTCTGAACGCTACCAAGGCAGCTGTGCAGGAGGGTGTTGTGGCCGGCGGCGGTACCGCTCCCATCAACGCCATCCCCGCTGTGCGCGCTCTGTGCGACACGCTGGAAGGCGACGAGCGCACCGGTGCCAAGATCGTGCTGAAGGCTCTGGAAGCTCCTCTGCGCCAGATCGCCAAGAACGCCGGTCTGGAGGGCAGCGTCATCATCGACAAGATCGTTTCTGCCAACAAGCCCAACTACGGCTTCGATGCCCAGAACGAGGTCTTTGTCGAGGATATGATCGCCGCTGGCATCGTGGACCCGACCAAGGTCACCCGTTCCGCTCTGGAGAACGCAGCTTCCGTTGCTGAGATGGTGCTGACCACCGAGAGCCTTGTTGCCGACCTGCCGGAACCCCCGGCTCCCGCCGCACCTGCCGGCGGTGACATGGGCGGCATGTACTAATCCGTACCAGTCTTTCTTAATAAGATACGCCAGAGAGGTGGAATTTCTCTTCGGAGAGGTTCCACCTCTTTTTATGTATACCCTGCACCCCTGCTGCCCACCCTAACCATACGGAAAGGGGGCGCGGGGATGTCCGGCAAACGGGTATTGGCGGTGTATGCTGCCTTGCTGCTGGGGTTTATGGTGGTGCTGTGCCGGTTGTATCTGCTGGCGCAGCACCCCGCCTATGCCGCGCGGGCGGCGGCGCAGAGCACGGTCACCCTGCAGCTGCCCGCCCGGCGGGGCAGCTTTTACGATGCACAGGGGCAGCTGCTCACCGGGTTAGAGGAGCGCTGGCAGGTGGTGTGTTTTCCCGGGCAGAGCAATTACGACCGGCTGTATGCCTGCACGGACGCCGCCGGGCAGGCGCTTTTGTACCGCAGCCGCAGCCGCGCTGCGCCGTTTTTGCTGGAGGTGAACTGCGACCCCGCCCGCCTTGGACTGACCGGTTACCCCACCGCCCGGCGGTACGCGGCGGTGCCGCTGTGTCAGCATCTGCTGGGCTATCTGGATGGCACAGGTCACGGCGCTGCGGGGCTGGAAAAGGCATTGGACGCCGTGCTTTCCGGCACAGGGGAGCACAGCAGCCTTGTCTGCGCCGTCACAGCGCAGGGTACGCTGCGCACCGGCGAGACGCCCAAACTTTTGCAAGCCGACAGCGGGGCGCTGGGTGTGCAGCTGACCATCTCCCGTCCGGTGCAGCGGGCAGTGGAAGCGGTGGCGTCCACCACTATGCAAAGCGGCTGCATTCTGGTGCTGGATACCGCCACGGCGGCGGTGCGCGCCAGCGTCAGTGTGCCGGGCTACGACCCGGAGCACCTTGCCGACAGTTTGCAGGCGGCGAACAGCCCCTTCCTGAACCGGGCGCTGCAAAGCTATGCGGTGGGGTCGGTGTTCAAGCCGGTGCTGGCGGCGGCTGCACTGGAAGCGGGCTTGCAGCCGGTTTTCGAGTGCACCGGCGCGGTGGTGGTGGATGGGCAGATCTTCCGCTGCGCGGGCGGGGTGCCGCATGGGCAGGTAGACCTTGCCGCTGCGCTGGAAAAAAGCTGCAACGGCTATTTTATCTGCCTGGGGCAGCAGCTGGGCGCGGAAAAACTGTTGGACGCCGCCCAGGCGTTCGGCTTTGGACAGAGCCTGCCGCTGGCAGAAGGGCTTGCCGCCGAAGCCGGCCAGCTGCCTGCCCCGCAGGAGCTGGTGCAAAGCGGACAGCTGGCCAATTTCAGCTTTGGGCAGGGCAGTCTGCTGGCGACACCCATGCAGGTTGCGGCGCTGTTCAACACCCTTGCAGCGGACGGCGTATACCGCGCGCCCTATGTGCTGCAAGCCACGCTGGACGAGACCACAGGGCAGCCGGTGGAGCCCCTTAGCCACCCTCGGGGACGGCGGGTGCTCCCGGCGCAGAGCGCAGCGCTCTTGCGCACTATGTTAGTGCAGGTGGTGCAGCAGGGCACCGCGCAGGATGCCGCCGGGGTTTCCGGCGGGGCGGGCGGCAAGACCGGCACTGCTCAGACCGGGCAGTTCACCCCGGAGGGCACCGAGCGCTGCAACCTGTGGTTTGCGGGGTTCTGGCCGGCAGAAAAGCCCCGCTACACCATTGTGGTGCTGCAGGACGGCGCGGTGCATACGGCGTATTCCGGTGCAGCCATCTTTGCGCAGGTGTGCGCCGCGCTGGAAGCGGCGGGATAAATGCGCGGATTCCGCTTGCAATTTTGGCTTTGTTATGCTACTATATAGTTGTGTTTTTGCGTGGATTTCCGTATTTACAAATAAAAGGAGCGTTACGATTCATGTCTGTTATCGAAATTGTTGGCGGTGCCATTCTGCTGGTGGCTTCGCTGGTCATCGTTTTCCTCACCCTCATGCAGCACACCCACGGTCAGGGTCTGTCCGGTGCCATCAACGGCAGCGTGGGCGGTGCCAACAATGCACGTCTGACCCCGGCGGATCAGATGCTGGCTAAGGTCACCCGCATTGCAGGCGTGGTGTTCTTTGTGGTCGCTATTCTGGCCTGCCTGTTCGCAGGCCGTCTGGCAGGCTGAGAAGGCGTTGCAGCCCCGTGAACGGACGGGGCTGTTTTTCTGTGCAGAAAAAAGTGCGGGCAGCCGGTTCTGCGGGCTGCCGCAAAGAGGGGACAGGGGAAAGCGCCCGTCCCAAGGCAGGGCTGTGCTCCGCAGGAGATGCACGGCCACGGAAGTGAAGGAGAAAATATTTTATGGCAATGCGCGATAAAATTGAGCACGCGATCCAGAATCAGCCGTGCACCGTAAAGGATCTGAAAAATAAGTTCGGCGGGGATCGCGGCGCAGACCGCAAGGTGATGGAGGCCGTGGACCAGCTGGTGCACGAGGCCGTCATCTGCCAGCGTCAGGGCGTGTTCTTCACCGTGCGCAGCGGCCGTGCCGACAAGGCACTGCTGTGCAAGGTGGTAAAGCTGGGCAAAAACTTTGCCTTTGTCATGCTGGAGGACGGCACCAGCGATATCTTTATCCCCGGCCGGTTCACCCGCGGCGCAATGCCCGGCGACAAGGTGCTGGTGGAAAAGTTTGCACACCCCCGGGTAGAGGGCAGCGATGAGGGCGAGATCCTTGCTGTTCTGGAAGAGAAGAACGCGCTGGTGGGTACCATGCACCGCATGGAGGGCCGCCTGAAGTTCGTACCGGACGATTGCCCCGCTATCTCCATGCAGGTCATGCGGGACTGCGAAGGCAGCGCCAAGGACGGCGACAAGGTGGCAGTGGAGATCCTGCTGCGCGGCAACCGTCAGGAGGATCACCGTGTAGGCGTGGCCATGCGCTTTGGCAGCTGTGACGAAGCCAAGCGCTGCGCAAAGGCACTGCTCTACGCGCAGGATATCCGCAGCCGCTTCCCGGACAAGGTGCGGGACGAAGCCAAAAAGCTGGACAACGCCGAGGTGTCTGCTGCGGACTGCGAGGGCCGCATGGATCTGCGCGCTCTGCCCATCTTTACCATCGACAGCGCCGAGACCAAGGATATCGACGATGCTATCAGCCTGACCAAGACCCCGGACGGCGGCTTTGAGCTGGGCGTGCATATCGCGGATGTTTCCAACTACGTCAAGCCCGGCACCGAACTGGACAACGAAGCCTTCAGCCGCGCTACCAGCGTCTACTACGCCGATCAGGTGGTGCCCATGCTGCCCAAGCAGCTGTCCAACGGCATCTGCAGCCTGAACGAGGGTGTGCTGCGGCTGGCTTTCTCCTGCCTGATGCGGCTGGATAAGGACGGCAACCTGACCGATTACCGCTTTGTCAAGTCCGTCATCCGCAGCCGGGTCAAGGGCGTGTACTCCGAGATCAACGCCCTGCTGGCCGGCAACGCCGATGACGAGCTGACCGGCAAGTACCACGAGGTACTGGCACAGCTGCCTGCCATGAAGGAGCTGTACGGCCACCGTGCCCGCCTGCGCAAGGAGCGCGGCTGCATGGATATCGAAAGCGGCGAGGTAAAGCTGATCCTCGATGAGGACGGCCACTGCATCGATGTGAAAAAGCGCACCTCCGGCGAGAGCGAAGCCATGATCGAGGAGTTCATGCTGCTGGCAAACCAGTGCGCCGCCCACTTTGCCCGGGTGAAGCAGATCCCCTTTGTGTACCGCGTGCATGAGGAGCCCAACGCCGAAAAGCTGGAGCGTCTGCACGGTCTGCTGCAGGCCTGCGGCGTCAACGACCACTTTGCCAAGGACGTGCCCACCCCCAAGGAGTTGAGCGCTATTCTGGAGGGCGTGCGCGGCACTGCCTATGAGCAGATCATCAACACCGGTATGCTGCGCTGTATGTCCAAGGCCGTGTATGAGGAAAAGCCCAAGGGTCACTACGGTCTGGTTCTGCAGGACTATGCCCACTTCACCAGCCCCATCCGCCGCTACCCGGACCTGGCTATCCACCGTATCATGACGGCGCAGCTCAAGGGCACCGATAAGGACACCATGATCCTGCGTTACAGCGAGTTTGCCGAGGATGTCAGCAAGCAGGCCAGCGAGCGCGAGGTGATCGCCATGCAGATCGAGCGCAAGGCCGAGGACTGCTACAAGGCCGAGTATGCCCGCCGCCATCTGGGCGAGTGCTACGAGGGCCGCATCTCCGGCGTGACCCAGCGCGGCCTGTTCATCGAACTGGAAAACGGCGTGGAGGGCTTTGTGCCCGCTTCCAGCCTGACCGCCACCGGCACTATGCTCACCGAGGGCGTCCGCCTTTCCGACCCTGTTTCCGGCAAGAACTGGAATCTGGGCGATACCATGATGATCACCATCGTGCGTGCAGACGTAAATCTGGGCAAGATCGACTTTGAGGTCGCCCCGGAAAGCGCAAAGCAGTAACCTTATAATAGAACAAAAGCAGACTGCCCCCGAAGCAGCGCACAAGACCGTGCTGCTTCGGGGGCGGTTTTTATGCTTTGCTGCAAAAGCTGTAAAAAAGTTAAAATTCCCTCTTGCATTCCGGCCGATTCGTGCTATAATAGTAAGGCAATCGTTTCCAAGGCCGCTCGACGGGGTAGCCGATATTGAAGGTTGTGATGGGCACATACATTAAATATGGCCCCAATACGTCAGAACCAGAATTGAGGTGAAAAGAATGAAACAGGGTATCCATCCGAACTACGTTGACTGCACCATTACCTGCGCTTGCGGTAATGTCATCAACACTCGTTCCACCAAGCCCGAGATCCACGTCGAAGTTTGCTCCAAGTGCCATCCTTTCTACACTGGCAAGCAGAAGCTGGTTGACACCGGCGGACGTGTTGAGCGCTTCAACAAGCGTTTCGGCCGTAAGTAATTATAGGCTATCTCATGCCGCTTCCTTCGGGAGGCGGCATTTTTGCTTTTTGCACGGGCAAATATTTCGTTTTCCCACACAGGATTGTCTTAATTTAAACACATTTTCCGTCTAAACTATAGCAGTTCCAAACCGGAAAGCGCTGCGTCCATGCCGCTTTCCGCAAAACAGCTTCTGAATAAAAGGAGAGTTTGCTGTGATCGAAGTTTCTCACCTGAGCAAATCCTACGGCAGCCGCCCTGCCGTGCAGGATCTCTCGTTTACGGTGCCGGACGGCCAGATCTACGGCCTGCTGGGGCCCAACGGCGCGGGCAAATCCACCATTATGAATATCCTCACCGGCTATCTGGCACCCACCGAGGGCGAGGTGAAGGTAGCCGGGTTCCGTCTGCCGGAGCAGGCACAGCAGGCCAAAGCCTGTGTAGGCTACCTGCCGGAGCAACCGCCGCTCTACCCGGAAATGACCGTGCAGGAGTATCTGGACTTTGTGGCAGAGCTCAAGGGGGTCAAGCGTGCGCAGCGCAAGCAACAGGTGCTGGCTGCTGCCCGCCGCACCGGGCTGGAAGAAGTGCTGCCCCGGGTCATCCGCAGCCTGTCCAAGGGCTACCGTCAGCGCGTGGGCATTGCGCAGGCGCTGCTGGGCAGCCCGCAGCTCATCATTCTGGATGAGCCCACCGTGGGGCTGGACCCCGCGCAGGTCATCGAGATCCGCAACCTCATTCGGGAGCTGGGCAAGGCGCACACGGTCATTCTGTCCAGCCACATCCTCAGCGAGGTGCAGGCCGTGTGTCAGCAGGTGCTCATCCTCTCCAAGGGACGTCTGGTGGCTGTGGGCAGCCCGGAGGAACTGGGCGAGACTTTGAACCCCGGCAGCCGCCTGCGCGCCACCGCGCAGGGCGAAACCGATACCGTGCTTGCCGCAGTGCGCAGCGTGCCGGGTATCTGCCGGGTAGCGCTGGAAAGCGCCGCAGACGGTCAGGTCACCTTTACCGCCGAGAGCGAGGATGCCGCCGACCGCCGCGCTGCCGTGTCCCGGGCACTGACCGAGGCCGGCTGCACCGTGCTGGCGCTTGCTGCCGAGAACCGCAGCCTTGAGGAGGTATTCCTTGCGCTGACCGAAAAAACGCCGGAGCAGGAAGCCCCGGCAGAAGGGGAGGGAAACTGAGATGGCTGCTATCTTTAAACGAGAGCTCCGCAGCTGCTTTCACGGCATGATCGGTGCGGTGCTTACCGCCTTTATGCTGGCGGCTACGGCCATCTACTTTGTGGCGCTGAATCTGGGCTACGGTCTGCCGGATTTTGGCTACTACACGCTGTACCGCACCATTTTTGTGCTGCTGCTCTACATCCCGGTGCTCACCATGCGCTCCTTTGCGGAGGAACGCCACAGCCGCACCGACCAGCTGCTGCTCACAAGCCCGGTGTCGGTGGGCGGCATCGTGCTGGGCAAATATTTTGCCCTTTGCGTCATTTTTGCGCTGCCCTGCCTTGTGGATGCGGGCATGATCCTTGTGCTGAAGGTGCTGGGCGCTACCGGCACCAGCACGCTGGCCAATTTCTCTGCGCTACTGTGCTATTACCTCATGGGCTGCGCCGCCATTGCCATTGGGGTATTCCTTTCCAGCCTGACTGAAAACCAGATCATCGCCGCCGTATCCGGTGTGGCAGCGCTGCTGCTGGCCTATATGATGCCCAGCCTGCGCACCATGTTTACCACCGGCAGCGCGGTGGCACTGGCGCTGTTTACCGCCATTGCCGCCGTGCTCAGCGTGGTGGCGGGGCTGCGCAGCAAAAGCTTTACGCTGGGCTGTCTTTCCTTTGCGGGGTGCTGCGTGGCGCTTACGGCGCTGTTCCTGCTCAAGAGCAGCTGGCTGACCGAAGCTTTCAGCGCGGTGCTCAGCGCCCTGTGCCTGTTTACCCCCTTTGAAGAATTTGTCAACAGCAGCTTTTCCATCCCCACACTGGTCTACTACCTGACCGTAGCGGCGGTGTTCCTGTTCTTCACCGCGCAGGGGCTGGAAAAGCGCCGCTGGAACTGAGAGGAGGCCGCAATGATGAAATGGAACAAGAACGCGTCCTCTCAGAAAGGCAGGGTATTCCGCAGCGGACTGCTGTCCACCGCCATGCTGGCAGCAGTGCTGGTGCTGGCGGTACTGCTCAACCTGCTGGTGCGGGCGATCCCCACAAAATATACCGAGTTCGACCTCTCCGAAGCCAAAATGTACACCCTGAGCGACAGCACCAAAGCGCTGGTGGAGGGGCTGGAAAAGGATGTGCACATCTATTACCTCTGCGAAACCGGCAGCGAGGATGCCATCATCACAAAGCTGCTGGATCACTACGCCGCCGAGAGCGGGCACCTGAGCTGGGAACAGAAGGACCCCACCCTGTACCCCACCTTTGCCGCAAAGTACGGTGCGGAGAATGTTTCCACCGGCAGTCTGATCGTCACCTGCGGGGAGAACAGCACCGTACTGGATGCCGCCGACCTGTACGAATACGATTACACCGATTACTACACCACCGGCTCTGCCAGCGTGACCTTTGGCGGCGAAAAGCAGATCACCTCTGCCATCTATAAGCTCACCGCAGCCGGACAGAACCACGCCTACTATACCACCAACCACGGCGAGCAGTCCCTGACCGACTCCCTGACCGATGCACTGGACGCCCAGAATATCGACGCCCAGCCGCTGGATCTGCTTACAAGCACCATCCCGGAGGACTGCAATCTGCTTATCATCAACGCGCCCACCAGCGATTTTACCGCAGGGGACGGCCTTGTGGATGAGATCAGCCAGCTGGAAAATTATCTGGCGGCGGGCGGAAAACTGCTGCTGACCAGCAGTGTCTACGCCCAGACTCCGCAGCTGGACGCCGTGCTGGCGCAGTTCGGCCTTGCCCGTGCAGAGGGCATGGTGGTGGAGGGCGACAGCAGCAAGGCGCTGTATAACTCTGCATGGTCGCTGCTGCCGGACTACGGCACGCCCACCGAGAGCACCGCGCTGAACGGCGTGAACACCAATACCCATGTCATGTTGTCAGTGGCACAGGGCATCACGGTCACCGAGACCGAGGATGTCACCGCCGAGCCGCTGCTGAACAGCTCCTCCGCTGCCTATGCCAAGGCTGATATCGACGACCTTACCACCATGGAGCGGGAGGACGGGGACACAGACGGCCCCTTTGCACTGGCTGTCTGGGCACGGAACGAGGATACCGGTGCCGAGGTCCTCTGGATCGGCTGCCCCAACATGGATAACGAGCAGCTTTATCAGTCCATGCCCGGCAACCTGACCTTTTTGCAGGGCTGCGCCGCTTCGCTGGTAGGGCAGGATGTCCTTGTGGACACCAAGGCGCTGGAAGCCGAGCCCATCACGGTGGCAGGCTCTACCGCCGCTGCACTGGGGCTGACCTTTGTGTTCGTGCTCCCGGCGGCGGTGCTCATTGCCGGGGCAGTAGTGGTGCTGCTGCGCCGCCGCAGATAAGGAGACCGCTATGAAAACAAAACAGCGTGCCCTGCTGGCGCTGCTGGCAGCGGCAGTGCTGCTGGGCGCGGCGCTGTGGGCGGTGATCCGCAGCAACGCCAAGGCTGAGCAGTCTGCCAGTGCCGCCGCCGAGGGCAGCATCCCCCTTTCCAGCTTTGCCGCTGAGGACTTGGAGCAGATCGAGTACACCTATAACGGCGAGACCTACACTCTGCAATATTCCGGCGGCAGCTGGCTGCTGGCACAGGACCCTGCCTATCATCTGGACGAAAGCGCCTGCAACACCATGCGCACTGCCCTGATGGCACTGAATGCCAAGCGCAGCCTGACGCCGCAGGCAGGGGAGGACTACGGTCTGGACAGCCCGCAGCTCACCGTCACGGTAACAGCGGCAGGGCAGAGCACTACCCTGACCTTCGGGGCAGAAAACCCGGTAACCGGGGATCTCTATGCGCAAAAAGCCGGGGACGATGCCATCTACACCGTCAGCGGCAACAAAGCTGCCTGTTTCCAGCTGGATAAGGCCGGGCTCTTCGGCAGCTTCTGCCCCACAGGGCTTACGGCTTCTGCCATTACGCAGGTGGCCTATACGCTGGTCGATGGCAGCTCTGTCACCCTGAACGCCGTCAGCGAGCCGACCGACAGCGCCGACAGCACGGACGCGGACAGCGCTTCTTCTACTGCCTACGAGACAGTGTGGCGGCTGGCTTCTGACCCCATTGCCAGCCTTGCACAGGACAAGGTGCAAAGTCTGCTGTCTGCCCTGTGCACCTATGCCACCGCTCAGATAACGGACGCCGACCTTTCTGCCTGCGGTTTTGATGCACCGGTATTCACCGCAGCCGTTACCAGCGAGGATGGCTCCACCGTGCAGCTGGCCTACGCCTGCGGTACGGACGGGTGGTATCTGCAAGTGGAAGGGGATACCTCGGCATACACGGTGGACACAAGCACTGTACAGGCGCTTCTGCTGACCGAAAACGACCTGAAAACGCAGGAATAATTGCTTTGATACGCTGCACCGAAACCAGGGTGCAGCGTATATTTTTTTGCAGCTTTTTATAAAGTTGCGGCAAACATCGGCAGAGTGATTGACAATCCGACTGGGATTGTTTATTATAAACCGTGACAGGGTAAGTCCGCCGCGCAAGATCATGCTGCTGCGCGGAGCGGAGCAGCCCCTATACGCAAAAAAGATGGGGCAGGTTCCCTGTCTTTTTTCGTATCTGAGAACAAGGAGGATAACATATAAAATGGACAACTCTGTGGTCGTTTCACTGCGGGATATCGTAGTGGAATTTGATGGACAGCGCATTCTGGATGGGCTGAATCTGGATATCCATGATAAGGAGTTCGTGACGCTGCTCGGTTCCTCCGGCTGCGGCAAAACTACCACCCTGCGCCTGATCGCAGGTTTTCTGGAGCCAAACGCCGGCAAGGTGCTGCTGAAAGGGGAGGACATTACCGGTGTGCCGCCCTACAAGCGCCCGGTGAATACCGTGTTCCAGAAATACGCGCTGTTCCCGCACCTGAATGTGTTCGAGAACGTGGCCTTTGGTCTGCGGCTCAAAAAGCTGGACGAGGACACCATCCGCCGCAAGGTGCGCGATATGCTGGAGGTCGTGGGCTTAAAGGGCTTCGAGCGCCGCAGCATCAGCCAGATGTCCGGTGGTCAGCAGCAGCGCGTGGCCATTGCCCGCAGTCTGGTCAACGAGCCGGAAATCTTGCTGCTGGACGAGCCGCTGGGTGCACTGGACCTGAAGCTGCGCAAGGAGATGCAGCTGGAACTCAAGCGGCTGCAGCGCGAGATGAACATCACCTTTATCTATGTCACCCACGATCAGGAGGAAGCGCTTACCATGTCCGATACCGTCGTGGTCATGAACGGCGGCAAGGTGCAGCAGATCGGCACCCCGGAGGATATCTACAACGAGCCGAAAAACGCCTTTGTGGCAGACTTTATCGGCGATTCCAACATCGTGGACGGCGTGATGCACAGGGACTTTCTGGTGTCCTTCTCCGGTGTGGACTTCCCCTGCGTGGACCGCGGCTTTGCCCGGGAACAGAGCGTGCAGGTGGTGGTGCGCCCGGAGGATATCGAGGTGGTATCCCCGGTGGAGGGCCAGCTTGTGGGTGTGGTGAACGATGTCATCTTCAAGGGCGTGCACTTTGAGATGCACGTGGAGTGCGAAGGCCGCGAGTGGCTGATCCACTCCACCCGTGCCTGCACCCCCGGCGAGACCATTGGTATGCGCATCGGCCCCAACGAGATCCATATCATGGCGCGGAGCGAGGGGTGATGTGCCATGAAGATCTATGATAAAAAGCTGGCCTATCCGTACTTTGTATGGATGGTGCTCTTTACCGTTGTGCCCCTGTTCATTGTGGTGTACTACGCCATGACGGACGCCGAGGGCAACTTTACCCTGAATAACCTTACCTCCATCAGCGGCTACGGCTCGGTGTTTGCCCGCAGTCTGCTGCTGGCGCTGATCGCCACGGTCATCTGCCTTATCATCGCCTTTCCGGTGGGATATTTTTTGTCCCGCCTGCGGGTGAACAAGCAGCACATCATGCTTATGCTGGTCATGCTGCCCATGTGGATGAACTTTTTGCTGCGCACCTACGCATGGATGGGTCTGCTCAGCGTCAACGGCCCGGTGAACACCCTGCTGGGCTTTATCGGTCTTGGCCCCTATACCATGCTCAACACCTCCGGTGCGGTGGTGCTGGGCATGGTGTATAACTATGTGCCCTACATGATTTTGCCGCTGTACACCAGCATGACCAAGATCGACCAGAGCCTTGTGGAAGCTGCGCAGGATCTTGGCGCCAACACCACCAAGACCCTTGTGCGGGTGCTTATCCCCATGAGCGTGCCGGGCATCAGCACCGGCATCACCATGGTGTTCGTGCCGGCGGTGTCTACCTTTGTCATCAGCCGTATGCTGGGCGGCGGCTCCAACCTGCTGATCGGTGACCTGATCGAGATGCAGTTTCTGGGCAACAGCTACAACCTGAACGTCGGCTCTGCCATGAGCTTGGTGCTGATGATCATCGTACTGCTGTGCATGAGCTTTACGTCCAGCTTTGACGAGGATGAAATGGAGGGCGTATCCTGATGAAAACAAAACATCTGCGCCTGATGCAGCGGGTCTACATCATCCTGTTCTTCTGCTTCATGTACCTGCCCATTGCCTACATGATCGTGTTCAGCTTCAACCAGAGCAAGGGCTATTCGCTGTTTACCGGCTTTACTTTTAAATGGTACCGCAGCCTGTTCACGAATGCGTCCATCCTCCATGCACTGTGGGTGTCCGTTGAGGTGGCAGTGCTGTCCGCCATCATTGCCACGGTGCTGGGTACGGCTGCCAGCCTTGGCATTGCCTCCATGAGCCGTAAAAGCCGCCTGCTGGTGACCAACATCACCTATATCCCGGTGGTCAACCCGGAGATCATCACCGGCATCTCCCTGATGCTGCTGTTTGTGGCTTACCAGCGCTTTGCCGCGCAGTCCGCATGGCTGCCGGACAACATCATGGGTCTGCCTACGCTGCTCATTGCGCATATCGCGTTCAACGTGCCCTACGTTATCTTCAACGTAAGTCCCAAGCTCAAGCAGCTGGATATCAAACTGTACGAAGCAGCGCTGGATCTTGGCTGTGATCCCAGACAGGCTTTCTTCAAGGTCATTCTGCCGGAGATCAGTCCCGCTATCCTGTCGGCCTTCCTCATCTGCCTGACCTATTCCATCGATGACTTTATGATCTCCTACTTCAACTGCGGCACGGTAGAGACCCTGCCCATTGCCATCTACTCCATGACCCGCAAAAAGGTCAGCCCGGAGATCTACGCGCTGTCCACCATCATGTTCGTGGTCATCCTCAGCGTCATTCTGGTGTCCAATGCCATGGAGAGCCGCAGCTACCGCAAGGATCAGAAAACGCTGCGAGAGGAGGGCGCATGATGAAACGCATTGCTGCATTGCTGCTGACGCTGGCTGTGGCGCTGTGCGCTGCACTGCCGGTGCTTGCCGCCGGTACCATCGAGGTCACTGAGGACGTCTCGGTGTCGGATGCTTACGACTGGACCCGCTTCAAGGGGCAGAACGTCACCCTGAACGTCTATAACTGGGGCGAGTACATCTCCAACGGCTCGGATGACAGCGTGGATGTTGTGGGCGCCTTTGAAAAGCTGACCGGCATCAAGGTGAACTACACTACCTTCGACTCCAACGAGTCCCTGTACGCCAAGCTCAAGTCCGGCGCAGCCAACTACGATGTGATCATCCCATCCGACTACATGGTGGCAAAGATGATCAACGAGGGGATGCTTGCGCCCCTTGACTACGACAATATTCCCAATTTCCAAAAGATCGATGCAGGCTACCGCAACCCGGATTACGACCCGCAGAACGCCTACACCGTGCCCTATATGCTGTGCACCACCGGCATCATCTACAATACCACCATGGTAGACGAAGCCCCCACCTGCTGGGCAGACCTGTGGGATGAGCAGTATGCGGGCAACATCCTGATGTTCAACAACAGCCGCGATGCCTACGCTATCGCTGCATTTAAGAGCGGCCACAGCATCAACCCCGCCACCCCGGAAGAGGTGGACGAGGTGGTGGAAGAGCTCAAGGCGCAGAAGCCGCTGGTGCAGGCCTACGTCATGGACGAGATCTTTGATAAGATGATCGGCGGCGAGGCTGCTATCGGCGTGTACTACTCCGGCGATGCCATCACCATGATCGATGATAACCCGGATCTTGCGTGGGTATTCCCGGAGGAGGGCAGTGTGCTTTCGGTGGACTGCATGGCTGTGCCCGCCGCCAGCGAGCACAAGGAAGCCGCCGAGATGTTCATCAACTTCATGTGCGAGACCGACATCGGCAAGGCTAACAGCGAGTATATCGGCTACACCACCCCCATGCACGATGTATGGGAGGTGCTGGACGAGGAACTGAAAACCAGCGAGATCGCCTACCCGTCTGAAGAGGACGCCGCCCGCGAGAAGGTGTTCACCGCCCTGAGCGACGAGGTGAACAGCGAACTGGACCTGAAGTGGAGCGAGATGAAGAGCTACGATGAAGGCGGCGGCAGCTACCTGTTTTTGCTGTTGCTGCTGGCCATGCTGGCGCTGGCCTGCTTCAATATCTGGCGCAAGGTGCGCAGAAAGACCCGCAATCAGTATTGATCGTTCAACCAAGGCTGCCGTCCCGGACGTGGTGCGGCGGCCTTTTTCCGATAGGAGGGAAAGACTATGGAACAGTTTTATTATGAAGGCACCGCCGTGGTAGAAAATGCCGATGCAGACTGCCACAGCCTGCTCAAGGCCAGTGCGCTGCTGCGCTATGTGGAGCAGATCTCCACCATGCACGCCCGCCACTTTGGCATGGACGATAAGTTCTTTGAGGATCACGGCGTAGCGTTTCTGGTGGGCAAGCAGGCGCTGCGGTTCAGCCGCGTGCCCCGCCGTGGCGAGACTTTGACCCTTTGCTCCCGCTCAGAAAAGGCTCTCCGCGGCTCTATCAAGCGCGTCACCACCCTTACGGACGAAGCCGGGCAGGAAGTAGCCATGGTGGACAGCCGCTGGATCATGTCCAGCCTTGAGAATGGACACATCCTGCGCCAGCCGGGCTGGACGGTAGAGGGATACTGGAACGAGACGGTGAAAGAGGAGCTGCCCCTTTTGCTGCATAAGCACCGGGACAGCCTGACCAGCGCCGGCCTGTTTACGGCGCGCTACTCCCAGTGCGATTTGCACTATCACATCAACAACGCTTTTTATCTGGATATCGTCTGTGACGCGCTGCCGCTGGAGATCATGCGCGATCACGTTGTAAAGTTCGCTTCCATCAACTATCACCGCGAAGTCCCCATGGGGCAGCAGGTGGAGGTGTTCTACGCGCCTTCGGATGATGGCTGGTACTTTATTGCCAAGCGCGCGGACAAAACGGCTTTCGAGTGCTATCTGGAACTGGAGCCGGTCAAACAGTAAGTGCCCGGAGGAAAATGCCTATGTCCAAGACCAAGGAACTTTTTTGCACCTTTTTCAAGATCGGTGCCTTTACCTTTGGCGGCGGCTACGCCATGGTGGCGCTGCTGGAGCACGAATTTGTAGAGGAAAAGCGCTGGCTCACCCGGGAGGAGTTTCTGGATATGGTCGCAATTGCCGAGTCCACCCCCGGCCCTGTGGCGGTGAACAGCGCCACCTATATCGGTTATAAGCTGGCAGGTGCCGCTGGTGCGGCGGCTTCCACTCTGGCAGTGTGTCTGCCGTCTTTCGGGGTCATCTATCTTATTTCACTCTTCTTCGACCGTTTTTTGCAGCTGACGGTGGTAGCAAATGCCTTTAAAGGCATACAGGCCTGCGTCATCTACCTGATTTTATCCGCAGGAATCAAGATGCTCAAAAACCTGCAGCGCACACCCTTCAACACGGCAGTGGTGGCGGTGGTGCTGGCGGCCATGGTGGGCTGCTCTGTGCTGGCGGTAAAGTTTTCCTCCATCTGCTGCATTTTGCTTTGCGGCGCAGCCGGGGTGCTGGCCTATGCGGTAGGGCAGGGGAAGAAAGGCGGCACAAAATGATCCTGCTGCAATTGTTCTGGAACTTCCTTGTCATCGGTGCGGTGTCCTTTGGCGGCGGCTACGGTATGATTTCGCTGGTGCGGGAAACAGTGCTGGGGCACGGCTGGCTGACCGAGAGCGAATTTCTCAGCTTTATCGCGGTGTCAGAGTCCACCCCCGGCCCGCTGGCGGTGAACATGGCTACCTTTATCGGCGCTTCGCAGGCGGGACTGGCAGGCTCCTTTGCGGCAACGGTGGGGGTGGTGCTGCCTTCTTTTGTCATCATCCTGCTCATTGCGGCGGCGCTGCACAGCCTGATGAAGTACGCCGGGGTCAACGCCTTTCTGGCCGGGGTGCGCCCCTGCGTGGTGGCTATGATCCTGGCCACCGCCTGCACCATGGGGCTTTCCACGCTGGGGGGCTTTACCACTGTTTCCGGCGGCTTTGCCCCGGATGTGCGTGCGCTGGCGGTGTTTGCCCTTTTGAGTATTCTGCATTTTGCCTATAAAAAGAAAACGCAGAAAGCACCGTCCCCCATCGGGATGATCCTGCTTTCTGCGGTGCTGGGCGCAGTGCTGTGGAGCATCTGACCCGGCAAGAAAGGATACTGCAATGAACATTACTGTGTATCTGGGCGCAAACCTTGGCAACGACCCTGCACTGCCACAGGCTGTGCAGCAGCTGGGGCGCTGGATTGGCGAAAGCGGCAACGCGCTGGTGTACGGCGGCAGCAAAAGCGGCCTGATGGGGCTTTTAGCCGACAGTGTACTGGCCGCAGGCGGCAGGGTGACCGGCGTAGAGCCCAAGTGCTTTCTGGACGCAGAGCTGCAGCACGAGGGACTGACTGAGTTGATCGTGACCGAGGATATCCCCGCCCGCAAGACCAGAATGATCGAACTGGGCGATGCCTTTATCGCGTTTCCCGGCGGCACCGGCACGCTGGAGGAGATCACCGAGGTCATCAGCAAGCTGTCTCTGGGACAGCTGGACGCACCCTGCATCCTCTACGACCTGAACGGCTACTACCAGCCCCTGCACCAGCTTTTGCAGCAGATGATCGCCATGGGGCTTTCCACCCCGGCGCGACAGCGGAATATCACCTTTGCCGCCGACCTTGCCCAGATTCGTGCGATCCTTGAAAAATGATACTGGGAAGCTTACTTCTCAAACGCGAGGAGACTGCTGTACATGGCTTTGTGCGGCGGTCTTTTCTCATAAAATGGGATACCGGGGCGTCCGCGGACGCCCCGGTATCCCGAAAAAGAAAAAATCATTCCGCTGGTTATGCCCATAGCGCACGCGGAGGGCATTTAAAATCTTTCTGCGCAACCAAAAAGGCCGCTGCACAAAACAATGTGCAGCGGCCTTTTGCTATCCTGTTATGTACGCTGTGCGCGTTAAACTTAGGCGGCAGTGGTGGAAGCAGCCTCAGAAGAAGCAGCCTCGCTGACAGCAGCCTCAGAGGAAGCGGCCTCGGAAGATGCAGCCTCAGAGGAAGCAGCCTCGCTGGAAGCAGCCTCAGAAGAAGCAGCCTCGGAAACAGCGGTGCTTGCAGAAGCAGCCTCAGAGGTAGAGGAAGCAGCGGTAGAAGCAGAGCCACCGCAAGCGGTCATGCCAGCAGCCAGAGCCAGAGCAACAACAGCGATGCAAATATTCTTGAGTTTCATATCAATGATCTCCTTGTTTTTCCTGTGTGTGTTTCGCAGCGGGCCTTCGGTAGCACCTCACTGCGATGCTATATTCTAATCCGTTTTTGAAAAAAATCAAGAGGTTTTTGGTCGAAAGTTATAATCTATGTAAAGAATCTACATAGTTGTCATAAAATTTCGCCAAAAGTCAAAGACTTTTTGGCAAAAATAAAACCGCAAAAAGACGGGCTGCTATCTGCTGTAGAACCCGCTTTTGCAGAATGTCGCCCGGCAGTTGACCTCCTACCCGGCAGAGTGTGGTATGCTGTGGGTACAGAGCAAAGCCTGCACCGCCGGGCGGGGAACACAAAGTAGAAAAAACTTGAAATGTTCTGCCGAAAATCCTTTTTATTGGACTGTAAATGTGGATAATAGAAGCATAACGAGGGACGGACATCCCCCGGAAGGCTTGAACGACAAGAACATTTGCGGAGGATAATACGATGAAAGATTTTGATTTTGGCTACTTCGGCACCGGCGATGAGGGCTATGCCCAGTACATGACCGCATTCGAGCGCAATTTCAGCACGGACAGCACCGACAGCTTTGCGTCCGATGACACAGACTGCGATGCAGACAGCTGCGACAGCAGCGAAGAGGATTTCTAAGGAGGTAAAACCATGAAGTATTATGTAACACTGACCGGCCTGAACTACCGCTACGGCACGATGCCCTTTGCAGTAGGGCAGAAGGTGCGTCTGGTCAAGGAGCCGGAGAATCAGGCCGACCGCGAAGCCATCCGGGCAGAGCTGCCGGGGCTGGGCAAGGTGGGCTATGTGGCCAACAGCACCCATACCGTAAAGGGGGACTGCTACAGTGCAGGCCGTCTGTACGATAAGATCGGCAACACCGCTGTGGCAAAGGTGAAGTACATCCTGTGCGATGCCGTGATCTGCAAGATAAAGGCAGACGCCGCAGCGGCCGTGCCGCCCATGAACCCCGACACCGGCCTGCCCTATGGCAGCGAAGAGGACGCTATCGCATTCTGAAACCGCACCTTTTTGCCCGTTTGTGCATACAAAGGGCAAAGGGGGAATGCGGTTTGAACCGGATCGTTTTCATACTTGGGGTCTGGCTGTTTCCGGCGGCGTGTACCGCGCTGGGAGCAGCAGGGGTGTTTTTGCTGCGCAGGCAGGCAAGACCGGCTACCCGGCGCATTTTGTGCGGAATGGCGGCGGGTATCATGCTGGCGGCCAGCGTGTGGAGCCTGCTGCTGCCGGCCATAGCCCGGTCGCAGGGCAGGGTGGCATGGGTACCCCCGGCGCTGGGGCTTATTTTAGGTGCTGTGGGGCTTTTGCGACTGGAGGATGCCGCCGGGCAGCTGCTGGCGGGCGGCCCCGGGCATTGCGGGCGCATGGTGCTGGCGGTCACCCTGCACAACCTGCCGGAGGGCATGGTGGTGGGGCTTGCTGCGGCACTGGCGCTGCACGGGGACGCAGACTCCGTAAGCGGAGCGCTGGCGCTGAGCCTCGGAATCGGCTTGCAGAATATCCCGGAGGGTGCGGCGGTCAGTCTGCCGCTGACCCAGAGCGGGCGCACCCGTGGGCAATCCTTTGCCGCCGGGGCGGCGTCCGGGCTGGTGGAGCCCTTGGGTGCGGTGCTGGCCTTTGTGCTGGCCGAGTGGGTAGGTGCAGCGCTGCCGTGGCTCATGAGTGCGGCGGCGGGCTGTATGGTGTGTGTGACCGCACAGGAGATGATTCCTGAGGCGGTGGAACCGGATGAAGTGGCCGGTGTCATCAGCATCGTGCTGGGGTTTGCGCTGATGATGGCACTGGATGTGGCCCTGTGAAAAAAGGACTGCTGCATCGTTTGACGCAGCAGTCCTTTTTGGTGAGAAGATTTCAAATGCCCTCCGCTTTGCTTTGGGTAACGTCAGAGGAAAAATATTTTTTATTTGCAGTTCCGAAACGCCTGCGGGCGTTTCGGAACTGCTTTTTCACGGGAAGAGTTATAACCGAAAGGGCGTTGCTTTGTTCGAAATTGATTATGCCGCCTGTGTCTGCTGCTGGTTCTGACGCAGATGCCGCCGCACTACCAGCAGACAGCCGAGATGCACCAGTGCGGTCAGCGTCCAGCTGATGGGGTAGCTGATGTACAGCATAAAGGGGGTGCGGTTCAGCTGGAAAATGGTGGCGATCCATACCAGCCGCAGTGCGCATACGCCCACAAGGCTTACCACCATGGGCAGCACGCTGTAACCCAGCCCGCGCAGGCTGCTGGCCAGCACGTCCATGATGCCGCACAGCAGATAGGAGCCGCAGATGATCCTTAACCGCTCGATGCCGGTAGCAATGACCGCGGTGTCCGAGGAGTAGAAGCGCAGCAGCTGGTTCCCTGCCAGCGCTGCGCCGCCGCCCAGCACAAGGCCGGTCACCACGACACACAGCAGACAATTGCGGATCACCCGGTCAAGGTTGTGGTACTTGCGTGCGCCGATGTTCTGGCTGGTAAAGGTGACAGCGGCCTGCGCAAAGGCGTTCATGGCGGTATACACAAAGCCCTCCAGATTGGAGGAGGCAGAGTTGCCCGCCACCACCATGGAGCCGAAGGAGTTGATGGAGGACTGGATGACCACGTTGGAAAGGCTAAACACCGTGCTTTGCAGCCCGGCAGGCAGACCGATGAGCAAGATCTGCTTCAGCGTCCCGGCGTGGAAGGCCAGCCGCCGCAGGTCCAGCCGCAGCGCACCCTCCTCCCGGACGAGCATCCCGGTCACCAGCAGCGCGGACACGGTCTGGCTGATGATGGTGGCCAGTGCTACGCCTGCCACGCTCATGGAAAAGCCGATGACAAAGACAAGATTCAGCACCACGTTGATGACGCCGGCAGCGGCCAGACAGTACAGCGGGCGCTTGGTGTCGCCTACGGCCCGCAGCAGCGCACTGCTGAAGTTGTACAGCATGGTCATGGGCATTCCGATAAAATAGATCTTCAGGTACAGGGCGGAAAGACCGATCACATCCTCCGGGCAGCTCATCAGCTCCAGCAGGCCGCGCGCGGTGCAAAAGCCCACCACCGCCAGCAGCACGCCGCTGACCAAGCCCAGCGCCACGGCGGTATGTACCGTATCCTGCACGCCTTTTTCGTCCCGGGCACCAAAGCACCGGGCTGCCACCACGTTGGCACCCAGCGAAAGCCCGACGAACAGGTTGACCAGCAGATTGATCAGCGCACCGTTGGAGCCAACAGCGGCCAGCGCCGTGCTGCCCGCAAAGCGCCCCACCACCACAACGTCGGCGGCGTTGAACAGCAATTGCAGAATGCTGGATGCCGCCAGCGGCACGGAAAACAAAACGATCTTTTGCAGCATGGGCCCGCTGGTCAGGTCTGCGGAACGGCTGGTCGTAGCCATGAGTTATCTACCTCCTATAATAAACCTGAATTGACATAGCAATTGCCTATTATAGCGCGATATTAGGTAAAAAACAAGAGGTAAAGCGTCCATTTCCTCCAAAATCGCCAAATATCAGCCGCCAGGCACAGCCTGCAATTGAAAAATGCTGCCCATACTGCTATAATAAAGCGGTACACCCGTAGAAAACGGAGGAAGTTTTATTTATGTATCGAAATCGGATCAAACGGCTGCTGGATATTTTGCTGTCGGCCTGCGGCATCCTGTGCCTTTCGTGGCTGCTGCTGCTTCTGGCTGTTGCCATCAAGCTGGACTCGCCCGGGCCGGTGTTTTTCCGGCAGAAGCGGGTAGGCATCGGCAAGCGGCATTTCCAGATCCTCAAGTTCCGCACCATGCGCATCGACACCCCGCACGATATGCCTACCCATCTGCTGCACGACCCGGAGCAGTATATCACCCGCATGGGGCGCTTTCTGCGCAAGACCAGTCTGGACGAGCTGCCCCAGCTGTGGAACATCCTTGTGGGGGATATGGCAGTCATCGGGCCGCGCCCGGCGCTGTGGAACCAGTACGACCTGTTGGCTGAGCGGGACAAGTACGGCGCAAACGATGTGCGCCCGGGGCTGACCGGATGGGCGCAGATCCACGGCCGGGACGAACTGGAAATTGCCGAAAAGGCAAAGCTGGACGGCTGGTATGTGGAGCATATCAGCTTTGGGCTGGATGTAAAGTGCTTCTTTGGCACCATTACCGCCGTGCTCAAGCATGACGGCGTGGTGGAGGGCGGCACCGGCACTTTGCACGATGAAAAATAAGGCGCACCGCCGCCGTGCCACGCCTTTGCGCTGCGGAAAAATCGTTTGTGACAGATAGAGCAAGCCCGGAAGGTCTGCGGATCTTCCGGGCTTCCATTTTTACGGGAAGGGACTGAAGCGGAAAGCGGCATCTGCGAAAGCCCTGTTATTTTCGCCCTTTTCTGCGCATAATAAATCCGAAAAATGCGCAGGGAGGCCGTAAAATGTCCAAGCACAGCATCGTCAGGTGGATAAAGATTATAGTGGCTTATCTGCTGGTGGCAGCCGTGGCGGCGCTGGGCTGGCTGTGGTGCGCCCTGCCGGAGCAGGTTTATCTGGAACCGGAACAGCCGCTCATGCTGCCGCGCTTTGGCTGGGTGGAACCGCTGCGCGGGCACGGCAGCCGCAATGTGGCCAGCACCCGGGCAGCGGGCAGCTATCAGACTACGCTGGCGCTGGGCGGCTGGCTGCCGGTCAAGACCATCCGCGCCACCGTGATGCAGCGCCCTACGGTTACGGTATGCGGCACGCCTTTTGGGGTGAAGATGTTCTCAGAGGGGGCGCTTGTCGTGGGCTTTTCCGAGGTGCATACCGCCGCCGGTACGGTGAACCCTGCAAAGCAGGCGGGGCTGCGGCTGGGCGACCGGGTCATCCGCATGGGGAACACCGTCACCGAGACCAACGAGCAGGTCCATGCCGCGCTGGAAGCCGCTGCCGGTGCGGCGGTGGAGGTGGTCTACGTCCGCAAGGGCGAGCAGCGGCAGACCACCCTTTTGCCGGTGTGGGATACCCAGAACGCCCAGTGGCGGGCAGGGATGTGGGTGCGGGATTCCTCCGCCGGGGTGGGTACGCTGACCTTTGTGGACGCGCAGGCCGGGGTGTTTGCCGGGCTGGGTCACCCCATCAGCGACAGTGACACCGGCGAGCAGGTCGCCCTGCGCAGCGGCGAGATCGTGGCCTGCCAGATCGTGGGCTGCACCGGCGGCACCGCCGGCAGCCCCGGGGAGCTGAAGGGCAAATTTATCAGCGACCACGCCCTTGGCAGGATCTGCATCAACGGCGAAAACGGCGTCTACGGCACGGTAAGCACCGCCATTGCCGGGCAGCAGACGGAGCTTGCCTTTGCGCAGGAGGTGCTGCCCGGCGCGGCAGAGATATTGACCACCACCAGCGGCGAAACGCCCCGCAGCTACCGCGTCTATATTGAAAAGGTGAACGATGCCGACCCGCGCCGCAATATGGTGCTGCGTGTTACCGACCCGGCACTGCTGGCGCAGACCGGCGGCATCGTGCAGGGGATGAGCGGCAGTCCCATCCTGCAAAACGGGCGGCTGGTGGGTGCGGTGACCCATGTGCTGGTCAATGACCCGACACGAGGCTACGGCATTTTTGCGCAAACCATGCTGGAACAGGCACATTCCGTGTCCGGAACGGATGCGGCAGCATAAAAAAGTAGGACATTCGAGCGGAATTTCCATAATTTCCCAAAATAAACCGTTGAACTGTCTGGAAAATTATGGTAAAATCCATGGTATTAAAGGAACTGCACACATTGGAGGAAACAACCATGGATAAAGTGAGATTCTTGATGTCGGATACCGGTGCTCAGATCACAGAAGCCTGCCGCGAGGCGCTGGAGCAAAAGGGCGTGGAAGTGACCGTTGTGGAAAAGGATGGAAATAAGGTTTTACAGAAGATGCTGGCCGTTCGCCCGCAGGTGGTGCTGCTGGATGCCTTTATGCCCGGGCTGGATGCACTGGCGGTCAAGCAGCGCTACAATGCCGCCGGCGAGCGCCACACCTCGTTTTTCGTCACCGGCGCGTTCCAGAGCGAGGAAATGGTACAGGAACTGCTGGACGAGGGCTTTGCCTACTATTTTGTCAAGCCCTTCGACGAAAGCGTCCTTGCCGCCCGGGTGCTCAAGGCAGCCAGTGGACAGGAAAAGCACCTGCTCCACACCAGTGTGGACAGCGACGAGCTGACCGTCACCGAGATATTGCACCAGATCGGCGTGCCTGCCCACATCAAGGGCTACCAGTTCCTGCGGGATGCCATTCTGCTCACCATGAACGAGCCGGAGTACATCAACGCTGTGACCAAGCGCCTGTACCCGGAAATCGCCAAGAAAAACGGCACTACCGCCAGCCGGGTGGAACGCGCCATCCGCCACGCTATCGAGGTGGCGTGGGACAGGGGAGACGTGGATACCCTCAATAGCTACTTCGGCTATACCATCCATAACCTGCGCGGCAAACCCACCAACTCGGAGTTTATCGCGATGATAGCCGATAAGATGCGGCTGGATAAACGGCAGAGGGTGGGGTAAACAAGCAGGAAAAACAGAAACGGGGATACTATTATAGAAAGCACGGGATGCTCCAAAGGCTTCATCTGAGAAAGGTGAAGCCTTTTCTCTTTGCATTTTCCTTCCCATCTGGTACAATGGTGCAGAAGGGAAGTGACAAAATGCAGGAAGTGGATGCGATCCGTGCGCAGCTGTTTGCGCTGCAAGACAAGGAATATCAGATCTTTAACAGCCGCCTGATGCCCACCCTGCCACCAGAAACGGTGATTGGGGTGCGAGTGCCGCTGCTGCGTAAGCTGGCAAAGCAGCTGACAGATACCCCGGAAGCGGAGGTGTTTGTGCAAGATCTGCCGCATTTTTATTATGAAGAAAACGCTCTCCACGCCTTTCTGCTGGAGTCTGTCCGGGATTTCGGCACAGCGCTGGCGGCAACTGAGCGCTTTTTGCCCTATGTGGATAACTGGGCAGTCTGCGATAGCTTCAGCCCCAAGGTGTTTGCGCAGCATAAGCCGGAACTGCTGACCGCTATCCGGCGCTGGCTGGGCTCTGACCAAGTGTATACCGTGCGCTACGGGATCGGGATGCTGATGCGGTATTATCTGGACGATGCCTTCCGGCCGGAATATCTGGCTTGGGCGGCGGCGGTGCACAGCGAGGAATACTATGTCAATATGATGCGGGCGTGGTATTTTGCCACTGCACTGGCAAAGCAGCCGGCAGCGGCACTGCCGTGGCTGACCGAAAAGCGGCTGGACGTGTGGACGCACAACAAGACCATTCAGAAAGCGGTGGAAAGCTACCGCATCCCCCCGGAACAAAAGCAGGCTTTGCGGGCACTGCGCATTCGTTCACAAAAGCTTTGCGAAGAACGGCACGTTTGACTGTTTACATTGTGGGAGTTTTATTGTAAAATATAGTATAGTAAAAATGCCGGGCTATCCGGCGAAAGATAAAACAGGTGGTGTTTGGATTATGGCATTGAAATATAAGCGTATCCTTTTAAAGATCAGCGGCGAGGCGCTGGGCGGCGAAAAGGGCATGGGCTTTGACGAGCCCACCATGGACGCCATTTGCGGCGGCGTGAAAAAGGCGCACGAGCTTGGCGTGCAGATCGGCATCGTGGTAGGCGGCGGCAACTTCTGGCGCGGCCGCTCCAGCGGTAAGATGGAGCGCACGCTGGCCGATAAGATCGGTATGCTGGCTACGGTGATGAACGCACTGGCTGTCTCTGATAAGCTGGAGCAGCTGGGCGTGCCCACCGAGGTGTTTACCTCGATCACCATGCCGCAGGTGGCCCCTGCCTTTACCCGCAAGGATGCTCTGCGCGCCATGGACGAGGGCAAGATCGCTGTGTTCGGCGGCGGCACCGGCAACCCCTTCTTCTCTACCGATACGGCTACCGCCCTGCGCGCCGTAGAGGTGAGCGCCGATGTAATGTTCAAGGCGACGATGGTGGACGGCGTTTACGATAAGGACCCCCACAAGTACCCGGATGCCAAAAAGTACGATACCCTTACCTTTACCAAGGTGCTGGAGGATCAGCTGGCCGTTATGGACGGCACCGCAGCTACCCTGTGCCGCGACAACAAGCTGCCCATTCTGGTGTTTGATCTGGCCGACCCGGACAACATCGCACGGGCTGTGCAGGGCGAAAACGTGGGCACTCTGGTCTACGAGGGCTGAGCATAGCGCCCCGGTGCAACTGCATACGATTGGATAGAGCAGCAGCGGCGCAGTGCGCTGCCTGCATGGATCAATAGAATAAAGAAACAGGAGAACAACGACAATGAGCAGCAACACCAAGGTTTTCGAAGATAAGATGAAGAGCTCTGTGGAGCACCTGAGCCGCGAGCTGGCTGCGGTGCGCGCAGGCCGTGCAAACCCCGCCGTGCTGGATAAGGTGGTCGTGGATTACTACGGTGCACCCACCCCCATCCAGCAGTTGGCAGCTGTGGCCGTTTCTGAGGCTCGCACTCTCACCATCACCCCTTGGGACCGCACTCTGCTGCGTCCCATCAGCAAGGCGATCATGGCCAGCGATGTGGGCATTACCCCCATTGATGACGGCGTTACCATCCGCCTGAACTTCCCCGCACCCAACGAGGAGCGCCGCAAGCAGCTGGCTAAGGAAGTCTCCAAGCTGGGCGAGGACGCCAAGGTTGCCGTGCGTAACGTGCGCCGCGATGCTATGGATAAGGCCAAGGCTATGAAGAAGGCCGGCGAACTGACCGAGGACACCCAGAAGACCATGGAAGAGGATGTCCAGAAGCTGACCGATAAGTATATCAAGAACATTGATGCTGCCGTGGAAGAAAAGCAGAAGGAGATCATGGCCGTCTGATCCGCAGCACACAATAACGATTGGGAGGTGCCGTGCGCTGGTGGAAGGTGCGCGGCACTTTTTGCAGGCAGCCTTGCTGCCGGGAGGTATAAATGACACACCCCAAAGAATTTGCTGAAGGGCTTTCCATCGGCATCATTATGGACGGCAATGGCCGCTGGGCGAAAAACCGCGGCCTGCCCCGCACCGCAGGACACAAAAAGGGTGCGGAGGTGTTTAAGGATATTGCCAACTACTGCGATGAACTTGGCGTAGCATCGGTGTATTTCTACGCGTTCTCCACCGAGAACTGGAAGCGCCCGCTGGAAGAGGTGGGAGCCATCATGAAGCTGTTCGCCCAGTACCTCATCGAGGGCTTTGACTACAAGAACCGCAATATCCGTATTAAGTTCTTAGGCGACCGCACCGCGCTGGATCCCAAACTGCAAAAGATGATGAACGAGCTGGAAGGGGACTCTGCCTGCAAGACCGGCATGACCCTGAACATCGCCATCAACTACGGCGGCCGCCCGGAGATCGTGCGCGCAGCACAGCAGCTGGCTGCAAAGGCTGCGGCAGGCGAGATCCGCCCCGAGGATATCAACGAGCAGATGATGAGCGATGCCATGTACACCGCCGGACAGAAGGATCCGGACTTTATCCTGCGTCCCAGCGGAGAAAAGCGGCTGTCCAACTTCATGCTCTGGCAGGCCGCCTATTCGGAGCTGGTGGAGATGGATGTGCTCTGGCCGGACTTTACCCGTGCCGATCTGGATACCGCCATTGAAGAATTCAACCACCGCAGCCGCCGGTTCGGCGGCATCTGAGCGGCGCAGTATCCGTATTGCAAACCCTGCGCCCATGGTGCAGACCCGGCAGACCCGGTACTTCCTCGGGTCGGAGCGCGCTGCCCCGCAAGGGGCTGCTGCCGGAAGAACAAAGGAGATCGAAACCTATGAAAACACGCATTATTACTGCGATCGTGGGCATTCTGGTGCTCATTGGCGTGATGTTTACCTTTAACACCATGGTGTTCAATCTGGTGATCGCTGCCATCACCCTGATCGCCGTCCACGAAATTTACAACGCCCTCGGCTTTGAAAAAAAGGACTGGCTCATGTACGCAGTGCTGGTACCCTACACATTGCTGGTCATGCTTTCCACTTACAGTGCCATGCGCAAGCTGGTCATGCCTATGTCCTTTGTGCTGGTCACCTTTTTTGCCATCTATCTGGTGGTGCGCAACGGCACAATCAGCTACCAGAAGGCCAGCGGTCTTTTGGTGTTTTCGGGCATCGTGATCTTCTGCTTCTACTCCTTTATCCTGCTCAAGGAGCGTCTGCCGGTGGAAAAATTCGGCTATGACGCGGTTTTCTTTATTCTGCTCATCCTCTGCTTTGCATGGGGCGGCGACACCTGCGCCTACTTTGCAGGCCGCGCCTTTGGCAAGCACAAGCTGTGCCCGGTGGTCAGCCCCAAAAAGACGGTGGAGGGTGCCATCGGCGGCGTGCTGGGCACCATGGTGTTCGGCGTGGTCGCTACCATCATCTACTCCATGGCGGCTAACCGCATGGAAGCCTTTACCCGCTCTAATATCGGGGTCTCCATGTATGTCATCATCGCGCTGCTGGGCTGCATCGCTGCAGTGCTGGGCATCTACGGCGACCTGTTTGCCAGTGTGGTCAAGCGTCAGTGCGGCATCAAGGACTATGGCACCATCTTCCCGGGTCACGGCGGTATTCTGGACCGCTTCGATAGTGTGATGTTCATTGCGCCCTTCGTGACCATGGTCATCACCGCCGTGTTCTACGTCTGATACAGAGGAGGAAACTATCATGTCTAAAAAAATAACGCTGTTGGGTTCTACCGGCTCCATCGGTACCCAGAGTCTGGATGTCATCCGCGCCCAAGGGTACGAGGTCTACGGCCTTTCTGCCCACAGCCATGTGGAAAAGATCTTGCAGCAGATCGAGGAGTTCCACCCGAAATATGTCTGCATGACCGACCCGGATGCCGCCGCAAAGCTGGACGCCGCGCTGGCCGGCCGGGCAAATGCACCCAAGCTGCTCACCGGCCCGGAGGGGCTGAAGGAACTGGCTGCGCTGGACGGCCCGGATGTGGTGCTGAACAGCGTGGTGGGCATTGCCGGTCTTGGTGCCAGCCTGTGCGCCATCGAGAGCGGCCATGATTTGGCGCTGGCCAACAAGGAAAGCCTTGTCACCGGCGGTCATCTGGTCACGCAGGCTGTGGAAAAGCACGGGGTACAGCTGCTGCCTGTGGACAGCGAGCACTCCGCCATCTTCCAGTGCCTGCAGGATAAGGAGAGCGCTCCCAGCCTGACCAAAATTCTGCTCACGGCCTCCGGCGGCCCCTTCTTCGGCATGACCACCGAGCAGCTGCGCGGCAAGACCCGTGCAGACGCCCTCAAGCACCCCAACTGGAACATGGGCGCTAAGATCACCATCGACTCTGCCACCCTGATGAACAAGGGTCTGGAGCTCATCGAGGCCGTATGGCTCTTCGGTCTGCCGCCGGAAAAGATCCAGATCGTGGTGCAGCGCCAGAGCATCGTCCACTCTGCGGTGCAGTTCAGCGATAATTCGATCATTGCCCAGCTGGGTGTGCCGGATATGCGCATCCCCATCCAGTACGCCCTGACCTACCCCAAGCGTGTGCCGGGCGTAGTGCCGGAGCTGGACTTTACCACCCTGAAGCTGCTCACCTTCGATGTGGCTGACGAAGAGACCTTCCGCTGCCTTGCCGCCTGCAAAAAGGCCATTCGCAAGGGCGGTCTTGGCCCCTGCGCCGCCAACGGTGCCAACGAGGAAGCCGTTAAGCTGTTCCTTGAGGACAAGATCGGCTTTTTGGATATCGGCCGCTTGGTGGAGGCTGTTGTGGATAGCGACAGCTTTGGCGGCGACTATACGCTGGCAGACGTGTACGAGTGCGACCGCATGGCGCGCGCATTCGTGCAGGCACACCTGTAACGCTTTATCAGCAATATACGTCCCGGCGCTGTTTCTGTAACGGCTCCGGGGCGATATGGGAGAACGAATGTCATTTATTATCACCATCCTTGCCGCGCTGCTCGTGTTCAGTGCGGTGATCGCCATCCACGAGTTCGGGCATTTTGCGGTGGCAAAGCTCTGCGGCATTCAGGTCAACGAGTTTTCCATCGGCATGGGGCCGGTGCTCTGGAAAAAGAACCGCAAGGGTACCCAGTACAGCCTGCGCGCCCTGCCTGTGGGCGGCTTTGTAGCGCTGGAAGGGGAGGAAAGCCCCGAAAGCCAGCAGGCAGAAGCTGCCCATACTGTGCAGGAGCAGCCCGCCCCGGAGACGGAAGCATCTGTGCAGCCCACCGGCGTCCCCCTGAATGAAGCGCCGGTATGGCAGCGGGCACTGGTCATGGTAGCCGGTGCGGTCATGAATTTTGTGCTGGGCTTTGTGGTGCTGGTGGTTTTGATCGCCGCCCAGAATGAGCCCATCACCAGCAAGACCATCTACGCCATTCAGGACGGTGCCCTCTGCGGGCAGACCGGCCTGCAGGCGGGGGACAAGGTTCTGGCGGTGAACGGCCGCCGCTGCTTTGTGGCAAACGACATCTTGTATGAGCTGGTGCGCACCCAGTCCTACAGTGCGGATTTCACCGTGCTGCGGAACGGCCAAAAGGTGCATCTGCCGAGGGTACAGTTTGACACATGGCAGGACGAAAAGGGCGAGACCCACATGAGCATCGGCTTTTCCGTCTACGGGCTGGAAAAGACCCCCGGCAACGTGCTGCGGGAGGCAGGCAACAGCGTGCTGTACTATGGGCGCATCGTGTTCACCTCCCTTGTGGACTTAGTGCGCGGGCGGGAGAGCATCAACAACCTCTCCGGCCCGGTGGGCATCGTATCGGCCATCGGGCAGGCCGCCAGCTACGGCTGGCAGGATCTGCTGGAGATGCTGGCGCTCATCACCGTCAACCTTGGCATCCTCAACCTGCTGCCATTCCCGGCGCTGGACGGCGGTAAGGTAGTATTTTTGGTCATTGAAGGCGTCACCGGCCATACAGTGCCGGAAAAGCTGCAAAGCGTGCTCACCCTTGCAACCTTCGGGCTGCTGTTCGGGCTGATGCTCTTTGCAACCTACAACGATATTCTCCGGCTCATCACCGGGACAGTATAAGAAAGGGGAACCCTTATGCGGCAGAAAAAACGTGAAGTGAAGATCGGCAATGTGACCATCGGCGGCAGCAACCCTATTGCGGTGCAGACCATGCTCAATGTGCCGGTGGAGGACATCGAAGGCAATGTGGCACAGGCTAAGCGGTGCGAAGCTGCAGGCTGCCAGATCCTGCGGGTGACCTGCCCCAGCCCGGCGGATGCAAAGTGCATCGAAGCCGTCAAGAACGCGGTGAACATCCCCATCGTGGCGGATATCCACTTTGACTACAAGGCAGCGCTGGCCTGCGCGGACGTGGGTGTGGACAAGATCCGCATCAACCCGGGCAACATCGGTGACGACGACCGGGTAAAGGCAGTGGTGGATGCCTGCCAGCAGAAGAACATCCCTATCCGTATTGGTGTCAACGGCGGCAGTCTGGAAAAGCACATTCTTGCCCGTTACGGTGCACCCACCCCGGAGGCCATGGTGGAAAGCGCTTTGTACCATGTGCGGCTGCTGGAAAAGTTCGATTTTAACAACATCGTCATCTCCATCAAGAACTCTAACGTGCCCCGCATGATGGAAGCCTACCGCCAGCTCAGCGCCGTCACCGACTACCCGCTCCATGTGGGCGTCACCGAAGCCGGCACCTACCAGATGGGTCTGCTGAAAAGCGGCATGGGCATCGGCGGGATGCTGCTGGAGGGCATCGGCGACACCATCCGTGTGTCGCTGGCTGCCGAGCCGGAAAAAGAGGTGGAAGCAGGCTTTAACATCCTGCGCGCTGTGGGCTTCCCGGTCACCGGGCCGGAGGTCATCACCTGTCCCACCTGCGGACGCACCCAGTACCCCTGCACTGAAATCGCCAACGAGGTGGAAAAGCGGCTGCAGGGCTACAAAAAGTCCATCAAGGTAGCCGTGATGGGCTGCGTTGTCAACGGCCCCGGCGAAGCGCGCGAAGCCGATATCGGCATTGCTGGCGGCAAGGGCGAGGCCGTGCTGTTCATCCACGGCAAGCCCATCAAAAAGCTGACCGGCGATAACATTCTGGATCAGTTCATGGACGAGATCTATAAATTGTAAGTATTCTTTTCCCTACTGCCACACCTGCAAAAACGGGTGCGGCAGTTTGTGCTGTAAAGAACCCACCAAAAAGGAGTACCATTTGTGAAACCACTTGTTTCCCAGCTGTGGCCGCAGTTTATGGCGGACCCGGATTTTGCGGCCTGCTTCGGGCAGGTGATCGTGGAGCACGCCCGGATGCTGCGGCAGGACCGGCAGGTCGAGTTTACTCTGCGCAGCGCCGCCCCGCTGGATCAGAACCTCTGCGCCCGCCTGCTGGCTTCCCTGCAGCCGGACTATGAGGGCTTTGAGCTGAAGATCAAAAACCTGTTCGGCTATGCCATGCTGGACGAGCACGCCCTGCGCACCCTGCTGGAGGACATGAAGCGGGACGGCGTGCCCATCAACGGCTTTCTGGACAGGAGCAGCATCTCCATTACCGGGCAGAACATCACGGTGGGGGTGTGCCACGGCACAAAGTTTTTGCAGGAGATGGGCTTTGAGGAGCTGCTTGCCAAGCGCATTGCTGAGCATACCGGCGTTACCCCCAAGGTGACGCTGCAAAGCGCGGTGACTGCGGCTGAGCAGCAGCAAATGGAAGAAAAGCTGGAGCGCAAGATCGCACCGCCGGTGGTCAAGTTTGAGAAAAAAAATACCGCACCGTCCATCAAGGTGGAGGGACTCAACCTTACGGACAAGCCTGTCACCATCTTCCACGGCAAAATGTTTACCCCCAAAAACCTTACGCCTCTCAAGGATCTGGGCGGCGAGGGCGGCAAGTGCATGATCTGGGGCGATGTGTTCTTTACCGAGGTCAAGGGCAACTACCGCAAGATCTACACCGTGTCCATCACCGACTACACCGGTTCTATCAACCTGAAGGTCCGCGCACAGGAAGGGGAGGACTGCTCCAAGTGGGAGGGCATCAGCAAGGGCAGCACAGTCATCGTGCGGGGCGACTGCTCCTACGATAAATACGAGCACGACTACATCGTATACCCCTACGATGTGCTGATCGTGGAGCGCAAAAAGCGGGAGGATACTGCCCCGGAAAAGCGGGTGGAGCTGCATTTGCACACCAAGCTTTCCAGCATGGACGGCTTTTGCGACCCCGGCGGCATCGTCAAGCTGGCGCACCGCATGGGACACCCCGCCATTGCCATCACCGACCACGGCGTGTGTCAGGGCTACCCGGAAGCCATGCTGGCAGCCGATGACATCCACAAAAAAGACCCGGATTTCAAGCTCATCTACGGGTGCGAAGCCTACTTTGTGGACGACATGGTGCCCTGCGTCTACGGCGTAAAGGATCAGCCGCTGGACGGCGAGTTCTGCGTGTTCGACACCGAGACCACCGGTCTTGATCCTGGGGTGGAGTACCTTACCGAGATCGGCGCGGTCATCATCCGCAACGGCGAGGTGGTGGAGGAGTTCGACACCTTCGTCAAGCCCGGCAAGCCCATCACCCCCAAGATCACCGAGTTGACCGGCATCACCAACGAGATGGTGGCGGATGCGCCCGGTGAAAAGGAAGCGCTGGAAGCCTTTCTTGCCTTTGCGGGCGACCGCATTCTGGTGGGGCACAACGTCCATGCCTTTGATATGCGCTTTTTACGGGCAGCTGCCAAGCGCAGCGGCGTCAAGTTGGAACCTACCTATATCGACACTCTGACCATGGCACAGACCATGTACCCGGGTCTGCACAACTATAAACAGGGAACCATCAATAAGCATCTGGAACTGCCTGCCTACGAAGCGCACCGCGCCTGCGAGGACTCCGCTGCGCTGGGACGTATCTTCTGCGTGATGCTGAACGACCTTGCGGAAAAAGAGGTGACGAAGGTCAGTGAGATCAACACCGGCCTTGGCGGCAACCGCGAGGTGCTGAAAAAGAAATACTATCACCTCATCATTCTGGTCAAAAACCAGATGGGCCTGAAAAACTTGTACAAGATCGTCAGTGAAGCACACGTCAACTACTTCTTCAAAAAGCCCCGCGTGCCCCGCAGCCTGCTGAACAAGTACCGGGACGGCCTGCTGCTCACCAGCGCCTGTGAAGCGGGCGAGCTGTACCGCGCCATCGTGGACGGCACCAGCTACGAAGAACTGAAAAAAATCGCCGCCTATTACGATATCCTTGAGATCCAGCCGCTGGGCAACAACGCCTATATGGTGCGGGATGGCAAGGTGGACAGCGAGGAGCGGATCAAGGAGTTCAACCGTACCGTCATCAGGCTGGGCGAGGATCTGCACAAGCCGGTCATTGCTACCGGCGACGTGCACTTTACCGAGCCGGAGGATGCGATCTACCGCGCCGTATTGCAGGCAGGCAACGGCTTTAAGGATGCCGACAACCAGCCGCCACTGTTCTTCCGCACCACGCAGGATATGCTGGCGCAGTTCTACTATCTGCCCAAGGAAAAAGCCTACGAGGTGGTGGTGAAGAACCCCCGCAAGATCGCCGCCATGATCGACAACAACGTGCGCGCCATCCCCCGGGGCACCTACCCGCCCAGCATCGAGGGTGCAGAGCAGCAGCTGCGCGATGCCACATGGGAGCACGCCAAGCGGGATTACGGCGATCCCCTGCCCGAGATCGTGGAAAAGCGGCTGCAAAAGGAGCTGGATTCCATCTGCGGCCACGGCTACGCGGTTCTGTACGTCATTGCGGTCAAGCTGGTGGCCTACTCCAATGCGGGCGGCTATCAGGTGGGCAGCCGTGGCTCGGTCGGCTCCTCTGCCGTGGCGCACTTTTCCGGCATCTCGGAGGTGAACAGTCTGCCGCCCCACTACCGCTGCCCCAAGTGCAAGCACAGCGAGTTCATCACCGATGGCAGCGTGGACGATGGCTTTGACCTGCCGGATAAAAACTGTCCCCACTGCGGCACCCGGATGCTGGTGGACGGCCACGACATTCCCTTCGAGACCTTCCTGGGCTTCTACGGCGATAAGGAACCGGATATCGACCTGAACTTCTCCGGCGAGTACCAATCCAACGTGCACCGCTACACCGAGGAGCTGTTCGGCAAGGCCAATGTGTTCAAGGCCGGCACGGTGTCCGGTATTCAGGATAAAACCGCTTATGGTTACGTTAAAAAGTATCTGGACGAGCGGCAGCGCACCGTGAACCACGCCGAGGAGAACCGCCTGACGCTGGGCTGTACCGGCGTCAAGCGTACCACCGGCCAGCACCCCGGCGGCATGGTCGTTGTGCCGGACACCTATGAGATCTACGATTTCTGCCCCATCCAGCACCCGGCGGATGACGTGGCGGGCGGTCTGCTGACCACCCATTTCGAGTTCAAGTACCTGCACGACACCCTGCTCAAGCTGGACGAGCTGGGCCACGATATGCCCACTTTCTACAAGTATTTTGAGGAATACACCGGCATCCCGGTGGACAGCATCCCCATGAACGACCCCAAGGTGTACAGCCTGCTGACCAGCCCGGAAGCGCTTGGCGTGACCCCGGAGCAGATCGACAGCCAAACCGGTACCTTCGGCATCCCGGAAATGGGCACGAATTTCGTGCGCGGAATGCTGGTAGAAGCACGGCCTAAAAATTTCTCGGAGCTGATCCAGATCTCCGGTCTGTCCCATGGCACGGACGTGTGGACGGGCAACGCGGACGAACTGATCCGCAGCGGAACCTGCACCATTGCAGAGGTCATCGGCTGCCGTGACAGCATCATGCTGTACCTGCTGCGCAAGGGGCTGGAGCCCAAGATGGCCTTTGATATCATGGAGGCCGTGCGTAAGGGCAAGGTGGCCAAGGGCGGCTTCCAGCCGGGCTGGGAGGAAGCCATGCGGGAGCACGAGGTACCGGACTGGTACATCGAGAGCTGCCGCAAGATCAAGTATATGTTCCCCAAGGCTCACGCTGTGGCCTACCTGATGAGTGCTATCCGTCTGATGTGGTACAAGATCTACAAGCCGCAGGCGTTCTATGCGGTGTATTTTACCGTGCGCGGCGATGATATCGACTACGAAGCCGCCATCGGCGGCGCTGCCGTGGCGCGCGCCCACATGGAAGCGGTCAAGCGCCGCCTGAAAGAGGAAAAGAATGCCAAGGACGAGGATGTGCTGGTCAGCTTGCAGCTGGTCAACGAGATGCTGAGCCGTGGGTACGAGTTTTTGCCCATCGAGCTGGGCAAGAGCCGCGGCTCCAAGTATGTGGTGGAGGACGACAAGGTGCGCCTGCCCTTCAGCGCCCTGAAGGGCCTCGGCGGTGCCGCTGCCGAGGCTCTGGAGCGGGTGACCATCCACGGAGAGGAATATATCTCGGTGGAAGAGCTGCAGCAGGCCTCCGGCGTGGGCAGCGGCATTCTGGACCGTCTGCGTCAGGTGGGCGCACTGGGCGACCTGCCCGAGAGCAGTCAGGTAAGCTTTTTCTGAGAAACAAAGGCCGTTGCACAGATTTTGTGCAGCGGCCTTTTATCAGGTCTGGACGATTTTGAATGCCCGCCGCGTGCGCTTTGGGCATTTTCAGCGGAAGAATTTTTTATAATTTCCAAGTCGGGAAGTTCTGCGGAACTTCCCGACTTGCTTTTTCGCCAGAAAAAGAGACTGCCGCACGGAGTACCATGCAGCAGTCTCTTTGTGTTTTGTGATAATGTCAAATCAGGGCAGGGGAATGCTTACTCCACGCTGATCATATAGTAGTAAACGGGCTGGCCGCCGCGGATGTGGCTTACTTCCACATGGTTGGGGCACTTTGCCTTTACGATCTCGGTAACCTTCTCGGCGTCCTCATCGCTTACATCACAGCCGGAAATGATGGTGACGAAGCTGGAATCCTTCTTGCACATATTGCGTGCCAGACGGTAGGTGGCCTTGGTGATATCGGTGGAGGTGGAAACGATCTTGCCGTTCTCCAGCGCCATGATCTCGCCCTTGCGGATGCGCTTGCCGTCGTACTCGCTGTCGCGGGCGGCGTAGGTGATCAGACCGGTGGACACCTTGTCGGCAGCAGCCATCATGTTGATGGTGTTGGTCTCAGCGTTCACAGAGGGGTCAAAGTTCAGCAGTGCGGTAATGCCCATGGGCACGGTGCGGGTGGGCAGCACCACCACCTGACGGTCAGCCAGCTTCTGTGCCTGCTCGGCAGCCATGATGATGTTCTTGTTGTTGGGTAGCACGAACACGGTCTTGGCAGGCACGCTCTGGATGGCTGCCAGAATATCCTCGGTGGAGGGGTTCATGGTCTGACCGCCGGACACCACAGCGTCTGCTGCCAGATCGGTGAACACAGCCTTCAGACCCTCACCGGCGGCAACAGCCACAAAGCCGTAGTCGCGGCTGGGATCCACGGCGGCGTAGATGAACTCGCTGGCCTGAGAGGGAGCCTTCTCGGCAGAAGCCTGCTTTTCAAGGCTCTTGCCCTGCTTCTGGCGGGCGAGGAACTGCTCGTGCATATTCTCGATCTTGAAGTTGGTCAGGTAGCCGTACTTGATGGCCTCGCTCAGGATCTTGCCGGGGTCGGCAGTGTGAACGTGCAGGTTGATGACGTCATCATCCTCAATGCACACCACGCTGTCGCCGTTGGACTCTGCAAAGGCACGCATCTTGGCGGCGCTGGCACCCTCGTTCTTGTTGATGAGGAACTGGGTGCAGTAGCCGTTGGTAATGTCCTCCACCTTCATCAGGTCGTCGGTGAACACGCCCTTACCGGCATTCTCGGTGGACAGCTTTGCCTTGTTGGGGGCAGCTTCGCCGCCGGCAATAATGGCCTCGCCATGGAACACCTTGCCCATGCCCTCAAAGATGACCATAATGCCCTGACCGCCTGCGTCCACAACGCCGGCCTTCTTCAGCACGGGCAGCAGGTTGGGGGTGTCCTCCAGTGCCTTCTGACCGGCAGTCAGCACCACGTCCCACAGGGCGGGCACATCTGCGGCATCACTGGCAGCGGCTTCCTCAGAAGCAACGCGGGCAACGGTCAGGATAGTGCCCTCGGTGGGCTTCATCACGGCCTTGTAGGCACCCTCAACGCCCTTCTGCAGGGCAGCCACGATATCGGCAGCGTCAGCCTCTTTTTTGCCCTCCAAAGCCTTAGAGAAGCCGCGGAACAGCAGGCTGGTGATAACACCGGAGTTGCCGCGCGCACCGCGCAGCATGGCAGAAGCGGCGGTCTTGGCAGCTTCGCCCACGGTGCAGCTGTCGTCCAGAGCTTCCAGCTCACGCACGGCAGCGCCCACGGTCATGCCCATGTTGGTGCCGGTGTCGCCATCCGGCACGGGGAAAACGTTCAGCTCGTCCACGCGGGAACGCTGGTTGTTAATGTTGTTGGCGCCGGAAATGATGGCGTCGCGCAGGATCTTACCAGAAATCATTGTTCTTACTCCTTAGTAACTGGCCGGAAAATCCCGGCTCGGGTTTGCAGACAAATCAGGCGATGACGTCATCCACGGACACCACCACGCGGGCGACCTTCAGCCCGGTGGCCTGCTCCACCTCGTCCTTAACGCGGTGGGAGATGCTGCGGGCGGCGGTGGAAATGTTCAGACCGTAGCTGACGGCAATGTGCAGCTCGATGACCAGACGCCCATTCTGCTGGGTCACGCGCACACCCTTTTCCGGGTAATCGGAACCGTATACCATGCTTTTCACAGCGTCAGTCATATCACGGGGAGCCATGGCAGCAACGCCGTAGCACTGTTTGGTGGCTTCACCCACCAGAGTGGAAAAATACCCATCAGTAAAGCTGACATTCCCAAGCGGGAAACGGGAAGTGATCATAGTCGCTCTGCTCCTTTATGTTATTTTTCATAAAAATACACGCAAGGGTCGGGGGCATTGGCTGCGCAAAACGAAGCTTGCCTCAGATAAACACCCACCCTATTATACAACTTTGCACCGTGGTTGTACAGTTCAAATTGTTGGATTTACTGCTTTTTGCGCTTCTTTTGCATCATTTTTGTAAAGAAAAAAGGGAGAACTGCCCTCGACAGCCCTCGCGCTGCTTTGCGCAGCGGACGTGGTATGCTGAAGGCAGGCTGTGCAGAACCCACCAGGACGGAAAGTATGACAAATAAAGAAAAACAATCTGTGAATAAATTATAAAAGCTTCCTTGCCTGGCTTTCTTTGTCTATGAAAAAGTGCTAAAATAGAAACAAAGAAGAAAAGGGGCTGCCAGCCCCCTTTTCCCATGATACTTCCCGGAATACGCCGGACGCACGGCACATTACATAGCGCAGGCTGACCGTTCCAACAGGTATTGCCTGCAAAAAATGCGATAGGAGTTGTTGGCATGAACATTCTCTTTTTTCTTTCCCCAAAGCAGGATCTGATGTACGTTTACGATGACTTTACCCTCCGGCAGACGTTGGAAAAGTGGGAAAACAACCGCTACGCCTCCATTCCGGTGCTGAACCGCAAGGGCGAATATGTGGGCACGCTGACCGAAGGCGATATCCTGTGGGGACTGAAAAAATACCATGGTCTGGATCTGGAAGCCGCCGAGGACATCCCCATCTCAGAGTTTGCGCATAAGCGGGACTACAAGGCCGTCACGGTGACCACCAGCATGGATGAGCTGGTGGAAGCCGCCATGAACCAGAACTTTGTCCCGGTGGTGGATGACCGGGGCAGCTTTATCGGTATCGTGCGGCGGCAGGCCATCATCCGCTACTGCTACGATAAATCCCGCAAGATCGAAATGACCCGTACCGGCCGCCCCGTAAAGGAACTGGCTGGCGTACATTAAAACAGATGCCGTTTTCGGCAGTGTCCATCCCGTGAAAATGTAGGCCCGGAAAGTCCGCAGACTTTCCGGGCCTACTCTGTTCATAACAAGATCTGCGCTGAAAAAGGGCGCTGCACAGTAAATGTGCAGCGCCCTTATTGCTATTTGTTACTTGTTGCGGATGTACTCGTCCATGGCCTTTGCAGCTGCCTTACCGGCACCCATGGCCTTGATGACGGTAGCAGCACCGGTCACGGCGTCGCCGCCGGCGTACACGCCGTCACGGCTGGTCTTGCCCTCGTCGCCCTCGGTCACGATGCAGCCATGCTTGTTGGTCTCCAGACCCGGGGTGGTGGAACGGATCAGCGGGTTGGGGCTGGTGCCCAGACTCATGATCACAGTATCCACGGCCAGCTCAAACTCGCTGCCCTGCTTTTCAATGGGACGGCGGCGGCCGGAAGCATCCGGCTCACCCAGCTCCATCTCAATGCAGGTCATGGAGTGCACAAAGCCGTCCTCGTCCGGGTGGATGGCAACGGGGTTGCACAGGGTCTTGAAGATGATGCCCTCTTCCTCAGCGTGCTCCACCTCTTCCTTACGGGCGGGCAGCTCAGCCATGCCGCGGCGGTATACGATATACACGCTCTCGGCACCCAGACGCAGGGCGCTGCGGGCAGCGTCCATAGCCACGTTGCCGCCGCCCACAACGGCAACCTTCTTGCCGGTACGGATGGGGGTCTTGCTGGTGGGCAGGTAAGCCTTCATCAGGTTGGAACGGGTCAGGAACTCGTTGGCAGAGTATACGCCCTTCAGGCTCTCGCCGGGGATGTTCATAAAGCGGGGCAGACCGGCACCGGAGCCTACGAACACGGCCTCGTAGCCGTACTCGCCCATCAGCTCGTCAATGGTCAGCACCTTGCCGATGACCATGTTGCACTCAAAATCCACGCCCATCTTCTTCAGGCCGTCGATCTCCTGCTGGACGATGGCCTTGGGCAGACGGAACTCGGGAATGCCGTACATCAGCACACCGCCTGCAACGTGCAGAGCTTCGTAAACAGTCACCTTATAGCCCAGCTTAGCCAGATCGCCGGCGGCGGTCAGACCGGCAGGGCCTGCGCCGATGATGGCCACCTTATGGCCGTTCCATTCGGGTACGATGGGTGCGGTGTGCACGTTCTCGCGGTGCCAGTCGGCTACAAAGCGCTCCAGACGGCCGATAGCCACCGGCTCGTTCTTGATGCCGCGGGTGCACTTGCCCTCGCACTGGCTCTCCTGCGGGCAGACACGGCCGCAGACGGCAGGAAGGGAAGAGGAGCGGTTGATCACCTGATAGGCGGCTTCAAAGTCGCCCTCTGCAACGTGAGCGATAAACTCCGGGATGTCGATACCCACGGGGCAGCCGGACTGGCAGGGCTTGTTCTTGCAGCCGATGCAGCGCTTGGCTTCGTTCACAGCCATCTCGGCGGTGTAGCCCAGAGCCACTTCCTTAAAGTTCTTGTTGCGGACGTTGGGGTCCTGCGTGGGCATGGGGCACTTTTTGGGGTCCATATTGAAAGCCATTTTACATTCCCTCCTGAGTCTTGAACAGGTTGCAGGCTGCCTCACGGGCGTGTGCCTCAAACGGGCGGTACATGGTGCCGCGTGCCATTGCCTCGTCAAAATCCACCAGATCGCCGTCAAAGTCGGGGCCATCCACGCAGGCAAACTTGGTCTGACCGCCCACGGTCAGGCGGCAGCCGCCGCACATACCGGTGCCGTCGATCATGATGGGGTTCATGGAAACGATGCTCTTCAGGCCGTGCTTCTGGCAGGTCTTGACCACAAACTTCATCATGATCAGCGGGCCGATGGTGATGACCAGATCGTACTGGTTGCCGGCAGCTACCAGCTCGTCCAGCGCAGCGGTGACCACACCCTTTGTGCCGTAGCTGCCGTCGTCGGTCATGATGCGCAGCTCGTCGCTGCAGGCGTTGAACTCGTCCTCAAGGATCAGCAGATCCTTATTGCGGAAGCCGATCACGCTGTGCACCACACAGCCCTGATCGTGCAGTTCCTTGGCAATGGGCAGTGCAATGGCGCAGCCCACGCCGCCGCCCACAACGCACACCTTCTTCAGACCCTCGGTCTCGGTGGCGCGGCCCAGCGGGCCGACAAAATCGTGGACACAATCGCCTGCGTTCAGGCTGTTCAGCTCCATGGTGGTACCGCCCACGATCTGGAAGATGATATCTACAGTGCCCTTTTCGCGGTCGTAACCGGCCACAGTCAGGGGGATGCGCTCGCTGTCCTCAAACGGACGTACAATGATGAACTGACCCGGCTTTGCCTTTTTGGCGATCAGCGGGGCTTCGATGACCATCTTTGTCACGGTGGGGTTCAGCGCGACCTTTTCAGTGATCTTATACATTGCGTTAGCTCCTTTTTGCTGGCAATTCCTTTTTCTTTTCTATAAATGGAAGCTGCACCCGCGCGGGTGCATTTTCCGTTTGACAAAGCGTCCTCTTTATTATAATAGTTTGTAAAATAGAAAGCAACTGTATTTTATTCGTGCACACAGCCGTGCGAAACAGGGTGAAAAGGGCGGAGTCCTCGCCGCACGCAAGATAAAAAAGAACGTATCAGAGCAAAAAGACATTCTTTTTTGAAAAAATGTAAATTTGTGGTTGACAACTGCCGGAGTGTGCGGTATAATAACCAACGTCGCCGGACGAAAGCCCGGTACAAACAAATGGAATGTGCGGCCGTAGCTCATCTGGTAGAGCGCCACCTTGCCAAGGTGGAGGTAGCGAGTTCGAGCCTCGTCGGCCGCTCCATATGTGGAAGTTTAGCTCAGCTGGGAGAGCATCTGCCTTACAAGCAGAGGGTCAGCGGTTCGAGCCCGTTAACTTCCACCATATGGCCCGGTAGCTCAGTTGGTTAGAGCACCAGCCTGTCACGCTGGGGGTCGTCGGTTCGAGCCCGATCCGGGTCG
>NZ_PRLD01000070.1 GCF_003287405.1 Faecalibacterium prausnitzii
GCAGCACCGCAGCCCAGTGCAAACCCAGCAGCAACTGCTGCAAGCCCGGCAAAAAGCGCCTCCCACAGGCACATGAGACGGAGATCCCGATTCTTAGCCCCCAGCGTCAGGAAGGTATTGATGGTATGTACACGCTTGTGCAGAACGATCAGGAAATACTGCGCCACTGCAAAAAAGCTGACCAGAATCGCTGCGACCAGTAAAAAGCGCAAAGAAGATGAAACGGTATCCTCCTGTGGGTAGGCATACTCGTTTGCCACTAAAGCAGGGTCGGTCGAAGCGGTCACGGGTGCGGCTGCATTCAAATAATAAAATGTCTGGAACTTTTGCCCGTCCAAGGCAAGCGGCTCTGTCACAATGCTGCTGACGGTCAGATTGCCGTTCAGATTCCAATACACATCATAGGCAGGCAAAACACCGCACAGGGTATAGGCCTTTTCCATCACTGCGCCGGAGCCTGCCAGCGGGTCGTAATCATTGGCAGCGACCTTCAGCGTGACCGTCTGCCCTACGTCATAGGAGCAGCCCAGCGCATC
>NZ_PRLD01000037.1 GCF_003287405.1 Faecalibacterium prausnitzii
GGTCTGCCCATTCTGGACGAGAAGGGCAGACCCAAGCTGCGGGATTCGTACCTGCTCGACACCCTTGAGTGCGGCGAATCTTCGTTTGCTATGGCCTGCCTGATTGCCAATCGCAAGTACGGCAAGAACGGCAGGCGGGAGGACGTGAAGACCCACCATTATATCATCAGCTTCGACCCGAAGGACGCAGTGGAGAACGGCCTGACCATGGAGCGGGCGCAAGCCCTTGGCTTGCAGTTCTGCAAGGACAACTTCCCCGGTCATCCCGCCATTGTCTGCACCCACCCGGACGGTCACAACAGTGCCGGGAACATCCACGTCCACATCGTCATCGGCAGCTTGCGCGTCCGCACCGTGGAATGGCAGCCCTTCATGGACAAGCCGTGCGACTGGGAAGCGGGCAAGAAGCACCGCTGCACCTCTGCCATGCTCCGGCACCTCCGTGTCGCAGTTATGGAGATGTGCGAGCAAGCCGACCTGAACCAGATCAACCTGCTGGAAGCCCAAGGCGACCATGTTTCGGAGCGCGAGTATTGGGCGCAGCGGCGCGGACAACGCCGTCTCGACCATGCCAACGCCAAACTCGCCGCCGAATGGCAGCAGCCCACCCAGACCGTCTACCAGACCGAACTGGACAAGCTGCGAAAGCAGATCTACTCCGTGCTGAACAAGACCACCACCTTCGAGGAATTTTCTGCATTGCTCATGCAGGAACACGGCATCGCCGTGAAGGAAAGCCGAGGCCGGTTGAGCTACTGCCCACCCGGCCGGACAAAGTTCATCACCGCCAAGAAACTGAGCAAGAAGCTGGAAAAGGAGCAGGTGCTGACCGCCCTCTCCCAGAACATCCAGCTTGCCGCCATCATCCAGCCCAGCAGCGAGAAGAAGCCGGATAAGATCAGGAAACTGGTTGACATTCAGGCGAACGTTGCTGCGGGCAAGGGCATCGGCTATGAGCGTTGGGCGAAAAAGTTCAACCTCAAACGCTGGTCGCAGACCTTGTGTCTCCTGCAGGAGAAAAAGCTGCTCAGCGAAGATGCCCTGCACCAGCGCATTGCCGAACTGCAAACCCAGCACGACGATGCACTGGCGGTGGTCAAAGACATAGATGCCCGCATGGTCTCCCTCAAGGAGCTGCGCGGGCATCTTGTGGTCTATCGGCAGTACAAGCCTCTTGCACAGAAGCTCCAGACTGTGCGGAATCCCGCCAAGTTCAAGGAGCAGCACCGTGCAGAGTTTGCTGTGTACGAGGCCGCTTGCGCCTATTTCAAGGCCAACGGGCTCAGGACACTGCCGGACCTCAAAAAGCTGGATGCCGAATATCAGACCCTTTCCTCGGAGAAAAACGGTTTCTACACCCGCTACAAGAAAACGCAGATCGAACTGCGTGAACTCCGCACCGCACAACAAAACGTGGATGCCTTCTTCCGCAAGGAAGAGCGCAGCCACGCCGTACCGCAGCAGGAGGTCAAATGAACAACACTCTGACGGATCGATGTGTGAATAAACCCAACCTCACCCACGCCCCTCACCGGGCTTCGTCCTTTCGCCTGTACCCCGCCCATTGGGACGGAGGGTAGCACCTCTGTCTTTTCGGACGTAAAAAACGCCATCTCGACCCGGCAGGCAGCAGAGCTATACGGCTTCGCCGTAAACCGGAACGGCATGATGTGCTGTCCCTTTCACGGGGACAAACACCCCAGCATGAAGGTGGACAGCCGTTTCCACTGTTTCGCCTGTCAGGCGGATGGCGATGTGATCGATTTTGTCGGCAGACTTTTTCAACTTTCTCCCTATAAGGCTGTGGAAAAGTTGAAGAACGATTTCGGCATGGCACTTGCCGACGGCAAGGTGCGGCTTGCTCCCCGCAGACCGTCCACCGTCCGGCAGCAGCTGCTGGACTATTACCGCTGTCTGCAGCGTTGGCGGATCCGATACGCACCGCAGTCACCCACAGAAGAACTTCACCCCTGCTTTCTTGAAGCGATAAAGAACCTTGACATCGTTGAATATTATCTGGACTGTTCGGTGCTCCCGGACCCGCAGACCGAAAACGAGCTACGGAAGTATTGGGAGGGATTGCATGAGCGACTGGAAAAAGAGGAACGAAGATTGGCGTGATGAGGACGAACTGGAAGAAGAGGAAGAATGCGAATGCCCTTGGGTAGACAGCAAGGGCAAAGTGCGTGAAACCGCTTACTGCCAGTACCTTTTAGAGAAGCACCCCATGATGTGCCTGAAACAGAAGCTGTTCGACCAGAACGGCGAGGTAGACGAGGATGCACTGCTCTACGAAGTCCACAGCGACCTCCGTGACTTTGTGCTCGACAACCTTGCCAAGAAGGAGAAGCAGGTTCTGGACGCACTCCGTATCGAAACCTATACCCCTGAATGGAAACCCCAGCTTGACCGCATCCATCTCCAGAACGGAACCTACTTTCTGGACGAGCGGGGATTTGTGCCGGAAAAGGAACTCTGCCTGAACCGGCTCCCCGTGGAATACCAGCCCGATGCCCCTGCACCGACCAAGTGGCTGGAATTTCTGGACGGTCTGCTGATCCCGGAGGACATTCTGACCTTGCAGGAATACCTTGGCTATCTCCTGATCCCGTCTACCAAGGCGCAGAAGATGCTGGTCATGACCGGCAAGGGCGGCGAGGGAAAATCCCGCATCGGCTTGCTACTGAAGAAGCTGTTCGGGGAAGCCTCTCACTCCGAATCCATCCTCCGCATCGAAACGAACCGCTTTGCCAGTGCAAATCTGGAGTACAAGCTGGTCATGGTCGATGACGACCTGAACATGGTGGCTTTGCCCGAAACACGGAACATCAAGTCCATCGTCACCGCCGAGGATCGCCTGTGCATCGAGCGGAAGAACAAGCAGGCTGTCCAAGGCTTGCTGTACGTTCGTTTCATCTGCTTCGGCAATGGCAACCTTGTGGCCGCTCACGATGACAGCGACGGCTTCTGGCGCAGGCAGATCCTCATCACGGTGAAAGACCGTGACCCTGCCCGGGTGGATAACCCCTTCCTCATCGAAGAGTTGTCCGAGGAGCGTCCCGGCATCCTGCTGTGGATGCTGGAAGGGTTGCATCGTCTGCTGGCGAACCGCTATCAGTTCACCATCAGCGAGCGCTCCATCCAGAACCTCGAAGCAGCCATGGCGGACAGCGATAACCTGACCCAGTTCATGCAGGCCAGTGCGTATGTCCGCTTCAAGCCCGACACCGAGGAACGCTCCACCTACCTCTATCGCGCCTACACCAAGTGGTGCGAGGATAATCTGGAATCACCTGTTCCGCAAAAGAAGTTCAGCCAGTTCCTGCTGAAAAATGCGGGGAAGTATGGCCTGACCTTCTCCAAGCACATCGAGGGAAAGTACCGCGGCTTCCGGGGCGTATGCGTCCACCCCGCTTTTGCTGCGGCATAAAACACACGAAAAGTGAAAATCTCCCGCCCTACGCGCCCCAAAGTAGTGGTTTCGACTTGTTATCGCTGTTTTCTTCAGGTGTGTATCCGCCCCTTTCGGGCAGATACAGGGCGGCAACACGCCCTTCGGGGCGGGAGAGAAACCAAGATGCGCCCCAAAAGGGCGCGTGCATCCCAGCCATGCGCCCCATAAAATCAACACAGAAAGGTACTTTTGTGTGGTTTGGGGCGCGTGGGGCGCGTAAATTCAAGTTCTCGCACTTTTTTGGGCTGCTGCTTCGGGTCAGGAGTGGCAGGCCCTTACATATTTACCGGCCCACAAGGGTGTAACTCAACCGGAGCTGCACCGGGTCTGGAGAAGTGCAAAGGAGACATGCCTATGACGAATGTCCGCAAAAATTCCGCCAAACTGACCCGTG
>NZ_PRLD01000038.1 GCF_003287405.1 Faecalibacterium prausnitzii
GGGCGGGTAAAACGTATCTTGGATATGCCGGCAATGTTCGTTTGATATTTCAAAGAAGAAAATACGTTGCGTTTTTGTCCGTTCTGCGATAGGATGATAAAAAAGCCATCGGGAGGAATCCGCTATGACCTTACAGCAGCTTCGTTACGCTACCGCTGTAGCCGACACCGGCACCATCAGCCGGGCGGCACAGCAGTTTTTCATCGCACAGCCCAGCCTGACCAATGCCATCCGGGAGTTGGAACAGGAAGTTGGACTGACTATTTTTCACCGCACCAATCGGGGTGTGGCTCTGACCCCGGAGGGAGAGGAGTTTCTGGGATATGCCCGGCAGGTGCTGGCCCAGATGGAACTCATCGAGGAAAAATATCTCGGCTCAGCTCCGGTCAAGCATCAGTTCTGCGTGTCGGCCCAACACTATTCCTTTGCCGTGGAAGCCTTTGTGGAGTTGCTGAAAGAATACGGCGGAGAGGAATATGATTTCCGCATTCGGGAGACGCAGACCTATGAGATCATTGAGGATGTTGCAAAGCTGCGCAGTGAGGTGGGCGTACTCTATTTGAACAACGACAATGAAACCGTTCTGCGCAAGGTCATCCGGGAACACGATTTGACTTTCACGCCGCTCTTCACCGCAAAGCCCCATGTGTTCGTCAGTGCATCTAGCCCGTTGGCGCAGAAAAAGGCTTTGACACTGGACGATTTGAAGCCCTACCCACGCCTTTCCTATGAGCAGGGGGAGCACAATGCGTTCTATTTTTCGGAGGAGATTTTGAGCACTCTGGACAGCAAAAAGGACATTCTGGTGCGTGACCGCGCAACACTGTTCAATCTGCTGATCGGTCTGGATGGTTATACCATTTGCAGCGGCGTCATCAGCGAAACACTCAACGGTCCGAACATCCGTGCCGTGCCGCTGTTGGTAGATGATTCCATGCAAATCGGCTATCTGACCCACAAACAGGTGCAGCCCGGACGATTCGGAAAACAGTATATTGAGATTCTGAAAAAGTATACGGAGCAAGTATAGCTTCAAGCTATGTCAAACCGTCTGCATTTCGTATTTTACACAAATCAACTCCTGCGGTATACTGTTGCCATCAAGCAACGAGTACTGAAAATTGACGTATAGAGAGGGTTTTACGATATGGCAGAGTTGAAATCACCGTTCCGTTATGACTTTGTGGGCAGCTTCCTGCGCCCCCAGCACTTGAAAGAGGCACGTGCCCAGTTCAAGGCTGGCGAGATCGACCATGCTGCGCTGACCGCGGTGGAAAATGAGGAAATCACCCGCCTCATCGAGAAGCAGAAGCGTGCTGGTTATCACGCCATCACCGATGGCGAGTTCCGCCGCAGCTACTGGCATCTGGACTTCATGTGGGGCTTCCACGGCATTGAGGAAGTGGAACTGGATCACGGCTACTTCTTCCACGGTGAGGAGACTACCCACGGTTCCATTAAAGTGAGTGGTAAGATCAGCGGTGAGAACCACCCTTTTGTAGAGCACTACAAATTTGTTAAGCAGTTTGAGGATGAGAATTGCATCGCCCGCCAAACTATGCCTGCCCCGGCGCAGCTGCTGGCCGAACTGTACCGCGAGGACAACGGTAAAAACACGGATACTGTTTACCCTGACCACGAACAGCTGATTCAGGATATTGCTGTCGCCTACCGCACCGTCATTCAGGAGTTGTATGCCGCTGGCTGCCGCAATATCCAGTTTGACGACTGCACATGGGGCATGATCGGAGACCCGAATTACCAGAACTTCCTCAAGGAGAGCAATACCAAAGTGGAGGATGTAGCCGCAGAGTACCTGCGTCTGAACAATTTGGCACTGGAAAACCGCCCGGAGGGTCTGACGATCACCACTCATGTCTGCCGTGGCAACTATCATTCCACTTGGGCCAGCGAGGGCGATTACTTCACCGTTGCTCCCTTCCTGCTGGCACAGGAAAATGTGGATGCGTTCTATCTGGAATTTGACGATGCGCGTTCCGGCAGCTTTGAGCCGCTGAAGTATGTGGCCGATGGCAAAAAAGTGGTGCTGGGTCTTGTCACCACCAAATCTCCCCGACTGGAAAATAAGGATACCGTCATCGCCCGCATTCATGAGGCAGAGAAGTACATTCCTCTCGACCGTCTCTGCCTCAGCCCGCAGTGCGGCTTTGCATCCTGTGAGATCGGCAATAAGCTGACCGAGCTGGAACAGTGGAACAAGCTCAAACTGGTCAAGGAAATCGCCGAGACCGTCTGGGGTAAATAAGAAGTATGACCGGCAGTTCTTAGAAAACAGAGAACTGCCGGTTTTTAATATAAATTCATCTTGCAATCTTCTTCATCTTGCAATCTTCCGCAAAATATGATATATAGATTATACGAAACATTGTTTTGAAAGAACGCTCCACCGTTCAATGATGTATAAATAGGAGGTGTCCGCCATGACCGCCGTGATCTACGCCCGTTATTCCAGCGACAATCAGCGTGAAGAATCCATCGAAGGTCAGATTCGTGAATGCACCGCCTATGCCGAAAAGAACGGCATCACCATCGTCAAGCATTACATTGACCGTGCGATCTCTGCCAAGACGGATAACCGCCCGGAGTTCCAGCAGATGATCAAGGACAGCGACAAGAAGCTGTTTGATATCGTTCTGGTCTGGAAGCTGGATCGTTTTGCCCGGAACCGCTATGACAGCGCCCGGTACAAGACCCAGTTGAAGAAAAACGGTGTCAAGCTCATGTCTGCCACCGAGATCATCTCCGAAGGCCCGGAGGGCATCATTCTGGAATCCGTCCTTGAAGGCTATGCCGAGTATTATTCGGCAGACCTTGCCGAGAAGGTCGTGCGTGGACAGACTGAGAACATCCTGAAAGGCCGCTGCAACGGTGGCCGTGGAACCTTTGGGTATACGCTGGATTCCGAGCGGAAGTTTCACATTGACCCTCTCATCTCTCCTTTTGTACTGGAATCGTTCAAGAAGTACAATGAAGGCTCCACCATGAAGGAGATCCGTGATTGGCTGAACGAAAACGGCATCAAGAACCCGGTGGGCGGTGCATTTACTTATAATAGTGTCGAACATATGCTCAAGAACCGGCGGTACATTGGAGAACTGAAATTCCGGGATGTGGTCGTACCGGATGCCATCCCGCCCATTATTCCGCTGGAACTGTTTGAGGATGTGCAGGAGAAGATCGCCAAAAACAAGAAAGCCCCTGCCCGTAGAAAGGCAGAGGATGACTACCTGCTCACCACCAAGCTGTTCTGCGGCTACTGTGGGGCGTTGATGTTTGGCGAAAGCGGCACGAGCCGGACTGGTGAAGTCCACCGTTATTATAAATGTGCCACTGCCAAGAAGCATAAAGGCTGCAAAAAAAAGACCGTCCGTAAACAGTGGCTGGAAGATCTGGTGGTCAACCAGACCATGCAGCTTGTCAAGGACGATGCCGCCATGGAATCCATCATTGCCAAGGTGATGGAACTGCAAAATAAGGAAAACACCAACATTCCCCTCTACGAGAAGCAGCTTCGGGATGCGGAATCGGGTATCCAGAATATGCTCAATGCGATTCAGGCCGGTATCCTGACCAGCTCCACCAAGGAACGGTTGGAGCAGCTGGAGGAAACCAAGCGTGAGCTTGAAGCCCGCATTGCAGAAGAAAAGCTGGCGAAGCCGAAAGTCACGGAGGAGTTCATTCGTTTTTGGTTGCTGCGGTTCCGCAAGCTGGACATGAGCCTGAAAGACCAGCGGCAGGCACTGGTGGACACCTTCATCAATGCGATTTACCTGTATGATGATAAGGTTTTGATAACCTTCAACTATAAAGAAGGAACACAGACCGT
>NZ_PRLD01000039.1 GCF_003287405.1 Faecalibacterium prausnitzii
TCGGCTTCATAAACAACGATTTTATCGACAAGTTCGTTAAACATTGAATCGGAGATTTCTGTTGGATTTTTGCACTTACGAATCAGTATTTTGTTCTTCAGGATTTCTTTTCTCTTTATTTAATTGCGGCCGGTTTTCCAGACATGGGTTATCCATATCCGGGTTTTCCGTATCTGGACAAGCCGTATCCGGCTCGTCCTCACACGGCTGGTCCGTGTCCGGGGGATGAGGCGTCTCGTAGATGACATACTCCACATCCACGATTTTTCCCTTGCTGTCCCGCAGCCGATTGCGGACTATGTACCCGGCCCGTTCCAGCTCCTTTAGGGCTGATCCGATGCTGTCCGTGCCTTCTTTGCAGATTTTTGCAAGGCCTCTGGTGGTATAGTTCCAGTCCTCCGGCAAAGACAGCATCATGGAGAGCAGCCCTTTGGATTTCAGGGACAGCCCCGCGTTGCGCAGGTGGTGGTTGGACATCACTGTATAATTGCGGGTTTTCTCAATGCGAAATACTGCCATCATATCACCTCCTTTCGGCGGTCTGAAAAAGTGTTCGTTTTGGGGGAAAAGACGGTCTCTATGCCGACCAGATGCCCCGGAGAGGAAAACCTATGGGCGGTGGCCTTCTGGCTGATTGGGGAGAGGAAAACATGGGATTTTAGACTCATTTTGGGGCGGTTTGTGGTATAGCACATTGGTTTTTGAAAATAAAAATGCCATAGGTTTAATACCTATGGCAAAAAATAAACTTTAATAATGATGACCATGTTGATAAAACCGATAAGCAATGATATACTTAATTTTACATTACAAATAGCTTTGAGCACTTTATTGAAAATTATTACAAATAATATATTGGGACGGATGTAGCCATGAAAATTTCTGAAATATATGCGGGAAAGCCCGATGCAGGCGATGAGATTCGCGAAAAGGGTTACGAAGAATTTGCTGAAAACTATATTGAACCTAGCGGAGTTAACATAGATGGCTTGGCAAGCACAACATATGGAACGCCTTTCTTTATAATGGGTGATAAAGGGACAGGCAAGACAGCTTTATTGAACTTTCTGGAACGATATGTCCAAGATTTGGATGCTAGTGCTTGTGTTTCCTTTATTTATTTTGAAAAGGAGATAACTCAGACTCAAAGAAAACAGTTTCAAGATATCTCCAAATCCATTTCAACATCGGTTTCTATTGATGGTGCGCTTGCCTCCGAAGGGCAAAACAGCGAGTCGGATTTCACATATATATGGAAATGGCAGTTGTGCCAAAAAATAATTGCGGATGATGAAGAGTTTAATGGAGGCCTCTTTCAAAAAGAAGATGGTAATTGGGATGCTTTTGTGCGTGAAATAGGTAAAATTGATTCAACCATTAACAAAGGGAAAATGCGCATTCCGGCGAAAGTCAGTCTTAAAGTGGCCACAAACCCTCAATTGGGAACCATAGAACCAGGATTAGAAATTGAACCCGTTGATTTTTCACAACAGAATTTTAATATGAGCGAAGCATATTTGAAATTCATTAAAATTGTAGACAATGCATATGACTTGCTTCAAAAATTAAAGCGTACAGATATCCCGTATTATATATTTATTGATGAATTAGAAGCATATAGGGGTGAAGATAGCACTTTTTATCGAGATTTGCGCCTTATTAGAGATTTGCTATTTGAAGTAAAAAAAATAAACGACACATTCCAGTCTGGGACAAAGATTATATGTTCTGTTCGCCCCGAAATAGTCACCTCCATTACACGATTTATCCAGGCAAAACAACTTCATAAGATCATGCAAGGATATGACGAGAGATTAAATTGGGAATACACGAATACTAACTCTTTTAAGCATCCAATTATGCGTGTATTATTGAGAAGAATTGAGAATTCCGAAGAAAAAGTTTTAGGACGTCCAGTAAGTGAAACAGATATAATTCGTGAGTGGTTTGTTCAAAACGTTTATAATAAGCACATTTGCACATATATCTTGGATAATACTTGGCACAAGCCTCGCGATATTGTAAGATTGCTCTTAGCTGCGCAATCTAGTGAGGCAAAAAACTACTATCAGTTTAATCAACATACGTTTGAAACCTTTATGCCGACATACTCAAAACAATGTCTAGCTGAAATTAGAGAAGAAATGTGTGCATTATACACAGCGGAAGAAATTGAACAAATTTTTAGTTGCTTACAAGGCTTCAAAATTTCTTTTACATATCAAGAAATTTTCGATAGGATAAAAATGCTGTATCCTGACAGCAAAATATCAACGAACTGCTTTACCGTTCTAAATGATATGTATCGCATGGGCGCTATTGGAAATATTATTGGAAAGGACGATTCACCGCGCTGGGCATATAAGGGAGAGGAAAAACTTTTAATAGAAACTCCGTGGAAAATAACAGTACATCCAGCATTACGAATTGAATTGTCTCTTAACGCGAAGGTTGAAAAGCATGTCAATAGAGAACTAGAAAAAAGAGAACTTGGTCTATTAGCAAGTAGAAATAGAGATACCGCCATATATACTGTAACGGTTGAAGCTATTAGATACGCATATATTTTGGTTTCTTTTATGAAAGATGGTTCTATACAGCGCGGTTATATTAGTGTTCGTAACCTAGGAATAGTTGAACTGGAGCCTGGAGACTTAAATAAGAATTTTTCAATTGGCGATACATTAAATGCCAGAATTGCTGGGTACAGTCGAGAATTCTCAAATTGGTTTATGGTAGTTGTATGACCCTATATATAGAGAGGCCATAGGTATTAAACTTATGGCCTCTCTATCTGCTACACCGTTTCGTCGTCAAGTCCCTCCATCTTCAGCCAATCCTCAAATGACTTTCTGGAGATGCGGATCATGTTGCCGATGCGGATCGTCTTGAACAATCCGGAGTTGGCGAGTTTATAGGCCGAGGCGCGGCCGATACCGAGAATGGCTGCAATGTCATTCACGGTGTATGTTCTACTTTGGGGCGTCCCTTTTTCGTTGGTCATGTCGGTGCTCATAAGATTAACCTCCCTGTGCTAATATCATTTTGAAACGGCCCCTGAAAGTCCTCCGTCACAAGGGGTTCCTGCTAATACCTTGCTAATACGACATTTGAAAAGCCGTTGTAAGGCAGCATATATCAGGGGAATTTGTGCAAATTGACCTGCCTCCAGGCAGCACAATTTGCGAAGAAACAGCACGGGAAGATATGATATGAACAATTTACGAAATGGTACGCCGTACTCCTAAGAATTCGGTCAACCTGATACTTTGGGTGCAGAAGTGATTGCTCTATTCAAAAACAAAACCGAGAATCATGATTTTCTCAACAAATTTTGATGCAACAAGTTTAACACCGTTCCGGTTGCAACGCAGTCGGTCACTTCGGTGTGAAAATCATTCTGCATATTCGTTTCCAAGCGCGTTGGATTTCAAAAAATCAACGATAATACATAATATGCCTCAGTAGCTTAGCTGGATAAAGCGCCTCCCTCCTAAGGAGGAGACCGCAGGTTCGAATCCTGTCTGGGGTATCCTTTTATGAAAATGCGAAGGTCATTTTTCCATGTGAAAGACGATCTTCGCATTTTTCATTTTGAACCTATCACCAAAATTAGCCAGCTAATGCCATTAGCAGAATTTTCGGTTTCAGCTAATAAAATCAGGTTCCCAGCTAATGAAGTCCCATAAAGCACCTTTTGAACTCTGTTTCCCGGCTCTCTGCTAAAATTGGTAGCCGCTTTTCTGTAAATCCATGTAAATACAAAATAATTTGTGTAAATCTATTTT
>NZ_PRLD01000049.1 GCF_003287405.1 Faecalibacterium prausnitzii
TCCACCTCCGGACGTTGCGGCATGGAGAGGATGAACGCGCCGAGCATTGCGCAGTTGACGATGTTCATCTTGAAGCGGTCCGCTTTTTCAAACTCCGGCAGCCTGCGGATGATCTGCCGGTATTGCGGCTTTGCCTTTTTCGTGATGGTTCTTGCGGTGGCTGCATCATAGCCCAGCACAGCGGTCAGCTGCTTTTGAAAGGAACCGGAAAACAGCACCCACATTCCCATAGGCATCCCGGCGTATTTCATTGCAGATACCTCCCGGCTTCCGTTTCCAGTGCCTGCCATACCGGGTAGGCTGCGCCATGTTCATCAAAAAATTTCTTGAGGTCCCGGTTCAGCGCGCTCATTTCGTCGATGGCGTTCATGGCATGGTCGGAGACGCAGAGCTCGCCCAGCGAAGTGGCACACATCAGCTTGAAAAAGCGCAGGCAGGTCTTGCGGTACTTTTCCCCTTCAAAGTCCGCATCCTCCTTGGGCAGAATGGCGTGCCCGGCATTTCTGATGGCGCGGTATCCCTCGATGTTTGCATCCAGCAGACGGTTCAGGTATGCAGTATCTCCCCTGAGCTTTTTCAGGTCGCCGTCCGTTTTATAGCAAGCAAAAGCCGCAGGCATCACAAACGCGGCATGGCAGAGCAGATAGTCCTCCATGTTCGGCTCGTAAACAACCTTATATTTTGTGCCGTGGAAAATGCGCCCGATCAGCTGTTTATTGGAGATTGCACCCGGCAGCTGTCCGATGGTGATCTTTTTCAGGTCGATGGAGACCACCCGGTCAACCTCCCGATGCCCCGCAGAAAGCGCAAAGGCAAACAGGACGTTCTTTTCCGGCAGTGCCGCCGCCAGTGCCCTCGCCTGCACATTGTTCCCCACAAAAACGATGTTCTTCGTCCGGTTCGCCTGCAGCGTGTCCAGAACGGAATCCAGCTGTGTATAACGCAGGACCACAAAGATCACATCGTACATCGCATCCGGTGCAAGTTCAGTCACCACCGGAATGCGGCTGACCGAGGTGCAAAGCGAAAACTTATCCTTGATCCGCAAGCCGTTCTGCCTGATCTCCGCAGCCCAGTTTCCCCGCGCAAGCAGAGTGACATCCTTTCCGGCGCGCAGCAGATTTCTTGCCAGATTGCACCCCAGAACGCCTGCACCATATACCAGAATTTTCATTTCTTGCCTCCAAATCCGATCTTCACGATCTGCATTTTCATCCCGTTGTCCCCGACCTTGGCGAGAAACCGGAAAAAGCCGCTGACGGAAGGTGCTTTCCGATTACTGTACTGTCATCATTGTCGCCAGTGCCGCTGCTATGACTGCCATGCCCACCGTGCCGAACAGCCACTTTTTCTGTTTGTCTTTTGCAGTAATGTAGGGCTTCAGCTCCTCCGTTCCGAGGATCGTCCATGCGTTCGTGTGCCCCACCCAGTAGCCATCGATCAAAAAGCGGTCCATGAGATTCATAACGGACAAGATGACAAGCAGCTGCCAGAAGCCCGCCGCAAAGCTGCGCGCACCGTTTATCCCATAGACACAGACCAGCACATAG
>NZ_PRLD01000008.1 GCF_003287405.1 Faecalibacterium prausnitzii
TCTTCCGGCTACGGTGTGGCGTGCAAGATCGTTAATTTTGCCATGCTGATCCCCAGTTCTCTGATGCAGTCCATGGCATCCTTTGTGTCCCAGAACGTGGGTGCTGGCAATAAAAAACGCGCCGAGCAGTCCATGTTCACCGGCATTGGCATCGGTCTAGTGTTCGGTTGCGCCGTATTTGCACTGGTGTGGTGCAAGGGTGACGTTCTCTCCGGTCTGTTTACGGCAGATGCCGCTGTTATTGCCAACAGCTACGCCTACCTCATGGGCTTTGCGCCCGAGACCATCGCCACTGCCATCCTGTTCAGCATGGTAGGCTACTTCAATGGCAACGACAAAACGCTCTGGGTCATGGTACAGGGGCTGATGCAGACTCTGCTGGTGCGTCTCCCCATGGCGTATATTATGAGTATCCAGCCCAACGCCAGCCTGACGATGATTGGTCTGTCCGCACCCACCTCCACCGCAGTGGGCATCTTATTAAACATCAGCTTTTTTCTCTGGCTCAAACGGTACGAAAATCAGACGTGTGCATAGGTTTTGAAGGCTGGAAAGCCTGCCGATGATTGTTGCCACCTACAAATATGATACGGTCGTGCTTGAAATTTCAAATTCAATCATGAGTCGATAATAGCAAACAAGCCCACAGGATAGACCGCATATAAAATACGGCAGACCTGTGGGCTTGTTCCTTATATCGAGTTGATCTCTAAACGATCAATCCTCTAATCCATGGCTTTCAGCTACATTCCTCAAATATTTCTCCGGGTCTCCGTTCAGAATCAAATCGGCATAGCCAAGCGGATCGTCGTAGATGAGGTAGTCCAATTCCGTCCTCTGCGCCATGGTCACGTCCAGTGCATCCTCGACCCCAGTGCAGTCAATGGAGATCATTCTCCCATCCCGGAGCAGCAGCTCCACGCAGCCGGTATCCATGTTGAAATGGCAGGCTCTTGCATCGTACTTCATGTTTGTGTCCTTTCTGCCTTACGGCACCTTTACAGTTGTGACTTTTGTTATACGGTTCTTCTGATAAGGTTTTGGACACACAGCCGTCGGGAAGGAGCCTTCATTTTGCTTTCCGAAGAAAACAAAAAATCCGAACCCTTCTCCTATCGAGAAAAGGTTCGGATTTTCATTGTTTGGTGCGAGTAGTGATACAGAACTTTTCAAAAACCATCGTAGTACAATTCGTTTTCAAGGTCATCGGATAGCAACTTGCTTGTATTGCACCCCGATGGGCAGCCGTGTTTGAAATATAGTTGCCTTTTATATACCACACAACCTAAAAATTATCAAGTACGCGCAGCGTTCACTTCTCCCATCACCGGGAGCAAATGAACGCTGCTTTTTTTGTTTACAACGAAAGGAGGCATCCGTGAAATGGCAGTTTTTCGGGTAGAAAAGAACAGCGGCTACACGGTCATGTCAAACCACCACCTGCGGAACCGGGCCTTGTCCCTGAAAGCCAAAGGCTTACTCTCCCAAATGCTCTCCCTGCCGGAAGATTGGGACTACACCCTGCAAGGGCTGGCCCGTATCAACCGGGAAAGCATCGACGCGATACGGCAGGCCATCCGGGAACTGGAACAGGCGGGCTACATCCAGCGTTCCAGAGAACGGGACGAGAAAGGGCGGCTGCGTGGTGCAGACTATGTGATCTTCGAGCTGCCGCAGCCCGTTCCTGCATCGGTTTCACCTACATTGGAAAATCCAACGTTGGAGAATCCCACGCAGGAAAACCCTACGTTGGAAAATCCAATGCAATTAAATAAAGATAAACTAATTACAGAAAAACAAAAGAAAGAGGGATTAAATACCGATTCCATTCCTATCCATTCCCCAAACCCCTTGCCTTTGGACGAGGACGAGGCAGCGGCACCGCCGCCGGAACGGACAGGAAGCCGAAAGGAAACGGCCTATCAAATCTACCGGGACCTGATTTTGGAGAACATCGAGTATGACACCCTCACCCAGAATCCCCGGATAGACCGGGAACAGCTGGACGAGATCGTGGACATCCTGCTGGAAACCGTCTGCACCAACCGCAAGTCCATCCGGGTGGCCGGGGACGATTACCCGGCAGAGCTGGTCAAGGCCAAGTTCCTGAAACTGGACAGCCATCACATCGAGTTCGTCATGGACTGCCTGCGGGATAACACCACCAAAGTCCGTAACATCAAGCAATACCTGCGGGCCATGCTGTTCAACGCCCCCAGCACCATCAACAGCTACTATGCGTCCCTTGTGGCGCACGATATGGCGCAGCCTGATTGGGGCCGCCCGCCCAACACCTGACCGAAAGGAGCGTCACCCTATGCGCACTACCTACCTGCGGCGGCTGGTGGTTCCACCCTAGCTGCCGCTCTGAATTTTCTGCAACAAGGAGGGATTCATATTGCAGGAAGAAATCACCCAGAAAACCATTGCCCTGTCCATGAAAACGGGCAAACTCACCGCCCAAGCGTTGCAAGCTGCGCTGAAAAAATATTTGCAGCACCGGGCCAAGGGGCCAAAGCTGCACCACGGCAAGCAAAGCCTGAAACAGCTGAAAGCCCACGGCGCAACCCTGACCAACATTGAAGTCACGGAAGCGAACATCGGGGCGTTCAAGCCCTGCGCCAAGAAGTACGGCGTGGACTTCACCTTACGCAAGGACAAGACCACCCAGCCGCCCCACTACATCGTGATCTTCAAGGCCAAGGATGCGGACAATCTGGAACAGGCGTTCCGGGAGTTCACGGTCAAAACGCTCTCCAAAGAGCAGCGGCCCTCCATCCACAAGGTGCTGACAGCAGCCAAGCAGAAAGCGGCCCAGCAGCCGAAACGTACGAAAGAAAAAATTAAGCAAAGGGGGTTAGAGCGATGAAGCCTGAACTGAAAAAACTGCTGGTGCTGAATCTGCCATATCTGCTGTTCGTGTACCTGTTCGCCAAATGCGGGCAGGTGTACCGTCTGGCGGCGGGCGCGGATGCTTCGGCAAAGCTGCTCCACCTGACGGGCGGCATCTCTGTCGCCTTTGCAAGCCCGCTGCCCAGCCTGCATCTGTTTGACCTCTGCGTTGGCGTTGTTGGTGCAGTGGCTGTCCGGCTCATCGTGTACAGCAAGGGCAAGAACGCCAAGAAGTACCGCAAGGGCGAGGAATACGGTTCTGCCCGGTGGAGTGCATAATTTTAAGTGTAAATGACACATACATGGACGCACAGGAGGTTATGCACATGACTGATTATAGCAAAATTACAGCCCTTTACTCCCGCCTTTCCGTGGGCGACGAGGACAGGGACGGCGGCGAGAGCAACAGCATACAGAACCAAAAAATATTTTTGGAGAACTATGCCAAAGGGCAGCACCTAACCAATATCCGGCACTACATCGACGATGACGAAAGCGGCAGGTTTTTTGACCGTTCTGCCTACTCCCGCATGATGGACGATGTAGAAAACGGGAAAATCGGTGTCTGCATTATGAAAGACCTTACCCGCTGGGGGCGCGACTATCTCCAAGTCGGCAACGCGATGGAGATATTCAGACGGAACAATGTGCGCTTTATCGCGGTCAACAACGGCATTGACAGCGAGAAACCCGACACGCTGGAGTTTGCGCCCTTTATCAATATCATGTCGGAGTGGTACGCAAAGGACATCAGCAAAAAAGTGAAAACAGGCATTAAGACCAAAGGCATGAGCGGAAAGCCGATTGTCACCGAAGCCCCTTACGGCTATGTCAAAGACCCGGACAACAAGGATTTTTGGATAATCGACGAGGAAGCCGCCGAGGTGGTCCGTTTGATTTTCCGTCTGTTTATCGGCGGGAAAAACCGCAACCAAATCGCCGTGCATCTGAAAAACGAGCAAATCCCTACCCCCACTTTCTATATGAAAGACCGGGGGCGGGGAACCTGTAAAAATAAGACGCTCAACGAGGATAGCCGCTGCAAGTGGAACAAAGCCACCTTGACCAATATCCTCACACGGCAGGAGTATTGCGGCGATGTGGTCAACTTCAAGACTACAAAGCATTTCCGGGATAAACATAACCACTATGTAGACCGGAGCCAGTGGCACATCACAGAAAATGTGCATGAGCCGATTATTGACCGCACCGACTTTGAAAATGTGCAGCGGATTTTGGAAAACGCACCTGTCAAACGCCCCAACGGGGACGGGGAAATCCACCCTCTGTCCGGCTTGCTTTTCTGTAAAGACTGCGGCGCAAAAATGCACATCCGAATAGATTACAGATACGGCAGCAAGCGGCACGTTGCCTATTGCAGCGAGTACCACAAGGGAAAAGCAAAAAATCCCAAGTGCAGCTCCCCGCACATCATGGACGCGGACTTGCTCATGCAGACCGTCGCGGAAGTGCTGAAGAAAATCGAGGACTATTCTATCAGCAACCGGGCAGAGTTTGAAGCCTTAGTGAAAAAGAACCTTGCCATGCAGCAGACCGACCAGACCAAAAAGCAGCAGAAGCGTATCCCGCAAATCACGACGCGCCTTGAACAGATTGACAAGGTGCTGAATAAGCTCTACGAGGACAACGCCCTCGGCACGATTCCGCAAGACCGTTATGAGCAGATGTCGCAGAAGTATTCGGAAGAATACTATGCGCTGAAAGCGGAGCTTGCCACGCTCCAAGAGCAGCTATCCGCTTATGAGAACGCGGGAGGACGGGCGCAGAAGTTTTTGAAGCTGACGGAACGCCATGCCGCCTTTACCGAGCTTACCCCCGCCATTCTCAACGAGTTTATCAGCAGGATTGAAGTGCATGAGCGCGACCAGAAAAGGGCGAGATACGCAATCCAGCACATCAGCATATATTTCAATTATATCGGCAAGTTTGAGAATGAAGTGACACAGCTTGCGGAACCGACCGAGCAGGAAATCCGGCAAATGCGGGAGGAAATCGAAGAAGCCAAAAAGGAAAAGAGCCGCGCATACCACCGGCAGTATTCAAGGGAGTACCGGGCGCGAAACCTTGAAAAGCAGCGGGAGTATGACCGTATCAAGGCGCGGGAATACCGGGCGAAGAAAAAGGCGCAGGCAGCCGCCGCACAGCCCACACAGTAAAACAGAATAACCGTCAACCAAGAGGGATTTTCCGAGTTACGGGAAATCCCTCTTTTGCACCCGGAGAAAGGAGCCGCCTATGGCAGAACAGACCCCCGACAATATCATCACGACCCAGAGGAACGGGCAGACCATTGTTGCGGAGTTATTTTTCAATCACAGCAGCACAGAAACATTCCGCGACAAGCTGCTCAAACTGGTGCTTGCCGACAGTACGCGTTTATCCGCGTCTGACGGTCAAGAGCCGGAAAAAACAGAAATCTTGCGATAACAGCCGCCCTGACGAACCATTCCCTGTCCGGGCGATTTCTATTTGAAAATCCTCATTTTCCCCAAGTCAAGAGCCGGGAAAAACACCCGAAAAATGCCCCTACTGCGTAACAGGGGCGCAGAAAGGAGAGTTTATGAGAACAGGGCTTACGAAGCAGGAAAAGACCACCGATATTTGGTTTGACGAGAAAGACCCCCTTATCCATATCCGCACCCACAACACCGACTTAAAGAAGCGGCTTGCCGCCTACGCCGGACAGTACCCCGACCAGTGCTGCCAGACCGACGCAGACCCCGAAACGGGCTGCATGGAGTTTGATATTGCAAAGGGGCGTTTCTCTTTCCGTCTGACCGCCCCATACAGTGAGGAACGGAGGAACGCCGCCAGCAAAGCGGCAAAGAAACATTCCGGCAACTTGACACACCCTATTCAAAAAGATGTGCTATAATTTTTTTGAAAAAGTTTCGGATTAGATGTAGTATTCGCCGCTGAAACCGTAGTATATAGGTGAAGCCGGAAAGGAGGCGGTGTGATGATAGAAGATGAGAAAATCATTGAAATGTTTTTTGAGCGTTCAGAGCAAGGCATACGGGAGCTGGATATAAAATACGGTAAAGTCTGCCACAAGTTATCGTATAACATTGTTAACAGCAGGCAGGACGCGGAGGAATGTGTCAACGACGCTTACTTAGGAGCATGGAACGCAATCCCCCCGGCGAACCCCCACCCGCTTCTGACCTATATCTGTAAAATCGTTCGGAACATTTCACTGAAAATCTATTACAGAAAGGAAGCAGCCAAGCGAAACAGCACTTACACGATTGCTATGGAGGAAATCGAAGCCTGTATAGCAGACCCGAACACAGTGGAAGCCGAGATTGAAGCCAGAGAGTTAGCCCGTATCATTGAAAGTTTTCTGGACACGCTGACCGTCGAGAACCGCGTTATCTTCATGCGCCGCTATTGGTTTTCCGATAGCTGTAAAGACATAGCCGAGTTTGTAGGGCTTTCGGAGAAAAATATCTCCGTCCGGCTGACCCGTATCCGACAAAAAATGAAAAGCTATTTAGCAGAAAGAGAGGTATTCGTATGAACTCAAAGAAGTTTTCCGAAGCCATGAGCGAGCTTGACAGCAAGTATGTTGATGAAGCTATCAGCTACAAGAAGAAAGCAAAAAAGCCAGTTTGGGCTAAATGGGGAGCTATTGCAGCCTGTTTTGTAGCTGTAACCGTCTTAGGTGTGGGATTGTTTCAAAGTGGATTATTTGGCAGTCATACCGATATAGCCACATTGAATAACGGGGAAAAAATTGTTTTTGTGAAGTCTGATAATGTTGGCGGTTCTTTGGCTTTAGATGTAGATGTAACTACAAAGCCACTTACAGAAGATGAAACCTTAGCTTTATTTTCGGATTTACCTGTTACAGCCAATGCAATTTTTCTAAATAGCGATATAGACGCAGGCGGTTCACAAGAACTGATTGGATTTGAGGGACAAGTCGGAAATGTGAAAGTAATCATTTCAACATCAGATGTGCAGTTGCTTGATACTGTAATTGTTGGAACGGAGAAAGTCTCTGAAATCAACGGTATAACCATAGTCGCAGGATATTTTGTAACAGACCCGAACAGCCGAGGCGAGCAAAATGCTATTTACTATGCGACCTTTGAGATTGGCGATTGCAAGGTATATCTGGAAAATGGCGGCATGAAAGATGATAGCGAAACAATAAAAAATCAGTTGGCAGAAGTTATCCAGAAGCTGACAGAAAACGGGAATTTGGACTTAACTTCTTTTAGTGACGAAACAGGTATGAAGCTTGATGGAAACCCAGACGGATATGACCCGCTTCCTGACAGCCAGACTTCTGATGAAGAAGTATCAGAACAAGACCCCGCCGCAAACTGAATAATCTATCTCATATCGAAAGGGCAGCCGAGAAAATCGACTGTCCTTTTTCTATGCGTATGAGCAGAAAGGAGCGCCCAACCATGACAAAGCCAAGAGAGAAAACCCGCGAGGAGTTGCAAGCCGAGATTGAGGACGGAAAGAAGAAAATCCGGCAGTTTGAGAACCGAGAAAAGATGTTGCGTCAGAAGCTATCCAAAGAGGAACGCAGAACGCGCAGCCACCGCCTTATTGTCCGGGGCGCAGTCTTTGAAAGCATTGTGCCGGAAGCAAAGAACATGACCGACGAGGAAGCCACAGCACTTCTCCGGCTTGCCTTGACGAGTGAACCAGCGCGGGAATATCTGAAAAAACGAGCCGAGGGAGCGACAAGCTAAATAATCCCTTGGCAACAAGGGCGCACTTATACACCCTTGCGGGCGTGTGCGCTCTGCCGAGGGCTTTATCTCCGCACAGGGAATTTTCCCCGCGCTCCGATTGGCGGCTTTGCCGCAACAAGGGGCTGCACCCCTTGCGTCGCTTCGCGGCTATCCCTGCAAACCCACAAAAACAGTACACCCGCCGTTGGCGTCTGTACTGTTTTTGCGGGTTTTATTATCCTATCCGGGAGGTGATACCCATAGCCATTTACCATTGGAACATCGGCATTGTGAGCCGAGGAAAAGGCAAATCAGCCGTTGCCGCAGCCGCCTACCGAAGCGGCGAAAAGCTGACAAACGAATGGGACGGAATGACCCATGACTACACTCGCAAAGGCGGCGTTGTCCATACAGAAATCATGCTGCCGCCCCATGCCCCGCCCTCTTTCTCTGACCGTTCAACCTTGTGGAACAGCGTGGAGCTTTACGAGAAAGCCGGGAACGCCCAGCTTGCCAGAGAGATTGACGCGGCGCTCCCCATAGAATTATCCAGAGAGGAACAGATCCGGCTTGTCCGGGAATACTGTTCCTCTCAATTTGTTTCTAAAGGAATGTGTGTGGATTTTGCCATTCACGACACCGACAGCGGCAATCCCCATTGTCATATCATGCTGACTATGCGCCCCCTTGACGGGCGCGGTGCGTGGGCGGCGAAGTCCAAAAAGGAATATGACCTTGACGAAAACGGCGAGCGTATCCGCTTGCCAAGTGGCAGATACAAAACCCACAAGGTTGACCTTACAGGCTGGAACGACAAGGACAACACCCTCTTGTGGCGCAAGGCGTGGGCTGACTATACCAACGACTTTTTGGAGAGGAACGGAAGCCCGGAGCGTATCGACCACCGCAGCAACGCCGAGCGCGGCATTGACGAGATACCCACCGTCCACATGGGCGTGGCGGCTTGCCAGATGGAGAAGAAAGGTATCGCCACCGAGAAAGGCGAATTAAACCGAAATATCCAAAAGGCAAACCGCCTTATCCGGGAAATCCGGGCGCAGATTGGGAAGCTCAAAGAGTGGATTGCCGACCTGTTCAAAGTGTGGGAAACCGCCCCGAAGCAGCCGCCGCAATCTCCCGACCTTGCAAATCTGTTGATGAAGTATTTGAGCGTTCAGAGAGAAAAGAGCCGGAAGTATTCGCAGCGTTGGCAACAACAGCACACAGCCGATGAACTGAAAACCATAGCGGCAGCGGTCAACTATCTTTCCGAGCATGGTATCTCTAATCTTGACGAGCTGGACGCTTCTCTTTCCTCTGTCAGTGATAGAGCCTATTCAATCCGGGAGGGAATGAAAACCGCCGAGCAGCGCATGAAAGAACTGCAAAAGCTCATGGAGTACGGCAGAAATTATCAAACCTACAAGCCCATACAGGACGAGTATCGGCAAATCCGCTGGAAAGGAAAACAGGAGAAGTTTGCGGAAGCCCGCCGCGCCGAGCTTACCCTATGGGACGCGGCAAACCGCTATCTCCATGCAAATCTGCCGAAAGGAACAAAGACCTTGCCTATTGCGGAATGGGAACAGGAATATGCTGACCTCAAAACGCAGAGGGACAGCGATTATACCAAACTGAAAGATACCCGCGCCGAGGTTGCCGAGCTTCAAAAAATCCGCAAATGCGTGGATATTGCACTCCGCGCCGACCAGCCGGAACAGACACAGAACCGCGCCAAGCGGCATGAACAGGAGCGATAAAGGAAAGGACGGGCAAGCGGTTTTGCCTGTCCGTCCTAAATGTTTTCCGATAAAATGGACGCTATTGATTCCTAATATTAAAACCAACTTGCTCTTTCGTCCCTAAATTCGGGCAGGTCACTATGCTCATAAGGATTATAATTATTCAAATTGCAGCCAAACTCTTTCAATGATTTTATTTTATTATCCTTTGTCCATTCAACCAGGGAAATTCCATCAAATTCCTCTATGCTCCCATTGTTCATTTCATTTTTGAAATACCACTCCACAATCGTCTGATTTCCTTTGTGGAAAAATTGTTTGATTTCCCAAGCAACGACTTTGCCACGAGTATTCCATTCCTGAAACCAGTGTTTTACGATTTGACGGTTATTATATTTTGGACCCCAACTTTCAGTATAAATTACATCTTCTGCAAAAATATTATCAATACCTAAATCCTGTTTTGTAAGCCACATTTCAAACCATAAGTGAATATTTTTTTCTCTTTCATTCACAATCCAGCACCTCACTAACTTCCGATTTTTCGGTTTCATTCTACATCAAAACTATGAACAATTCAACCACAGAAAGAGAGGTATCAGCCATGTATTACACCCAAGAACAAATAGACCGCGCCAACCAAACCGACCTTGTTTTGTTCCTGCAATCGCAGGGAGAACCGCTGGAACGCGCCGGACAGGAATACCGCTGGAAGCGGCACGACAGCTTGACCGTCCGGGGAAACAAATGGTACAGGCACAGCCAGAGCAAGGGCGGCGGCCCCGTTGACTTCCTCATGGAGTTTTTCGGAAAGAGCTTTACCGAAGCCGTTGAACTTCTCACAGGAGAGAAAGGCGCAGCCCCACCGCCGGACAGCCCAATCCCCGCGTCCTTTTCTGACTTCCGGCTGCCGCCCCGCAGCCCCGACAACCGAACAGCGAGGAACTACCTCACAGCCGCCCGCCGCATTGATGAAGATGTGACGGGCATTTTCTTTTCCACCGGGGATATTTACGAGGAAGCCGCCCACCATAACGCCGTATTCGTCGGCAGAGATGAAAGCGGCATACCGCGCTACGCCCACCAGCGCGGCACAGCCGGGAGCTTCCGGCTTGATGTGAAAGGCAGCGACAAAGCCTTTAACTTCTGCTACCGGGGCGAGGGCGAAAGGTTGTTTGTTTTTGAAGCCCCGATAGACCTCTTATCTTTCCTCTGCCTATTCAAAAAGGAATGGCAGAAGCAAAGCTATCTTGCGTTGGGCGGCGTGGGCGAGAAAGCCCTGCTGCGTTTCCTCTCTGACCGTCCGAACATCAAGACCGTGTACCTCTGCCTTGACAGCGACCAAGCCGGAAGCGACGCTTGCAGCCGCCTTGCGGAGTTTGTGCCGGAGGGCTTGACCGTCCACCGCCTTGTGCCGCTATTTAAGGACTGGAACGAGGTATTGCAGCACCGGGCAGAAATCACAGACGGGAAGTATATCCGTGAAGCGATTTACGGCTTGAAAGAGCCGCCGCAGGAAGAAACCGTTGAGATTATCCGCATGAGCGAGGTTGATACACAGACCGTTGAATGGCTATGGAAGCCGTATATCCCCTTTGGGAAAGTAACCATAGTACAGGGCAACCCCGGCGAGGGAAAGACCACCTTTGCCCTACGCCTTGCCGCCGCCTGCACCACAGGGGGAACGCTGCCGGGAATGAAGCCCTTGCCGCCATTCCAAGTGATTTACCAGACCGCCGAGGACGGGCTGGGCGATACCGTCAAGCCACGCTTGATAGAAGCCGCCGCAGACCTTGACCGGGTGCTTGTGATTGATGAAGCCAAGCGGGAGCTTACCCTGTCCGATGAGCGCATAGAAAAGGCAATCACGCAGAACGGGGCGCGGCTGATTATCCTTGACCCCATACAGGCGTACATGGGCGAAAAAACCGACATGAACCGGGCAAACGAAGTGCGCCCCATGTTCCGCCGCCTTGCCGATGTTGCCGAGCGTACCGGGTGTGCCGTTATCCTTATCGGACATCTCAACAAAGCTGCCGGAGGGCAGAGCGCATACCGGGGCTTAGGTTCTATCGACTTCCGCGCCGCAGCAAGGAGCGTCCTGCTGATCGGGCGCGTGAAGCGAGAGCCGAATGTGCGCGTTATCGTCCATGACAAATCTTCCCTTGCGCCGGAGGGCAAGCCCGTTGCCTTTTGCCTTGACCCGGAAACGGGCTTTTCGTGGATAGGCGAATACGACATCACCGCCGACGAACTGCTGTCCGGCGCGGGCGGGAACACCGCTACCAAGACCGAGCAAGCCGAAAGGCTGATACTTGACCTGCTTGCAGACGGGAAAGAGCTTGCCAGTGAGGACATTGTAAAAGCCGCAGCCGAAGCCGGAATATCCGAAAGGACGGTACAGAACGCCAAGCGCAACATGGGCGGCATTTTAGGCGCAAGGCGTGTCGGCGGTCAATGGTACAACTTCATCAAGAAGAAGCAGCCACCCGAACCCGCAAGCTGAAAGTGCAAAACGCAGACCCTTTGCACTTTGCACTTTCGCACTTTCACGATAATTTGCGTCAATAACTCAAAAAAGCACTTGACAAAACGCTTCATGGGGCACCGCCAAAGACATTGCCCCGTACATCGACCCCAAGTTTGAAAACAACATCCTGCTGACCCAGACCGAACGCCTGACCATGACCGGGCGGCCCAAAGACCCCAAGACGGCCCGGAACAAGAATGTGCTGGTGATCGGCGGCTCCGGCAGTGGCAAGACGCGGTTTTACGTCAAGCCCAACCTCATGCAATGCTTTCCCACTTCCGACTATCCAACTTCATTCGTGGTCACAGACCCGAAAGGCACACTGGTTCTGGAAACAGGCCAAATGTTCCAGCGGGCAGGCTACCGGGTGAAAATCCTGAACACGATAAACTTTTCCAAGTCCATGAAGTACAACCCGTTTGTTTACATCCACTCGGAAAAGGATGTGCTGAAGCTGGTGAATACCCTTATCGCCAACACCAAGGGCGAGGGTGAAAAATCGGCGGAAGATTTTTGGGTGAAGTCGGAACGGCTGTTCTACACCGCACTCATTGGCTACATCTGGTACGAGGCCCCGGCAGAAGAAATGAACTTCACCACCCTGCTGGAAATGATAAACGCCAGTGAAGCCCGTGAAGATGACCCGGACTTTCAAAGCCCGGTGGACCTCATGTTTGAGCGGCTGGATCAGAAAGACCCGGACCACTTCGCCGTCCGGCAGTACAAAAAGTTTTTGCTGTCGGCCGGCAAGACCCGTTCCTCCATCCTGATAAGCTGTGGTGCCCGTTTAGCCCCATTTGACATCCGGGAGGTGCGGGAGTTGATGGAGGACGATGAAATGGAACTGGACACCATTGGGGATGAAAAGACCGTGCTGTTTTTGATTATGAGCGACACGGACACCACCTTCAACTTCATTCTCGCCATGCTTCAAAGCCAGCTTATCAATCTGCTGTGTGACCGTGCGGATGATAAATACGGCGGTCGGCTGCCTGTCCATGTACGGCTGATTCTGGACGAGTTCGCCAACATCGGGCAGATTCCCAACTTCGACAAGCTGATCGCCACCATCCGCAGCCGGGAAATCTCGGCATCCATCATTTTGCAGAGCCAGTCGCAGCTGAAAGCCATCTACAAGGATGCGGCCGAAATCATTTCGGACAACTGCGATTCTGTTCTCTTTTTGAGTGGGCGGGGCAAAAATGCCAAAGAGATCTCCGATGCGCTGGGGAAAGAGACTATCGACAGTTTCAACACCAGCGAGAACCGGGGCTCTCAAACCTCCCACGGACTGAACTATCAAAAATTAGGAAAGGCGTTGATGTCAGAGGACGAAATCGCAATCATGGACGGCGGCAGGTGCATCTTGCAGCTGCGGGGAGTGAGGCCGTTCTTCTCGGAGAAGTTCGACATTACCAAACACCCGCACTACAAGTACCTTGCGGACGCGGACAAGAAAAACACCTTTGATGTGGACAGGTTTTTATCTACCCTGCGCCGGAAACGGCAGCAGGTAGTCGCACAGGACGAAAGTTTTGACCTGTACGAAATCGACCTGTCGGATGAAGATGCAGCCGAATAATTTTTATTTTGAGTGTCGCAGAATAAGCGGCAGAAAGTGAGGACCTTATGGAATTTTTCAACAGCGCAGTCGATACTTTGCAGACCATCGTGGTCGGTCTGGGCGGTGCTCTGTGTGTCTGGGGCGGCATTAACCTGTTGGAGGGCTACGGACAGGATAACCCCGGCAGCAAGAGCCAGGGCGTGAAGCAGCTGGTCGCGGGCGGTGGCGTTGCCCTGATCGGCGTGACCCTTGTCCCGCTGCTGTCCGGGCTGCTGGGCTAAGTCCTGCATCGCTGCCCACAATTTTCCGAACAACTAACACTTAAAATCCTACGCCGCGCTCTCCCGCTCACATGGGAGGGCGCGGGAAAGGAGGTATCTTTGCTTGATTAGTGAGATCATCGAGAAATGGATAAAAGGCATTTTGATAGATGGCATCACGGGCAACCTCTCCGGCCTGTTCGACAACGTGAACGCCAAGGTGGGCGAAATCGCTTCGGACGTTGGTTCTACCCCGCAGGCGTGGAACAGCGGCATTTTCAATATGCTGCGCAGTCTTTCCGAAACGGTAGTACTGCCCATTGCAGCGGCCATCCTTGCCCTTGTGATGTGCCATGAGCTTATCCAGATGATTACCGAAAAGAACAATATGCACGACTTCGATACTTCCATGTTCTTCCGCTGGATTTTCAAGTCTGCCTTTGCCATCCTCATAGTCAGCAACACATGGAATATCGTTATGGGTGTGTTCGATGCCACCCAGAGCGTTGTCAACCAAAGTTCCGGCGTTATCATTGGCGAAACATCCATCCACTTTGACCGCCTGATACCCGGACTAGAATTTCAGCTAGAAAGCATGACCATCGGCAGTCTGCTCAGCCTGTGGTTCCAGACCCTTGTGGTGGGCCTGACCATGAACATCCTGTCCATCTGCATCTTCCTTGTGACCTACGGCCGCATGATCGAGATTTACGTTGTGACCGCACTGGGGCCTATCCCGCTGGCGACCATGGGCAGCAGCGAGTGGCGCAGCACCGGGCAGAACTATTTGAAATCGCTTTTGGCGTTAGGCTTCCAAGCGTTCCTGATTATGATTGTCGTGGGCATCTATGCGGTGCTGATACGCAACATTTCAGGTGCAGCGGACATTGCCGGGGCCATCTGGGGCTGTATGGGCTACACCGTGCTGCTCTGTTTCTGTCTGTTCAAGACCGGCAGCATCAGCAAGTCGGTGTTTGGTGCCCATTGAGAAAGGAGCGTTTGAATGGCGTATGTGACCGTTCCCAAAGATTTGACCCATGTAAAATCCAAAGTCTTATTCGGGCTGACCAAGCGGCAGCTGGTCTGCTTCGGCGGCGCGCTCCTCACGGGCGGGCCGCTTTATTTTTTGACCCGGGACTATCTTTCCAACAGCGCGGCGGCCCTGCTGATGATTTTTGCCATGCTGCCGGGACTGCTGTTCGCTCTGTTCGAGCGGCACGGCCAGCCCCTTGAAGTGGTGATTCAGCAAATGATTCAGTGTTGCTTTATCCGTCCCAAGGAAAGGCCCTATCAGACCAACAATGCTTACGCCGCCCTTGTGCGGCAATACCAAATGGAACAGGAGGTAAAGGCCATTGTCCAGAAAAACGATACCCCGCGAAACCGAAAAGCCCAAAAAACTCACCCGCGCCCAGAAAAAAGAAATTGATGCCGTTCTCCGCAAGTACAAGGGTGACGGCAAGCCCCGCACGGCACAGGCCACCATCCCGTATGAGGCCATCTACCCGGACGGTGTGTGCCGCATTGACCGACGCACGTTCTCCAAGTGCATTGCCTTTGAGGACATCAGCTATCAGCTGGCCCAGCCGGAAACGAGGACCGCCATCTTTGAACACCTGTGCGACCTGTACAACTATGTGGATGCTTCCATCCATGTGCAGCTTTCGTTTTTGAATCGCAAGGTTGACCCGGTGCAGTACGCAAAAAGTTTTGAGATCGCACCGCAGGGGGATGATTTTGACGACATCCGCGCCGAGTACACCGCCATCCTGCAAAAGCAGCTTGCCAGCGGAAACAACGGCATTGTCAAAACCAAATATCTGACGTTTACCATTGAGGCCGACAGTCTAAAAACAGCGCGGGCCCGTCTGACCCGCATTGGCCTTGACCTGCTGGGCTATTTCAAGACCATGGGCTGCGTGGCGCACGTCATGGACGGACAGGCGCGTTTGGAGGTGCTGCACGGCATCTTCCACCCGGACGGGGAACCGTTCCGCTTTGACTGGGACTGGCTGGCGCCCTCCGGCCTGTCCACTAAGGATTTTGTGGCCCCGTCCTCCCTCTGCTTCGGCACGGCCAAGACTTTTGGACTGGGCGGCAAATATGGAGCTGTGAGCTTTTTACAAATCCTTGCGCCGGAACTTTCGGATGAAATGCTGGCCGATTTTCTCAAAACGGAAAGCGGCATTCTCGTCAATCTCCATGTGCAGGCCATCGACCAGACCGAGGCCATCAAAACCATCAAGCGGAAGATCACAGACCTTGACGCCATGAAGATTCAGGAGCAGAAAAAGGCTGTCCGTTCCGGGTACGACATGGACATCCTGCCCAGCGACCTTGCCACTTACGGCGAGGACGCCAAAAAGCTGCTGAACAAATTGCAGACCCGGAACGAACGGCTTTTCATGCTGACCTTTCTTGTGCTGAATGTGGCCGACACCAAGCAAAAGCTGGGCAACGATGTGTTCCAAGCGGCAGGTGTGGCCCAGAAGTACAACTGCTCCCTTATCCGGCTGGACTACCAGCAGGAGCAGGGCCTTGTGTCCAGTCTGCCGCTGGGCATCAACCAGATAAAGATTCAGCGCAGCCTTACCACCTCCAACGTGGCGGTGTTCGTGCCCTTTGTAACGCAGGAGCTTTTCCAGAGCGGTGCGGCCATGTACTACGGCATCAACGCAAAATCCCACAACATGATCATGCTGGACCGCAAGCAGGCCCGGTGTCCCAACGGCTTGAAGCTGGGCACGCCCGGTAGCGGCAAATCCATGAGCTGCAAGTCAGAAATCGTCAGTGTATTTTTAACGACTGCTGACGATATTTTTATTTCAGACCCAGAGGCCGAGTATTATCCGCTGGTCAAGCGGCTGCATGGGCAGGTCATTAAACTTTCGCCTACCAGCAAGGACTATGTGAATCCTTTGGACATCAACCTGAACTACTCCGAGGATGATAGCCCGCTGGCCTTGAAATCGGATTTTGTGCTGTCGTTCTGTGAACTGGTTATGGGCGGCAAAACAGGTCTGGAAGCGATTGAACGCACCGTGATAGACCGCGCTGTGAAAGCCATCTACCGCCCCTATCTGGCGAATCCCTGCCCGGAGAATATGCCGATTTTGTCTGACCTTCACCAAGCCCTGCTCGACCAGCACTTGCCGGAAGCGGACCGGGTGGCGCAGGCACTCGACCTGTATGTATCCGGCTCGCTGAATGTGTTTAATCACAAAACGAATGTGGACATCCACAACCGGCTTGTGGCCTTTGACATCAAAGAGTTAGGAAAACAGTTAAAAAAATTGGGGATGCTCATTATCCAAGACCAGATATGGGGCCGTGTCACCCAGAACCGCAGCCAAGGCCGGGCCACATGGTATTTTGCAGACGAGTTCCACCTTTTGCTGAAAGAGGAACAGACCGCCGCGTACAGTGCCGAGATTTGGAAGCGCTTCCGCAAATGGGGCGGCGTGCCCACAGGTGCCACCCAAAATGTGAAGGACCTTCTTTCTTCCCCGGAGATTGAGAACATTCTGGAAAACAGCGACTTCATCACGCTGCTGAATCAGGCATCCGGCGACCGCAAAATCCTTTCGGAACGGCTGAACCTCTCCGCAGACCAGCAGAAGTACATCGACAATTCGGAACCGGGCGAAGGACTGCTGATTTTTGAAAACGTGGTGCTTCCGTTTTCCAACCCCATCCCGAAAAACACACAGCTCTATAAGATCATGACCACCCGGCTCAGCGAGGTGGTGGAGCTATGAGCTTAACACATTTCAGCTTGTTTTCCGGCATCGGCGGCATCGACCTTGCCGCGGAAGCAGCGGGGTTTACCTCTGTCTGTCAATGCGAGTGGGCGGCATTTCCCGCCGCTGTGCTGGCAAGCCACTGGCCGGAAGTGCCCCGTTTTCAGGACATCACCACTGTAACAAAGGAGGCTTTCTTTGAAAAAACAGGACTTCGCACCGTCACCCTCATTTCAGGTGGCTTCCCGTGCCAGCCGTTCTCCACCGCAGGGCGGCAGCGCGGCTTCCACGATGAACGCTACCTGTGGCCCGAAATGCTGCGGGTCATCCGGGAATTGCAGCCCCGTTGGGTGCTTGGAGAAAATGTTGCTGGCTTCCTCCGTATGGGGCTCGACAAAACGCTCATTGACTTGGAGCAGGCAGGTTACGATGTTCGGGTTTTCGTATTACCTGCTGCTGCCGTTGGCGCGTGGCACGAGCGGAAACGAGTATTCATCATCGGTTCTTCTGCCAACACCTCTTGCCAGCGACACCGGGGATGTGGGCAAGGGACTGGACATCCAAATCTCTGCGAACGGCAGCTACCGCAAGATGAACAAGGATGGCAAGGCGTGGACGGCGCGGCTTTCCCATGTGGTCTACCGTATGACACCCACCACGCTGGAAAAGCCCTATCTCAACCCGGACTGGGTAGAGTGGCTGATGGGTTTCCCGAGCAAATGGACGGACATTCCCTTTGGGCCGAAGAACCCGCCGACATCCCGCGCCTGACCGAAGAGGTGCCGAACCGCAGCAAGCGGATGAAAACACTGGGCAATGCAGTTTCGCCGCCGCAGGTGTTCCCGATTCTCAAATACATTGCGGACATTGAAACGGGCCGCTGTCCGATAGGAGGTGAAGAACTTTGAAAGAATTGCAGGCGAAAGCCAAAGTCACCCAGACCATGACCCGTGATGGTCTGGTGATGGAAAATCAAGCGGACGGCACTGTAGAGAATGTTTCCAGTCGGGAAGCGGAACAGGATTATTCCACGGATGCCGAGGGCAAGGCCGAAAAAATTCTGGAACGGGCCGAGGACATCAAGGACAGGCATAAAAATAAAAAGAAAGCGAAAAAGGCAGCAGAAACAGCGGCCACCGCCGAAAGCGAAGATGGCCTGCACGGTTCCGCCGCCCGTCTGGAACTGACCGAGGAAGAACGGACAGACCCGGAGTTGCAGCCGTATATCCACAAAGCGGGGGCAAAAGCCGACAAGCTGGATGCGGCCCGCGCTGCTCTGCCCAAAAAGCGTGTCCCGGTCAAGGAAAAAGTTTACGATGCTGCCAACGGCAAGGCAAAATCCACCTTGCGTTTTGAGAAGCAGGACAAAGGCCCACCCAGCCTGAAACCAAACCCGGCCAGTCGGCCGCTGTCGGAAGCATTGCTGTTCGCTCACGGAAAAATCCATGAAGTCGAACACGAAAATGTGGGTGTGGAGGGTGGCCACAAGGGTGAAGAACTGGTGGAGCATCAGACCGCCAAGGTCATCCGCAGCGGCATCCGGCACCACAAGATGAAGCCCTACAAGGCCGTGGAAAGGGCAGAGCAGGAATTGCGTTCGGCTAACGCCGAGTATTTCTATCAGAAGTCGTTGCGGGACAATCCGCAAATCGCGCAGTCGGCCAGCAACCCCATTTCCCGGATGTGGCAGAAACAGCGTATCAAGCAACAGTACGCCAAAGCTGCACGGCAGGCCGGACAAGCCGCCGCACAGGGTGCAGCCACTACCGCAGAAAATGGTTTCCGGGTAACAAAGCTGGCAGCCGAAGGCGGCGAACGGGTGGCCGAATTTGCGGCCCGGAACTGGAAAACCATTCTGATCGTGGCGGTGTTCGGTCTGCTGGCTCTGCTCCTGATAACGGGTTTGCAGTCCTGCACCGTGATGGCGGGCACCGCTGGAACCGGCGTGACGGCATCTTCTTATTTTTCCAAGGACAAGGATATGCTGGGTGCAGAGAAGGCTTATGCCAAGCTGGAACAAAAGCTGCAACGTTATCTCGACACCTACGAGGCCACCCACAACTATGACGAGTATCATTTTTATCTGGATGAAATCGAGCATGACCCCTATGTGCTGATCTCGATTTTGTCCGCGCTGCATGACGGCGTGTTCACACTGGCCGAGGTGCAGGGCGAACTTGAAATGCTCTTTGAAAAGCAATACATCCTGACCGAGACCGTGACCATGCAGATACGCTACCGTACAAAAATGATGGTCATTATTGGCCCGTATGGTGTGCCGCAAGTTATCACCTACCAAGAACCGTATGAATACTACATCTGCACGGTCAAGCTGAAAAACAAGGATTTGTCCCATTTGCCCGTGGAAGTGCTGACCGAAGAACAACTCAGTGCTTATTCGCTCTATATGCGCACGCTGGGCAACCGGCCGGATTTGTTCGGGCAGGCACAGTACCCCAATGCGTCCACCATCAAGCAGCCCATCTATTACGACATTCCCCCGGAAGCCCTCAAAGATGATAAGTTTGCCGCCATGATGGAGGAAGCCACCAAGTACATCGGCTACCCGTATGTGTGGGGCGGCAGTTCGCCCAGCACCAGCTTTGATTGCAGCGGCTACATTTCGTGGGTGCTGAATCACTCCGGCTGGAACGTGGGCCGCCAGACCGCACAGGGCCTTTACAACCTCTGTACTCCTGTTTCGGCCGCACAGGTCAAACCGGGCGACCTTGTGTTTTTCAAGGGCACCTACGATACCCCCGGCGTGAGCCATTGCGGTATCTATGTAGGCAATTCCATCATGCTGCACTGCGGCGACCCTATCTCTTACACAAACCTCAACTCAAAATATTGGCAGGAACATTTTTACAGCTATGGGCGTTTACCGTGACGCCAGAAAGGATTTTGTATGGCAAAAAGACTTTCTCGCATTGAGCGCGACATCGAACGGCTCAAAGAAAAAATCTCTGAATACCAGCAGCAGTTGAAAGAACTGGAAGCTGCAAAGACTGAACAGGAAAACTTGCAGATCATTCAGCTGGTGCGCAGCATGAACATGAAGCCGGACGAGTTCGCGGCCTTCCTGCGCAGCGGTGCGCTGAATGCTGCACCCACCGCCACACCGTACCACAAACAGGAGGATGCCGCCGATGAAACCTGACAACTGGAACCGTTTCGCCGCCGGACTGCTGGCTATCCTGCTCTGCCTCTGCTCCTTTTCCATGCCCGCTTTCGCAAGCGGTACTGACCCTGCCCCGGAACCTCTGCCGGAGATTATCGAAGAAGAACCCACTACGGGCGGCATGGAGCCGGAGGGTGTGCCCATCACGCCCAAGGGCAATGCAACACTGGTGGATGACTTTTACGGCGACAAGCAGCTTATCACGGTGACCACCAAGGCCGGGAATTATTTTTACATTCTCATTGACCGTGCCAACGAGGACAAGGAAACGTCCGTTCACTTCCTGAACCAAGTGGACGATGCCGACTTGCTGGCCCTGCTGGATGAAGAACCGCCGGACACTGAGTTCTGCATCTGCACCGTGAAATGTGAGGCCGGGAACGTCAACGAAAACTGCCCCTTGTGTGAAAAGAGCCTGCGGAGCTGCACGGGCACGGAAGCGGTGAAAACCGACACCGAAACGCCGCTGGAAAAGCCTAAGTCCAACATGGGCAGTCTGATGATCCTGCTGGTGCTGGCTCTGGCGGGCGGCGGTGCGGCCCTCTATTATTTCAAGTTCCGCAAGCCCAAGGCCGATACCACCGGGCACGATGATCTGGACGAATACGATTTTGGCGAGGACGAAGATGCAGACGAGGAACCGGCTGAAATCGAGATTCATTCGGAGGACGGACAGGAGGGTGAAACATGAGCTTTCAGCTGGTGATTGCCGAAAAGCCCAGTGTAGCCCGCAGCATTGCCGCAGTGATCGGGGCCACTGAAAAGCAAAACGGCTATTGGCAGGGCGGCGGGTATCTGGTCAGCTGGTGCATCGGGCATCTGGTGTCCTTTGCGGAAGCGGGCCAGTACGATGAAAAATACTGCAAGTGGAAGTATGAAGATTTGCCCATCCTGCCCCAGCCGTGGCAGTTCATTGTCCCGGACGAAAAGAAACAGCAGTTTGAAATTGTGCGCTCTCTGCTCAACCACCCGGATGTGGACAGTGTGACCGCCGCGACCGATGCAGGCCGGGAGGGAGAACTGATTTTCCGTTTCGTCTACCAAATGGCCGGTTGCACAAAATCTGTGAAGCGGCTCTGGATTTCCAGCATGGAGGATGCCGCTATCCGGGAGGGCTTTGCAAACCTGCGCCCGGATTCGGACTACGATGCGCTATACCAATCGGCCCTCTGCCGCGCAAAGGCAGATTGGCTGGTGGGTATCAATGCAACACGGCTGTTTTCGGTGCTGTACCACAAAACCCTGACGGTAGGCCGGGTGCAGACCCCGACACTGAAAATGCTGGTGGACCGGGATGCAAAAATCCTGCGCTTCCAGAAAGAAAAGTATTACACGGTCGGCATCCAGTCCGGCAGCCTGAAAGCGGGCAGCGGACGCATTTCGGATGCAGAAACCGCAAATTTTCTCAAAGAAAAATGCACGGGTGCAGTTGCCGTCTGTACTTCTGTCAAGCGGGAGAAAAAGACAGAACAGCCGCCCAAGCTCTATGACCTGACCACCTTGCAGCGGGAGGCAAACCGCCTGTTCGGTTTCACGGCAAAGCAGACCCTTGATTATGCCCAGCAGCTTTACGAAAAGAAACTGCTGACCTATCCCCGCACCGACAGCCAATATCTGACCGAGGATATGGGCCGGACGGCACAGCATCTTGCGTCTGACCTACTGGGGCTGCTGCCCTTTGCCCAAGGGCTTGACTTGACCCCGGATGTGGGGCGGGTGCTGAGCAGCAAAAAGGTATCGGACCACCACGCCATCCTTCCCACCGCCGAATTTGCAAAGCAGGGGTTCACTGGCCTTGCCGAGAGTGAATGTATGTTGATGAACCTTGTCTGTTCCAAACTGTTCTGCGCTGTGGCCGCACCCCATGAATACGAAACTGTGACCGCTGTGTTCTCCTGCGCCGGAAATGAGTTCACCGCCAAGGGAAAGACCGTGCTTGTCCCCGGCTGGAAAGAGATCGACCAACGGTTCCGCGCCACCCTGAAAGCCGATACCGAGGAAGAAGTTTTGAACGCACTGCCGGAACTGGCCGAGGGACAGAACTTTTCCGTGACAACTGACATTTCGGAACATTTCACGTCCCCGCCAAAAGCCTACACCGAAGATACGCTCCTGTCGGCAATGGAGCGGGCAGGGGCCGAGGATATGCCGGAGGACAAGGTGAATTGCTCCGCAGGAGCAAGAGAGGGTGGCCTGGGCCAAGCGGAACGTAAGGGGCTGGGCACTCCGGCCACCCGTGCCGCGATTCTGGAAAAACTGGTGCAAATGGGCTTTGTGCAGCGCAAGGGCAAGCAGCTTGTCCCCACCAAGGACGGCATCAATCTGGCGGTGGTTCTGCCGGAAAGCCTGACCTCTCCCGCTCTGACCGCCGAATGGGAGAATCGTCTGACCGAGATTGCCAAGGGCAATGCAGACCCGGACGAGTTCATGGCCGAAATTGAAGCGCAGGTGCGTCAGCTGATCAAGACCTACTCCTGCATCAGCGCGGACAAACAAAACCTGTTCCAGTCGGAACGGGTTATCATCGGCAAGTGTCCCCGGTGTGGTGAAAACGTCTACGAGGGCAAGAAAAACTTCTACTGCGGAAATCGTGGCTGTCAGTTCGTGATGTGGAAGAATGACCGCTTCTTTGAGCAGCGCAAAAAGGCGTTCACACCGAAGATCGCCGCTGCTCTGCTCAAAAACGGTAAGGCAAAGGTCAAGGGCCTCTACTCCGAGAAAACAGGCAAAACCTATGATGCAACGGTGCTTCTCGCAGATACAGGAGGCAAGTACGTCAATTACCGAGTAGAGCGCAAAGAGTAAGGCAAAAATACGAGGGCCGGTTATGGTAAGGTGAAGCATTCATTTTGCCATAACCGGCTCTCTCTATCCGTAGGATAGTAAAACAAAGGAGTTTACATCATGGAGCAGAAAGTTATTCCCATTATCCTGAACGGCAAGGACAGCGCAGAACGGATGAAAGAAATCACGGACCGGCTGGAAACAGGCATTCAGCAGTTGTTCGATAGCGACCGCTACAAAGCCTACCTCACCACGATGGCGAAATTCCACAATTACAGCTTCAACAACACCTTGCTGATCGCCATGCAGGGCGGGCAGCTGGTGGCCGGCTTCAACAAGTGGAAAGACACGTTCCACCGCACCGTAAAGAAAGGCGAAAAAGGCATCAAAATCCTTGCTCCTGCGCCGTACAAGGTCAAGCAGAAGATGGAAAAGCTGGACGAACAGGGCAAGCCGATTCTGGACAAGGACGGCAAGCCGCTGACGGAAGAAAAAACGGTGCAGATTCCGGCCTTTAAGGTGGTTTCCGTGTTCGATGTCAGCCAGACCGAGGGCGAACCGCTGCCATCTATCGCAGTGAATGAACTGTCCGGCAGCGTGCAGGACTATCAAGATTTTTTCAAAGCGTTGGAGCAAGCTTCCCCGGTGCCCATCGGGTTTGAGGACATCGAGGGCGGGGCGCACGGTTACTTTCATCTGCTCGACAACCGCATTGCCATCCAAGAGGGCATGAGCCAGCTGCAAACCATCAAGACGGCTATCCACGAAATTGCCCATGCCAAGCTGCACGCCATCGACCCGAACACCCCGGAACAGAGCAACCGCCCGGACAGCCGCACCCGCGAGGTGCAGGCCGAAAGCGTGGCCTATGCCGTCTGCCAGCACTACGGGCTGGACACGTCCGAGTATTCCTTTGGCTATGTGGCTGGGTGGAGTTCTGGTCGGGAACTGGCCGAACTGAAAGCCTCTCTGGAAATTATCCGCAGCGCGGCCCATGAGCTGATCTCTGCGCTGGACGAACATCTGGCAGAACTTCGCCAGCAGCGGGAAGTAGACCTTTCCGCTACACAGGAGGCCGCATTTGCACTGGATAATGGCAATACGTTGTTCATCCAGACCTGCGATTCTGGCTATGACTACACTCTGTATGGCCCGGACCACACGGCTCTGGACGGTGGGCAGCTGGACGCGCCCGGTCTGACCCTGCCGGATGCCGGGCGGGAAGCACTTAATCTGCTGGGGCAGACAGCCCCGGTATCGGAAGTTCTGTTGGGCGATAAGCTGACAGCGTTCCGAGAGGCGGCGGAAAAGGCCAACGAAATTCCCGCACCCGTTAAAATTCCAGACCCCGCCGCAGAACCTACGGTCACGATTCTGTGGAGCGAAAGCGACAAGCTGCAGGACGGCGAAACTATGCCGCTGTCCGTGGCGAATCGTGTTTTTGAAGAACTGGACACCGCCCAGCACACGGACCGGGAAAAGGATGGTTACGAGGGTGGCTGGTACGACAAGACCGCGTTCCGCATTGATTTTACGATGAACGGACAGCCCGACAACTACGAGGGACGGCAGGATTTTGGCGACGGAGAGGGTTCTTTGGTTCAGCACATCCAGAACTACCACGAATACTACGCCAAGGACGAGAACTGGAAAAATTTTGTGCTGCACAACAAAGGCCCGGAAGCATGGGAACAGGACAAGGCAGAGCGGGAAATGGTGCTGACCGAGTTTATCCCGTATCTCAAACAACATTGCAATCTTTCGGCCATGGAGCAGGCAGCCACCGCCGCTTTGCGGGAGGGACAGAACATTTCGCCGGAACAGGCTGCCTATTACAACACTGTTGTGGCCTATGTGCAGGACTGCCGCCCGCTGCTTAACCAAGGCCAGTATAACTTGCCGGAACCGCCCAAGCTGGCTGACTTTGACCAGAGCTTGCAGGATTACAAGGCACAGGTGCAGGCCGAGATCGCGCAGGAAGCGGCGACTGCCGGAATGACCGTAGAGGAATACGCAGCGGCAGGTTTTGAGGCACCACAGCAGGACAGCTTTTCCATCTACCAGCTGCGCAATGAGGATTCCACTCACGATTACCGTTTTGAGCCATACGACCGCCTGCAGGCCGCTGGCCGGACTGTGGACAAGGCCAACTACGCAGAAGTTTACTCTGCGCCGCTGACTGCTGGCACCACGTTGGAGGACATCTACCGCACATTCAATGTGGACCATCCGGCAGATTTCAAGGGACATTCGTTGTCTGTTTCGGATGTGGTGGTTCTGCATCAGAACGGGCAGGACACCGCCCACTACTGCGACAGTGTGGGCTTCCAGCAGGTGCCGGAGTTTTTGCGGGAAAATCCGCTGCGCACCGCAGAACTTTCCACGGAACAAAACGAAAATATGATTGATGGTGTGTTGAACAATGCGCCCTCTCTGGGCGAATTGGAGGCAAAAGCAAAAGCCGGGGAACAAATTTCTCTGACGGACCTTGCCGCCGCAGTCAAGGCCGAGGAAAAGGCACCGAAAACCAAGAAGTCCCGCGCCGCAAAACCGAAAAAGCCGTCCATCCGGGCACAGCTGGATGCCGCAAAAAAGGAGCAGAGCAAGCAAACGCAGCCACGGGAAAAGACAAAGGAATTGGAGGTCTGACACATGAATTTCAGTGTAGAAGAAGAAAATTTGATCTGTATGTACCATACTTCCGACCGCCGCCGCACGATGGCACGGATGCTGGCTGCCCTGTCGGATATGGACACGGAAATGCGACGGCTGGCAAATAGCACCATTGCAAAGTTGGAGTGTATGACGGATGCCGACTTTGACGGACAGAGGTTTGATTTTGCGAGTGAGTGATACCGCCATCTTGACAATGGAACATTATTTTCAACAAAAGTAATGTGCCGTTGTCATAACAGAAATAGCCGGACACGGTGGCCTTGTGGCTACGGTGTCCGGCTATTTTCATGTATCAGTCTTTATCTTTTTTCTCGGTGGGATTTTCCGGCAGTTCGGCGGCATCTTCTACAATGTCGGTCACAAGCTGCTGGAAGTCAAACGCATTCTTTTCTGTAATAACGGGCTTGCCAGTTTCTGCTTCAAGAGCCTGCCGTGCAATACCGGCTACCTTGCCGCCGCGTTTAGCAACCCGCTTGTTTTCTTCAAAGGTCTGCGGCTTTGCAGTCTTGGAAATATCCGTGGTAGATGCTTCCGCCAGCATGGTCAGCACAAGTTCCAAATCGGTCATGTTGTCCCGGAGATTTTCTTTTGTCAGACCTTTCAGCCGCTTGTACTGCCCCGTGGTCATGCCGGACCATGCGCGGGAGATTTCATCGGTCAGGATGGCGTACTCCTTGCCCTTTTGCACTCCGCGCTTCTTCCATTCGTCCGTTAGTTCGTTGCGGATGCGGATTGCCAAAAGCCGCTGGTGAATCCATTCTTCGGAGTAGCCTTTCTTCAAATAGGTATCAAGCGCACGGTCAATAGCTTGCTCCGGGTCGATGGTTTCTTCGATGCGTTCCTTGCCCACCATTGCCAGCCATGCCTTGAACGGTTCAGCTTTCGGGGACGGGATGGACTGGATGATACGCAAAAGCTGTTCGGTGTTGGCGACATCTGTCTTGTACCGTTTTCCATCAGAGGATAACATTTTCAGTTGTACGATTTTTTCGTACAACTCATTTGCTCCCTCAGTTTTCAGCTTACGTTTCAGGTCGCTCCAATATCGCCGTGGATTGGCTGTTCCAGTTAAAACAGAAATAACATCAATAATCGAAAAATACCATTCTTCCTTTTCTGCATCCCATGCAGTACGGATTTTCTGATCTTCAAAAAGCTGGATAGAGCTATTGTCTTTCACTTCTGCCATAGAGGGTTCCTCGCTTTCGTTGTCTGGTTCTATTTTACATGATTTCGGGTGGAAACGCCACCCAGTCTAAGCGTTTGTAGTTCAAAAATCCAACCAATATTTTGTGCAAATTTACCGTTCCTGCATCTGCTCCTTTCCCGGTGTTGTCCGTAGGATGCCGTCCACATTCTGCTTGATGATGTCATATTCCTGCATCTGGCGTTTGGCTTCGGCGTACCGCCGCTGCAGCTGGTCTTTCTGCTCGGTCAGTTGCTTATACTCAGCTTTCAGGGCGCAGAGGTCGGGTGGCTTTTGAAAGCCCTGCTCTTTCAGGGCCTTGGCCGCCGCTTCATAGAGAATCAGGGTGCCTTCATGCTTGCGCCGGAACTGCTTTTTGTCAGCGGCCCGCTGATACTCCTGCACCAACGGGCGCAGCTCCTTACAGGTGGTGACATCCTTTATCAGCATGGCCATTTCTGCAAGCCGGCGTTCGGCCGCTTTCAGCGCGGCGGCCGCTTCGGTGCTGGCGGCGGTGATCTCGGCCACTCGGCTTTCCAAATCCGGGTAGCTTTCGATTTTATGCTCGGTCAGGAAGTTCAGCGTCCGGGCAGCCTGTTTCAGATTGTGGAGCTTTGCCCACTTCTCATACCCTGCGGACTGTTGGACCTTGATGCTGTTCTCCAAATCAATCCGCAGCGAAATTTTGCGGTTTTCTTTGGGCTTTCGCTCCACAATCCGCCCTTTGATGCGCTCGATGATGGCTTCTTCGGTGTAGGCTTCGCCCAGCGTTTTGCAGCGGGTGAACCGCCCCTGTCCGGGCGCACGGAACGAAACATACTTGCCACGCTTGACCTCGTAGCCCTGCTCCTGCAGGAGCCGCAGAAAATCGTCAAAATCCTTGGCCTGCGGGATGGCTGCATCTATGGCGGCTTTCAGCTTCGCCTTCCAGCTCGTGCCCTTGCGGTGCGCGTCCCACTCGGCATAGCTCTTGCCTCGGTCTTGGCCGGGAACCACCACGGACAGACCATGTTCCTTGCACAGCCGGTCGCTGGTGCGCCGGATGTAGGCATAACTCTGTCGGTTGGAAACATACTTTCGTTGGTTCACCATGTCCACGGCACAAAAGATGACGTGGTTATGGACGTGCCCTTTGTCAATGTGGGTGGTCAGCACATACGGGTATTTGCCTTGCAGGACTTCATCTGCAAGCTGCCGGCCAATTTCGTGGGCCTGCTCCGGCGTGGTTTCGCCCGGCGCAAAAGACTGTATCAAGTGGTGGGCCAGATTGTTGCCTTTCTGCATGGCCTGTGACAGCAGCAGTTCAAATTCGATGTCGGCGGTTTCGTAGGAGCAGGCAAAGGAGGACACCAGCATTTTTTCGTCCGTCTTGGCCGGATTCTCGATGTAGTCCAATGCCTTTTTCAGCGTTGACTTGATAGGATGTATCTTTGTAACTGCCATATCTGTGCCAGCGCTCCTTTGATGTCCGCAACATCTTGTGTGTACAGCGGCCCCATGCTATTCAGCCGCCGTGTGATCTGATTGACGTTGACACCAATCTTCTGCAATTCGGCGGTCTGCACCCGGATGTCGGTGGTGTCGATGTGGACAACATAACCATCTATCGCCATCTTTCGCAGATAGGCAGCCATATTCCGGGTTGGTATCAATTTCATTTTTTCTCGAATCAACCTCCGTTCTTCTTCCGTCACATAAAATTTGACCTGCACGGTTCGCTTTCTGCCCTCCATACGTTTTTACTCTCCTTTCCATTTTGAGGGTTTGGGACACTTCCCAACAAGCTGTTTTGCAGGGCAAAATACGGAAGTGGGTACACACTTCCTATGCTTGCTCTGTAAGTTCTCCCCTAAACCGTCCCCTCTACTAATACTACAATTCAAACCCTGTCTTTTGGCTACATCTTGACTGTGATGCAAAAATAAAGTATCATAATTAGCACAGACTAACCAAAATGGGAGGTGAACCTCATCCTATGACGCACGGAAGTCACTATCTTGGTAAGCTATACAACGACCTGATAGCCAATTCGCCCCAAACAATTTCAATAGATATTCCGTCTGATATGGGGAAAGGACGAATTGCACAGACCCAAATCAAGCACGGCATCATCTTTTCGGATTGGCAAATGTGTTACCAGTCGGATATGAATGTACAGGGAACCGTCAGTAAAGATTATATGCAGATTATCTTCTGCCTGAATGATGGAATCTCTTGGGGCATCATTGATGAAAAGCGTTCCATTACGATTCAAAAAAATGAATCCTGTATCTATGCGGGACATGGAGGAACCGAATATGCCTGCTATAAAAAGGATAGCAATTTTTCATTTAAGAGTATAAAAATTCCGATTGCCTATTTCTCGCAGCTGCTCACAGATTATTTTGATGGGCAGGAAGCAACGGCTTACGAAAAGAAACTTCTTGATGGCATTTCAAAAGTTCCTGTGACCCCCATCATGGAACAAATTCTGGCGGAAACAAGCCAATTTACACAATACCGTGGAGGATTGGGTTACTTATATCTTGACGGAAAACTTCTGGAGCTATTGTCTATTTATTTAGGCGAAGTCCTTGAATTGGATATTCTAATGGGAAAAAATGTTTCCATGTCCAGAACGGAACGGACTGCCATTATGGAAGCTAAACGGATTATAGACAGTCAGCTTGCGTTTGCCCCATCCTGTGAAGAACTTTCCCATCTGGTGCATTTAAGCACAACAAAATTGACACGCGGTTTTTCATCATTTTATGGTATGCCTATTCATCAATACATAATTGAACAGCGTTTGACACAGGCAGCACAGCTGCTATTGGAGGGGGACCGAAATGTAAGCGAGATTGCAGCAATCGTTGGCTACGGAAAGCCCAGCAATCTTGCCGCCGCTTTCAAAAAGCGATATGGTGTGGCGCCAAAGAACTACCGTGAAAGCCGATTTGATACCCATAAAAAGTAGCTTCTGACTGTTTTTGGGTCAAAACGGGTAGGTTTTGGGTTGGATTTGATAATCTAAATTGGTACAATTTGCGATGTGGTTAGTTTCAAATAACCACATCGCATTTTTTATTTTCCGATAAAAGCGAGGAGGCATAAAAATGAAACAAAAGTTGAATGCGAAAGACTTTATTCTCATTGGCATCCTGACAGCGCTCATGTGGATTATCTGCATGATTATCAGCACTATTATGAGCGTGGCTGGCCCAGTGACCAACGTGTTTTATCCGTCCGTTGTGGCTATTCCGAATGGCATCGTTATGATGCTTCTGCTGGCCAAAGTTCCGAAGAAAGGCGTGTTTACCATTTGTGCCGCAATTCAGGCTATCCTGTTCCTGCTGGTAGGTGCTTTCTGGTTCCTTCCCATCGGCTTGGTAATTGGCGGTGTCATCTGCGATTTTCTGATCATGGGCCGAAATGAAATCACAATGAAGTCCATGATAGCGGCCTATGCGCTGTTCAGTGCTATTTTTGCTTTTAGTGCTATCTGCCCCATCAAATTTCTTCAAAGTGCGTTTGTTGGCGCAATGGAGAAAAACAATATTGCCCCGGAGTATATTCAGGGAATGCTCAATATCACTTCTGTTCCCATGCTGGTAGTCATTGTTGCTGCTGGACTGGTGGGCGGCCTGATTGGCGGATTTATCGGCCAGAAAGCATTGAAAAAACATTTCATCAAGGCTGGACTCGTTTCTGTAAAATAACAAGAACAGCCCCCTGAAAATCCATCATACAAACGCAGGCAAACGGGCTGCCTGATTTCAGAGCGCGGGGCTGGAAGTAGTCCCGCGCTCTGCTGTTGATAAGGAGGCATCAGAATGGATGAAACACAAATCAAACAAATTATTAAGCGACAGCCCCTTCATGGAACTGCGCTTCTGGACCCGCGCTGCAAAATTCTTCTCTTAGTCTGTATCGGTTTTGTCAGTTATTTTCTGGCCGGAGAAGTGGTCAGCCTTGCGCTCATGCTGGTTTATGGGCTGTTCATTGCCTTAGGTAATGGCGGAAAATGGGCCGCAAAAATGATAATAACTTATATCGTTGTGGCTTATCTTAATGCCTTGCTTCGCTATGTTCAAGTTCCAGTTTTGAGCGTGATTATGAGCGTATTTGGCGTGACCGTTCTGAAACTGATTCCCATTGTAATGATGGGGCTCTGGATATTGCGGACCACTTATATGGATGACTTGATGGTAGCCCTCCAAAGAATGCGGCTGCCGCAGGCAGTTACGATTCCGCTTGTGGTCATGTTCCGTTATATTCCTACCCTACGGATTGAATATCGGCAAATCCGAAGCACAATGGATATTCGCGGTATCAGCGATACAGTGTGGAAGCGGGTATGTCACCCATTAGCAACCATAGAGTACATTTTGATACCGTTGCTGATGCGCTGCTTGAAAGTTACCGATGAACTGGCGGCCTCCGGCACAACGCGTGGTCTGGAATTGGAATGTAAGCGGTATGCACTGCGCCCGATTCGTTTTGCATGGCCGGAAATTGTGGTATCACTGCTTGGTATCCTCTTTTTGGTCGGACTGCTTTTTATTGACCAGACCCAAATCGGCAAAATCATTTTATGGAGGGTATGACGATGATCTCATTCCAGAATTTCAGCTTTCGTTATGAAGAAAGCAAAGATTTTACCCTCCGCGGCATTGACATGACTGTACGGACCGGCGAGTTTATTCTTCTGACCGGGCGAAGTGGCTGCGGCAAGACAACGTTGATTCGTTCCCTCAATGGACTTATTCCACATTTTTACCCCGGTGAAATTAAAGGCGATCTGCTTATGGATGGACATTCGCTTTTGGAAATGAAGCCCTCCGAACTGGCCGGACAGGTAGGAACTGTCTTTCAAGACCCACGCTCACAGTTTTTTATGACCGATACCACACGAGAATTGGCGTTCGGCTGTGAAAATCTCGGACTGGCCCGTGAGGAAACCATTGACCGGATTGCACGAGCAGCCAAAGAATTGGAGTTGGTCGAATACCTGAATCGAAGTATTTTTGCGTTATCCAGCGGAGAAAAACAGCAGATTGCGATTGGCTCTGTTTATGCGCTTGCCCCAAAGGTCTACATCTTTGATGAACCATCGGCCAATCTGGACTATGCCGCCACCAAACGGCTTGCTGAAATCATGGAAAAGCTCAAGAGTGCCGGCTATACCATTTTTGTAGTAGAACACCGCTTTTACTATCTGCGAGATTTGATTGACAGAGCTTTTCTGATACAGAATGGAAAAATTGAGCATGAGTTTACAAGGGAACAGTTTTGCTCTTTGCCCGAAGAAACACGAATTTCTTATGGTCTGCGAACCGCATACCCGGAACGTGATGCAGAGCATTATCAGGAAAAGCCGCATTCTCAAAATACAACGCACTTACTAGAAGTCCACGATTTAGGCTTTGCCTACAAGAAAGGTCCAGAAGTATTCCAAAATGTCAGCTTTGAAGCTCATTCGGGGGACGTGATAGGCATTTTAGGCCATAATGGTGCCGGAAAAACAACGCTCCTGTCTATTCTGACTGGCCTGTTGAAACAGCGGCATGGAGAAGTTCGTCTTGATGGAAAAAAGCTCACACCCCGGCAGCGGCGGTCACTTTCCTATCTTGTTATGCAGGATACAGACTATCAACTCTTTGCCAGCAGCGTGGAAGAAGAACTTTCCCTTGGAATGCAGGAAGATTGCAAAGAAAAAATAGATGCAGTATTGAACGCATTGGAGCTGTCGGACTATCGGGAAAGACACCCAGCATCGCTTTCAGGCGGTCAAAAACAACGGGTTACCATTGGAGTGGCAATCGTAAAGGACAGCCTCGTAATCTACTTCGACGAGCCCACCAGCGGCTTGGATTATGATTCTATGGTGCGTGTCAGCAAGCTGATTGAACAACTTTCCGATTCCGGGGTAATCGTGTTCGTGGTTTCTCATGATTTTGAATTTATTGTCCGTACCTGCACAGAGGTTGTGCAGCTGGATGATGATGGAACAATTCAAAATCAGCAGTTATCGCCAACGGTTTTGAAATCTCTTTCTGAAAAATATTTCACATGATAGGAGGTTGGACTTATGTTCCAAAAAGTATTTGAATATGCCGGACCTCATAAAAAAGGCCTCTATGTTGCAACAGCCATCGTGCTGGTCAGTGTTCTGCTGGGTGTTTTTCCCTTTGTGCTGGCATATCAGGTAATTGCACCGCTGGTCATGGGGGAGGCAATCACTGCTTCCTTTATCATCCAGCATGTCATACTGGTCTTGGTATGTCTAGTGCTGCAAGCTCTTTTCTATGGCTGGGGCCTGAATCTCTCTCATAAAGCAGCTTATGACACGCTGCTCCGTCTGCGGACGGCTCTGCAAAAACGGTTTGAAAAACTGCCGCTGGGTGTTATTCAGGACAAAGGCACTGGCACCGTGAAAAAGCTGTTCGTGGACGATGTAGACAGTCTGGAAGTTCTGCTGGCACACTCTATGCCGGAGGGCATCGCCAACCTGATGGTTCCCATTGCAGTTTATGTGGCAATGTTCTTTGTAGACTGGAAGCTGGCACTGTTATCTTTGGCATCCATTCCGCTTAGCTTAGTTGCCATGATGACGATGTATTCCGTTGGTATGAAGAAAATGGGACCTTACTATATGGCCGGGCAAAAGATGAACAATACCATTATTGAGTACATCAACGGTATGGAAGTCGTCAAGGTTTTCAATAAAGACGCAGATTCTTACGAACGGTTCCGCAAAGATATATCAGATTATCGGAACTATACACTGGCATGGTATAGGGCGGCATGGCCGTGGATGGCGATTTACAGCAGCCTGCTTCCTTGTACCATCATCCTAACCCTGCCTGTGGGTGCATGGTTTGTCCTCTGCGGCTGGTCGGCTCTGCCCAATTTGATTTTGGTGCTGTGTCTTTCTTTGAGTATCGGTATGCCGCTGCTGAAATCTCTTGGCTTTCTGCCAACCATGCCCCAGCTCAACTATAAAATCTCCGCATTGGAGCAGGTGTTGGATGCGCCGGAACTTCAGCAGACGAATGATAGCTTCCATGGAATAGATGACACCGTTACTTACGACCATGTTTCTTTCGCTTACCAGACAACACAGCCCGGCCCGGATGGAAAGCCCGCGGTGGTTGAGGATGAAGTTCTCCATGATATTTCCTTTACGGCAAAGGCTGGACAAAAAACTGCTCTTGTCGGTGAATCTGGCTCCGGCAAGAGTACCTTGGCAAAACTGCTGATTCACTATTATGACCCGCAAAAGGGCAGCATTTCCATCGGCGGACAGAAACTTTGCGATATGAGCCTTGAAGCATTGAACAGTCGTATCTCCTATGTGGCGCAGGATCAGTATTTGTTTAATACTTCTCTGCTGGAAAACATCCGGCTCGGTCGGTTGACTGCAACGGATGAAGAAGTAATAGAGGCCGCAAAGAAAGCTCAGTGCATGGAGTTCATTGAAAAACTTCCGCAGGGCATTCACTCCATGGCAGGCGATGCCGGAAAAATGCTCTCCGGCGGTCAGCGTCAGCGTATTTCTCTGGCGCGAGCAATCTTAAAGGATGCCCCCATTGTAGTTCTTGATGAAGCAACAGCCTATGCTGACCCCGAAAATGAAGAAAAGATGGAAGCAGCCATTGCAGAACTTGTAAAAGGCAAGACCCTCGTGGTGATTGCTCACAAACTGCCCGCCATTATGAATGCCGATCAAATTTGTGTCATCGACCACGGAAAATTGGTAGCAGCGGGTAAGCATCAGGATTTGATTCGCTCCTGCCCTGAATATCAGAAATTGTGGAAAGCCGCACAGGACAGTGCCGAATGGAAAGTACACACTGCAAAGGAGGGAGCCTAAATGTTTGCGATGTTTTCAAGAATTTTGAAACTTTCCGGCCGTTATAAAGGCCGTATTCAAGGTGCATTCGTTTGTGCGTTTTTGGAATCCATTTTGTCAAAAATGCCAATCGTTCTTGCCTTTGTAGTTTTAAGCCGCTTTGCAGCTGACACACTGACCAGCCAGACTTGCCTTTATATCGGCCTTGGACTTGCCGTAGCAGTGTTGGTGCAAATTCTTGTTCATTACCTCAGCGACAGCCTGCAAAGTGCCGCAGGATATTTGATGTTTGCGGATAAACGCATGGAACTGGGTAGCCATCTGCGGAAACTTCCGATGGGCTATTTTACTTCCGGCAACATTGGCAAAATCAGCTCTGTTCTTAGCACGGATATGGTATTCATTGAAGAAGTCGCTATGAGTACGCTGGGCAACATGATGGGCTATCTGCTGTCCTCCTTGATTCTGCTGGTATTCATGTTTTATTTGAACGTACAGCTTGGTTTGATTGCTGCCGCCGTCACGGTTCTGGCATGGCTGGTGTCAAAAGGAATGAACAAGGTTTCCCTGCGGGAAGCCGCAGAGCGGCAGGAGCAGAGCGAACGGCTGACCGATGCGGTGCTATCCTTTGTGGAGGGCATTGGCGTCATCAAGAGCTACAACCTGCTGGGCGAAAAATCAGAAGAACTGACTGACAATTTCCAGCGTTCCAGAAACACCTCCCTTGCTTTTGAGCAGAAAATGACACCATGGACAATGAGTCTGAATATCCTTTACGGCATTGGTATTGCGGCGATTTTCGGCTTGTCGATTGTATTGGAACAGCGCGGCGCACTTCCGCTGGCCTATGTGCTTGGTGTTCTGCTGTTTGTGTTTGACCTCTTTGGACCGCTGAAAGCTCTTTATGGGGAAGCATCTCGCCTTACCGTTATGAATGCAGCTCTTGACCGCATTGAAGCAGTCCTGAATGAGCCTGAACTTCCCGACACGGGCAAGCAGCATCTTCCTGCACAGGCACAGCCGGGACAGCCAGAAGTTCAGTTTAACGATGTTGTATTTGCTTATCAGGACAAAGAAGTTCTGCATCATATCAGCTTTGCCATGAAGAAAGATTCTATGACTGCTTTAGTCGGACCTTCTGGCAGCGGAAAGTCTACCATTGCCAATTTGCTGGCTCGGCTTTGGGATGTAAAATCTGGCAGCATAATAATAAGAGGTATGGACATTCGGAACATGCCTTTGGCAGAGCTGATGGAGCAGATCAGCATGGTATTCCAGCGAGTGTACTTATTCCAAGATACCATTTACAACAATATCAGCATAGGCAAACCGGACGCCACAGAGGAAGAAGTCTATGCAGCTGCTAAGAAGGCCCGATGCTATGATTTCATCATGGCGTTGCCTGATGGATTCCAGACCGTAGTTGGTGAAGGCGGTGCTACACTCTCCGGCGGTGAAAAGCAGCGCATCTCGATTGCACGCTGCATCTTGAAAGATGCCCCTATCATCATTTTGGATGAAGCTACCGCAAGCGTAGATACTGATAACGAAAGCTATATTCAGGAGGCCATCTCGGAACTGGTAAAGGGCAAGACACTTCTCGTAATCGCCCACCGTCTGAATACCATCCAGAACGCCGATCAGATTTTGGTCATTGACAACGGCCAGATTGCACAGCAGGGCACTCACGAAGAACTTTTGAAGCAGCCCGGCATTTATCAGGAGTTTGTCAACATCCGAAAGAATGCGGCTGGATGGAGCCTTGCTTAACAAAATTCAGCGTATGCGATGCGGAGGTTCCATTGTGCGTATATCATAATCCGTCCGCATAGAAACAAATAGGTAAAAAATAACGCGGCCGGGCACATCGAACCCGACCGCGTTATTCGTCTTTTTGAAATGCTTCCGCCTGTTTGCAAAGCGCAATATATTTTTCAATTTCCGCCTCACTTTTCCCGGCAAAGAAGTCTACAACTGTTTTTGAAACCGTCTGATTTACCATGTCTGGAAAAATGGCAGCATCCACGCTGATATTTAACTCTTTGGCGACAAGAGCCACCGTTTCAAATTTGGGGTTACTCTGGCAGGTTTCCAAATCTATGATTGTACGGGCGTTCATATTGAGCCGTTCAGCCAATTTTCTCTGTGTCAAATGCTGCCGCTTACGTTCTGACCGCACTTTCCATGCAAACAAGTCAAGAGGATTGTTCACTATACATCACCTCTACCTCATTGTAGGGTGTGCTATCGCTCATATAAATAACCATACAACTCACATTGTGTGAGTTATAGCTCATAATTTGAAGCAAAGAGCTATATGGATAAGAGTATCAAAATAAAGGAGCGCAAAATAAAATGGGGCTTACCGCCCACTCGAAAAGCCCTAACACCAATTAAAAAAATATTCAAATAACGTAGGGGCGAGCCATACTCATAGAAGTGAGTTGTGGCTCGCTTTTTATATACTTCAATTCACATCCGATAAAGCCCCGCATTTTGACAACCTACGATTGGGTATCGGATGCCGTTCTCCGCCTCGTTTTGCTCCGGCCTATAAACCCGAACAGAACGAAAGGAACAATTCTATGAACGGCAGGAAAAATTTTCATATCAATCTTAAAAATCAGCCAAATGAACCCGTTGGTGAACGAGTAGTGAGCGAAAGGGGAAGAAAAGAGCTGCCTCCCAGCACGAGGGGAGGTGAAAACTTGAAACCAAACCGCTACTACGAACACAAGCAGCACGCCTTTGACAGCTACTGCAAAAAGGTGTTGAAATGCGAGGCATGTAACGGCTATCGGCAGATCAGCCGTCATCAAAAACGTTTTGCATCTTTGGAAGAACTGTCCGAGGCAGATGTGGCCCAGCTTGCAGTTTACGATCGTTACTCATGGGAGTATACGGCTTTTCCCGTGGGAAATGCTGTTGTGCTAATCGAGAACGACCGATTGGCCACAGCACTTCTACGGCTGTCACCAAAAGACCGGGAAATTTTTATGATGCACTGGTTTCTATGGATGACAGACGAACAGATAGCAAAGTGCATGGGCATGGCCAGAAGAACGGTCAATACTCGCAGGTATAAAGCCTATCGGCTGCTGAAAAAGCTGATGGGAGGTGAAGCGGATGACTAAATCTGCGCACACACGGGCATCGCTGCTTCCTTACCCGATAATCGCTGCCGCTGTTGCAGGAGACGCCGAAGCAGTGAGCCGGGTAGTCCGGCATTATTCTAGCTACATTGCTGCACTGTCAACTCGGACGAGCTATGGCTCTGACGGCTATCCTCGTCTGCAAGTTGATGAAGAACTGCGCAATCGTCTGGAAGCAAAACTGATAATTGCTATCCTTGATTTTGACTTGACCTGATTCAACGTAGGCATCGTGTGCTGTTCCCCTTTCCATACGGTGCCTTTTCTAGTTCTTTGACAAAGAAAGCCCGCAGGACAATGGCGGTGCATCATAGGGCAAACGGATACGTTGCTGTCTGTATCGAGCCGGACGGCGGGTGCGCCACGATGCTTTTCTTTGAAAAGTGGAGCGATCATCACCACGCCGCAATGCAAGCGCGGCTGCTTGCGGGCCATGACATACAGGCAGGCTGATACTCCCTTACCGTCAAAGTCCGAGCGTTCAGAGCGTCGCAGGCAATGAGTAGGGCTGCATGAGGAATGCAAGGGTGAGATTCCCGTGGGCTGCTGCCAGCAGCCGTCCGTTGGCTCGTTTTTTGATTTTTAAGAAAGGGGATTTTTACGATGCAAGCGAAAAAGACAAACCCGGAAAAAACAAAAAATCCAGAGATGCTTACTCTGGATTCGACTTATCGTATTGGCAATCGCTCCTTTATCGTTGAGCCGGTGTTCAAAGAAGAAAGCTCCCAGACCTTAGGAGAAGTTCTTCTCCGGCTGATGAAATCCGAAAGCGAAAAATTATAATGACCTTTCGGGAGGCAGCGGACAGAGAAAGCGGATTGTGTTATAATATAGGTGTACAAGTGAATTTGCTATTCGACTGTCCCAAGAAAGGAGCGAGTATGAAACAGTCGAGTAACAAGAAATCCCGTGAAGCAACCGCTTTTCTCTATGAGCGTCTTTCCCGTGATGATAATTTGGAGGGCGAGAGTTACAGCATCGGCAACCAAAAGAAACTGCTCACCAAAGTTGCAAAGGAAAAAGGCTATACCAATCTGGTTCACTTTCTGGATGATGGCATTTCCGGCGTGACCATGAACCGTCCCGGTTTCGTTGAAATGATGCAGCAACTTGAACAAGGGAAAGCCTCCGCTGTGTTCGTCAAAGACCTTTCCCGTCTGGGCCGAAACTATATTGAGGTCGGACGGCTGACAGAAGAATTTTTCCCGGACCATGACATCCGACTTGTTGCCGTTTCGGACAACATCGACACGGCCGAGGGAGAAAATGAACTGGCACCCATCCGAAACCTGTTCAATGAGTGGTATGCCCGCGACATCAGCAAGAAACGCCGTATCAGTAATAAAATCAAAGGCAACTCCGGCGAACCGATGGGACTTCCTCCCTATGGATATATCAAGGACCCGAACAATCCCAAGCATTGGGTCATTGATGAAGAAGCTGCACAAGTTGTCCGGCGCATTTTTGATATGACGTTGGAGGGCTTTGGCACGGAACAGATTGCCACCCAGTTTGAAAAGGAAGGCATCCTGACGCCGCAGGCCTACTGGATTCAGAAAGGCATCGGCCGTCCCGGAAAGACCAAGACGCGCCCCGCCACCAAGTGGAATGGCTCCACGATTACCCATCTTCTGTACCAGCAGGAGTATTGTGGTGATGTTCTGAACTTCAAAACCTACTCCAAGTCCTACAAGAATAAGAAGCGGATTCATAACGACCCGGAAAATTGGGTGGTGTTCCAAGATGTTCACGAACCCATTATTGAACGTGCCGTGTTTGAGCAGGTACAGCAGAAGCGTGGAAAGATGCGCAAACGCCGTACCAGCAACGGAGAACACAATATGTTCTCTGGCTTGCTTGTCTGCGCAGACTGCGGCTGCAATCTGCATTTCCACTTCAATCAGGGCAACCCGGAAATCAAGTATTTCAACTGCTCCAACTACAAGGGCAACCGTGGCACCTGCCAATCCACCCACTACATCAGGGTAGACTTTCTGGAAGAAGTGGTGCTGGGCGAGATTCGGCGGCTGACCAAGTTTGCCAGCCTCTATGAGGACGACTTTTTGAAGGCTATTATCGGGCACTCCCAGCAGGCGGACGAAGCCGACCGCAAGCTGAAAGAGAAAGAGTTGAAAGCACTCCTTGCCCGTGATGAAGAACTGGACGGCCTTTTTGAGCGCATCTATGAGGACAATGTTTCCGGCAAAATCTCTGACGAACGCTTTTCCAGAATGTCCCGAAGATATGAGGACGAGCAAAAGGAGCTGACCGAGAAAATCAAACAGCTCCGCTCCGAAATCGAAAAGCAGAGCAGCCGTACTATGACAACGGATATGTTCATCCGTCTGGTTCGCAAGTACACCAGAGCAAAAAAGCTGACACCCCGGATGCTGAATGAACTGGTGGAAAAAATCGAAGTGTTCAATGCAGAAAAGGTCAATGGTGTATGGGAGCAGCGGCTCCGCATTCACTACAACTGCGTGGGCACCATCAAGATTCCAAGCGCACTTCCTTTGCCGACACCTGATGTGTCGGTGAATACAAGAAAAGGCGTAGTTGTGAACTACGCCCCTTGTGATGTCGCTATTTAGCAAATAAAAAATGACGAATGTTCTTTGACAGCTAAATGCTGTAAGAACATTCGTCATGGTGCGGATAAGAGGACTTGAACCTCCACCGAGTTGCCCCGATTAGAACCTGAATCTAACGCGTCTGCCAATTCCGCCATATCCGCATATTCCGTTGTGTTCCTGCACCGCAGCGCCGGGAACAATAGTTATTATACCAGATGCAGCAAAATTGTCAAGCACTTTTTCAAAAAACTTTTCATCTTTTTGGAAAGGATCATACTTTCGCATTTTTTGTAGGCAGTGCGGTTACGGTGTCGGCTGCGCAAGCGTTTTTTGCCGTCTTTCCGGCATTTGTAAACATTCTGCAGCACATTGCGTGTACTGTGCACCGTTTTGGATTTGACAGAGTTTTTTCTGCGATGTAGAATAGAGTTACTGCTTTGTTTAAAATAACATAGAGGAGCGTTTTGCCATGCTGTATTTTGAAAACGACTACTGCGAGGGTGCACACCCCGCTATTTTGCAAAAGCTTACCGAGACCAACTTTGAAAAAGTCTCCGGCTACGGCACCGACCCCTACTGCGCCAGCGCCCGGGAGAAGATCCGCGCCGCCTGCGCCTGCCCGGAGGCCGATGTGCAGTTCATCTCCGGCGGCACACAGAGCAACGCCATCGTCATCGCATCCATGCTGCAGCGGTGGCAGGGCGTAGTGGCTGCTGCCACCGGCCATGTAGCCGGTCATGAAGCCGGTGCCATCGAGTACACCGGCCACAAGGTGATCACCCTGCCGCAGCACAACGGCAAGCTGGACGCCGCCGAGCTGCGGGAACTGGTGGCTACCTTCTACGCCGACGACAATCACGACCACATGGTGTTCCCCGGCATGGTGTACATTTCCCACCCCACCGAGTACGGCACCCTTTACACCAAGGCAGAGCTGGAAGCCCTGCACGCTGTCTGTCAGGAGTACAAGCTGCCGCTGTTCTTAGACGGTGCACGGCTGGGCTACGGTCTGGCTGCCGAGGGTACGGACGTAACGCTGGCCGACCTTGCCCGGCTGACCGATGTGTTCTACATTGGCGGCACCAAGGTGGGTGCGCTGTGCGGCGAAGCTGTGGTGTTCCCCCACGGTGCACCGGCACACTTTATGACCATGGTCAAGCAGCAGGGTGCACTGCTGGCAAAGGGCCGGCTGCTGGGTATCCAGTTTGATGTGCTGTTCACCGATGATCTGTACTTTTCCATCAGCAAAAATGCCATTGCCACGGCCAACCGCCTGAAGGCCGGCTTTGCGGAAAAGGGCTACCGCTTCTTTATGGATTCCCCCACCAACCAGATCTTCCTTGTGCTGGAAAATGCCCAGCTGGCTGCACTGAAGGGCAAGGCAAAGTTCGGTTTCTGGGAGAAGTTCGATGACACCCATACCGTGGTGCGCATCGCCACTAGCTGGGCCACCCGCATGGACGAGGTGGAAGCGCTGCTTGCGCTGATGTAACGCACTGCTTTATGTAAGGTTGCTTCTTGCTTTTTGCAGGATGATATGGTATCTTTTATATATAGGTATAGTTTTCGGGAGCGGCAGGTTGAGATCCGATAGTTCCCTTGTCGCTTTTGAACATTGATTAAGAAGGAAGGACATTCACCATGGGCTTTTTTGACAAACTGTTCGGCGGCAAGGCCAAGGACGAAAACACCAGCAAATTCACCAACCAGAGCAAGACGATCCTGACGCCGCTGCAGGGCAAGGTGCTGGCACAGGCCGACATCCCTGACGAGACTTTTGCACAGGGCATTCTGGGCCCCGGCTGCGGCATTGAGCCCACCGGTGATACCGTGTACGCTCCCTTTGACGGCACTGTGACCCAGATCGCCACCACCCTGCACGCTGTGGGCATAACCAGCAGCGAGGGCACCGAGCTGCTGATCCATGTCGGCATGGATACCGTGGACATGAAGGGTCAGGGCTTTACCGCACTGGTCAAGGAGGGGCAGAAGGTCACCGCCGGCACTCCGCTGCTGAAGGTCGATCTGGATGCCATCCGCGCAGCCGGCCATCCCACCGCAACCGCCATCATCGTGACCGATGGCGCGGACGATGTGAAGATGCTGGCCGAGGGCGATGTTGTACCCGGCACTCCGCTGTTCAAGGTTTAAGCTTTCATAAGATAAAACGGCTGCTGCACTCTCCCGTGCAGCAGCCGTTTTTTCGTTATTCTTCTGCCGTATTCCACGGCTGCGGGGTGCTTTCCAGCGGCTGTCCGGCGGCAAGGGCGCGCTCCATCAGCAGGGCAAGGTAGGCGTCCTGCAAGGCATCTGCCAGCGGGTACACCTCCGCCCCGCCGGCAAGATAGCCCTGCATCCTGTCCAGAAAACAGGCGATGGCAGTCTCGTCCTCGTTAAGCCCTGCCTGTGCGGCGGCAGCTGCCAGCGGGTCGGGCAGCGGGGTCAGCAGACGGCACACCGGCTCTCCGACGGCATCCAGACAGCGCAGGGTATCATCGAACAGCTCGCCCCGCTCTCCCTGCACACTGGTGTGGGTGCTGCGCAGGTAAGAGTGGTACTGCACGCCGTTAAAATCCAGAAACGCCGTGCCGCCGCCTGCAAATTCCAGCGTGTGCTGCTGCAGGGTCTTTTCCACCAATGCGCCGTTATGCACCGCACCCCAGCGGGAATCCGTTTCGATGATTTTCTCCGTCCAGCTGCGTCCGGTCACCCGCACCGGCTGCTGCCCGGCATTCAGGAACAGCCGCGCCAGACTGACCGCGTGGTAGCCGTGCGCCACCGACAGCCGGGCAAACTGCGGCGTGCCCAGCGCGCCGCTGCGCACTGCTGCCAGCCGTTTTGCCAGCGTGGGGTACAGCCAGTACTGCTCTGCCACCTGCAGCTTCGCGCCCTGCCGGTGCAGCTGCCAGAGGGCGCGCAATGCGTCCTCCTCCAGCGCCGCCGGGGTCTCGCTCAGCACGGCAAAGCCCCGGGCAAGCCATTCGGTGCTGACGGCGGCGATTGACGCTTTATTCACTGCCACCACCACAAGGTCCGGGTGCAGGGCAGCGCACTGCTCCGCCGAGGTGCTTACCGGCACGCCGTATTCCCGGTGCATTTTTTCGGCCTTTTCCTCGGTACGGCAAAGCATGGCGCACAGCTCGAACCGCTCCGGCAGCGTCTGCGCGATGCGCCAGTAAAACAGCGACCGCCAGCCGGAGCCTACTACGATAAACCGCAGCTTAGCCATTTGCCTGTTCCTCCTGAATATGTTTTTGCAGCTCCTGTTCAAACCGTTCTGCGTCCAGCGGCAGAGTGATCTTTTCGCCCAACCACGCGGACAGGTACGCGGCATCGGTCAGTTCCAGCGCCCGCACGCCCTCCACGCCTGGGGCGGTCAGGGGCGTGCCGTGCAGGATGGCATCTGCAAAGTTTGCCAGCATTTCCGGGTAAGGCTCTGCCTGCGGTGCAAACTGCTCAGTGGTGGTGGTCTCGGTAAGCTGCTGGCGCTCGGTGCAGTCTGCGGTACGGCGGTAGGTCTCAGTGTCTGGCGTGTAGGTGTGCAGGGTGAGGGTGTCCTCTTCCAGCAGGGCGGTGCCCTTGGTGCCCACGATCTCCAACCGCTCGGTGTAGCTGCCCTCGCCGGTGGAAAGGATAAAGGTTGCCGTGCGCTGCTGCGGGTACTCCATCAGCAGGGTAGCTTCATCGTCCACCATAAAATCGTTATACTTACCGTATGGTATCACAGCATAAATACTCTCCGGCATTCCGAACAGCCACTGCCAGATATCCAGAATATGCTGTCCCTGATTGAGCAGCGCGCCGCCGCCCTCCCCTGCCCAGCTGGAACGCCAGCTGCCGGAGCGGTGGTACATCCATGTGCGGAAGTAGCGGCTGTTTTCCAGCTGCACCCGCTTGACTTCGCCAAGAACCTCATCATCCAGTAATTTTTTAAGTCGCATATACTTTTTGTAGCGGCGCTGATGGAACATCATGGCGAAAACAAGGCCGCTTTTTTCGGCGGCGCGGTTCATTTCCAACGCCGGTGCCAGCGCGTTTGCGCTGGGCTTGTCGCACAGAACGTGCTTGCCGTGAGCAAAAGCCTGCATCACCAGCGCCGGGTGGGTTTTGTGCGGGGTGACCACCAGCACGGCGTCAAACTCTTCTGCATAATCGTACAGCTCCTCGGCGTTGGGGCACACCCGTACCGTATCCGGCAGGGTATCTTTTGCCCACTGCTGCGCCCCGGCGCTGCGGCAGACCACGGCGGTCAGGCGCAATGCCCCCGCCTTTCCTTCTGCGATCATCTGGGCATACTTGCGCCCCATGACCCCGGTGCCAATAACGGCTGCACGTACTTCCTGCATGATGTTCCCTCCTGTTTTTCCACAATGCGTTTTGTTATGGGGGAAAACTGCCTTTCACCCCTTCAGGTTTGCTTCAATGGCGGCTTTGTCCAGCCCCTCGCCGATGACGATGACTACCTCCTGCCCCTGCGGGATGGGCGCAAGGGTGCAGCCGGCGGCGGTGGCGTTCAGCTCCAGCCAGCCGCCTGCCGGGGCAGGCGCAAAGCCCTTGACCCGCAGCACCTGCCCGCACTCCGGCGCTGCGAACAGCCGCTGTGCGGCAGCCTGCAGCTGCTGTGGGGTGAGGTGCAGTTCCAGAAAGCAAAGGGAGGTAAAGGCCGCGTGCTGGTCAAAATGCAGCTTTTCGCAGCTGGCCTGCCGGTAGCCGCAGGCGGCAAGGGCTGCAAGGTCTGCATCGGTCAGGGCAGCCCAGTCCTTGGCAAGGATCTCCCCGGGCGCAAAGCGGCGGGAGGACTTTGCGGCTTCCAGTGCACGCTCCAAGTGGACAGCGGCGGCAGCGCACTGGGCGGGCGCTGCCAGCTGGGCGCGGCTCAGCAGCACGCGGCCCGCGTTCATGGTCTCGGAAGCCAGCAGGTACTCTGCCTGCGGCGAAAGCGTTTCCGGCAGAAGGGCGTCCACAATGGCAATGACGCTGCCCAGCTGATACCACCGGTCCAGCGGGTCGTCCCGCAGGATATCGAAAAACTCGTCCACGTCAAAGATGCCGCTGGGCTCCACCACCACACGGTCAAAGCCGCGCATGGCCATGGCGATGAGCTTGGTACGCATCCGACGCTGGTGGGTGTCGCAGTCGCAGCCGCCGCTGATGGTCTCCACATCGCAGCCGGGGCCCAACACCTCCTGCACCAGCATGGCGTCCACATTTACTGCGCCAAAATCGTTTTCCAGAATGCACACCTTATGCCCCTGCTGCACCAGATACCGCACATAGCGGCGCAGAAAGGTGGTCTTGCCTGCGCCCAAAAAGCCGGTGATGAGATCCACCTGAACCATATCTTTTTACCTCCGTTGCAAAAACCCTCCCAGCGCCGCAGCGCCCGGGAGGGTTTGTACTCTTAGTCTTTTTTCTGGCGCTGCAATTCCCGGATGATCGCAACTGCCTCCGGCGCGATATCCCCCGGCACAATGGCCGGGCGTGCCAGAAAATAGCCCTGCAAAAGGTCTGTGCCCAGCTCGATGACCGTGCGCAGCTCGGCGGCGGTCTCCACACCCTCGGCAACGATCTTCATGCTGCGGGGGTGGGCGTAGGCCACCACATTGCGCAGGATCTGCTGCTTGTCCGGCGAGGTATCGATGCCCCGGATGATGGCGATATCCACCTTGATGAACCGGGGAGCAAGCTGCAATAGCGTATTCTCGTTGGAATAGCCGCTGCCGTAATCGTCCAGCGCAAACATCCCGGAAAAGCCCGGTGCATTGCGCTTTTTCTCCAGTGCTTCGTAGTCGATAGCTTCCTCTTCGGTGATCTCGACGACCATGCGGTGGCACAGCTCGTGCCAATGGTTGTTTATATATTTGCCGTCCTCATGCGACAGGCAGGTGTTGGCGATGGAGTTGACAAAGAGCATGGCCTCCTCGGACACGCTGCCCGCCCGGCACAGGCTGTCGAAGGTCTCCAGCGCCTTGGTAAAGGTGATGCGCTCGATCTCGTACAGTGCCCCCTGCTCCCGCGCCAGCTTCATGATGGTGGCCGGGGAGCGCAGGGTGGGCAGGTCGGAGCGCATCAGCGCCTCGTAGGCGACCACCCTGCCGCTGCGTGCCGAGAAGATGGGCTGGAAGCAATAGAACACCTGCGCATTGCTGAGCAGCTGCCGGAACTCCCGGCGGGTGCGCTCGGCGTAGGCTTCGCGGTTGTACACCCCGATGTCGAACTCCTCCACCCGGCCTTTATCCGCGTGCTTGACCTGATACATGGCAAAGTCGGCGTATTTTTTCAAGGTCTCCCAGTCCTGCCCGTCGTCCGGGTACCACGCGATGCCGCCGGAAAGGCTGATGTGCAAGGCGTTGCCGCTGGGCAGCAGCGCCACGCTCTGCTGCATGGCATTGGTCAGGCGGTCGATCTTTTCCCGCACGGCGTCCCGGCTGCGGTAGCCGTGGAACAGCACAAGGAACTCGTCGCCGGAAAGGCGGGCGCAGACCGTCCCGGCGGGGGTATTGTCCCGCAGGCACTGACCGGTGCGGCGGATGTACTGGTCGCCCCAGTCGTGGCCGTAGGTATCGTTGATGTGCTTGAGGTTATCCAGATCCATCATCATCAGCGCCGCCACACCCATGCGCTCCGGCGCGGCGAACAGCTCGGTGCACACCCGGTTGAAGGCCTGCCGGTTGTACAGCCCGGTCAGGATATCGTGATCGCGCTCGTGCTCGATGCGCTTCCGCTCCAGCACAGCGGCGGTCACGTCCTCGGCAAGGCCGATCTTGGCGTGTCCCTCGATGGTGCTGCGCAGCATGATGTACCGCACCCCGTCCGGCTGCTGAATGGTCAGCAGCTCGTCCCCCTCGGCGGTGCGGGCGCAGGGGTTCTTTTCCCGGATGTCCTTGAGCACCTCCTCAAAGCGGCGCACGCTCAGCGGCTTGCCCTGGATCTTGGGCATCCCCAGCAGCGGGAAGAAATTATCGGTCACGAACACGCTGCCGGTGTCGGTGCGCAGCTCGTAGCCGCCGATCTCCACACTGGCCATATCCATGATGCGCAAAAACTTGGTGGAGTTGGTCACCAGCTCCTTGTTCAGCTCGGTAATGGTCTCGGCAAAGCGGTCCACCTCCCGGATGGCCGTGCGTGACAGGTGCGGAAAGGTCTTTTTCTCCTGCGCATCTATCACCTCGCGGTACAAATGGTTGATGGGGCTGGCCAGCCGTGCCGAGACCAGCAGACTGCCCAAAACGCTCAGCACCAGTGTGACCACTATGGTGGCCAGCAGCAACTCGCGTACCCGGTCGGAAAAAGCCAGCAGCACCGACTGCTCCATGGTACCTGCCAGGAACCACTTTTCAGCGGCAAAGGGCGCGTTGCGGTTATACACCTGCAGCGGCTCCAGCACCATGTAATAGCGCTTATCGTTCAGCTCCACCCAGTTGCCGCCGGTGCCGTTGCTGCGGCAGTTCAAAACGCCCAGCGGTGCATCTGCCGTTACCAGATCCTCGCCGGAGGTCACGGTCTTGCGCAGGGAGAGCACGTCGTCCGTCAGCGCATCATCGGTAGTGGTCACGATAAAATAGGTGCCTGCCTTGTCCTCGTCCAGCTCGGTGAAAGGCAGCTTTGTTTGCAGATAGTCAGTGAGCAGTTCCACGCCCACCACGCCGTATACCGTGCCGTCCGGTAAGATCAGTGGCAGCGAGTAGGCAATGGCGTTCCGGTCGTCCCCTGCCAGACAGTAGGAGTTTGTGGTCCAGTGGCCATAGTTTTCTGCCGAAAGGCTGGCACCGCTCTTATACGCAGCCTGAAAGACCGTGCGCAGGATGCCGCCCTTGGTATTGGCCTGATAAGGGAAGGCGGGCTGCCAGCCCTTATCCGTGCCGATAGCCAGCTCTTTTACCACTGTGGCGCTGGCGCGTTCCAGCAAAAGGTCGCTGTTGCGCTCCGAAGGGCGGGCATCCGGGTCCAGATCCCGCAGGTAGATGCCGGGCATTTTTTTGCCCACCTCGCAGGTGTCCAGATCGTGGGTGTTCAGCATGATAAAGATGCCGGTCACCTGCTTTGTGCGCAGAGTGTCCAGAAGCTGCGGGGCAAGCGCTACCAGCAGGGCATCGCTCTGTTCGCTGCTGTTATCCAGCGTATCCAGCGAGATATCGCCGCTTTTCAGCAGCTGCTGGGTGGTGGCGGTGATCTGCTCGCTCAGCTGCTCCAGATCCTCCGCGTTCCGCAGGATCTCCTGCACATAGCTGGCGCGGTTGCGCACCCGCATGGTAAGCAGATCCTTGGCGTTTTCGTCCAGCTGTCCGGTCACGTTGACGGCAAGGATGCTGGCGACCGCCATCAGCAGCTCCACCGCCAGCACCAGCATCATGGTAGCAAAAATATTGTAGAACACGGTTCTTTCCGGTCTGTTTTTCAAGCGCTGCCGCTGGCGCTCTTTCCATGCGTCAAACATCGCCCTGCCTCCTTTCCGTCTTTTTCCGGGCGGTCAGCCCTCGTACTGCTGTAACTGTGCAAGGGTAGCCTGATACCACGCCTCAAAATAGTCGTCGGTCAAAAACTCTGCCATGGCTGCTTCCGCGCTCTGGCCTGCGGCGATGCGTTCCAGCACCGTGTCCCGGTCGGCACTGGCCTGATCGCCCATGCTGTATTCCAGCACCTTGCGGACTGCATTGCCGCCTGCAAAGGCCGTAGGGGTGTACAGCTCGTTTTTGCGCACTGTGTCCACCGCGCCGGGAAGGACCTGCTCCATGGTGTCGGTCAGTTCCAGCCCGCTTGCGCGGATGGCGTCCATGTCGTTGGCGGCGGTGGTCACCGGCAGATAGCCCGACTCCACCGCGAAAGCGATGTTATTCTGCGGCTCGGTGAACCACTTTAAAAAGGTGACTGCGCCGTTGATCTCGGCCTCGGTGCCGGTGGTGACCACCATGCCGGCACCCTGCTGCACCGCCACCTTTTCGCTCCCGGCAAACCGGGGCGCAGGCAGCACCTTCATCTCGATATCGTGGACTTGGTTATCCCCGGGCATCACCTGCTTCGGAAAGAAGGTGGCACTGGCACAGGAGCCTACACAGCCCAGCAGTGCACCGGTTTTCACGTCATCGCTGCGGAAGCGGCCATTCGCAGCAAAATACCCCTTGACGAAGGGCACATAGTAGTTATCCCACAGCTTGCGCACCACATCATGGTCAAAGTGCAGGGTCATTTTGCCATTGTGCACTTCAAAAATTTCGCAGCCCAGCTGCTTTGCGCCCACAATCATATAGTTTGCCATGGCATCCCTGCCAAACAGTGCCTTGCCGCCGGACCAGTTATAGTACTGCTCGGCTACCGCCGTCACGCCCTCTATGGTGGAAAGGGCACCGTAACGCACAAAGGTTTCCTTTGCGAACCGCTGCCAGTCGGTATCGTTAAAGAACATCAGCTCGGTGGATTTTGCCACCGGGAAAATTTTTATGCTGCCGCTGCCGTCAAAATCGCCCTCGGTGATATAGCCGGGCACAAAGGCGGCCTGTTCATCCTCGGTCAGGTAGTCCTTTAAATCCACCACCATGCCCATCTGATCCAGCTTGTACGCGGTATCTGCGTAGGCGGCAAAAATGGTAGGCATCTCCGCAGAGCCCACCTTGCCCTCGGCAGCGTCCATCACGTTGGCTTCCAGATCATTCACCGTGCCCTGACTGGAGCCGGACACCCGGATGCCCTTTTCCTTGCCGATGGTCTCGTTGAAGGTGCTCACAAGGCGGTTGAAGCTTTCCAGCTGGTCGCCGTTGTAGTAGTTCCACACCGTGATGTCGGTCACTTCTTTTTTGCTCTTTTTTGCATCGCAGCCGGACACTGCCAGTGCCGCTGCCGAGACCGCAGCCGCTGCCAGAAAACTGCGGCGCGAGATCTTATTCTTCATCCCATACCCTCCCAGCGTATACAGGCGCATTTTACCCCATACTACACTATTTTATATAATACCACCATTTCTGCCATAGTGTAAACTATTTCTTGAAAAATCTGGTAAAAAAGTGCAGATGACGAATTCCAGTCTGGTTTTTTGGCAGTTCTGTCAAAAAACACGTCACAAACGCAAAAAAGCCCCCGCCGACAGAGGGAAAAAGTGTCGGCGGGGGCTCGGGGAAATGTCAAATCAGGGGTTCAGGGCTCAGTCGTCTGCAGCTTCGTCCAGATTGCCCAGCTTCTTGGCCTGCTCCACAACGGCAGGCACCAGCATCTCGGGCAGGATCTCGTAGCGGGCAAACTCGGTAGTGAACCAGCCGCGGCCCTGCGTGGTCTGCCGGATAAAGGTGGTAAAGTTTGCAAGCTCTGCCAGCGGCACCTCGGCGATGATGGTCTGCAAGCCGTCCTCGTCCGGCTCCATGCCCAGCACGCGGCCGCGGCGCTTGGTCACATCGCCCATGATGTCGCCGGTGTTGTCGCCCGGCACATGAGCCTTCAGGGTGTGGATGGGCTCCAGAATCACGGGGCCAGCCTCCGGCATAGCAGCCTTATATGCCAGCTTTGCAGCCATGATAAAGGCCATTTCAGAGCTGTCTACCGGGTGGTAGCTGCCGTCCAGCAGGGTAGCTTTCAGGCCGACCACAGGGTAGCCTGCCAGCACGCCCTTTTCGGCAGCCAGACGCACGCCCTTTTCCACAGCGGGGAAGAAGTTCTTGGGCACGCTGCCGCCGAACACCTTCTCCTCAAACACCACCTGCTCGCTGTCGCAGGGCTCGAAGTTGATGATAACGTCACCGAACTGGCCGTGGCCGCCGGTCTGCTTCTTATGGCGTCCCTGCTTCTGGCAGGCCTTGCGGATGGACTCGCGGTAGGCGATGCGGGGAGCTTCCAGACCGATCTCCACGCCGAACTTGTTCTTCAGCTTGGCCTTGACCACGTCCAGATGCTGCTCGCCCAGACCGCCGATGACCTGCTGATGGGTCTCGGCGTTGTTGATGTAGCACAGGGTGGGGTCTTCTTCCATCAGGCGTGCCAGTGCGCTGGAGATCTTGCCCTCGTCGCCCTTCTTGGCAACGGTAACAGCCATGAACAGGCTGGGCTTGGGGAACACGGGTGCAGGCAGCTTGACCACGCGGTCTGCATCGCACAGGGTATCGCCGGTCTTTGCGCTCACCAGCTTTGCCACAGCGCCGATATCACCGGCACCGATGCCGTCGTTTTCCATCTGCTTCTTGCCAAGGACGGTCAGGGGTTTGGTGATCTTTTCCACCTCGCCGGTGCGGGCGTTGGTCAGCGGCTCGCCAGCGGTCACCTTGCCGCTGATAACGCGCAGATAGCTCAGCTTGCCCACGAACGGGTCGGCCACGGTCTTAAAGACGTAGGCGGCAGTGGGCTCGTCCTCGGTGCAGTGCAGCTCCACCGGCTCGCCGTTGGCGTCCTCGGCCAGCGTGCTGGCTTCGTGCTCCGGGCTGGGCAGCAGCTTGTGCATATTGAACAGCAGCATATCCAGTGCCTGCAGGTTTACGGCGCTGCCGCAGAACACGGGAGTGATCAGGCCGTCCTTAACGCCCTTGCGCATACCCTCCACGATCTCCTCGGTGGTAAAGGGCTCGCCGCCGAAGAACTTTTCCATCAGCTCATCGTCGGTTTCTGCGATAGCCTCGCTCATGGCCTCGATCAGGCCCTGGAAGCGGTGGCCGATGTCCGGCAGATCTACCTGAATCTGCTTGCCGCTCTCGTACTTAAAGGCCTTCTGGCTGAACAGGTTGATGTACACGGGGGTGCCGTCATCCAGCTTTGCGGGCACGACACAGGGGCAGACGGTGGAGCCGAAGCGGATCTTCATATCCTCAAGGATCTTGAAGTAGTTGGCGTTTTCCAGATCGCACTTGGAGACGAACACCATGGTGGCCTTGCCATTTTTGCGTGCCAGCTGGAACGCCTTTTCTGCGCCCACGGTAACACCGCTGCGGCCAGACACGCACACCAGCACGCTCTCGGCGGCGCGGATGCCCTCGTACTCGCCTGCTTCAAAGTCGAACAGACCCGGTGCATCGATCAGGTTGTACTTGATGCCCTCGTACTCCACCGGCACAACGGAAGCCGACAGGCTGGCCTTGCGCTTTGCTTCCTCGGGATCAAAGTCCGAAATCGTGGTACCGTCCTCAACCCGGCCCATACGCTCGGCAGCGCCCGAAAAATAGACCAATGCTTCGGTCAGCGTGGTCTTGCCGCTGCCGGCATGGCCGGCAATCAGAATATTGCGGATGTTGTTGCTTGCGTATTTCATATCGGTTTTTCCCTCATTTCCGCCGCACGGAGCGTTCTCTCCGTTTTTGTGGCATATTTTACAAAGATAATACCACATCCGAAACGATTTTTAAATATATCGTTTCAAAATTTAGCAAAAACGCCTGCCAAACTTCCGGGCACTGTTTTGTGCAAGTTGACATTGGGGTGTAAAATGGGCAGTCAGAAAAAACAGAATTCCCGGCAGCGCGTATAGGTGCGGAGCCGGGAGTTTTCGTTGCAAATATGCGGGTTTTATGATATGCTGTAAGTGCCGCTTCGGCGGTAAGGGCGTTGACCCAAAACGCAAGGCGGCTCTGTGTCCTCACTGGTTCTGCAAATTCACCCCAGAGTGAAGCAGGTGTCAGGAGGGCAGCTTTTTGAAGTGATCTCTCCTGATGCTTTCGGCGGAAGGAGGGATGTTGGATGTCGATCTCCGAGATTCTGATGCTTCTGACGCTCATCGTCACCATCGTACATGTGACCTTTGAAATCACATGGAAACTCGAGCAGAGAGAAAAACACCATGACAACGGCAAAAAGAAAAAGTGACCGCCAGCGCTTCCCCAAGCCACGGTCACTTGATCTTTTGGTCATTTGATCCATGAGGAGCGGAGCCGTTTTGCCGGGCAGCGCTCTTTCTATTCGTAGTATAGTCTATTTTTCCGGGTTTGTCAAGCCGCAGACCCGCATAAAGGGGCAGGAGGTTTTACGCGATGAAACGCGAGGATTATATCAACTGGGACGAATATTTTATGGGCATTGCGCTGCTTACCGCCATGCGCTCCAAGGACCCCAACAGTCAGGTAGGTGCGTGCATCGTAAGCCCGGAAAATAAAATCCTTTCTCTGGGCTACAACGGGATGCCCATGGGCTGCAGCGATGACGAGATGCCTTGGGAGCGGGAGGGTGCCCCTCTGCAGACCAAGTATATGTACGTCTGCCACGCCGAGCTGAACGCCATCCTCAACAGCGCCCACAACAACCTGAAGGGTGCCCGGGTGTATGTGACCCTGTTCCCCTGCAACGAGTGCACCAAGGCCATCATCCAGTCCGGTATTGCCGAGGTGGTGTACTACGGCGACAAGTATCACGACAGCGATTCCAGCATTGCGGCACGGTTCATGTTCGAGCACGCCGGTGTCCGGCTGACCCCCTATAAGCCCACCGGACGCCGGGCAGAGCTGGAACTGTAAGCTCCCTCTTGACCTTCCTGATGCAACGTACTATAATAGGATCATAGCCTGAATAAATATTCAAGAGTGCTTGCATAGAGAGGGAAATATACAATGGAACTGAAAAATCGCAGCTTTTTGAAGCTATTGGACTACACCCCTGCCGAGATCGGTCAGCTGCTGGAGCTGGCCGCTGACCTGAAAGCCAAAAAGAAGGCCGGTATCCGGCACGACCAGCTGCGGGGCAAAAATATTGCTCTGATCTTTGAAAAGACCTCCACCCGCACCCGCTGCAGCTTTGAGGTAGCCGCCCACGATCTGGGCATGGAAGTGACCTATCTGGACCCCTCCGGCAGTCAGATCGGCAAAAAGGAATCCATCGCCGATACCGCCCGGGTGCTGGGACGGATGTTTGACGGCATCGAGTACCGTGGCTACGGCCAGCAGATCGTGGAAGATCTGGCGCACTACGCCGGTGTTCCGGTGTGGAACGGCCTGACCAACGAGTTCCACCCCACCCAGATCTTAGCCGATTTCCTCACCATTCAGGAGCATTTCGGTCATTTGAAGGGCATCCACTTCGTTTACTTCGGCGATGCCCGCTACAACATGGGCAACAGCCTGATGGTGGGCTGCGCCAAGATGGGTCTGCACTTTACCGCCTGTGCACCCAAAAAGTATCAGCCCGACCCCGCGCTGGTAGAGCAGTGTCAGGCCATTGCCGCCCAGACCGGGGCGACCCTCTCCTTTGAGGAGGACCCCGTCAAGGCCGCAAAGGGCGCGGACGTACTGTACACCGATGTGTGGGTGTCCATGGGCGAACCGGTAGAGGTTTGGGCGGAGCGCATCCACGATCTGGCTCCCTACCAGATCAATCAGGATCTGATGAATATTGCAGGCCCGGATGCAGTATTTATGCACTGCCTGCCCGCCTACCACGACCACAAGACCACCGTGGGCAAGGAGATGGGCGAGCGCTTTGGCCGCGATGCCATGGAGGTGACCGACGAGGTATTCGAAGGCCCCCAGAGCATCGTGTTTGACGAGGCCGAGAACCGGATGCACACCATCAAGGCGGTCATGGCGGCCACCTTGGGGTATCAGGAATAAAGAGATAAGCCCGGAAGGCTCGCAGACCTTCCGGGCTTATTCTTTTCAAAAGTAATTCGCAATCATTCCGAAACTGCATTCTGCAGTTTCAGCACGCCTGCCTGCGTCAGGCGCTTACGCAGCAGCGCACCCACGATGCAGGAAACCACGATCTTGCCCAAGTCCAGCGCAATGAAGGGGTAGACACAGACGGTCAGCGCGTAGCCCAGCTCGCACTGCATCTGGAACACGAACCATGCCGTGCCCAGCACATAGCAGGCAGCATCGCCCAGCACCAGGCCCACAGCGGAGATCACCGGGTTGCCCTTGCTCTTTTCAATGAACATACCGCCGATGAAGGCCAGCAGCAGATAGCCCACCAGATAACCGCCGGTAGGGCCTGCCAGCTTGGCAAGACCGGCGCCGTAGCCGGAGAACACCGGAATGCCGATGGTGCCCAGTGCCAGATAGAGGACCACGCTCAGGGTGCCGAACTTCGGCCCCAGCAGCCATGCGGTCAGGCAGATGACAAAGTTTGCCAGCGAGATGGGCACGGCTCCGATGGGCACGGTCAGCGGGCCCAGCACGCACAGCACGGCAGCCATCACAGCGGTAACGGCCATCTGGTAGGTAGTCAGTTTTTTGTCTTTCATAGTCAGTTTTCCCCTCTGTTTTTTCGTTATGCAAGGCATCTGTGCCCGAGTATACCGCACCGGTGCGCCGCAGGTCAACGGAAAAGTTTGCAAGGGGTTTACAATCAACAGATATATTGTAATCCGTCGAAAAATATGATATTCTAAGAATACGGCGCTGATTGCATAATCGGTGGTCATGCTTTCCCATCCCGCAGCACTGCTTCTTCCTGTACATGGAACGAACCAGCGGCTTGTGGGAGGAGAACTTTTTTGAGCCAAGTCTCCCCAAGCCCTGAAGGCGAAGGGAGGGATGTCAGATGGATCTGTCGGAGATGCTGAACCTGCTGATGGTCATTCTTACGCTGTTGGGATTGATCATCGAGGTGATCCGCCTGACCCTTGAGGTCATGGATAAAGCTTCACAGAAGAAAAACGATGACAACAAAAAAGATTGACCGCCCCAGTCTACCAAACTAGCGGTCAATCTTTTTGACTAATGCGGGATGGAAAGCTGACCTTTGCAGTCAGCGCCCCTTCTGTTTATAGTATAATCGCATCATCGTGTTTTGTCAAGGAGGTTCCCATGGGTGGAGGTCATGTATCGCGGCCGGATTTCGGGATGCCGCAGCCGGATGCGGCGTACCCGCTGACCGAGTTCTATCTGCTGGCGCAGCAGGCGCTGGAAAAAAGCGGCAGCTTTATGCTGCCCGCCCTCTACGCAGGGCTGCACGCCCCTGCCCGGCGCATCTACCGGGAGGAAGCCGCCGGGTATTTACAGCTTGCGGCTGCCCCGGCAGATGGCTTGACCCGGCTGCTCTCCCCTGCCCGGATGCAGCTTTTATACAGCAGCCTACAAGTGCAGCCGGACGGCACCCCCGCCGCCCTTTTGCTGACCGAAGAGTGCACCCGCCTGACCGTGGCGGTGCAGCTGCTGCCGCCCTTTGTGTGGGAGGACCCGCTGCCGCCGCTGCCGGATGTACCGGCGGCGCTCACCCTGCAATTGACCATGCAGGACGTGATGGCGATTGACACCGCCCCTGCCGCACTGGCGCAGAAACTGGTGCACGGCGCCGATGGCAAATGCTGGCTGCACCACCCCAAGGCCGAGACCTTTCTCTCTGAGCGGCTGGCGCTGCTGCAAAGGGTCTATAAATAAGGAAGGGCTCCCCTCTTTTACTTTTTTGCGATTCCGTGGTATACTGACCGGTAAACCGGCAGGATATCCAACCTCTGTCGGAGAACGTGGACACACCTTGCGGTCCGGTGCGTCCGGCACACAAAAAATGGAAGGAACCGGGTTTTGTTCTGCAATAATCGGGGATGCTGAGCCGTATATTGAGTGAACGTCCCCGTGAGAACCACAAACATTCCATCGAGAAGCCCGCTTCCGGGCATCCAAGGAGAGTTTATACAATGGGACAGCTGACCAGAAACGAAGTTTTTACCTTGGCGGTGCAGCGTTACAGCGACACCGTCTACCGCACTGCGGTGCATAATTGCCGCTGCACAGCCGATGCTGAGGATGTGGTGCAGGATGTGTTTGAAAAGCTGCTGCACTACAACGGCATCTTTGAGAGTGAGGAGCATCTCAAAGCATGGCTGCTGCGGGTGGCCATCAACCGCTGCCGGGACCTGACCCGCGCCGCCCACCAAAAGGACACCGAGCTGGACGAGAACCTGCCCGCCCCCGATGTCCTTGCGGAGGACGGCAGTGTGCTGGATGCCATCCGCACGCTGCCGGAAAACTACCGCAATGCCATCTATCTGCATTACTACGAAGGATACACTGCGGCAGAGATCGGGCGGATGATGGCGGTGCCCACAAACACGGTACTAAGCTGGCTGCGGCGCGCACGGGCACAGTTACATACGATGCTGAAGGAGGAGATCGAAGATGAGGTGGTATGAATACAAGATGGAGGTCGATGACCTGACTGCCCCGGACGATCTGAAGGCAAAACTGCTGGCCATGACCGACACCCTGACTGCAGAGGAAAAGGCTGAGCCCATGATGGCCGCCCCTGCCCCGCAGACCGCTGCACCCGCAGCACCCCTGAACACCGAAACCAAGAAGAAAAAGCCCATCCACTTCCCGGTAAAGCAGCTGGGCACGCTGGCCGCCTGTCTGGCTGTGTGTGTGCTGGGTTACAGCACCCTGCATCTGGGCATCGGGATGGGCAGCGCCAAAAGCAGCGCGCCCGCCCTGTACGCAGCCGAAGGCGCTGCCAACAGCTCTGCCGCTTCTGTGGCATCGGACAGCTTTGCTGTCCAGCACGCCGCGCTGGACAGCACCCCCGAGGCGGTGAATTATAGTCTGGAGGCAGACGACCGCTCTCTGGAAACGGAGTACAGCGGCACCGGCAGCACCGAAGCTGCTGCCCCTGCGGTGGACAGCGCCAAGATCATCTACACTGCCAACCTGACGCTGGAAAGCAAGGACTACGAAGCAGCCCGCAGTGCGCTGGACAGCGCTCTTGCCGAAGCGGGCGGCTATCTGGAATCCAGCAGTGAGTATTCCAGCAGCGGCTCCAGCCGCTCGGTCAACCTGACCTACCGGGTACCGCAGGCCAACTACCAGAGCTTTCTGGAAGCTGTGGCCGCTGCCGGTAATGTGACCTACCGCAGCCAGCAGGCCGATGACGTGACCACTCAGTATATGGACGTGTCCGCGCGGCTTTCTAACCTGCAGGCACAGCGCACCCGCTTACAGCAATTGCAGGCAAAGGCCGAAAATCTTTCCGACCTGCTGCAGATCGAGGACTCCCTCACCGAGGTGCAGTCCCAGATCGAGAGCTGGCAGAGCCAGCTGGACTGGTACAGCGATCAGGTGCAGCAGTGCACCGTGTATATCGACCTGAACGAGGTGCAGACCTACACCCCTGCGGACGAGGGCTTTTTCTCCCGCATCGGCACCGCCTTTACCTCCGGCTGGGGCAACTTTGTGAACGGCTTGCAGCAGCTGGTGGTGGCACTGGCCTGTGTCTGGCCGCTGGCAGTGCTGGCGTGCGCCGCCGTTGCTGCGGTGCTTGCATGGCGCAGAAAGCGCAGCAAAAAGCAAAAGTAAAAGTTTTTTCGAAAAAGGGTTGACATTCTGCCCGACCTGTGGTATTATACTTGAGCAGTCAGCGAGAGCCGCTGAAAAGCAAAAAGTAAATATCGCGGGGTGGAGCAGTCTGGTAGCTCGTCGGGCTCATAACCCGAAGGTCGTTGGTTCAAATCCGGCCCCCGCAACCACCAAACAGGTTGAATTTTGTAAATTCAACCTGTTTTTTTGTTCTCATCTTATACCAAAAGGGATACCGGAGCATCCGCAGATGTTCCGGTATCCCTTTTTTGCTGTGATTCAGGTGCTCAGCCCTGCTGTATTGGAATCGTTTTTACGGCTCGATCACATTGAAGGTCTTTTCAAACTTGGACGCATACGCCAGCAGACGCTTCAGGGCAGTGGCATCGCCGCTTACCTGCACCTGACCGGCCTGCTGCCCCTGCATCAGGGCAAGGAGCTGCAGCCGCTTGCAGGTGACCGTGGCCTGCGCGTCCGGGCGGTTCTCTCCCGAATAGGACAGCAGAATACCGTTTTTTCGGGTCACATAAAACTTTTCGTTCACATCCGTCACGATCAGGTTCAGCGTTACGTCGTCGTTCTGGGCGGCGTTGGCGTCGGTCAGGATGGAAATGTAATCCAGCAGCATATCCACGGTCATCTCCTTCATGGCGGAGCCCAGACCATTGGCGGTGCGTGCCAGACCGGACAGATTGCCCTTGCGCAGCTCGGCAGCGCCCATCAGGTAGGCGTTGCGCCATGCGCCGGACTCTGCCTGATAGCCCAGCTGCTCCAGCGCATCGGCGCACAGGTTGCGCGCCTTCTGGTTGGACGGGTCTGCAAAGACCAACTCCTTGGTGATCTGCGCCACCCACTGATAATCGCCCTTTTCAAAATCCTTCCGTGCCTTGCGCAGAACGGCATCCGTGCTGCCCAGATATTCTACCAGCTTCTTGGCGGTATCGCTGGGCGGGAGCGGGTTCAGGTTGACCGGGTTTGCATCGTACCAACCCAGATACTTCTGGTAGACCGCCTTGGCGTTGTGCGCCAGTGTGCCGTAATACGGCCGGGTGTACCAGACCTTTTCCAGCTTTTCGGGCAGGGTGAGCATGGCGGCGACCTCAGTGGAGGTATAGCCCTGATTCATGTAATGCAGGGTCTGGTCGTGGATAAACTTATAGATGGCTGCCGTATTCAGCAGATAATCATGGATCTCCTCGCCCCAGTGCGGCCAGTTGTGGCTCTGGAACACCACATCGGTCTTGTCGCAGAAGCGCTGGTCTGCCTCGATGATGTACTTTGCCCAATCGTTGGCATCGCGCACCTCTGCGCCGCGCAGGGTGTACAGATTATGCAGCGTGCCGGTGCAGTTTTCCGCCATCCAGAGGGCACGGTATTTCGGGAAATAGGCGTTCATCTCGGCAGGGGCTTCGGTGCCGGGGGTCAGCTGAAATTCGATCTCCAGCCCGTCGATGGTCAGCTTCGGAACATCTTCCCCGATCTCGTAAGTAGGAGCGATGAGGGCCACCGTACCGGTGGACTGTCCCATGCCGATGCCCACGCTCAGCGCACCCTTTTCGCCCTTGTCAAGCACCGTGCCGTACTGGAACTGTGCGCGCCGCGCCATGGCGATGCCTGCATAGACATTTTCGCTGATGGCGTGCTTCAGAAAGCCCGCCGGCGCAAGCACAAGGGTCTTGCCGGAAGCCAGCTGCTTTTTAAGCGAAAGCTTTGCATCCGCTACCTGCTCCCGGGTAATAACGCCTTCCACGCCGCCGAAGTGATCCACATGAGAGTGGCTGTACAGCACCGCCTTGATGTCCAGCGGGCCGAAGCGGTTCTCCATCAGCTCCTTGGCAGCCTTCATGTTTTCCTTGCACATCAGCACATCAAACACGATCCAGCCGTGGTCGGTGCGGATAAAGGTCGTATTGGCCATATCAAAGCCGCGCACCTGATAAATGCCGTCGCACACTTCAAACAGACCAGCTTTGGCGTTGAGTTGGGTATTCCGCCACAGGCTGGGGTTTACAGTGTCTGGAGCATCCCGGTTCAAATCGCCGTAGCTCTGCAGATCCCATGCAGATCTGTTATCATCACCATCGATGATCCTGCCTTCCGCGTTGTCCAGCCAGCCGCGCTCGGCGTTGGCAAACTCCCGCCGGTCAGAAAAATCCAGCTTTTCATACCATTCGGCGTTGGCCTCTGCTGTGATGGTCGTTGCGCCTTCGGTCTCGCCCGGCTGGGTGGGATCCTTGAAAATGTCTGTGATAAAATTCAGGCCGTTTTCTGTGGTATTTTCCGCAGCATGGGCAGACAGAGATGCGCCGCACGCCAGCATTGCAGCAGCCGAAGCTGAAATAAAATTCCGACGGGTCATTTTCATAGCAGGTTCCTCCTTATTACGGATCAGTTTGTGCGGACGACCGGCGGCTGCCATTCTGTCAGTGCGGCGGCATCCGGTTTATAGATACGAAGGAAGAGGTGGAAATCTCCCTCTCCTACCGGCAGCCAGTTGGTCGTGTCCGCCGGTGCCTCTTTGGAAAGGGTGATATCGATCGAGCCGTCCGGATTACGGTGCAGACCGGAGCGGTCGTTGACGCAGTAGCGGTCAATGGGGTTTTCAATGAGGAAATCGCTCTCCCCGTAGGCGGTCACCGACCAGAAGCCCTTTTCCAGTGTGGGAGGATCTGCCTCGATATGCAGCGTATAGGTCTTTTTGCCGGTCAGGACTGTGCCGGTGCTGTCCACATCTGTTTTAGGGTAGATGGCAACATCGGTGGTGTTGGCACCCAGACCCCGCAGCGCCACCATGGTACGGTAGGTATATGCTGTGCCAAAGTTGCCGATGGGGTCGCCGAAATAGATCCACTGACCCATCTGGCGTGTATAGCGCTCCGATTCGCTTTGCAGCTTTTTCTTCAGCTGGAGCAGCATCAGCTTCCAGCGCAGCCCGCTGAACAGACCCAGCGCCTTGTCATCGAACTTCTCACCGGGGCCGACATGCAGTGCTGCAAGCTCCCGGAGTACCGGCGCATCTGCCGCAGCGGGCGGGTTGGTTTCCATCAGCTGGTTAGCGGTATCAAAGAATTCCTTTGCGTCCATAGCAAGAACGTGCTTTACCGGCACAAAGTCATTGGCAGGGTCATAGCTGCCTGCGGGGGCGGTCCATCCACCCGCCTGATAGGCGGAAAGCGGCATCAGCTGCATCTTATCCTGAATAGCCCGGACGTTGGGCAGGTCCTCCTGTCCGGAAAGCACGATGCGGGCAATGGTCCAGACCATCGTGGTAGGCACATCAATGCGCTGCACCCCTTCCGGCAGTTCGCCCTGCCAGTCTGCACGGGTAATGGCATAAAGCCCCGGCGTTTCCAGCACAGCGGCGGTGTTTGTCCACGCATCCAGCACCTGTACATTAAAAAAGCGGTCGGTCTGCGGCACGCCGTAGATCATTGGTTCTGCGCCGACATCCAGAAACGCCTGCGTATAGATGGTATCCACATTCGGCGTAACCACCGCACGGGTCGTTGCATCTGCCAGCTTTTCCGCATGGATGAACTGGTTGATGGGGGCCTTGTTGCTTGTAGCTGTGCGGGTGTTTGTGGAAGCCGTCCGCGTAGCATCCATGATCACCAGCGGAAAGGCGTACAGATACGCCTGCTCCAGAAGGTTCTGTGCAGCCAGCGTCTGCTGTGCGGCTGCGGCTTTCTCTACGGGCAAAAGTGTAGCTGCGCAAACCACCGCAGCCGCAGTAGAAACGTTCAAAAAATCACGGCGGGTCATTTTCATAACATGAGACCTCCTGTTATGTCTTTTGCTTTATGCGCCTTATGGGAAAAAACCATTTGGCTTTCTGTGTTCAAGATACACGGACAATGATTAAAAGTCAATGATTTTTGCATTTTCCGTAACAAAAACGTAAGTTTCAACAAAAAAGCCCGATAAAATTTGACGCAAACACCATTAAAATCTTGTACTCTGCACGATAATGTGCTATACTAAGCACATCAATTGACAACGGAGCACGGCGATGAACGATCTGCATGAATGGTTTCAAAAAAATGACCTTTGTCCGGAAAACATTTTGTATCTTTACCGCAGCGACCGTAAAACAGTCGTTCACCGCATGGACGGCGAGGAAGCTGCGCTGTATGCGCCGCTGCACAGCGTTTTGTCTGTGCTGCCGGAAAATCTGTTCCTGAACATCAGCAAGGGAATTGCGGTGTGCCGCAGCCAGATCGTAAACATCAGCAACGATGGGATCTACACCATGTCTGACGGCCGCACCTTTCAGGGACGCAAGCGCGGCCTGAGCGACCACCGCCGCCTGCGTGCAGAGATCGGGCTGGCGGACACACAGCCCCGCCCCATGAGCATGAGTCTGCTGGAAAAGTGCAGCCTGCTGGACGATATGCCGCTGGCGTTCTGCGTCATCGAGCTGGTATTCAATGAATCCGGGCATGGCGTGGATTTTATCTTCCGCTACTGCAATGCGGAGATGGCAACGATCGAAGGGGTGCCGGTAGAAGAAATGCTGAACCGCTCTTTTTACGAGGTGTTCCCCAATGGTGATAAAAAGTGGCTTGTATCGTATGCAGATGTGGCGTTGAACGGCACAAGGCACACCCTCCACGATTACAGCCCGGAGGTGGACAAATACCTGACCATCCATTGTTACCAGCCTGAACCGGGGTATTGTGCCTGCGTGCTGCAGGCCATAGACTCCTGACTTTGCAAAAGCTTTTCCGGCAGCAAAATATCTATAGCGCTTTCAAAACGGAACGGAAGATCGAATATTCCAAAAAAAGCAAGTGCATCACATCTCCCTCAAAAATTTTGGTTTTTGAGAGAACGTGTTGCACTTGCTTTTCTTTATGTGAGATTTCAGCGCAAATCGCCGCGCCATATTATCAGCGATGAGGGACGCTGTATTTTACAGCAGCCCCTTTATATTTTGGTACGGTTGTGATTCGGTTTACTTCCGTGCGATCATCTCGGTATAGGCCAGCACCAGCGGACCTACGCCCTTGGCGTCGTTGCAGACTACCGGCTCGCTGAAGTAGTAGGCCAGCGAGCCGTCACGGTGATCCTTGCCGCCCAGACCTGCCACAAGGCAGATGCCGTCCAGCTGCAAGCTGCCGTCCGGGTTCTTGGACAGGTACCGGTCGCAGGTGCCGTAGAAGGCCTTCTCTGCCCATGCAGCCATCCGCTTAGGCAGGTAGCCCAGACGCACGCCCTTGAGCACTGCGTAGGCAAACAGGGCGGTGCCGCTGGTCTCCAGATAGTTGCCCTCGGCTTCCGGGTGGTCGATGACCTGCCAGAACATCCCACTCTGCTCGTCTTGGAACTTGTGCATATCCTCCACAGTCTGCTTGAGCATGGCCATAATGCCGCGGTACTCGTTGTACAGCTGCTCGTCCATGCGCTCCAGCACGTCCACCATCGCCACAAGGAACCAGCCCATGGCGCGCAGCCAGAAGTTGGGGCTGCAGCCGGTCTCGGGGTCTGCCCAGTACATCTGGCGGCTCTCGTCGTAGCCGTGGTAGTATAGGCCGGTCTTTTCGTCCCGCATATGCTTTTTGATGTTCATGAACTGCTTGTAGCTGTCGATACAGCCCTGCATCTTGTTAAAGCGGGTCTCGTACTCCATGTAGAAGGGCTGTGCCATATAGGTGCCGTCCAGCCACACCTGCCACGGGTAGATGTCCTTGTGCCAGAAGTTGCCCTCCTTGGTGCGGGGCTGGGTGAGCAGCTGGCTGCGGATGGTGTCGATTGCCTTGCGGTACTTCTCGTCCCCGTAGATGTCATACAAGATGAACAGGTTCTTGCCCTGATTCACGTTGTCCAGATTGTACTCCTTGGGGTCGTAGGTCTTGATGGAGCCGTCCGGCTGCACAAAGTAGTCGATAAACTCCTTGGAAAACTCCAGATACTTCTCGTCGCCGGTGGTCTTGTACAGGCTCAGGCAGGCGGTGATCATGCAGCCGTCGATGTAGTTCCACTTGTTGGGCTTGCCGCTGCGCACCTTTTCGATGTTCCACATCGGTGCCTCGGCGCTGGAATTGGCGATCAGGTAGTCCACATAGTCGCCCAGCATGGACAGGATCTCTTCATGGGTCATGGGTCAGTCCTCCTCAAAATGTCCTACGTTGACAAAGTGCAGCCGCTCGCCCTCGTAGCCTTCGATCTTCACGTTGTGCAGGTCGATCTCCTTGACGTTCTCGGCATAGATGGCCAGCTTTTTCACCAGCGGACGGTTGTCGGCCATGGCGGCCTGTCCCTCCTTGGCGTTGGGGTCGAAGGTGATGCTCACATCCCGCATGGTCACCCGCTCAATGGGCTGCTCCGGCAGACCGTCGAAGTAGCAGCCCGCGAACTGGGCATCGGTGGCCACGATGTTCTCCATGGTCAGGCTGCCCAGCTTGGGGGTGTACTCGTCCACCGGCATCGGCTCGCGGCACTGCACATAGGGGCCGTGGCCGTCCGGGTCGCAGAAGTAGAACATATTGATGACAAAGGGTGCCTTGACGCCCCGCATCTCCACGTTGCGGAACACCAGCCCGTCGATGACGGCGGTGTTGCCGCGGCCGCGGCGGGTCTTGACACGCAGACCGCGGTCGGTGTGGTCCATCAGGCACTGGGTCACCACCATATCCTTGACGCCGCCGCTCATCTCGCTGCCGATGACGATGCCGCCGTGACCCTTGTCCAGCAGGCAGTTGCGGATGACAGTGTGCTCGCAGCTGCGCTTCAGCTTCATGCCCAAAAAGACCTTGCTGGCCTTCATGGCGATGCAGTCGTCACCCACATGGATGTTCATGCCGATGATGCGGATATACTCGCAGCTCTCGGGGTCGATGCCGTCCGTGTTGGGGGCGTTGTAGGGGTTGTTGATGTTGAAGTTGAGCAGGTCAAGATGCTTGACAAAGATGGGGTGGATGGTCCAGGAGAAGCTGTTCTGCACCGTGATGCCGTGCAGGCAGACGTTCTCGCTGTCCACCGCAGCCACGGCGCGGGGACGCCATGCGATGCGCTTGACCTTGGGGTTCACCCACCAGTCGCCGTTCTGGGCATCGCAGTCCAGCGTGCCCTCGCCGGTCACCACCACGTCATGCACCTGCGTGATGTTCAACAGACCGGCAAAGCTGTCCAGCGGGTTGCCCTCCCAGCCGGTCAGGTAGTACTCGTCCACCTCGTTCTCGCTGGGCAGCACGCCGGGCAGAATGGGGTAATGGGTGCGGTCGTTATCGCCCAGCAACACAGCACCTTTTTCCAGATACAGCGTGGTGTTGCTCTTCATGAACAGGCTGGCGGTGCGGTAACGGCCGGCGGGCACATACACCGTGCCGCCCTTGGGGCAGGTAGACAGCGCCGCCTGCAGCCGCACAGTGTTGTCGGTCTCGCCATCGGCCACCAGACCGTAGCGGGCAGCATCCACGAAGAAGGTCTCAGCCTCGGTGGTGAAATCCAGCTTCAGGGTCTCGCCCTCTGCCTGCACCTCCACCGTATAGGTGGTGCCGGGCAGCAGGGAGAACAGGGAGAACACGTTGGTGTTGCAGGCTTCGTATATCGTCTTGCCGTTCAGGGCAACGGTAAAGGGGTGTGCCGGACGGTAGCACAGCTCGTTTTCCAGCTCGAAAACGGCGCTGCGGGTCATGGAACGGATCAGGGTCAGATTCATGCGAAATAACCTCCTGTGAGTTTGTCTTGCCCCCACGGGGCAGACGTGGTATCATGAGGAAAAGCGCTCTCCCGGCGACCGGGAGGGCTGTTCCGGAAAGGATGCGCAAAATGAAAGCGGAACGGGAAAAGATCAACGCCAAGGTAAAGGCAGACACCGTGCGGCTGACCGGCGGCAAGCTGGAGCTGACGGCAGACGAGGAGATGTGCACCTTTCTGCTGGTAAGCGAGGGCAGCTGCACCCTGCAAATGGGGGAAAACAGTCTGCTGCTGAACCCCGGCAGCGCACTGCTGCTGGGTGCGGGGGATGCGGTGCTCACCGCCGCCGGTGCAGCCGTACCGGAGCTGGTAGGCTGCCGGTTCCCGCTCAGTGCCCTGCACGAGCTGCGCAGCACCGCCCAGCGGGATTTTGTCCGGCTGTTCGTGCCCGGGGAAGCCACGGTGCTGTACGGCCCGGTGCCGTGGACCCGCCGCCTGCGCACCCTGCTGGAGATGATGCGCACCGCCATGCCGGAGCAGGACTACCCCGGCGGGCTGTACCTGCTGCTGATCCTGCACTATGTAGAGCAGGAGTGCCTTGCCGAGAGCAGCGCCGTGGCGCGCCCCCGCAACGAGACCGTTGAGCAGGTGTGTGCCTACCTTGCCGCCAACTACCGGCAAAAGTTCTCTCTTACCGAGGTAGCGGCGCGGTTCTACCTTTCCCCTTACTATCTCAGCCGCCTGTTCCGGCGGGTGACCGGGCAGTCCATCGTGGACTACCTGAACAACCGCCGCATCGAGTCTGCGCAGAAGCTGCTGGAGACCACCGAGCTTTCCATCAGCGCTATTGCCGAGCAGACCGGCTTTGCCAGCGCCGCCCACTTCCGCCGCGTGTTCCGCGAGGTGACGGATATCAGCCCCCTGCAATACCGCAAAAAGCAAAAGAAATGATGCACCTACCAAAACACCCCCTGTGCCATCCGTTGGGAGCAGCACAGGGGGTGTTGGTCTTGGTCAGATGTTCTTATGGCGCATTAGCCCTTGACGGCACCTGCGGAGATACCTTCAACGAACTGATCCTGTGCACAGAAGAATACGATCAGCTGCGGCAGGATGGAGATGAGGGACAGTGCAAGGATCTTGTTCCAAGCAAAGCCGGTATCACCGTCCATGGACAGCTTGACGAACAGGGACATGGGGTACTTGCCGGGGGTGCTGACGTAAAGCAGCGGGCCCATAAAGTCGTTGCAGCTCCACATGAACTGGAACAGTGCGCAGGACACCAGAGCGGGTCCCAGCATGGGCACGATGACCTTGTACAGGGTCTGGAAGGAGGAGCAGCCGTCAATGGCGGCAGCCTCGTCCAGATCACGCGGGACGTTGCGCATGAACTGCACCAGCTGGTACACGAAGTAGGTCTCGGTAGCAAATGCGCAGTGCACCCAGATGGCCAGATAGAAGGGGCTGTCGACCCAGCCGAACTTGTTGTACAGCAGGTACTGCGGCACGTTCAGCACGACCTGCGGCAGGAACAGGGTGGCCAGCATGATGTTGAACAGCAGCTTGCGGCCGGGGAAGTCGAAACGGCCAAAGCCGTAAGCGGCAATACAGGCAGACACCACAGTGCAGATCACCTTGGGGAGAACGTAGCTGTAAGTGTTGAGCATGGCCTGCAGGATGTTGATGGAGCCGCCGAAGTTGTTCAGGGCGTTGCGGTAGCCATCCAGCGTAGGCTTTTTGATCCACAGGCTGATGCCTGCAAAGATCTCGCTGTTATCCTTGAAGGTAGCGCTGATCATCCACAGCAGAGGATAGATCATGATGATGCCAACCAGGATCAGCACGAAGTACTTAAAGAAGGTTGCGATCTTATTCGATGCTTTCATTCCCATATTGGTCACCTTACCTTTCATCCGAGTAGTAGACCCACTTCTTCTGGCTGGTGAACGCAATGATCGTCAGGATGCAGACGATGATGAACATGATCCAGGCCAGAGCAGAAGCCATGCCCATGTCGTAGGACTTGAATGCGTAGTTGTAAACCAGCAGGGAGATCAGGGTAGTGGAACCACGGGGACCACCGTTGGTGATGATGTAGGGGCCGTTGAACTCCTGGAAAGCCTGGCAGATCTGAGTGACCAGGTTGTAGAAGATGATGGGGGTGATCATCGGAACAGTGATGGAGAAGAACTGACGCCACTTGCCGGCACCATCGATGGTAGCAGCCTCGTACAGGTCTGCGGGCACGCCCTTCAGTGCAGCAAGGAACAGCACCATGGCAGAGCCGAACTGCCATATACGCAAAAAGCAGATGATCCACAGTGCGTAGTTGGGGTCAGACAGCCACTCGGGGCCCTGCACCGCACCAAAGGTGACAGCGCGCACCACGGTGTTCAGCAGACCGTCCACGCTGAACACAGCCTTCCACAGCACGGCGATAGCCACAGAGCCGCCCAGAATGGAGGGGATGTAGTACACGGTGCGGAACAGGTTGACGCAGGCGATCTTGAAGTTCAGGATGTAGGCGATGAACAGCGCGAAGATCAGCTTCAGGGGCACGGTGATAAAGGCGTACTTGAAGGTGATGATCAGCGCCTTGGTGATCTTTTTGGTGTGGAATGCGGTAATGTAGTTGGCCAGACCAACAAAGCTGGTGCCGTCCTTGAAGAAGTTCATATCGGTAAAGCTGTAATATAGCGACTGACCGAAGGGGAACGCCTTAAAGACGAGAAAGCCGATGATCCAGGGGATCAGATAAAACAGGCCCTGATATTTATCGACCCATTTCTGGAACGGAGTTCGTGCGCCTGCGGGCGCATTACTTTTTTTCATCCGAAGTCCTCCTTTTACAGGATTTTGAAGCAGACAGTGCAGCAGGTCACAGACCGGCAACAATTCATTCAAGGTTTGATAACCATTCACCGATAAAACAAGGGCATCTGTCGTACGGGCGGCAGATGCCCCTATTTCATTCAGAGTATCGCTGCCGGTTCAGGCTGCTGTCAGTGCAATAAGCTTAGCCGACGGTGTAGCCAACAGACTCCATGCCGTCCAGCAGAGTCTCGACAGCCTCTTCGGGGGTCTGATCGCCGTAGTCGATGTTGTCGAACACTTCCTGATAGATGCCGGTGCCGGAAGCCTTCAGGTCGTTGTTCTCGAACAGGGGATCCAGCTTGTTGGTGGTGAATGCCATGACCTTGGCATTTGCGTCAGCAACCAGGCTCTTGACAGCGCCGGCGTCCTGAGCAAACTTCAGGCCAGCCTTGGAAGCGGGGATGCCGCACTCAGAACCCATGATGGAAGCGCCCTTCTCCTCGTTCAGCAGGAAGTTGATCAGGGTAGCAGCCTCGGCAACGTTCTTGCAGGTCTTGGTGATAGCCAGACCCATGGACACCTTGGAGAAGCCGCCGTTGTTGTCGCCGAACTTGATCTCCTCGCCGACGGTGAAGCCGTCCTTGTTGCTGTCGTCCAGAGCGGAAGCGTACTTGGTAGCAGCGGAATCCCACTCGAAGATGCCTGCGATCTTACCGGTGATCCACTCGTTGGACTGGTGGGTAGCGGTATCGGAGTTTGCAGAGTAGTAGGTCTTCAGGTTCATCATGACGTGGTTGTCCACCAGGCTCTTGATGAAGGCCAGACCATCAGCGATCTCGTCCTCGGTGTAGTTCAGGGTGGAGGTAACGGGATCTGCCCAGTCCTTGCCGTACTTGGACTCGAGGTAGAACACCATCAGGATCATACGGTCGTATGCGCCCAGGTGCATGGGGTAGTAATCGTTGCCCAGCTTCTCCTGGAAAGCCTTACCGGCAGCCATCAGATCGTCCAGAGACTTGGGGACCTCGGTGATGCCAGCCTTATTAAAGGTGGTCATGTTCCAGTAGAAGATACGGCCGGTCATGGAGACGGGCACGCACTGCTGGCTGTTGGCCACATAGCAAGCGTCCATAGCAGCGGCATCCCACTGGGTCAGGTCGATGAACTTGGAGGTGGTGTTCAGGTCCACGAACTTGCTGCCGTCGGCAGAGTAGTTGTACAGCCAGTTCCAGTTCACCTGGCAGACATCCTGTGCGTTGCCTGCGATGAAGGCAGCAGCCATCTTCTCTTCCCAGCCGGACCATGCGGCGAAGGTGGGCTCTACGGTGATGTTGGAGTGCTCAGCCTGGAAAGCCTCCAGAGCGCTCTGGTAAGCAGCGTGACGGCTGTCGCCGCCCCACCAGCTGATGCTCAGGTTGACGGGGCCGTCAGACAGAGCCAGACTCTCATCTGCGGAAGCAGCGGGGGCCTGAGAAGCAGCGGAAGAAGCGGTGGAAGAAGCAGCGGGCTTGCTGCCGCAGGCAGCCAGCAGACCTGCAGCACCGACAGCGCCGGTAGCCATCAGGAAGTTACGACGAGAAATTGCCTTGCTCATTTTTGTTCTCCTCCTAATAGAAAACATCTTCATGTAGGGGGTCTGCACATATCCCCCTTGTATACAATTATGATAACAAAAGCCACCGAAAAAAGAAAGATGCAATTTACAGTGATACGGGATAAAAACGTACAAATATTGCTCTTGTTTTTGAAAGAGATTCGACGTCCTTGCCGAAATGAATAAACTTGCGCTGAAAAACTGTGCAACTTGTATACTTCAATGACTTGCATAAAAATCTGGGATGCAACATGGGAAGAACGGCAAAAATTTCAATAATTCCTGTTACATTTACCGTTCTGCCTGTAATTTTTTATGCTCTGCCGCCCCCCGCTGCTCTCTTCTTTTCCCACTCCCTCCCCCCTCCGTCGAGTAATTGCCCAGCCCGAACTGATATATCAATAGCGCAAAAAACGTGCGTATTTCGCCCAGTTGATATATCAGTGGCCGCGAAACACAGCAAATTAATATATCAATCTGTATACAGCCTGTTGGGGATACCCCTTCCGTCTGCTCACTGTGTTCGCAGCCACCTTCCCCAAGGGCAGCGTCCTCGCCCTCTCAGTCACCTGCGGTGACAGACTCCCCCTTTTGTCGCTGCGCGACATCTTCCCCCGGAACGGGGGAAGTCTTTCCTCAAAGGGAGAGCCCTTGGCATAGCGGCAAAGTTCTCGGTTAAACCGTAAAGTTTGCGGGCGTGCCAGCTCCCCCTTGGGGGAGCTGTCGCGCAGCGACTGAGGGGCTATGGATGGAGAAGCGAAAAAAGCGTTAAAGCGATAGCGCCGACTGGCGCAGCGCTAGCTTTTTTGTGCTTCGACTTCTTCTTTAGGATTGTCAAGGGCGAGCAGCCCTTGGCCCGTTGCGGGGTGGGTGGAGTCCAGAGGTAGGGAGGGGGGAGTCGGAACACCCCTCCCTACCTTTGGCCCAGCGGAGCGTCCCTGCACGCTTGCGGCAAGCAGAATCTTCCCCCGTGAAGCGGAGCGTAGCGAGACTGAGGGGGTAACTCTTCCGCAATCCACGCAAAAAAGCCGCTGCACCCAACGCGGCGCAGCGGCTTGTATACAACATAAAAGTATCTCAGTTTTTCTTTGCAGCGTAGAACGCCCGCCGCGCTTTGAAGTAACACTGGGGGCACATACTGACATACTGCACATCGTTTTCAAGGTCGATGGCTACCTGCTCGCCCTCAAAGACGAACTGTCCGTTCACCTTGCGGCAGTTGCAGATGGCCTTGCGCCCGCAGGTGCAGATGGTTTTCATCTCTTCGATGGTGTGCGCCAGCTCCAGCAGACGGGTAGAGCCCGGGAAGCCCTTGAGGGAAAAATCTGCCCGCAGACCGTAGCAGATCACCGGGATGTTCAGATCTACCGTGACCATGAACAGCTGCTCAGCCTGCTCCGGGGTAAAGAACTGGCTCTCGTCGCACAGCACACAGGCCAGCGGGCCAGAAGCATCGTTTGCCGCCTTCACGGCTTCGAACACGTTCAGCTCCGGCGGGATCAGCAGGTCTGCCTTGCGGCGCACGCCCAGACGGCTCACCAGCTCCCCGCCGCCCTTGGTATCCACCTGCGGCTTTAAAATGAGCACCTTCATGCCCTGCTCTTCGTAGTTGTGTGCCACCTGCATCAGCGCCGTGCTCTTGCCGCTGTTCATGGCACCGTAGCGGAAATACAATTTTGCCATGCCGTCACTCCTGATTGCGCAGACGGTAGCCCAAGCTCATCAGGCTGTCGCCCAGATGGACGTTTTCCACCACCACATTGGGGTAAGACACCGACAGGTCATAGTGGGAGAAGTTCCAGAAGCCCTCGATGCCCAGATCCACCAGCCGTCCGCTGACCTGCTGTGCACCATCGCGGGGGACGCAGAGCACCGCCACCTTGGGCTTGTTTTCCTCACAGAAGGCTTCCAGCTCGTCAATGTGCCGGATGCGGATACCGCTGATCTCCTTGCCCACCTCGCTCTCGGCCACGTCAAAGGCCGCGATCAGCTTGTAGCCGTTGGTATCGGTGGTGATAAAGCGGCTCACCGCCTTGCCCAGACGGCCGCAGCCGATCAGAATGGTGGGCAGACGGTCGCCGTTGCCGAACAGCAGGCTTTCCAGAATGGAAAGCAGGTTCTCCACCGAGTAGCCGATGCCCTGTCGGCCGTTCACGTCACCGATGCAGTTGAAGTCCTGCCGCACCTGTGAGGCGGTGGTGCCCATCTGAGAGGCCAGCTCCCGGGAGGAGATGCTGGTAATGCCGTCGGCCTGCAAGGAGCGCAGATACCGGTAATATTTGGGGAGACGCTTGATCACAGGGATCGATGCTTTTTGGGGGGTGTTCATAGCAAAATTCTCCTTTCTGCCCAACGCGCTGCAGCTTCTGCCGCCATGCAAGGGGCTTCTTTGCGCGCAGAGAGATGTTCCATTTTATCCTATTATATTATTTAAAGTATACAGCATGAAAGGCGAATGTCAAATACCTATTTATAAAAAAGCAAAAAATTCACAAAGTTTTTTGTTTCTTTTCTCCTGTATACTTCCCCGGTTGCCGGGGGATACTGACCCCACAAAGACCCCGCTACGGAAGGAGAACGCGCATGGATACGGCAAAAGACACCCCCGCAGAGCAGCACCGGATGGAAAAAGAGGATATCGAGGATCTGGGCACGGTCACCCTGAGCCGGGGCGGTCATGTCATCCACTGCCTGACCGTCATCGGCCAGATCGAAGGACACACCGAAGCGCCGCAGGGGCAAAAAACCACCAAGTACGAACACGTCATCCCACAGCTGGTGGCGGTGCAGGAGGACCCCCGCATCGAAGGGCTGCTGGTGCTGCTGAACACGGTGGGCGGCGATGTGGAGACCGGTCTTGCACTGGCAGAGCTGATTGCCAGCATCTCCAAGCCCAGCGCCACGCTGGTGCTGGGCGGCGGGCACTCCATCGGCATCCCGCTGGCGGTCAGCGCGCGGCACAGCTTTATTGTGCCCACCGCCACCATGACGGTGCATCCGGTGCGACACTCCGGGCTGATCTTGGGCGTACCGCAGACCATGCACTGCTTTGAGCAGATGCAGCAGCGCATCACCGGCTTTGTAGCCGCCCACAGCGGTATGCCCGAAAAGCGCTACACCCAGCTGATGCTCCACACCGGGGAGCTGGTCATGGACATGGGCACGGTGCTGGACGGGTGCCGCGCCGTAAAGGAAAAGCTGATCGATGAACTGGGCGGTCTTTCGGACGCGCTGGCGTGGCTGTATAAGGAAATTGAGCAGGGGTGAAGCTTTGCAGCTTTCCCTCAGCCAGACGATTTGAACTGCGCTCCGCGTTGCTCTGCGCAGAAACAGCGGAAAAATTATTTTTTATTTCGCGTTTGTCGCGCTCTGCGGAGCGCTCCAAACGCCTTTTCACGAGAGGGGCTGGGCTCGTTCCATTTTCCTCAAGAAAAACAACATTATGGTTTGCCATTTTTGCCCTTGCGTGGTACAATAGTAGAATCAATTATTGTGTCTATGGGAAGTTGGGGAACAGAGTAGAATGGCAACGAAAAAACGAAAATCAACGAAACGGCGTACTGCTGCCCGCCGTAAAAAGGCAGAACAGCGGCTCCCGGCAGGGCTTGGCACACTGTTTGGCGGCCTGCTGCTGATGGTGCTGGCCTTTGTGCAGGGCGATTCCGTATGGCGGGTGCTCCATGATGTGCTGTTCGGGCTGTTCGGCTGCGGCAGCTTTGTGCTGGGTGCGGCCGTGTGCTGTCTGGCCGTTTTGTACACCCGGGGCGAGGAGCTGCTGTCCCGCATCCTCAAGCTGGTGCTAGGGCTTGTCTTTGTCTGCGGCACGGTCATCGTGTTTTCCGATATCCAGCCGCAGGGGCTGTCGGCGCTGCAAATGCTTTCTGCCTGCTACGCCAACGGCGTCAACGCATGGCTGTCCGGCGGCGCAATAGGCTTTGTGCTGGGCGGCGTGCTGCTTTTGCTGTGCGGTCGCCCGGCGGCAAACCTCATCATGATCGTGCTCTTGCTGTGCGGCAGCCTGTACATTTTCGATATCACCCCCGCCGAGGTCTGGGTCTGGCTGTGCGCCGTCACCGGCGGCATCCACGCCCGCGGCTCTGCCTTTGCAGAGCAAAGCGCCGCCCGCCGCGCCGAGCGTGCCGCCATCCGGCAGGCAGAGCGGGAGATCGACGAGGAATACGACGAAACCGAGGACGAGCCGCTGGACGAGGAGGACGAGCCTGCCGTGCTGCATCTGGGGGTGCCGGACTGGATGTCCGGCGTGCTGCGCTGGGGGCATAAGGTAACGCAGGAGATGGAAGCAGACGCGGCGGACACCGAAGCTGCGCCCGCCGCCCCTGCCCAGCCGGAACCTGCCACACCGCCCATCACCCCGGTGCGGGTCAGCATTGCGCATCCCCGCGCCGCCTTTGACGTAGACCTTGGCCCCGACCACACTGCTCTCTCCGAGGGTGGCAGCGAGCCCATTGAGCCGCTGATCGTTGGGCCGGGCGGCACCTTCGGGCAGGATCCGCTGCACCCTGCACCCAAACCCACGCCGCCGCCCATCGTGGCAGACCCGGTAGTCACCGCTGCGGCAGATTTCTTTGCCAAAGATGCCCCCCAGCCGGAAGAGCCTGCCCCTGCCCCCGCTTTTGATACTTCCATCGTCCAGCCGACAGCGCCGGTAGTGCAGCCGCAGATGCCGCCGCAGCCGGAAGCTGCGCCCATCCAGCCCGCCGTGCCCCGGGTGAGCGCCGAGAACGCCGTGGCGTTCCGCTCTGCGCCGGACGAGGACGGCTGGATCAGCATCACCGCCGAACCGGTGGAGGAAAAGGACATCAACTCGCTGGTGGCAGCGGCCATGGAAAAACCCGCCGTCTCCGAGCAGGCAGCCGCTACTGCCCCCACCGAGGAAGCCGAGCCGGTGGACAGCTACGAGTACCAGTACCCGCCCATCGAGCTGTTTGAAAAAACGCAGGAGGAAAGCGACCCCGGCGCACAGGAGGAGCTGAAAGCCAACGCCCAGAAGCTGGTGGACACGCTGGAAAGCTTCGGCGTGCGCACCCGGGTGCTGGATATCTCCCGCGGACCTTCTGTCACCCGGTACGAGCTGCAGCCCATGGCAGGCGTGAAGATCAGCCGCATCACCTCGCTGGCAGACGATATCGCCCTGAACCTTGCGGTGGCTGACGTGCGTATGGAAGCCCCCATCCCCGGCAAGCCCGCCGTGGGCATCGAGGTGCCCAACCACAAAAAGACCGCCGTTTCCATCCGCAGCATCTTTGAGAGCCAGAGCTTTCTGCGCATGACCTCGCCGCTGGGCATCGCCCTTGGCAAGGACATTGCCGGTGTGGCGCAGGTGACCGACCTGTGCAAGATGCCCCACCTGCTCATCGCGGGCAGCACCGGCAGCGGTAAATCCGTGTGCGTGAACAGCATCATCATGAGCCTGCTGTTCCGCTCCAGCCCGGAGGACGTGAAGCTGCTGCTCATCGACCCCAAGGTGGTGGAGCTGGCCGAGTATAACGGCATCCCCCACCTGCTGATGCCCGTTGTCACCGAGCCCCGCAAGGCCGCCGGTGCACTGGGCAGCGCGGTGCAGGAGATGGAGCGCCGCTACCGCCTGTTTGCAGAGAACAACGTGCGCGACATCAAGTCCTTCAACAAGCTGGCTGCCGAGCAGCCGGAGCTGGAAAAGATGCCCTACATCGCCATTATCATCGATGAGCTGGCCGATTTGATGATGGTGGTGGGCAAGGATGTGGAAGATTCCATCTGCCGCATCGCTCAGAAAGCCCGTGCCGCCGGTATGCACCTGATCGTTGCCACCCAGCGCCCCAGCGTGGACGTGATCACCGGCCTGATCAAGGCCAACATCCCCAGCCGCATCGCCTTTGCGGTGTCCAGTCAGGTGGACAGCCGCACCATTCTGGACGGTGCCGGTGCAGAAAAGCTGCTGGGTCAGGGCGATATGCTCTTTATGCCCGTGGGCGCACCCAAGCCCACCCGTATCCAGGGCACCTTTGTGCGGGATGAAGAGATCAGCCGTGTGCTGGACTTCATCAAGTCCAGCGCCACCGTGCAGTACGACGAAGCCATGATCGAGGCCATGGAAAAGCACGCCATTCAGGACGGCAAAAAGGGCGGCGGCGGTGCCGACGCCGAGGAGGACGCAGGCTCCGACCCCATGTTCAAGCAGGCCGTGGATGTGGTCATCGACGCCGGTCAGGCGTCCACCAGCCTTTTGCAGCGCCGCTGCAAGCTGGGCTACGCCCGCGCCGCCCGCATCATGGACGAGATGGAGCAAAAGAGCATCATTGGCCCCTACGAGGGCGCAAAGCCCCGCGCCGTGCTCATCAGCCGCCAGCAGTGGCTGGAAATGCAGATGAACCAACCGGAGGAATAAAACAAAAGCGCGCTCGCCCTCTCCGTCAATGCTTACGCATTGCCACCTCTCCCAAAGGGAGAGGCCTTGGCAGTCCGGCAAAGTTTCCGGTTTCGCCAGAGGCTCTCCCTTTGGGAGAGCTGGACGCGAAGCGGACTGAGAGGGCGAGGACGCTGCCCGTGTTCAACCAAGAATGAGGATATCAGTAAATGGACAACACTTCTCCCCAGATCTACACCGAATTTCTTCCCATCAGCCGGGCGGACATGGAAGCCCGGGGCTGGGAGCAGCTGGACTTTGTGGTGGTGGGCGGTGACGCCTATGTGGACCACCCCAGCTTTGGCACTGCCATCATCAGCCGCCTGCTGGAAGCCGAGGGCTACAAGGTGGGCGTGCTGGCGCAGCCCCGCTACACCGACTGCGAGGACTTCAAGCGGTTCGGCAAGCCCAAGTACGGCTTTTTCATCGGCGGCGGCAACGTGGACAGCATGGTCAGCCACTATTCCGTGGCAAAAATTCCCCGCGCCGAGGACGAATACTCCCCCGGCGGCAAGTCCGGTGCCCGCCCGGACCGCAGCGCCACCGTGTACACAAAGCTTGCCAAGCAGGCTTACCCCGACCTGCCGGTGATCTTAGGTGGTCTGGAAGCCAGCCTGCGCCGGTTTGCCCACTACGATTACTGGCTGGACACCGTGCTGCCCAGCATCGCGGAGGACTCCGGCGCGGATATCATCAGCTTTGGCATGGGCGAGCACCAGACCGTGGAGATCGCCCGCCGTCTGGCCGCCGGGGAGCCGGTGGAGAGCATCACGGACGTGAACGGCACCTGCTACCTGACCGATTTCGACCACCTGCCTCAGCGGTATGTGGAGTGCGCCGGTTTTAAAAAGGTTGCCGCCGACAAGACAGCCTACGCCAAGGCCTGCCGCATCCAGATGGACAATCAGGACGTGGTCAGCGGCCAGATCATTGTACAGAAGCAGAGCGAAAAGTATCTGGTGCAGAACATCCCCGCAAAGCCGCTGGTGCGCGGAGAGCTGGACAAGGTGTACGCCCTGCCCTACACCCGCCGCTACCACCCCATCTACGAGAGCATGGGCGGTGTGCCCGCCATCCGCGAGGTGCAGTTCTCCATCATCCAGAACCGCGGCTGCTTCGGCGGCTGCAACTTCTGCGCCATCCAGCTGCATCAGGGGCGGCGGGTCACCAGCCGCAGCGCCGACAGCATCGTGGAGGAAGCCGAGCGCATGACCCACGAGCCGGATTTCAAGGGCTACATCCACGATGTGGGCGGCCCCACCGCAAACTTCCGCTTTCCCTCCTGCCGCGAGCAGATGCTGCGCGGGATGTGCACCGGCGGCAAGCACTGCCTTGCCCCCACTACCTGCTCCCACATGATCGTGGATCACAGCGACTACCTTAAAATTCTGCGCCGGGTGCGGGAGCTGCCGGGCGTGAAAAAGGTGTTCATCCGCAGCGGTATCCGGTTCGACTACCTGATGGCTGATCCGGACGATACCTTTTTTAAGGAACTGGTGGAGTACCATGTGTCCGGCCAGCTGAAGGTCGCCCCGGAGCACTGCGCCCCCAACACCCTTGCCTACATGGGCAAGCCGCCCATCGAGACCTTCAACAAGTTCAAGGATAAGTTCTACGAGCTGAGCAAGAAGGCGGGCAAAAAGCAGTATCTGGTGCCCTACCTCATGTCCAGCCACCCGGGCAGCACCCTGAAGGACGCGGTCTATCTGGCCGAGTACCTCTATAAGAACCATATGCGCCCGGAGCAGGTGCAGGACTTCTACCCCACCCCCGGCACGGTGAGCACCTGTATGTTCTATACCGGCCTTGACCCCTACACCCTCAAGCCGGTGTTTGTGGAAAAGACCCCCGAGGGCAAGGCTTTGCAGCGTGCACTGCTGCAATACTACGAGCCCCGCAACGCCGAAAAGGTGGTCAAGGCCTTGCAGCTGACCCACCGGGAGGACCTCATCCCCCTGCTGGTGCCCGCCGCAGGCCGCCGCGCCGTGCAGCGCACCGCACGCCGGGCAGAAAGCGCCGAGGTGACCATCCACAATGACGGCACTTATACCGTACATTCCAGTCAGAAGGGGCGCAGCACCGGCAAAAATGCCCGCACCGCCGCCCCGGCAGGCCGTCAGCCCAGCCCGGGCGCACGCTTTGCGCCCAACTCTGCGCCCGGCCATAAACCTAAGAATAATCAACAGAAAGAGAACGCAACGTGGAAAACTGGAAAGAAGAAAAAGTAACCCTGTTCCCCCGCCGCCTGTTCCTGCGGCTGGCTGCGCTGGCGCTGGCCGCTGTGCTGGCGCTGGGACTTACCGCCTGTGACAGCCTGCCCGGCGACGGCGGCCATATCGTCAAGCCATCCACCGGGTCAAGCCAGCCCTTTGAGATGCACTTCATTGACGTAGGGCAGGCACTGAGCGTGCTGGTAGAGTGTGACGGACAGTTCATGCTCTACGACGGCGGCAACGTGGACGACGGCAGTCTGGTAGTCTCCTACCTGCAAAAGCAGGGGGTGCAGCAGCTGCAATATGTGTTCTGCTCCCATGCTCACGAGGACCATGTTGGCGGGCTTGCCGCCGTGATGGCAAAGTTCCCGGCACAGCACGCTTACAGCCCGGTGACCGAGAGCAGCACCAAATGCTTCAACGATTTTGTCAAGTATACGCAGCAGCAGGGTCTGCAATTGGAAGTGCCCTCCGTGGGCACGGTCTGGCCGCTGGGCAGCGCCACCGTCACCATGCTTGGCCCGGTAACGCAGTACAGCGACACCAACAATACCTCGCTGGTGCTGCGCATCGACTACGGCAACACCAGCTTTCTGCTGACCGGCGACATGGAAAAGACCGCCGAGACCGACCTTGTGAACAGCGGTGCCAACCTGAAAGCCGATGTTTTGCAGGTGGGGCACCACGGCTCCAGCACCAGCACCGGCTACCTGTTTCTGAACGCCGTTCTGCCGGAAATGGGCGTCATCTCCTGCGGCACGGGCAACAAGTACGGTCACCCGCACGAGGAGACGTTGAGCATCCTGCGGGACGCAAAGGTGGACGTCTACCGCACTGACCTGCAAGGCACCATCACCATTGGCAGCGATGGTCAGAACTTCACCGTGGGCACCGAGCACTTTGTACCGGACAGCCAGCTGAACCCCACCGACCCGTCGTCCTCCAGCACCGCGCAGCAGGCTTACATCGGCAACGTGAACAGCAAAAAGTTCCACCTGCCCACCTGCGCCAACCTGCCTGCGGAAAAGAACCAGATCCGCTTTTCCAGCTATGACGAAGCCATTGCCGCAGGCTATACTCCCTGCGCAAGCTGCATCAAATAAAAAGCGCACTCCCCCGGTCATGACCGAGGGAGTTTTTATTTCTCCCTTTTTGCGGGATTGATAAAAGCCCACAAGTGCGGTATACTGAATAGTACTTTATTTAAGAGAAGTAAGGAGGTGCGGCTCATGGCGATCGGTGTGCCCCGCCCGCTGGCGTTGGAAAAGCCGCAGGCAGTAGATCTGGCGCAGGCGGCGCGGTATTTCGGCGCGCACGGCGAGCCGGACGCTGCCACGCTGGCACTGCTGCAAAAGTGCGCGGTGCCGCTGCTGGCGGCAGCGACGCCCCGGGCGGTGTGGCTGCTGGCAGATACCCCCGCCCTGACCGATGCCGGACTTCTGCCCGGCGAGGACGTGCACAAGCACCTGAAAGGCTGCGGGCAGGCCATTCTGCTGGCGGTAACGCTGGGCCCCGGGGTGGATGCCCAGATCCGCCGGGCGGGCGTGGGCGACATCGCCGCCGGGGTGGCCTCCGATGCCTTGGGCAGCGCACTGGCCGAGCAGACCGCCGATGCCGCCGAGACACAGCTGCGCCAGTGGGCGGCCACTGAGGGAAAGTATCTGACCGGGCGCTTTTCGCCCGGCTACGGCGATTGGGACATCGCGGTGCAGCCGCTGGTGGCAGCAGCACTGGACACGGTGCGCAAGGCGGGGCTGTGCGTCACCGACACCAACCTGATGACCCCGCGCAAGAGCGTGACCGCCCTGCTGGGGGTCAGCGACCACCCGGTAAAAGGACAACTGGCCGGGTGCGGCCATTGTGTGCTGCGCACCCGCTGCGAATACAGAAAGAGGGGAAAGACCTGTGCAAGTGAATGAACTTTTCAAGCAGAGCAATACTATCCTGCTGGACGGCGGCATGGGCACCATGCTGCAAGCCGCCGGGCTCAAGCTGGGTGCACGCCCGGAAGAGCTGAACATCACCGACCCTGCGCTCATTGAGGGCATCCATACGCAGTACGCTGCGGCGGGCAGCCGCATCGTCAACGCCAACACCTTCGGCGCTTCTGCCCACAAGCTGGCGGGCAGCGCCTACACGCTGGAGCAGATCATCACAGCAGGTATCGAAAACTGCAAGCGCGCCTGTGCGCCCTACGGTGCGCTGACCGCGCTGGACGTAGGCCCGCTGGGCGAGCTGCTGGAGCCCAGCGGAACGCTGGCCTTTGAGGATGCTGTGGCCGAGTATGCCCGCATCGTAAAGGCGGGCGAAGCCGCCGGGGCAGACCTGATCTTTTTTGAGACCTACACCGACCTGTACGAACTGAAAGCCGCCCTGCTGGCTGCCAAAGAGAATACCCGCCTGCCCATTCTGGCAAGCATGAGCTTTGAAGCGGGCGGGCGCACCTTTACCGGCTGCACGGTGGAAAGCTTTGCCGCCACCGCCCGGGGCTTGGGCGCAGACGCCGTGGGCATCAACTGCTCACTGGGTCCCAAGGAGATCTTCCCCATGGCAAAGCGGCTGGCAGAAGCCGTGCCCGGCAACTTCCCGGTGTTCGTCAAGCCCAACGCCGGTCTGCCCCGGGCAGACGGCAGCGGCTACGACATCACCCCGCAGCTGTTCGCCTTGCAAATGAAGCCCTACCGGGAGCTGCACCTGTTTGCCGCCGGCGGCTGCTGCGGCACCACCCCGGAGTTCATCAAGCTGCTCAACGGCACCTTTGCAGGCTGCACCCCGGGGCGTCCCGCGCACCGGATGCCCTCAGTGCTGTGCACCCCGGTGGACACCGTTACGGTGGACGGCATCACGGTGGTGGGCGAGCGCATCAACCCCACCGGCAAAAAGCGCTTCCAGCAGGCACTGCGGGAGGGCGACATGAACTATGTGCTGGAACAGGCCGTCAGTCAGGCAGAAGCCGGGGCGCAGATCCTGGACGTGAATGTGGGCGCACCCGGCGTGGATGAGCCGGTGCTGATGGAGCAGGTGGTCAAGGCACTGCAAAGCGTGACCAGCCTGCCCCTGCAGCTGGATTCCTCCAACGTGGAAGCGCTGGCGCGGGGTCTGCGGGTGTACAACGGCAAGCCCATCGTCAACTCCACCAACGGCGAGCCGGAAAAACTTGCCGCCATCCTGCCGCTGTGCAAAAAGTACGGAGCCGCCATCGTGGGGCTTGCCATCGACGAAAAAGGCATCCAGCCCAAGGCCGCAGACCGCGTGGCCATTGCCCGCCGCATCACCGAAGCGGCACTGGCAGCGGGCATCCCCCGGGAGGATATCTACATCGACTGCCTTACCCTGACCGCCAGTGCCCAGCAGGAGGATGTGCTTGCCACGGTGCAGGCGCTGGAAGCCTGCAAAAAGGAGCTGGGAGTGCGCACCGTGCTGGGCGTGTCCAACATCAGCTTTGGTCTGCCCTGCCGCACCTACCTGAACACCACCTTCCTGACCATGGCCATGTACGCCGGGCTGGACCTTGCCATCATGAACCCCTCCAGCGAGGAGATGATGGCGGCGGTGTACGCCTACAACGTGCTGACCAACCGGGACAAGCAGAGCACAAAGTACATTGCACGCTTTGCCGACCGTGTGCCCGCCAGCACCGCGCTGGCACAGGCTGCAAAGGCCGCGCCTGCCGCCAGTGCCGCCGAAGCAGAACATACCGGCCCCTACGCTGCCCTGATGAAAGCGGTGGAAAAGGGCTTGAAGGGTGACGCCGCCGCCCATACCCGCGCCCTGCTGGCGGAAAAGCAGCCGCTGGAGGTGGTGGACGAAGCCTTGATTCCCGCCTTGGACATCGTAGGTGCTAAGTACGAAAAAGGCACCCTGTTCCTGCCGCAGCTGCTGCAGGCCGCCAGCGCCGCCCAGAGCGCCTTTGAGGAGATCAAGACCGCCATTGCCCAAAAGGGCGAAGGAAGCGCCAGCAAGGGACGCATCGTCCTTGCCACCGTCAAGGGCGATGTGCACGACATCGGCAAGAACATCGTCCGGGTCATTCTGGAAAACTACGGCTTTGAGGTGCTGGACCTTGGCCGGGATGTGCCGGTGGAGACGGTGGTGGACACGGTGCGGGAAAAGGACGTGCATCTGGTAGGGCTTTCCGCCCTGATGACCACCACCCTGAAAAGCATGGAGGAGACCATCGCCGCCCTGCACGCGGCGCAGTTGGACTGCAAGATCATGGTGGGCGGTGCCGTGCTGACCCCGGAATACGCCGAGAAGATCGGCGCGGACTGGTACGCCAAGGACGCCAAGCGCAGCGCCGACATCGCCAAAGAGTTCTTTGGGGTGTAACGCGGAATAGTAGGAGCACAAAAATCCCCCTGCAGGCACTTAAAGGCTTGCAGGGGGATCTTTATTCTATGGTTCGCAGCCTGTCCGCTGCTTTCCCGCTTACAGGATGCGTACCCGGATCACGGCGGGGATGCTGCTCAGTTTCTCGCTCAGGCGGGCATCCACGGCACCGGTGGCGTCCAGCATGGTGTAGGCCATGTTCTTTTTGCTCTTGTTCACCATGTTTTCGATGTTCAGGCCGGCTTCGGTGGTCAGGGCGGTGATCTGGCTGATCATGCCCGGCTCGTTTTTGTGGATGATGCAGATGCGCTTGCCGCCGGCGCGGGGCTGGTGCACCTCCGGCAGGTTGACCGAGTGGGCAATGTTGCCGTTGCGCAGGTAGTCGCTCAGCTCCTGCGCCGCCATAACGGCGCAGTTGTCCTCGGCTTCCGGGGTGGAAGCGCCAAGATGCGGGGTGCACACGATGCCGGGACGGCCGAGAATGGCTTCGGAGGGGAAGTCGGTCATGTAGCCGGACACCTTGCCGCTGTCCATGGCTTCCAGCAGGGCGGCGGTGTTCACCAGCTCGCCGCGGGCGTAGTTCAGGATCTTGACGCCGTCCTTGCACAGGGCAAGGGTCTGGGCGTTGATGGTGTCCTTGGTGGTGGGCAGGTAGGGCACATGGATGGTGATGTAGTCGCACAGGGGCAGCATATCGTTCAGGTTTACGCAGTGGTGCACCTGACTGCTCAGGTTCCATGCGGCTTCAATGGAGATGTAGGGGTCGTAGCCGTAGACCTCCATGCCCAGCTCGATGGCGCAGTTTGCCACCCGGGAGCCGATGGCACCCAGACCGATGACGCCAAGGGTCTTGCCCTTGATCTCGTTGCCCACAAACTGCTTTTTGCCCTTTTCCACGCTCTTGGCCATGGCGGGGTCACCAGCCAATCCCTGACACCACTGGGCGGCGGCTGCCACGTTGCGGCTGCCCGCAATGAGCATCCCGACGACCAGCTCTGCCACGGCGTTGGCGTTGGCACCCGGGGTGTTGAACACCACGATGCCCTGCTCGCTGCAGCGCTCCAGCGGGATGTTATTCACACCCGCACCGGCGCGGGCGATAGCCAGCAGATTATCGTTGAAGGTGGTGTTCAAAAGGTCGGCGCTGCGCACCAGAATACCGTCCGGAGCATCGGCATCCACCGAGACATCGAACTGGTTCTTGGGCAGCTTTGCCAGCCCTACCGGGCTGATGGCGTTGAGCGTTTTGATGGTGTACATATAAAAAAACCTCGTTCCAGCTGTAAATTGTAAGCGTGCTCGCCCTCTCAGGCCGCTTCGCGTCCAGCTCTCCCAAAGGGAGAGCCCTTGGCATAAAGATGAAGTTTGCATGGACTGCCAAAGCCTCTCCCTTTGGGAGAGGTGGCATCACGAAAGTGATGACGGAGAGGGCGAGGATGCTGATCTTTATGCATTCTCTTTGCGGAACTTCTCCATGAAGTCCACCAGCTTGTCCACGCCCTCGGCAGGCATGGCGTTATAGATGGAAGCGCGCATACCGCCTACCAGACGGTGGCCCTTCAGGTTCACAAAGCCCGCCTCGGCAGCCTCGGCGCAGAACTTTTTGTCCATGTCCGGGTTAGGGCTGGTGAAGGTGACGTTCATGGTGCTGCGGTAGCGGTGCTCCACAGGATTCGTGAAGAACTCCTGCCCGTCCAGATAGTCGTACAGTACCTTGGCCTTGGCTTCGTTGATCTTCTGCATATTGGCAAGACCGCCGATGTCGTTTTCCAGATACTTCAGCACCAGACCGGTCATGTAGATGCACCAGCACGGCGGGGTGTTGTACATACTGTCCTTCGCCAGCAGGGTGGTGTAGTTCATCATGGTGGGTACGTTGTCTGCGGCATGACCCAGCAGGTCGTCCCGGATGATGGCAATGGCCATGCCGGCGGGGGCTACGTTCTTCTGCACGCCAAAGTAGATGCAGCCGTACTTGCTGACATCCACGGGCTTGGAAAGGATCATGGAGCTCATATCTGCCACCAGCGGCACGCCTTCCACCTGCGGCAGCTCTACAAACTGGGTGCCGAAAATGGTGTTGTTCTGGCAGATGTGGATGTAGCTGGCGTCCTTGTCGTAGTCAATGGCGTTTACATCCGGGATATAAGTGAAGTTTTTATCTTTGCTGGACGCTACGATCTTGGCTTCACCGAACTTGGCGGCTTCCTTGGCAGCCAGACCCGAGAAGTTGCCGGACACGATATAGTCCGCCTTGCCGGTGGTCATAAAGTTCAGCGGCACCATGGCAAACTGCTGGGTAGCGCCGCCCTGAAAAAAGCCCACCTTGTAGTTATCGGGGATGTTCATTACCCGGCGCAGCGTGGCTTCAGTGTCCTTGATGATGGCGTCGAACCACTTGCTGCGGTGGCTCATCTCCATGACGCTCTGGCCGCTGTCGCCGTATTCCAGCAGCTCGGCCTGTGCCTGCCGCAGCACCTTTTCGGGCAGCATACTGGGACCTGCGCTGAAGTTATATACTCGTGCCATAATCAACCTCTCCTTTTCCTGTGATACACCTATCACGCAGCACCGCCGTTTTTGCGGTGTGTCTGTTACTTTCCGTAGCCGTAGTATACCGGTTTTTCCATGCCGAAAACAAGAGCATCTTTGCACAAAGATATTGCCCCTGCACCCCGCCTGATGGCACAAAGCACACAAATGTACGCCGTGCGGGGACAAAATATGAGACAATTGTAAAAGATATGCACTATCCCTTGGTTTCATGCGGATTTTCCCCCCTTGCACCTTTAGCGAAAATGCGGTATACTGGGAATACTAAGACAAATGTAAAAGAAGATTTCCTCGGTCAAAACCTGACGGTTTTGCCAGCTCCCTCGGAGAGGGAGCCTCTGGCGCAACCGGATACTTTGCGCTTCAGCTGGAAACTTTACCGCTATGCCAAAGGCCCCATCTCCGAGGGGGCTGTCACGGCGTAGCCGTGACTGGGGGAGTTCGTAAAATTTACGGAGGTACAACAGATGTACGGTTTACCGGATACCCTGCGGCCGCTTTCGGCGGCGGAAGAACAGGTGATGTTGGCGGTGTGGGCGTGCCCGGGCGCGGCGGCGCGGCGGGACATCAGCCAGAAACTCAAGGCTACCGGCTGGGCAGCAGCTACGGTGCTGAATTTTCTCTACCGGTTGGAGGAAAAAGGCTGGGTCAGGTCGGCAAAGCAGGGCAACTGCAATGTGTATGTGCCGCTGGTCACCCGGCGGGCGTACGGCGTGTACTGTATGCGGCAGCGGCTGGACACCCTGTTTGATGGCGACCTTGCCGCCGCCGTCCATGCGCTGGTAAGCGAGAGCGGCTGCTCTCAGAGCGCCTTGGAACAGGCCATCCGGGTGCTGGAAGAAAAGCATCAGGAGACCGAGGAGTACGATCTGTACGACCCCTACGGCTGAATTGTTTTATTTTTGTTTACAAATGGTTGGTTGACACTGAAATATCCGTTCTGTAATATAAAAGTTATTATAAAACGAGAAACTGATACGAACGAACAGGAAAGGAGCAGCCAGACACATGGATCATTTGCAGAATATATTAAGCTACTTCGACCAGCAGCAGCCCCTTTGTGCAGAGCACGACCGCATCCCCAAGGACCTCTACCGGGAGTTCGGGGTCAAGGCAGGCTTGCGCGATGAGACCGGCAAGGGCGTGCTGGCAGGTCTGACCAACATCTCGGATATCCGGGCGTTCCAGTATGTGGATGGGGTCAAGCACCCGGCAGACGGTCAGCTGCTGTACCGCGGCTATGACGTAAAAGACCTGATCAACGGCAGCCGCGGCAGCCGCTTTGCCTTTGAGGAGGCGGGATATCTGCTGCTGTTTGGCCAGCTGCCCACCCCGGAGCAGCTGGAACAGTTCTGCGCGGTGCTGGGCGAGTGCCGCACCATGCCCACCAACTTTACCCGCGATGTCATTATGAAAGCGCCCAGCCATGATATCATGAACAGCATGGCGCGCAGCGTGCTGACGCTGGCGTCCTACGACCCCAAGGCGGCGGACTTGGACACCTCCAACGTGCTGCGCCAGAGCATCCAGCTGGCGGGCATCTTCCCCATGCTGGCGGTGTACAGCTACCACGCCTATAACCACTACGAAAAAGACGCCAGTATGTATATCCACCGCCCGGACCCCAGCCTTTCCACTGCAGAGAACTTTTTGCGGATGCTGCGCCCGGATATGCAGTACACCCCGCTGGAGGCCCGCGTGCTGGACGTGGCGCTGCTGCTGCACGCCGAGCACGGCGGCGGCAACAACTCCACCTTTACCACCCGCGTGGTCACCTCCTCCGGCACCGACACCTACTCGGCCATGGCGGCGGCGCTGTGCTCCCTCAAGGGTCCGCGCCACGGCGGTGCCAACCTGATGGTCATGCATATGATGCAGAACATCCGGGACAACCTCCACGACATCGAGGACGACGAGGAGCTGGAAGCCTACCTGAAAAAGCTGCTCCATGGCGAAGCCTTTGACCGCAAGGGGCTGATCTACGGCATGGGTCACGCCGTCTACTCCCTCAGCGACCCGCGCGAGGTGGTGTTCAAGGGCTATGTGGAGCAGCTGGCCCACGAAAAGGGCCGGGACAAGGAGCTTTCCCTCTACACCCGCATCGAGCGCATGGCACCCCAGCTTATCGCGCAGGAGCGCAAGATCTTCAAGGGCGTCAGCCCCAACGTGGACTTTTACAGCGGTTTTGTATACGAGATGCTGGGCATCCCCATGGAACTGTACACTCCGCTGTTTGCCGTCGCGCGCGTCATGGGCTGGAGCGCCCACCGCATCGAGGAGCTGCTCAGCGCCAACAAGATCATCCGCCCGGCCTACAAGAGCCTTGGCGGCACCCACGATTATATCCCGCGCAGCCAGCGGGCATAAAGGGAGGGCATCGGCATGGAAAAAATGCAGCAGCATCAGGGGGAGTGGTTCTTCCTCCACGAGCTCAACGTGGATAAGGTGTTCAGCACCATCCAGCGGGCAGATTATCTCATCCTGTATTATATCAAGGTAGAGCAGGAGGAACACCCCGGCGAAAAGCTCTATCTTGCGGACCTTGCCGCCGCTATGGGAGTGCGGATGACCGAGCTTTCCAAGGGCATTGAGAAGCTGCAGGACAGCGGCTTTGTGACATGGAAGACCGACCGTGAGGCCGGGCGCACCTATGTGGAACTTTCCAGCAAGGCGGTGGAGCTGATGGCAGAGGAGCAGGCGCTTTTGCAGCGCTGCTACCGCCGGATGCGCGCCGAGCTTGGGGATGAAGAACTGCGCCGCGCCGCTGCCACCATGCAGCGCGCCACCGCCATCCTGAAAGAAGAGCGGGAGAAGGAACTCCCCGCCGGGCAGTAACAGATCAAAACGACCAAGCAATATAAAATACCGGAGCATCTGCAGATGCTCCGGTATTTTCGTTTTGTCGATATAAATATACAAACAAAAAGCAGGCAGTGTCGTGGAAAGGAGGAGGAAAGCGACACTGCCTGCTGTATTAGGAACCCCTGAACATTGCGGCTTGATCAGGAGGGATTTGGTAGTCTGTCCGCCGTTCTGGCTATTGCCTCGCATAGAAACGGGAGACAGTTTTTATGGGCCTGCTGTGCACCGCTGCTGCGGCTGCACCCGCAGGGAAATGTGCCTGCATGGGCATTTGCAGGGAGAACCTTTCGGAGGTTATGGGGGATGTCCGTTCCGTTCTCCCTGAGTGCACCCTTATTATGCCAGATAATCGTGGCAATTCTTTGTGGTAATTTTGAACAGTTTGCAAATAAACGCCCGCACGGGTGGATGCCGCAATGCAAAAACCGCCCCGGCTTCCTGCTGTGGAAACCGGGGCGGTTCGTTTGCTTTATTTGTGCTTTTTCAAGCGCTCACGCAATTACTTGCGGGGGTTCTTGATAGCAGCCTGAGCAGCAGCCAGACGTGCGATAGGCACACGGAAGGGAGAGCAGCTGACATAGTCCAGACCGACGTTGTGGCAGAACTCCACGCTCGTGGGGTCGCCGCCGTGCTCGCCGCAGATGCCCAGACCCAGATCGGGGCGGGTCTCGCGGCCGTCGTGAGCAGCCATCTTGACCAGCTTGCCGACGCCGATCTGATCCAGATGCTGGAACGGATCGCTCTCGTAGATCTTGTTCTCGTAGTATGCGCCCAGGAACTTGGCAGCGTCATCACGGCTGAAGCCGAAGGTCATCTGGGTCAGGTCGTTAGTGCCGAAGCTGAAGAACTCAGCTTCCTTAGCGATCTCGCCGGCAGTCAGAGCTGCACGGGGGATCTCGATCATGGTACCGACCTGATACTTCATGTCAACACCAGCAGCAGCGATCAGCTCGTCAGCAACCTTGACAACAACGTCCTTGACGAACTTCAGCTCCTTGACCTCGCCGACCAGCGGGATCATGATGTGCGGGGTGATCACATGGCCGGTCTCAGCAGAGACGTTCAGAGCAGCCTTGATCACGGCGCGGGTCTGCATAGCAGCGATCTCAGGGTAGGTAACAGCCAGACGGCAGCCACGGTGACCCATCATGGGGTTGAACTCGTGCAGAGAAGCAACCACGTTCTTCAGGTCTTCGTAGGTCATGCCCATATCGGCAGCCAGCTCCTTGATGTCCTCGTCCTTGGTGGGCAGGAACTCGTGCAGGGGCGGGTCCAGATAACGGATGGTCATCGGGCGCTCACCCATGATGCGGTACATGGCCTCGAAGTCACCCTGCTGGAACGGCTCGACCTTGGCCAGAGCAGCCTCGCGCTCTTCCACGGTGCGTGCGCAGATCATTTCGCGGACAGCCTTGATGCGGTCCTCAGCGAAGAACATGTGCTCGGTACGGCACAGGCCGATGCCCTCAGCACCCAGATCCACTGCCTGCTGTGCGTCACGCGGGTTATCAGCGTTGGTCATGACCAGCAGCTGACGAGCTGCGTCTGCCCAGCCCATGAAGCGGTTGAAGTTCTTGTTGCCGGTAGCGGCCACGGTTGCGACCTGCTCGCCGTAGATGTTGCCGGTGGAGCCGTCGATGGAGATCCAGTCGCCCTCGACGAACTTGTGGCCGTTGATCTCGAAGGTCTTTGCCTCCTCATCGATCTTGACCTCGTTGTCGTTGCCGCAGCCGGAAACACAGCAGGTGCCCATACCACGGGCAACAACGGCTGCGTGGCTGGTCATGCCGCCGCGGACGGTCAGGATGCCCTGAGAGACCTGCATACCCACGATATCCTCGGGGCTGGTCTCCAGACGCACCAGAACGACCTTCTTCATCTTGCCGGACTTGACCATCTCCTCTGCCTCTTCAGCAGTAAAGACGATCTGGCCGCAGGCAGAACCGGGAGAAGCTGCCAGGCCCTTGCCGACGACCTCTGCAGCCTTCAGGGCAGCAGCGTCGAACTGGGGATGCAGCAGGGTATCCAGCTGCTTGGGCTCCACGCGCAGAACAGCCTCCTGCTCGGTGATCATGCCCTCGTCCACCAGATCGCAGGCGATCTGCAGAGCAGCCTGTGCGGTACGCTTGCCGTTACGGGTCTGCAGCATATACAGGTGGCCGTCCTCAATGGTGAACTCCATATCCTGCATATCGCGGAAGTAGTTTTCCAGACGGGTAGCGATCTCGACAAACTGATCGTACACCTCAGGCATCTGATCCTTCAGGTGGCTGATGGGAGAAGGAGTGCGCACGCCGGCAACAACGTCCTCGCCCTGTGCATTGATCAGGTACTCGCCCATCAGCTTCTTAGCGCCGGTGGCGGGGTCACGGGTGAATGCAACGCCGGTGCCGGAACGGTCGCCGGAGTTACCAAAGGCCATCTGCTGCACGTTGACAGCGGTACCCCACTCGTAGGGGATCTCGTTCATCTTACGGTAGACGTTTGCACGGGGGTTATCCCAGCTGCGGAACACGGCCTTGACAGCCTCGATCAGCTGATCACGGGGATCCTGCGGGAAGGGACGGCCTTCATTCTCCTCGTAGATCTTCTTGAAGGTGCCGACCAGTTCCTTCAGGTCGTCAGCAGTCAGGTCAACGTCGTTCTTGACGCCCTTGGCTTCCTTCATCTTGTCGATCTCGACCTCGAACAGGCTCTTCGGAACCATCATAACGACGTCAGCGAACATCTGCACAAAGCGGCGGTAGCAGTCGTATGCAAAACGGGCGTTGCCGGTCTTCTTTGCCAGACCCTCAACAGCCTCATCGTTCAGGCCCAGGTTCAGGATGGTGTCCATCATGCCGGGCATGGACTGACGTGCGCCGGAACGGACGGAGACCAGCAGGGGGTTGGTGTTGTCGCCGAACTTCTTGCCGGTGATCTCTTCCAGACCCTTGAGGTGCTCAAAAATGTCAGCAGTGATGTCGGCATTGATCTGACGGCCGTCTGCATAGTACTGGGTGCAGGCGTCGGTGGTGATGGTGAAGCCCTGCGGCACCGGCATACCGGCTGCGGTCATCTCGGCCAGACCGGCACCCTTGCCGCCCAGCGTGTTCTTCATGGTGACCTTGTCACCGCCGAAAGCGTCATTGCCTTCGCTGAAGTAGTACAGATACTTTTTGCTCATGCGTTGTTTACCTCCCATTCGTGACCGGCGGCATGGCAGCCGTGGTCTCATCGTTTGCCTTGTCTTTTACGTACGATGAACATTGTTTTGTGAATGCTAAACTATTATACCAGAAAATCCATTCCTTTCCACCATGCAAAATCCCGAATTTGTCTGTTATTTTTTATGCAAATCCCTTGAAATTTGCCAAGTTTTAAGGTAGTATAGAATGGGAGAAAGTTCGAGAGTTTTTTTGTTTATACACGCGATTTCTCGTCCTGTTGGATACAACTTTCTATCCTTGTAACTTTTCAAATTCTATTTTGTCGGAACAAAGCTTTCCGCAGCGGGTATGCTGGGGCGGACAGGCAACAATTTTCCGGTCGCCTTTTCTGTCTCTCTTCCGCCGCGCGCTTTGGTGGGAAGGGAGATTTTTTCATGCCGAATCCTATTTCTGAACAGGCTCGCGCCGCTGCTTTGGCACAGCTGGACACCGCCGAAGCTGCCCGTGAGGACATCCTTGTGCAGCACATTGCAAACGGCGTGGTCATTGACAGCCGCACCGTGCAGATCGACCCGGAGGTGGTCATTGCCCCGGGTGCTGTGATCCTTGCAGGCACCATCCTGCGGGGCAAGACGGTCATCGGCGCGGGCTGCGTCATCGGCCCCAACACCCTCATCGAGGACAGCACCGTGGACGAGGGCACTGCCGTGAATGCCAGCCAGATCTACGGCAGCCACATCGGCCCCCACAACAACATCGGCCCCTTCACCCATGTGCGGGTGAACACCGTCACCGACTACGGCGTGCATCTGGGCGCCTATGTGGAGACCAAAAACTCCAACTTTGCCCGCGGCAACACCGTGAGCCACCTGACCTACATCGGCGACAGCGATGTGGGCAAGTACTGCAACTTCGGCTGCGGCACCGTCACCTGCAACTACGACGGCAAGGATAAGTTCCGCACCCAGATCGGCGATTACTGCTTCATCGGCTGCAACACCAACCTTGTGGCTCCGGTCAAGGTGGGCGATGGTGCCTACACCGCCGCCGGCAGCACCATCACCAAGGACGTGCCCGCACAGGCGCTGGGCATCGCCCGGGAGCGCCAGACCAATCTGGACGGCTGGGCAGAGCCCAAGATGGAAGCCTACATCGCCAAAAAGCAGAAGCTGGAAAACGAGCAGAGCAAGTAACCCTCTGCCGGAAAGGAGCCACGTATGAAATCTGAAAGTTTTCGCAAGCAGGCGCTGAGCCTTGTCCTTTTCTTCGCGGCTGTTGCCGCCGTGTTCGCCCTGACCCGTCTGCGCAGCGACCCCGCCAAAAAGCAGGCGGAGTTCGTGGTGCAGCAGCTGCTCTCCTGCTCCTCTGCCGTGGAGCAGGCCGTGGATGCCGCCGCGCCCGCCGGCAGTGAACCGGGGCTTGTTGCGGTAGATACTGATGGGCTGTACGCCTTTCTTCAGGCGCAGCTGGGCGATGCCATGACAGCCGACTGCCTTGACAAGGTCATGGCGAACCGCCTGCCCACCCGCATCACTGCGCTGGCCGGGCAGTCCGGCGGCAAGCTGACACCTGCTGACCTCACCCTGAAAAAGCGCGCTGGGGCAGAAAACTGCTACGACTTTTCCGCCGCCCTGCTGACCGCCACGGACAGCACTGCCGCCGCGCAGGTGTCCGGCACCATCACCATGGTGAAGGAGGACGGCCGCTGGAAGGCTGCTGCCATCACGCTGAACCTGTAACAAGCCCTTTTGCCCCTGTGCCCTGCGGCACGGGGGCATTTTTTGCTTATAATGTATATCTTTTTGCGCGCGCGTATGTTATACTTAGATGTTGTATCACACTATTATCAGGAAAAGGTATTATCATATCATGAATGAAAACGATATCTGGCTCATTGCAGGGCTGGGCAACCCCGAAGCAAAGTACGATGGCACCCGCCACAACGCCGGTTTTGCCGCGCTGGACGCGCTGGCTGATAAGTGGAACATCTCTGTGGGCAAGACCAAGTTCCAAGGTCTGTGGGGACAGGGCGAGGTGGACGGCCACAAGGTGGTGTTGCTGAAGCCCCTGACCTACATGAACCTCTCCGGCGATTCCATCGCCCCCATGGCAGGCTTTTTCAAGATTCCCGCCGACCATGTGCTGGTGCTGTGCGATGACATTACGCAGGCACCCGGCAAGCTGCGCATCCGTCCCTCCGGCTCTGCGGGCGGGCATAACGGCCTGAAAAGCATCATTGCCCGGCTGGGCGGGGAGAACTTCCCCCGCATCCGCATCGGCATCGGCGCAAAGCCCCACCCGGACTACGACCTTGCCGCATGGGTTCTGGGCAAGTTCCCGCCGGAGGACGCCAAGGCCATCACCGACCGCTACCCCGACCTTGAAGCCGCCGCAAAGCTTATCATGGACGGTAAGCTCAGTCTGGCACAGAGCAAGTATAACGGGTAAAATCTCTCCTTGAGATGGTTTGCTTCCCGCAAGCGTCCTCGCCCTCTCCGTCAAAGCCTGACGACTTTGCCAGCTCTCCCAAAGGGAGAGCCTCTGGCGAAACCGTATACTTTGCTCTTGAACCAGGAACTATACCGGCCTGCCAAGGCCTCTCCCTTTGGGAGAGGTGGCATGGCGTAAGCCGTGACGGAGAGGGCGAGCCCGCTAATCGCCGCGCGACTGTTTCCGCAGGAAACCAGCGCGGCAGCTGCCGTTTGCCTTTACGACCCCACCCGTGAAAAAGCAATTCAGGAAAATCCGCAGATTTTCCTGAATTGCAAAATATAAATCATTTTTCCGCTGATTATGCGCAGAGAAACGCGGAGCGCATTTTTAATGGTCATCCTAGCAGGAAAGGAGGTTTTTCCATGTACGAAGCCTTACTCAAAGCCACACCGGAATATCAGAAGGTCGCCGCAAGCTTTGGCTCGGCAGGGCCGGCGGCGCTGTTCGGTCTGCCGCCCGCAGGCCGGGCGCTGCTGTATGCCGCCCTGCAAAAGGACCTTGGGCGCACGCTCTGCATCGTGACCCCCGGCGAGGCCGAAGCCACCCACTTTGCGGACGACCTCAAGGCGCTGGGGCTTACTGCTGCGGTGTTCCCGCCCCGGGACTTTATGCTGCGCCCGGTGGAGGGTGCAGGCCGCGAATACGAGTACCGCCGCCTTTCGGTGCTGGGTGCACTGGCAGGCGGGCGGCTGCAGGCCGTCTGCGTGCCCGCCGAAGCCCTTTTGCAGTACACCGTGCCCCGGGCAGAATTCATCCAGAACACCCTCACCTTAAAGCCCGGCATGGTGTATAACCGCGAAGCGCTGGTGGCGCGGCTGTTTGCCGCCGGGTATGTGCGGCGCAGTCAGGTGGACGGCCCGGGGCAGTTCAGCGTGCGCGGCGATATCGTGGATATCTACGCGCCGGATATGCGTCAGCCCGCCCGCGTGGAGTACTGGGACGACGAGATCGACTCCATGTCCTCCTTTGACCTGCTGACCCAGCGGCGGGACGGCGCACTGGAAAAAATATACCTCTCCCCTGCCCGCGAGGTGCTGTTCGGCAGCACTGCCGAGACCGCCGAGGCGCTGCGCAATGCCATCAAAAAGGCGCGCGGCAAGCGCCGCACCGCGCTGGAAAAGGCCACCGAAGCCGACCTTTCCCAGCTGGATTCCGGCATGATGCCGGAATCCATGGATAAATATTACGGCATCCGCTACCCTGCCCCGGCCACGCTGCTGGATCATCTGGACGCACCGCTGTTCATTCTGGACGAAGTGGGCGGCATCCGGGATGCCCAGAAAGCCACCGAGTTCCGCCGCAGCGAGGAGCTGACCGGGCTGCTGGAGGAGGGCGTGCTCTGCCCCGGGCTGGATGTGCTGTACCAGACCATGGATGATCTTGTCATTGCCGCCCAGAACCACAGCACCCTGCTGTGCGAGAATTTCCTGCGCGGGATGAACGAGTTCAAGCTGAAGGATCTCATCAACGCCGAAGCCTTTGCCGCCCCCAACTGGAACGGCGACCTTGCCTCCCTGCGGGAGGATCTCGACCCGCTCATCGCCCAAGGCTACGCCGTTACCCTGTTTGCCGGTACGCCCAAGGGCGCAGCTGCCCTGACCCGCGACCTTGCCGACAAGGGCTATTCCGTGAGCATGAGCCGGGATGTGCGCCCCGCCAAGGGCATTTTGCAGGTGCTGCCCGGACACCTGACCGCCGGGTGTACCTTCCCCTTTGCCCACGCAGCGGTGCTTTCCAGCCGCCGCCACGGGCTGGACGAGGAAGCCGCCGCCGAAGCCAAAAAGCGCAAGAAGAATAAAAACGCCCTGTCCAGCCTTTCGGATATCAAGCCCGGGGACTATGTGGTGCACCAGAGCCACGGCATCGGGATGTACGCCGGTATCCAGCGGTTAGAGGTACAGGGCGCTACCAAGGACTACCTCAAGGTGCAGTATTCCGGCTCGGACGTGCTGTATGTGCCGGTGACCCAGCTGGACCTGCTCAGCCGCTACACCGCCCCCGGCGACGAGGAAAAGGTAAAGCTTGCAAAGCTGGGCGGCACCGAGTGGCAGCGCACCCGCGCCAAGGTGAAAAAGGCCACCGAGGAGATGGCGCAGGAGCTGATCGAGCTTTACGCCCGCCGCCGTCAGGCCACGGGCTACGCCTTCCCGCCGGACGGCGACTGGCAGCGGGACTTTGAGACCCGCTTTGACTACGACGAGACCGACGACCAGCTGCACGCCACCGCCGAGATCAAGCAGGACATGGAAAAAGGCTACCCCATGGATCGGCTGCTCTGCGGCGATGTGGGCGTGGGCAAGACCGAGGTGGCGCTGCGCGCCGCCTTCAAGTGCATCATGGGCGGCAAGCAGTGCGCCCTGCTGGCACCCACCACCCTGCTGGCGTGGCAGCACTACAACACCCTGCTCTCCCGCATGGAGGCTTTTCCGGTGAAGATCGGGATGCTGTCCCGCTTCCGCACCGCAAAGCAGCAAAAGGAGACGTTGCGCGGCTTACAGGCCGGCAGCGTGGATATCGTGGTGGGCACCCACCGGCTGCTCTCTAAAGACGTAAAGTTCCACGACCTCGGCCTTGTCATCATTGATGAGGAACAGCGCTTTGGGGTGAAGCACAAGGAAAAGCTGAAGGAGAACTTCATCGGGGTGGATATGCTCACCCTGTCGGCCACCCCCATCCCCCGCACCCTGAACATGGCCATGAGCGGCATCCGGGATCTTTCCACCATCGAGCAGCCGCCCATCGAGCGGCAGCCGGTGGAGACTTTTGTGCTGGAATATAACGACGTTATCCTTGCCGAAGCCATGAAGAAAGAGCTTGCCCGGGGCGGGCAGGTGTACTACCTGCACAACCGGGTGGACAACATTGAATCCTGCGCCGCCCATGTCAGCCAGATGGTGCCGGGTGCGCGGGTAGGCATTGCCCACGGCAAGATGACCGAAGAAGAGCTGAACCCCGTGTGGCAGCACCTGCTGAACGGCGAGATCGACATTCTGGTCTGCACCACCCTCATCGAGACCGGCATTGATGTGCGCAACTGCAACACCCTCATCATTGAGGATGCCGACCGCATGGGTCTGGCGCAGCTGTACCAGATCCGCGGGCGGGTAGGACGCTCCGGCCGCAAGGCCTACGCCTACTTCACCTTCCGCCGGGACAAGACCCTGACCGATATCGCCCAGAAGCGGCTTTCCGCCATCCGGGAGTTTACCGCTTTCGGCTCCGGCTTCCGCATCGCCATGCGGGATCTGCAGATCCGCGGCGCGGGCAGTCTGCTGGGGCACAGCCAGCACGGCCACATGGAAGCCGTGGGCTACGACCTCTACGTCAAAATGCTGGGACAGGCCATCTCCCGGGCACGGGGCGAGCCTGTCCAGCGGGACAAGAGCGATTGTCTTGTGGACCTGCGGGTGGACGCCTTCATCCCGGAAAAGTATATCCCGGACGGCGCGGGGCGCATCGAAGCTTACAAGCGCATTGCCGCCATCCAGACCCCGGAGGACGCCGCCGATGTGCTGGACGAGCTCATTGACCGCTACGGTGACCCGCCGCCCTCAGTGAGCGATCTGGTCAACGTCTCCCTCGTCCGCGTGCAGGCCGCCGCCGTGGGCGTGTATGAGGTGACTCAGAAGAAGGACACCCTCGTGCTGAATCTGGAAACGCTGGAACTTGCCATGATCCGCGGCCTGCTGCAGGCTTTCAATGGCCGTGTCACCGCCGGAGCGGGCACAAAGCCCTATCTCTCGGTGGTATTGCAGCCGGACGAAAAGCCGCTGGAACTGCTGCAAAGCATCCTGAAAGCCATGGATGCCATTTTGAACAACAAGGAGCCAAACCAATGAAAAAGAAACTGCTTGCGCTGGTATGCGCACTTGCACTGACCGTCAGCCTTGTAGGCTGTGTATTCTCCACCCCGGACACCGTGGGCAAGATCGGCGATTTTGAGGTGACCAGCGGCTTATATCTGCTGGCGCAGTACGATGCCTATCAGCAGGCTGCACAGCTGGCAGGCTCTGAGCAGGACGCCAGCAAGGTAAAGTCCTTCCTTAAGGCCACCATCACCACCGATGCCGACACCGGCGAGACCGCCGTGGTAAAGGACTATGTGGCGCAAAAGACCCTTGAGACCCTGCAGACCCTTGCCGCTGTGGATGCCCGCTTTACCGAGCTGGGCGGCGAGCTGACCGAGGAGCAGAAGTCCGCCGCCGACAGCTACGCCCAGCAGCTGATGGATAACTACGGCGACACCTACACCGCCAACGGCATCGGGCTGGAGACTTTGAAGCTGTTCCAGCAGCTGCAGTACAAGCACACCCTGCTGCTGGATCTTGTCTACGGTAAAAACGGCGAGACCCCTGTGGAGGACGGCGAGCTGACCGAGCATCTGGACAGCACCATGTACGAGATCGGCTTTATCACCGTACCGCTGTACAACACCAGCACCTTCGCCTTTGCCAGCGATGACCAGAAGGCCGAGATGCTCTCCCTTGCCCAGAAAGCTGCGGACAGCTACAACGCCAGCGCCCCGGAGGACACTTCCAGCCAGCTGACCGCCTTTAACAGCATCGCAAGCCGCGCACTGACCGGGATCTGTGCTGTGCTGGATGCAGAGGTTCCCTCCACCAGCACCCTGCAGACCGACCTGCTGAGCGAAAGCGACCTGACCGACGCCTTTACACAGGAGGGTGCCGCCGATACCCTGCGCGGCCTTGCCTATGGGCAGGCAGCCGCCATCCAGTACTCCGGCTATGCCCTGATGCTGGCCGTCCGTCTGGACCCGCTGGGCGTTTCCACGCTGGATGCTCTGCGCAGCCAGATCCTGAGCGACCTGAAGGGCGAGGAGCTGGACGACGCCCTTGCCGCCTACGGTGCCCAGCTGGCGAGCACCCTGAGCAGCTCTGCCATGAGCAAACTGCCCGCCGCCAAGATCGTGAACGCCACCAGCGCCAACAGCTGATAACAGTATAAAAATCGCAAAATGGGGTCGGGAAAAATCCCGACCCCATTTTTTATTATAGAACTACAAAGCAGACCCGGCAGGCTCTTTCGGAGCCGGTGCCGGGTCTGCTTTATATGTTAGAAAGTCAGGGAATGCCGCCAAGGAAACAGAGTCTTAGCGTACATCACTTCTCGTTCTCGTAGCTGAGGACAGCGTAGGGGTAGAAGATGTTGGCATCCAAGTAGCCTGCCCAGCGGCCGGGCTTGCGGGTGTAGTAGCCGATGGGAATATCGCCCCGGATGACGCCCTTAACCAGAATGAGCATATGGCGGAGGTACTCCACGCTGAAGGGGTTCAGGTTCTCCCAGTGGCCCGTCAGCAGCTCGTAGTCCACATCCTCGTTCCGCAGCAGCACCTCTGCCATGAAGTGCTCCAGACTCGGCAGATAGGTGTCGGTGGCAGCTTCCATCATGAACAGGTCGCCAGAACCAACGGCGTCACCGGTAAAGATGTAGTCCTTGTAGAAGAACACCACAGAGCCCTTGGTGTGGCCCGGCACGTCCACCACTTCCAGCTCCTCAGAGCCGATGCGGACCGTGTCACCATCTACGATGTTCACCAGCTTCAGGTCCTCGGCGGTGAGACCGAAGAATTTCTGCATGCTGGAGATCAGGTCCTCCCGGTCATCGGGGTGGATATAGGTGCGGCGGACCTTGCCGGACTTCAGCAGGGAGGGAATGCCCAGAATGTGGTCGCCGTGCTTATGGGTCAGCAGGATATCCAGCTCTGCGTCAGGGTTGGTCAGCACGTTCTCCCGCAGGTAGGCGTAGAGGTCTGCTGCGCCGGAGCCGCCCATGGCGGTGTCAATGACCAGGGCTTCCTTGCCCAGATCCAGCACCCACAGGGTGTCCATGCCAAAGTCCATAACACGGGTGATGTTGTACTTTACCGGGTAGTGACTGAACATCATGTTGGGGTTTAGCTTGCCGTGCTGGGTCCGGGTGAGGGACTGGGTGAACATCCAGTTATAGGGGGTGCCGATGCTGTACACCCGCTCCCAGACCTTGTGGGGCTCCGGCATGGAACCGGCGGTAAAGCCCTCGTACTTCACGCAGGAGCAGCCGGCATCCTTCAGGGCCTGCACAGCCTTGGCGGTCTCAGCCTCGGGCATCTCGGGGTCATCCTTGCAGTGGTAGGCCCAGACAGGGGTGTTCTTGATGGCCTCAAAGGCGCCGGGGACGTTGTACCACTGGGCAGGCACCATGCCGCACATGGGGATGGCAGCGGCAAAGTAGTAGGGGTAGGCCAGGATCATGTTCCAGACACCGGTACCGCCCATGGACATACCCTCGATGTAGATACGGTCCGGGTCGATGCGGTGGGCAGCCACATAGCTGTCGATAGCAGACTTCAAGGCCGTAACGGTGTCCGGGTCGGTCCAGTTCTTGCCGGGGCACTGGGGTGCAAACAGGTAGGTGGGGTTCTTCTGGATCATTTCGTCAGAAATGTAGAAGGTGGCACCGTCGTTGGCGGTAAGCTGGGTGCCGTTGGGGCCCACACCGTCCTCACCGTGGAGGAAAACGATCAGGGGCAGCTTCCCCTTCAGGGCAGGGGCGTAACGGCGAGGGTTGTAGGCATAGTACTCCACCCCGGCAGCACTGCCGGCCTTGAAACGCTTGGCCAGCGCATTGCGGTCGGGGCTGTCCACCTTGACCAGACAGTTCTGGTCGGCGTCCTGGGCAAAGGCGATGCCACTGGTGCCCAGCACACTGGCAACAGCTGTAAAGGCGGCGGTGCTACGCATAAAGTCACGTCTGCTCAGTTCCATGGTCTTTTCTCCTTTTCTTAGTCGAAAAAATGAATACAGTTTGTGAATGCCGTACGGAAATCCCTCACCATATCAGATGAGAGTTGTCGTTAATATATTAATATATCAGAAAAGCACTGTCAAGAATGCGCCAAAAACTTTGGAGAAGGCTCTAAGCCGGGCTGTCGGGGTTTGTCAAAAATGACGAAGTCCATCCTGCCAAAAAGGGGCCGTTGTAAAATAGCTCTCTGAAAAAATATGCACAAAACCCGGAACCTTTTCAGGGCCAAAATGGCTCAAAAAGGGTTCCGGGTCTCTGTTTTTGCACTATTTCTTTGTGCTAGTTGCTATCGCATTTTTATTTTGCAACAGCCCCAAACATAAGAATATATTTTCCGCTGAAGATTGCCAGAGTGCAACGACAACGACCGCCGCCAGTGGCGGAAACAGGGAGGAGTTGTTGGGGCAGCGGCCAGCAAGACGCAAGTGCCACCCAAGGCACGAAGCGGATGCTGGGTGCCGCAACCCGATAGCTGAGGCCATTTCCAATCGTCCCGCGCCAAAGGCTTTTATTTTACTACCCTTGCAAACTCTGCGGCAAGGGCGGCGTTCACCGAGCGGACGGCGTTAGCGTCCGGCTTGATGGCGGTGCGGTCGTAGGTGAACAGCCCGTTCACCTCGTCCTCCACGTCGGTCAGCTGGGTGTATACCAGCGCCGAAAGCCCCTTTTGCAGCTGCGGCAGCACCGTGCCCAGCTGCATTTTTTTGTACCGGGCGGTCAGCTCCTCCCGGCTTTTGGCTGTGCCGTAGCCGTAGGTCCTGCGGGGCGGCTCGTGCCCGGGCATAGGCCACGCAATGCCGCCGTACTCGCTCAGCGCCACGGTGCGTGTCTGCGGGCGCACCCGCAAAGGGTAGAAGTAGTTGTGCAGGGAGTATACATCCCCGCCGCCCTGATCGTACCAGCCGCTGGCTTCGTCTACAAGGCGGGTGTCGTCCAGCGTACGGATTGCCTGCACTGCCCCGGCGGCATCGTACTGTCCCCAGCCCTCATTGAAGGGCACCCAGCAGCCCACGCAGGGGTGGCAGCGCAGCGCCTGCACCGTATCTGCCAGCTCCCGGCGGTATTCTTCCCGGCTGCTTTCGCTGCCCCGGCTCAGTAGTCCCCACAGCGCCGCCTTGTCCGGCAGGCGGCGCATAAGCGGCTGCAAAACATTGGTCAGGTAGGTGACGAACCACAGGTTATACTTGCTGCCGCCGTTGACCATATCCTGCCATACCACAAGACCCAGCTTGTCGCAGTGGTAGTACCAGCGCTGCGGCTCAAGCTTTGCGTGCTTGCGCAGCAGGTTGTAGCCCAGCGCCTTTACCTCGCTCAGCTCCCGCTCCACCGCCGCATCCGAAGGCGGGGTGTACAGCCCCTCCGGCCAGTAGCCCTGATCCAGCAGGCCGTTGAGCAGGATGGGCTTATCGTTCAGGCAAAAGCGCAGCACGCCCCTTGCGTCCGGTGCGCAGCTCCACTTGCGCAGGGCAAAGTAGCTGTGCACAGTGTCGAACTGCTCTTCCTCTCCCTGCGTGGTGCCCACGGTCAAATCGTACAAAAAGGGTGTGTCCGGGCTCCATGGGAAGAAATACTCGTCCGCAATATGCAGCGTCACCGTGCCGTCTTGGTCGGCCTCGTCGCTGCCCCAGTCCTCGGCAATGGTCACACCCCCGGCGCGCACCACCGCCCACAGGTTCACCGCGCCGCCGGGCGCAGAGGTATGGGCTTTCACGGTCACGGTGCGGGCATCGTAGTCCGGCGTAACGGTGAGAGACTGGATGTAATTTTCCGGCACACGCTCCAGCCAGACCGTCTGCCAGATGCCGCTCTGCGCAGGGTAGAACATCCCGCCGGGCTGCAAGGTCTGCTTGCCCCGCGCCTGTGTGCCGTGGCCGGTGGGGTCCTGCACCGCCACCCACAGGCTGTTGCGGCCTGTGCCGTTGAGCTGCGCGGTGATATCCAGCGTAAAGGGCCAGTAGCCGCCCCGGTGACCGCCCACCAGATGGCCGTTCACCTGCACGGCACAGGCGTAGTCCACTGCACCGAAATGCAGCAGCACCCGTCCGCCCGTCCCGGCGGGCGGCGCAAAGTACCGGTGATAGTGCAGCCACTGCCCAGGCTGCAATATGCGCCCCACCCCGGAGGCGCGGCACTCCGGCGCGTAGGGCACTAAGATCTCACCGTCCCAGCCCGCCGGGCGCTGTGCCGAAGCGGTGATGGCGTACTGCCACGGGCCGTTCAGGTTCTCGTAGCTGTCCCGGCGCATGGCCGGGCGGGGATATTCCGTCAGAGGGTGCATACACTCACCAGCCTTTTCTACTCGTTTGCTCCATTCTAGCACAGCCCGGGGCGTTTGTATACCGGGGAGCGGACGATTTTGAATGGCCGCCGCGGTGTGAAGCATCCTCGCCCTCTCAGGCGCTACGCGCCAGCTCTCCCAAAGGGAGAGCCTTTGGCAGTCCTCGCAAACTTCATCTCTTTGCCAAGGTCTCTCCCTTTGGGAGAGGTGGCATCGCATAGCGATGACGGAGAGGGCGAGCACGCTAAAAAAAACATTTTCACGGGAGATAAAAAGAGCCGCCACACGGCGGCATAGCTGTGCGGCGGCTTTGTGAGAAGGTTGGAAATTGCTTAGTTTTCGGCCAGATTACCGGTATAAAGCTGGTAATACTTGCCCTTTTTGGCGATCAATTCATCGTGGCTGCCGCGCTCGATGATGCGGCCCTGCTCCAGCACCACGATGCAGTCTGCATTGCGGACGGTGGACAGGCGGTGCGCGATGACAAAGCTGGTGCGGCCGTACATCAGGCCGTCCATACCGCGCTGCACCAGCGCTTCGGTGCGGGTATCAATGGAGGAGGTCGCCTCGTCCAAAATCAGCACCGGCGGGTCTGCCACGGCTGCGCGGGCAATGGCAAGCAGCTGGCGCTGTCCCTGTGAGAGGTTGGCGCCATCGCCGGTCAGCATGGTGTTATAGCCCTCCGGCAGACGCTTGATAAAGCCGTCGGCGTTGGCAAGACGGGCGGCGGCGATGCACTCCTCATCGGTGGCCTCCAGCCGTCCGTAGCGGATGTTCTCCATCACCGTGCCGGTAAACAGGTGGGTGTCCTGCAGCACGATGCCCAGTGAGCGGCGCAGGTCGGCTTTTTTGATCTTATGGATGTTGATGCCGTCATAGCGGATCTTGCCCTCCTGAATATCGTAGAAACGGTTGATCAGGTTGGTGATGGTAGTCTTGCCCGCACCGGTAGAGCCGACAAAGGCGATCTTCTGCCCCGGACGGCCGTACAGGTTGATGTCGTGCAGCACCGTCTTTTCCGGCACATAGCCAAAGTCCACGTCCGTAAAGGTGATATCGCCCGCCAGCTTGTGGTAGGTGGTAGTGCCATCGTGGTGGGGGTGCTTCCACGCCCAGATGCCGGTGCGCTCGTTCGTCTCCACCAGCTGGTCGTTGCGGTCGTACTTGGCGTTCACCAGCGTCACATAGCCCTCGTCGGTCTCGCTGGGCTCGTCCATCATCTTGAAGATGCGCTCGGCACCGGCCAGTGCCATGATGACGCTGTTGGCCTGCATGGACACCTGACTGATGGGCATATTGAAGCCCTTGTTCAGGCTGAGGAAAGCCACCACGGTGCCAAGGGTCATGCCGCTAACGCCGCCCACAGCCATGGCTGCACCAGTCAGTGCGCAGATGGCATAGCTGATGTTGCCCAGCTGGGCGTTGACCGGCATCATAATGTTGGAGAAGGCGTTGGCCTGCTTGGCGCTTTCCTTCAGCTGGTCGTTCAACTCACGGAAGCCGGCAAGGGTCTGCTGCTCGTGGGTGAACACCTTGACCACCTTCTGGCCTTCCATCATCTCCTCGATGTAGCCGTTCACCTTGCCCAGATCCCGCTGCTGCTGGATGAAGTACTTGGAAGAGCTTTTTGCGATCTGCTTGGAGCAGAACAGCATCAGCGCCACCATGAGCATGGTAACGATGGTCAGCTGCCAGCTGAGCATACACATACTGAAGAACACCGACACGATGGTGATGACGCTGGACACCAGCTGCGGGATGCTCTGGCTGAGCATCTGGCGCAGGGTATCCACATCGTTGGTGTACACGGACATGATATCGCCGTGGGGATGGGTGTCAAAATACCGGATGGGCAGGCTTTCCATGTGGGTGAACAGCTTGGTGCGCAGATTGCGCAGCGTGCCCTGCGTTACGTTGACCATGATGCGGGCGTTGGCCCATGCGGCCAGAATGCCCACAAGGTAGATGCAGCACATCCGCACCAGTGCACCGGCCAGCGGTGCAAAGCTGGGGTCCTGCTGGCGGGTCATGGGCACGATGTAATCGTCCATCAAAGTCTGCAAGAACAGGCTGGCCTGCACATTGGCCAGCGCGCTGACCACAATGCAGATCAGCACAAGGATGCAGTGGGGCAGATAGTTGCGGAACACCTCATCCATAATGCGCTTCAGCAGCTTGCCCGGGTTTTCCACCTTGGGGCGCGGCCCCCGTGCGCCCCGCGGGCCGGGGCCATGTACTTCTTTTACTGCCATTACTGCGCACCTCCCTGCTTGTCAAAATCGCCGCCGCCCTGCGTCTGGCTGTTGTAGACCTCCTGATAGATGGCGTTGGTCGCCAGCAGCTCCGCATGGGTGCCCAGACCGTTGATCTGGCCGTTATCCAGCACCAGAATGCGGTCTGCATCCTGCACCGAGGAGATACGCTGTGCAATGATGATTTTGGTCGTGCCGGGGATCTCTTCCCGGAAGGCCTTGCGGATCTTGGCATCGGTCGCGGTGTCCACGGCGCTGGTGGAGTCATCAAGGATCAGCACTTTGGGCTTGCGCAGCAGGGCGCGGGCGATGGTCAGGCGCTGCTTCTGGCCGCCGGACACGTTGGAGCCGCCCTGCTCGATCCATGTATTGTACTTATCCGGGAAGCGCTGGATGAATTCATCCGCGCAGGCCAGCTTTGCCATGCGGATGCACTCTTCCTCGGTGGCGTTGGCATCGCCCCAGCGGAGGTTGTCCAGAATGGTGCCGCTGAACAGCACGTTCTTCTGCAGCACCATGGAGACCTCGCGGCGCAGCACGTCAAGGTTATAATCCCGCACGTCCACGCCGCCCACCCGCACGGTGCCGCTCTCGGCATCGTACAGACGGGGGATCAGCTGCACCAGACTGGATTTTGCACTGCCGGTGCCGCCGATGATGCCCAGCGTCTCGCCGGGTTGGATGGTAAAGCTGATATCGTTCAGCACCGGCTGGCCGCTGCCGTGCTTATACTTGAAGGTAACATGGTCAAACTGGATGCTGCCGTCTGCTACCTGCTGCACCGGCTGCTTTGCCGGGGGCAGGTCGGTGTGCTCGTCCAGCACCTCCACGATACGCTTGGCAGAGGCGGCGGACATGGCGATCATGACAAAGGCCATGCTCAGCATCATCAGTGCCATGAGGATGTTCATGATATAGCCGAACAGGGCATTCAGCTGGCCGGTGGTAATGGCACCGTGCAGCACATACTTTGCGCCGAACCAGCTCAGCGCGATGTTGCAGCCGTACACTGCCACCAGCATGGCGGGGTTATTGAAGCTCAGGCGGCTTTCCGCGTTGACGAACTGCTTATACAGGCTCTCGCAGGCGGCAGTGTATTTTTCGTTTTCAAAGCCCTCGCGCACAAAGCTCTTGACCACGCGGATGGCAGAAACGTTCTCCTGCACCGAGGCGTTGAGGTTATCATAGTTCTTGAACACCCGGTCAAAGATGTGGAAGGTGGGGATCATAATGGCAGCCAGCACCGCCACCAGAAAAACCACCGCCACCACGAACACCAGCGACAGCGGGCCGCCGATGACCACGGCCATGAACATGGCAAACACCAGATGCACCGGAGCGCGCACGCACATCCGCAAAATCATCTGGAAGGCGTTCTGCACGTTGGTCACGTCGGTGGTCATGCGGGTGACAAGACCTGCCGTGGAGAATTTGTCGATGTTGGAAAAAGAATAATGCTGGATATTTTCATACATGGCATCGCGCAGATTTCCGGCAAAGCCGGTGGATGCCTCGGCGGCGTATTTGCCCGCCAGCACGCCCAGCACCAGCGCAATGGCTGCCACCAGAAAGGTAAGCAGGCCATAGCGGATGATGGCGTTCATATCGCCCTTTTCAATGCCCTGGTCGATGATAAAGGCCATGATGGTGGGCAGCAGCACATCCATAATGGCTTCCAGAGCCGCAAAGAGCGGTGTCTTGATCGAGGCGGCTTTATACTCGCCCAGATGCGACACAAGCTTTTTGATCATCTGAGTTCCCTCCTGTTTGAATTTATTTGTTTGTTACAAAACAATTTTATACAAAACAATTTAAATGTCAAGACGTTTCGTAAAATGTTCATAATTACTAATCTAACAAGCCTTTTTTCGGCGCTTTGACGGAAAAGGTCGTTATTTTAACGCCTCCCGCAGCTTGTTCAGCAGCCGCAGCAGCTCTGCGTTCTCCTCCTCGGTCAGCAGTCCGGCCACATAATCGTCGGTCTGGTGGAAGGAAAGCAGGGTCTTTTCGTGCCGTTGGATGCCCTCCTCGGTCAAAACCAGCTGCTTGAGCCGGGCATCCTGCGGCACGTTCAGCCGCTGGATGTAGCCCTTGCGCTCCATCAGCTGCAAAATGTTGGTCACGGTGGAGCGGGTGATGGAAAACTCCCGCTCGATGTCCCGCTGGAACACCGGCTCGTCCCGGTGGCGGTAGAGATACTCGATGATCCACCCGTGCATGGGGGTGGTCTGCTCTACCCCGTTGGCGCGGGAAAACTGGTTCAGCCTGCGGAAGATCAGGTTATCCACCCGGCGCAGCTGGGCGGGAATGACCTGCGGCCCATCCCACGGCGGGTCCAGCTTGCAGTGCTCTTCAATAGGGTGCTGTGTACACATAATGTTTTTCCTCTGTTCAAGTTGTTCGATGTGAAACTGTTTGATACAGTACATATTTTAACCGTGCCCGCACCGATTGTCAAGAGGACAGCGCAAGGTTTTGGGGCAGGCAGGCTGCACCGAAACAAAAGACCGCCGACGGTTTCCCTTCGGCGGTCTTTCGTATGATAGGAGGATCAAAAATGATCTTTGCTAAGTCTTAGTTCAGGATGGTCAGCTCGGTCTCGATGTCGAACAGGTGGATCTTGTGGGGATCGAAAGCGACGCGGACGGTGTCTCCGTTGCGAGCCTTGGAGGTGGGAGCAACGCGGGCGGTCATCTTGTTGCCCTTGTACTCCAGATACAGGTAGATCTCAGCGCCCATCATTTCGGAAACATCGACCTGAGCATCCAGCTGGCAGTCGGTGTGCTTTGCCATAAACTCGGGCTCGTCGTCGATATCCTCGGGACGGACGCCCATCTTGATCTTCTTGCCAACGTAGGAATCCAGCTTGCCGTCGGCGGTCTTTTCCTTGGGCAGGGGGATCACGTCGCCGCCCAGATCAACACCGTACAGATCGCCCTTCTTGATCAGGGTGCCGTCCAGGAAGTTCATCTGGGGGCTGCCGATGAAGCCTGCAACGAACATATTGCAGGGCATATCGTACAGGTTCTGCGGGGTATCGACCTGCTGGATGATGCCGTCCTTCATGACAACGATACGGTCGCCCATGGTCATAGCCTCGGTCTGGTCGTGGGTAACGTAGATGAAGGTGGTAGCCAGCTTCTTGTGCAGCTTGATGATCTCGGTACGCATGGAGGTACGCAGCTTAGCATCCAGGTTGGACAGGGGCTCGTCCAGCAGGAAGACTGCCGGGTTACGAACCATTGCACGACCCAGAGCAACACGCTGACGCTGACCACCGGACAGAGCCTTGGGCTTGCGGTCCAGCAGGTGCTCGATCTCCAGGATCTTAGCAGCCTCGTGCACGCGCTTGTCGATCTCGTCCTTCGGGGTCTTGCGCAGTTCCAGACCGAAAGCGATGTTCTTGTAAACGGTCATGTGGGGGTACAGAGCGTAGCTCTGGAACACCATGGCGATATCACGATCCTTCGGGGGAACGTCGTTGATCAGACGGCCGCCGATGTACATCTCGCCCTTGGAGATCTCCTCCAGACCGGCGATCATACGCAGGGTGGTGGACTTGCCGCAGCCAGAAGGGCCGACGAAGATGATGAATTCCTTATCCTGGATCTCCAAGTTGAAGTCGGTAACAGACGGGGCAGTTGCGCCCGGATAGATCTTGTAGATGTGCTGGCAGCTAATGGAAGCCATAATCGTTATCCTCCGTAAATATTTGGTGTTTCACGCCCTTGACGGCGTGTTGTTTCGTTGGTACTATAATAACAGATAATTTTGTGATATAAAATAGCATTTTATTGATTAGAGGTGTCAGATATTGCTGTTTGACTGGAACACCATCGCCGCACCGGCTGCGCTGCTGGATGTGCAGCTTTCCGCGCCCCGCACCCTGACCGGCGAGGGGCTGTGGGTCTGCCTTGTTTCCAGCGGCAGATGCACGGCTTCCCTGCCCGGGGCGTCTGCCGCGCCCGCCGGCTCTGTGCTGGTGCTGCCGCCGCAGTCCGCTGCGGCGGGGCATCTGATCTTGAGCCGTGCCCCGCTCACCCTGACCCCGGAGGACAACTGCCACCTGTTGTGCGTCCAGCTGACCGGACAGGCCAGCACGCAGTTTTTAAACGGCCTGCGGGAGCTGCCCTACCTTGCCAAAGGCGAGACCTGCCCTGCCGCCGCTGAGCTGATGGGGCGGCTTGCCGAGGAAAAGCCCACCCACAGCCGTGCCCGCAGCCAGCTGGCCTTTGCCCTGCTGTGTGAGTTGGCGGATGCCGACAGCGCCGCGCCAGCCCTGCCGCCGCTGGTGCAGGCCGCCATTGAGGATATCCGCGCCAACTATGCCGGGCTGTACGGCGTGGAGGAGCTCAGCGAGCGGCTGGGCGTCTCCAAAAGCCATCTGGTGCGCACCTTTACCGCCGCCGTAGGCGTGCCGCCGGGCAAGTACCTGACCACCGTGCGCATCGAAGCCGCACAGCGGCTGCTGCTGCACCGGGAGTACACGCTGGACGTGGTGGCAAGCCTGTGCGGCTTTTCCGGGGCCAACTACCTGTGCCGGGTATTCAAAAAAGAAACCGGCCAGTCCCCTGCACAATGGCGGGCACTGACCGGTCGCGCCGCACAGGCCGGGCTTACACCCGAGGAGACCATGCGGGAACAGGAGATGTATATTTAAGCTTTTCCGCTCTCTTTTCTGCGCAGCAGAAACAGGGTCAGCAGCGCGGTGAGCAGTTCCGAAGCCGGGAATGCCGCCCATACGCCCGGCATCCCAAACACCGCGCTGAGCACCAGCGAACAGGCCACGATGGCCACCATGCCCCGGCAGATGGAGGTGATGGAAGCCTCCGCCGGGCGGTTCATGGCGCTCAGATAGCCCGCCGCCATGATGTTGAAGCCCGCAAAGAAGTAGCCCACAAAGTACATCCGCATCCCGGTGTGGGCGTACTGCGCCATCTGCGCCGAGTTCTCGCTGTTGAACCAGCTTACAAAGGTATCGGTCAGGCCGAACACCGCAGCGTACAGCACCGCCGCCAGCACCAGCACAGTGCCGCTGCCCAGCAGCAGCAGCTTCCGCGCCCCGGCGTGGTCGTTCTGACCGTAGCAGCGGCTCACCAGCGGCTGTGCGCCCTGCGCCACGCCGTTGAAGATGGCGGTAGCCACCAGCGCAAAGTTTGCCACCACGCCGTAGGCTGCTACGCCCACGTTACCCGCCAGCCCCAGCAGCAGAAAGTTGAACACCGTGGTGGTCACGCCGGAGGAAAGCTCGCCCACAAAGCCGGAGATGCCCAGCTGACAGCTCTGCCCCAGCAGCCTTGCCGAGGGCAGCTGCCGCACGAATTGCAGGGTGTTCTCCTTTTTAAAGAAGTGACGACTGCAAATGGTGATGCTGATGATAGGCGACACCGCCGTTGCCAGCGCCGCACCGGCCAGCCCCAGCCCTAGGGGGAACATGAAGATATAGTCGAACACCACGTTGAACAGACTGCCGCTCAACGTCGCCACCATGGCAAGGGAGGGGTCGCCGTCGTTGCGGACAAAGGCCGACACGATGTAGTTGCACATAAAAAACGGGGTGAACAGCAGAAAAATGCGGGCGTAGGGGATGCCCAGTGCCACGATGCCCGCATCGCCGCCCATAAGCCGCAGCAGCGTCCCGGGCGCAAAGACACCCGCCAGCATCCACGGGATGGACGCCAGTACAGCGCACAGGATGGCGTTGGAAAAATACCGCTGTCCCCGGGCATCGTTCTGTGCCTTGGCAATGGCGTAGCGGGTCGCCGAGCCCAGCGCGATCATGGAGCCAATGGCAAAAATAAAGTTGTAGATGGGCAGGCAGAGGTTGAGCAGGGTAACGCCGTCTGTGCCGGCAGCCTGCGCAATAAAATAGGTATCGGCCAGAATATAGCACGAAGTGCCCAGCAGGCCGAAAATATTCTGCGAGACATATTTAAAGAACTGTTTTGTCAGATCCATACACTTTTTCCTTTTCCTGTTGTTGCATACGTCTGGAAATTGTAGCATATCTGCCGCTGCAAGTCAACCGCAAAACCCGCCCATTACCGTATAAAAGAAGCAGTTGCGCACAGCGCCCTGCGGGTGTATACTGTACACTGCCGCACCTTGCGGCACACCTGTATGCAGAAAGGAAGAAGCCCTATGTCCGACAGGATCTTATTTTCCATCGGCGAAGCGCTGATCGATATGATCCCCTCCCGGGTGGGGTGCAGCTTTGACGAAGTACCCGCCTTCAGCCCCCGGGTGGGCGGCGCTCCGGCCAATGTCTGTGCCGCCGCTGCCCGGCTGGGCGGGCGCAGTGCGCTGCTGAGCCAGCTGGGCGACGACCCCTTTGGCCACAAGATTGCCCGGGCGCTGGCTGGATGCGGCGTGGAGCTTTCCCATCTGGAATTTACCAGCAAAGCCAGCACCGCGCTGGCCTTCGTCAGCTTAGCAGAAAACGGCGAGCGCACCTTCAGCTTCTGCCGCAAGCCCTCCGCAGACCTGCTGTACGCCCCGGAGCAGATCGATCCGGGCTGGTTCTCGCAGGCCTTTGCCCTGCATTTTTGCAGCGTCTCGCTGGTGGACAGTCCCATGCGCTACGCCCATCTGGCTGCCATTACTGCCGCGCGGGAGGCGGGAGCCATCCTCAGCTTTGACCCCAATCTCCGCTTCCCTCTCTGGCCGGACCGGGAGCAGCTGCGCCAGACCGTGTGGCAGTTTCTCCCCCTGACCCATATCCTGAAGCTTTCGGACGAGGAGCTGCCCTTCCTCACCGGCACGGAGGATATTGAAGCCGCGCTGCCCGCGCTCTTTACCGGAGATGTGCAGCTGGTACTGTACACCTGCGGCAGCAAGGGTGCCCGCGCCTATACCCGCACCGCCAGCGCCCATGCCCGCAGCCCCAAGGTGGCGGCGGTGGACACCGCTGGCGCGGGAGACGGCTTTATCGGCTCGTTTTTGTGGCAGCTGCAGCGGGACGGCGTGACCGCCGCCGAGCTGCCAAAGCTTTCCCGCAAGCGCCTGACCGAGTATCTGATTTTTTCCAACCGCTTCTGCGCTATCAGCGTGCAGCACCACGGCGCCATCGACAGCTACCCCACCTTGGAGCAGATGGAGCAGCCGGAGGCCGATTTTTCCCTGCCATAAAGGCAAATTTACAGCGCATTCTGTATTTTTTAATATTTATATGCTATATTGTATAAAAAATCCGCTCTTTCACCGCCCAAAAGGAGGAACCCATGCCCTTTGAGTTTGCTTTTCTGGACTGGCTGTACCAGTTCCGCAACCCGGTAATGAACGCAGTTTCCATCTTTTTTGATTACGCCGGTGCTCACGGCGAGATCTGGATCGCGTTCACCCTGCTGCTTCTGCTCTTCCGGCGCACCCGCAAAGCGGGCTTTGCCATGGCGGTGGCGCTGGTGCTGTACATGGCGGCGGGGCACTTCTTCCTCAAGCCGCTGTTCGCCCGCCCCCGCCCCTGTGATCTCAACACCTCCATCACCATGCTGGTGGCGCGTCCGCACGGGCACTCCTTCCCCTCCGGGCACACTGCCTCCGGGGTGGCGGCAGCCTACGCGCTCTGGCTGCAAAACCGGAAGCTGGGCGCACCCGCGCTGGTGCTGGCAGCCTTTATCGCCTTTACCCGGTTGTACCTCTATGTGCACTTCCCCACCGATATCCTCGGCGGCGCAGTGCTGGGCATCGTTTTGGGCGCTGCGGCTTCCGCAATCGCAAACTATGTGGCGAATCACAAAGAGAAACAACGAATCGTATAAAAATTCGTATGTCTTTTATTGCAACTGCCGTTTCCCTCTGCGACCCCTCCTGTGAAAATGCAAGCCCGGAAAGTCCGCAGACTTTCCGGGCTTGTTCTATTTTATAATAATTTTTCCGCTGAAAATATCCAGAGCACAAGCGGCGGATATTCCAAATCGTCCCACTTAAAATTATTCCTCCGCCGGGAGCTGCGCTTTCCGGTTCTGTGCCGGGTCCCAGCACACCAGTTCCAGCCGACTGCCCGCAGGCAGGGCGGTGTCCGGCTTTGCCGTCTGCCAGCAGCGCTTGAGCACCGCAGCGGCTCCGGCGTCCTCTGCGCCGGGCAGCTCGGTGCACAGCACCGTGCCCTGCCAGCCGTTCTCCGTGTACAGACTCAGCGCGCCCGCTTTGCCGTCCAGAATGGCGGTGATGTCCTGCTGCAGCTGCGCGTAGCCCTCGGCGGTGGCGGCGTACTCGCCATGCCACTTTTCAAAAAACACCGAGAACTCCCCGCACAGCTCAATGAGCAGATCCTCTGTGCCGGAGGGGCTTTGCACCACCAGCGCCAGATCCTGCTCTTCCATATAGTCAAAGTCCGGGTCGTCCCATGTGTGCACGGTGACCTGCTGTCGGCTGAGCAGCATCAGCAGTTCCCCCTGCTTTTCAGCAGTATCAAAATCGCCCTGCGGGCTGTTCCAGTCTGTGTTCATCGGTGTTCCTCCGTTTATCCGTTGTTCGGGCAGAATTTCAAGCTGTCTGCTCGCTGTCGTCTGCGGGCTTTGCCGCTGCGGCGCGGGCCTTCTGTTCCTTTTTAGCACAGTAGAGCGCGCGGTCGGCACGGTCCTTCACTGCGACCACGTCCTCCCCGGAAAAGACGGCAGAGCCAAGGGAGACCGTTGGCAAAATGGCAAGCGTCTTGCGCCGTTCTGCCAGCAGAGCTTGCAGCGTTGCTGCGCAGCAGGCTTCGCTTGCTTCGTCCTTCAGCAGCACGCAGAATTCATCGCCGCCAATGCGGTAGCAGTAGCCGCAGCGGGCATAGGCTTTTTTGATGCAGTCTGCGATCTCGGCAAGGCAGACGTCCCCCTGTAAATGGCCGTAGCGGTCGTTGATCTGCTTGAAGTCATCCACATCGAACACCACCAGCACCCCGCCGCTGCGGCGCATCTCGGCGGTGCGGTTCAGGTAGCTGTTCTGGTTCAAAAGTCCGGTCAGCGCGTCCAGCTGGTTCCACATCTCGCTGCAATAGATATAATACAGCACCGACAGCAACGTGACGCACAGCCATGTGACGTGCAGCGCCGGCAGCGCGATCTGGATCACAGTCTCCGCGCCCAGAAAAAGGATCAGCGGGTAGATCAGCGTGCGGCTGCGGTTCTGAAAGACCGCCGCCGTACGCACCGTAGCCACCATAAGGTACAGCATGGAGACGTAATACATAACGACATAAATATAGAAGTACTCACCCCGGGCGTAGAGGTTCTCCCTGCTCACCGAGAACACCGGCCCATAGGGCAGCGTTGCCGCCAGAAAAAGCAGATACACACCCTCGCAGCAGACCGCTGCCTTGAACCCGCGCCGGATGACGGATTTTTTGTCCAGCACATATACAAGGCACAGCGCCACCGCCGGTGTCAGCCCGAAGCCCAGATAGTTGGACAAAATATTCAGCCAGCGGTAGCCCGGCGGTGTGCCGTCTACCACAATGGTGATGACCTCCAGCACCGAGATCGCCGCGATCAGCGCAAAGGCCAGAAAGAACCCGCGCTTCTGCTTTTTATTCAAAGATTCGCTCAGCTTTGTAAGAAGGCACATAAAGCCAAGCACAAAAAGATCAATGGTCGTTAAAATAAAGAAATAGCCATCCATTACAAATTATCTCGCTCTGTGAACTGACACCCCTGTCCGGGTACATACAATATTAGTATATCACTCCGCAAAACTTTTCTCAACCGGGAACCGCTTATTTTCATTCAACTAGCAATTCAACTTTTTAATGCAACAGCGTTGCATTGCATATCGCAAATATGCTGTTTGAATGTCACACCATTTTTTTGACTCGCGATAAAAAAGCTTCAACGTCTCCCGGACGGCTTTTTGCCGTGGATATCCAGTTTGGACAATGCGCATACCGTCTCGATATGCTCCGTATGCGGGAACATATCCACCGGGGTAAAGCCCTCGGCCTTATAGCCCAGCTTTGTCAGAGTGACAAGGTCGCGGGCAAGGGTGACGGGGTTGCAGCTGACATAAACCACACGCTTGGGTGCCATACGCGCCACGCTGGCAAGGAATTCCGGAGTAGAGCCCTCGCGCGGGGGGTCCATAAAGATCACGTCTGCCTTCTCCCCTGCTGCGGCGGCTTCACTGATCCAGCGGGTGGCGTCGGCAGCAAAGAAGCGGGCGTTCTTTACGCCGTTGTGCTTTGCGTTGCCAATGGCATCCTGCACAGCGTCCCGGTTCAGTTCCACGCCCACCACCTGCTTTGCATGGTCGGCGGCGGTCAGTCCGATGGTGCCGATGCCGCAGTAGGCGTCCAGCACCACCTCTTTGCCGGTCAGTTTTGCGGCTTCCACAGCAAGGCCGTACAATACGGCGGTCTGCGCCGGGTTCACCTGATAAAAGCTGCGCGGGCTGATGGCGTAGGTCTTGCCGCAAAGGGTGTCCAGAATGAACCCCTTGCCGTACAGCACCTTTTCCGCTTCGCCCAGCACCACGCTGGTCTTGCGGCTGTTCACGTTCTGCACCACGGTGGTCACGGTCACGCCGCGCTGCGCTGCTTCGGCCAGCAGCGCCTTGACAAAGTTCTTTGCGCCCGGCAGCACCGGCTGCGCCGTCACCAGCACCACCATCACCTGCCCGGTGGCTACGCCCCGCCGCAGCAGGCAGTGGCGCACAAGTCCGGTGCCCTTGTCCTCATCGTAGGGCTGGTAGCGGCAGACGTTAGCGGCAGCCCGCACCGCCTGCATGGTCTTGTCCAGCACTTCGTCCTGCAGCAGGCAGCTTTCCACCGGCAGCACCTTATGGCTGTTTGCCGCGTAGATGCCGGAGGTCAGCTTTCCACCCCAGCCGGGGGCAAAGGTGGAGATCACCTTATTGCGGTAGTGGTAGGGCTGCTCCATGCCCCGGATGGGGTGCACCGGGCCGTATTTGCCCAAAAGAGCCCGCACTTTTTCTTCCTTCTGTTTCAGCTGCGCGGCATAGTCCAGCCCCAGCAGGGGGCAGCCGCCGCAGTTTTTGGCACGCAGTTTGCAATCCATGGCAGTTTCTTCCTTTATATAATAGATACTCTCCTTTCAGGATATCACAGGGCAGGGTGGATTGCAACTGCAAGGCGGGGCGATTTTTACAGTTTTCATTTTTACTGCCGGGTCTTTACTTTCCCGCGCTGATTTGCCATAATAGGGACAGAAAACGACCGTTTACGGGAGGGTTACAAGATGAAGATCATGGTTTTTGATGTAGGCGGAACCGAGATCAAATACTCGGTCATGGATGAGCAGATGCACCGCACGGACAGCGGCGCGGTGCCCACGCCGCAGGATACGCAGGCGCAGTTTCTGGATGCAGTCTACCGGCTGTATGCGCCCCATAAGGACGAGGTGAGCGGCATTGCCATGGCGTTGCCGGGCTTTGTGGATAACCGCACCGGCTATGTGTCCAACGGCGGGGCGCTGCTGTACAATACCGCCACCCCGGTGGGGCAGCTGCTGGCAGAAAAATGCGGCTGCCCTGTTATCCTGGAAAACGACGGCAAGGCCGCCGCCATGGCAGAGCTGGCAAACGGCGCGCTGAAGGACTGCTGCAACGCGGCGGTGTTCATCATCGGCACCGGCGTGGGCGGCGGCATCATTGCCAACGGGCAGCTGGTGCGCGGGGTGCACTTTACCGCCGGGGAGTACAGCTTTGTCAACACCAACGCCGAAGCGTGGGACGCCCCGGACCAGAACATGGCCTGCCAGTGCAGCACCAGCAATCTGCTTAAATGGTACCGCGCCCGCAAGGCGCTGCCGGAGGACGCCCCGCTGGACGGACGCAGCTTTTTTGCTGCCGCCAACGCCGGGGAGCCGGAAGCGCTGGAGGTGCTGCAACGGTTCTGTCATGCGGTGGCGGTGCAGATCTACAACCTGACCGTTCTGCTGGATGTGGAAAAGGTGGCCATCGGCGGCGGCATCAGCAAGCAGCCCCTGCTGCTGGAAAGCCTGCGCAGCGCCTACAATGGACTGTACGCCTCCCGGGCGGGACAAGCTTACATGGAGGGCTTGCCCCGCTGCCAGATCGTGCCCTGCGCCTTTTCCAGTGAGGCCAATCAGGTAGGCGTCGCCGCCGCATATTTTGAAGCTATGCAGAAAAAACGTTGATTTTCAGCCGGTTTCATGGTACTATATCTGCCGTGCGCTCTGCACACAAAACACGAAACAAGGAGATCTTGAACCATGAACACTCTGCATAAATTTGCTGCCCTGGCCCTCAGTGCTGTGCTGTCCGTCTGCCTGCTGGCAGGCTGCGGCGCTTCTGCGTCCTCTACCGCTTCCAGCGCAGCTTCCTCCGTGGCTTCTTCTGTGGCCGCTTCTGAGGTTGCTTCTTCCGCTGCCGCCGAGACACAGGCCACGGTGGAGTTCACCGTTACCGCTGCGGACGGCAGCGTATCCAGCGTTCTGCTGAACGTGACCGACGGCGAAAAGCTGAGCACCGCACTGGCCAAGGCCGGTATCATCAGTCAGGAAGAAGCCGATGCCGGCTTTGTGACCACCGTGAACGGCGAGACCGCCGACTATAATAAAGATCAGGCTTGGTGGTGCCTGACCGATGCTGCCGGTGAGATGACCACGGTGGGCGTGGCAGACATCGAACTCCACGACGGTGACAGCTATGCCTTTACCTACACCAAGGGCTAAAAAGCCGGTGGCGCTGCACACTCGGGTGTTGCGGCTGGTGCTCAGCGGCCTGATGGGTGCGCTGCTGGTGGTGAGCAAGCAAGCCATGAGCGGTCTGCCCAATCTGGAGCCGGTAAGCCTGCTCATCATCCTGTTTGCGCTGGAACTGCCCCGGGAGACGCCCGGCGCTATCACGGTATTTATCCTGCTGCAGGGCGTGCTGTACGGCTTTGGCCTGTGGTGGGTGATGTACCTGTATGTGTGGTATCTGCTGGCGCTGCTGGCATGGCTGCTGCGCCGCATGGACTACGCCTTTTTCTGGGCGGTGCTCAGCGGGCTGTACGGCCTGTGCTTCGGCGGGCTGTGCGCGGCGGTGTATCTGTTTGCCAAAACGCCCGCCTTTGCCCTGAGCTGGTGGCTCAGCGGCCTGAGCTACGATGCGCTGCACGGCGTTGGCAACTTTGTGCTGATGCTGCTGCTCTACCGCCCGCTGCGCCGTGCGCTGCAAATGGCAAAAAAGCAGCTGCGGATCTAATATTTTCTTTATAAAAATGCAGAGCCGGACAGCCCGCGGGCTGTCCGGCTCTGCTTGTATTCAAAAATATTTTTTCTGCATCGTTACACATTCAGGCGGGCAAACGCCTGCCGGACATCACCGGAGAAATACAGCGTACCCAGTGCGCATACCGGGCCTTCGCCGCCCAGTTCTTCCGCACGCGCCACACCGGCTTCGATGCTGTCCGCAGCCTCGGCGGTGCAGCCGTAGGCGCGGATATGCTCCGCCAGCGTCTGCGCCGGCATGGCGCGGGGGTTGTGCGCCGTCACGGTCACGAACCGCTCAGCCAGCGGTGCCAACAGCGCCAACATCTCGTCCACGTCTTTATCTGCCATGATGCTGACCAGAAAGACGAATTTCTGCCCGGGGAAGCGGTCTTTCAGGCTCTGCACCGTGGCGCGCATCCCGTGGGCGTTGTGGCTGCCGTCCAGCACAAAGGTCGGGCTGTGGCGCAGCAGCTCAAAGCGCCCGGGCCAGCTCACCTGCTCCAACCCGGTGCGGATGGCGCTTTCCGGGATGTTCCAGCCGTGCTGCCGCAGCACCCGCAGGGCGGTAATAGCCAGCGCGGCGTTGCGGGGCTGATAGCTGCCGATAAGCGGCAGGCGCACCCCGTCCAGCCCGTCAAAGCTGAAGGTGACTGCGTCCAGATCCCCGCCGGTGATCTGCAGCTTGGCAAAATCCACCTCGGTAAGGGGCGCATTCTGCTGCGCCGCCACCCGGCGCAGCACGGCGTCTGCTTCCGGTGCGCCGCCGTAGCTCACCACCGGGCAGCCCGGCTTGATGATGCCGGCCTTGGCAGCGGCGATATCCGCCAGCGTAGGGCCAAGCTCCTTGACGTGATCCATGCCCAGTGCGGTGATCACCGCGCAGGCGGGCGTTTCGATGACATTGGTAGAATCCAGCGTGCCGCCAAGTCCCACCTCCAGCACTACGATATCGCACTGCTGCTGCGCAAAATAGAGCATTCCCAGTGCGGTGATGATCTCGAACTCGGTGGGCACGTCCTCCATGGCATCGGCGGCAGGCTTTACCTGCTCCACCAGCTCCACCAGCGCCTCGTCCGGGATCTGCTGCCCGTTGATCTGGATGCGCTCGTTGAACCGGTTGATGAAGGGCGAGGTATACAGTCCCACCCGGTAACCGGCGGCTTGCAGGCAGGAAGCCAGCATTGCCGCCGTACTGCCCTTGCCGTTGGTGCCCGCCACATGGACGAATTGCAGCTTTTTGTGCGGGTCGCCCAGTGCAGCCAGCAGGGTGCGGGTGCGGGTAAGCCCGGGCTTATGCCCCGCCCACTGCACCGCGTGGATGTATTCCATTGCCTGTTCGTAGTTCATAGATACTGCCTCGATTCAAGATCACGATTTGGAATGCGCTCCGCTTCGCTCTGCGCATAAATAGCGGAATCACTATTTATATTTCGCGTTTGGAGCGCTCTGCGGAGCGCTCCAAACGCATTTTCACGGTAGGGGTTTGGGAACGAGCTCCCTCAGTCAAAACCTGACGGTTTTGACAGCTCCCTCTGAGAGGGAGCCTTTGGCATAGCGGGAAAGTTTCTGGCTTAACCGGAAAGTTTGCGGGCGCGCTTGCTCCCCCGGGGGGAGCTGTCGCGCAGCGACTGAGGGGCTTTGAATCGGCGGAGCCGGAAAAAACGGTTAAAAGATCTTCACGCCGAACAGGCGTGAATCTTCAGTTTTTTCCGGTGTAGCCCACCCCTTTGGGGTTAAAAGGGGCGAGCAGCCCCTTTTTCGTGGCTCCAGCGCGTCGAAATCGCTGGCACTTTTCTGGTTCTCTTTTGGTGTCAAAAGAGAACATCCCCCGCCTGAGAGGGTTTTCTCAGTTTTCTTACTTCTTTGCCAGCTTCATCAGGCTGCGGTTTTCCAGCAGGATGCGCAGCAGCACAACGTTCACAGCGCTCAGGATGAGGGCGTTGGGGATGCGCACTGCCAGCGTTGCCCACGGATAGCCGTAAAACAGGCGCAGCGCCAGCGAGGTGATGACCATGGAGCCTACAAAGTGCCCCAGCAGCACGCTGGCTGCAAGCCGCAAATTTGTGGAAAGGCTGCTCAGCTTCTGCCACGCAAAGCCCGCCACCAAGCCGATGGCACCCGCGCCCAAGGTGATCAGCGGGTTGATGGCGTAGCCCGCCAGCACACCGCCGATGATATCGGCCACTGCGCCCACCGCAAAGCCTGCGCCGGGGCCAAACACCACCGCCGCCAGCAGCACCGGCAGACTGCCCAGATTGAACCGGACGAAGCCGGTGGAGATGCTCAGCACCCGGCTGAACACGATGCTCATAGCCACCAGCAAAGCCAGCATGGTCAGGGTACGCGCAGAAGTTTTTTTGTCGTTCATCGTAGTTGTCCTCCTTAAAAAGGAACAGCAGGCAGGACGCAAAAAACGCCCTCCCCTGTGACAGACCGCACAAAGGAGGGCGTGAATTCCAACAACATTCACTTCCGGGCAAAAACCGCAGACGGCTCTCGCCTGCACCCAAGTCCATGCAGCAGCGGGATGCAGACCCTGCACCGCGGTCAATACCTTCGTCCGCAGCACAACTCCCCGTTGATGCGGCACTTAACGCGCAGGGTCTTACTCTGTTGATGATGCCATTATAATCCTTTTTTTACCGCACTGCAAGCGCTCAAACAGACATCTTTGCCAAAGGAGCGTTTTTATTTTTGGCAGTGTTGTATAAACATAGGACTTTTGCCCGCCTGTCTTCCTCTTTTCTTTTGGCTCAGAACGTGGTAAGATGAACACAAGATACCAAAGGGGGAACTGCCCCGGAAAGGAAATTTTCCATGAAATTCAGCGAAATGACCTATACCCGCCCGGACATCGATGCCCTGCTGGCACGGTGCAAACAGCTGGCTGCCAAGGCCGCCGATGCGCAGGACGGCGATGCCCTCATTCAGGTGTACTACGAGCAGAGCCGCGCCTTTGCAGACTACACCACCGCCTCCCAGCTGGCGAACATCCACTACACCTGCGACACCCGCGATGCCTACTGGAAGGCCGAGCAGGACTTTTTTGATGCCAACGGCCCTGCCGTGACCAACGCCAGTGTGGAGATCAGCCGGGCGTTTCTGGCAAACCCCTATGTGGAAGCGCTCACCGAACACTTCGGCACCACCTGTGTAGCCGGTATGAAGAACGCTGTGCTGGGCATGGACGACCGCACCGTTGAATTGCAGCAGCAGTTCAACGCGCTGGTCAGCCAGTACCAGCAGATCTACGGCGGTGCGCTGGTGGAACTGGACGGCAAGCAGCTGACCATCCCCCAGCTGGGCCCCTACAAGGAGGATCTGGACCCCGCCGTGCGCCGCGCCGCCTACGAAGCCGAGGCCGGTTACTTTGACGCCCACCGGGACGAGCTGGACGCATTGTACACCAAGATCGTCAAGAACCTGAACCAGCAGGCGCAGGTGCTGGGCTATAAGGACTACAGTGAGCTTTCCTATGTGCGCATGAACCGCATCGGCTACGGTCAGGCTGAAATTCAGGCCTTCCGGGATCAGGTGGCAAGGGACGTTGTGCCCGAGCTGCAAAAGGTGATGGCCATGCGCGCCAAGCGCACCGGCATCACTCACCCCACCTTCACCGACCTGCCCATCATCTTCAAGGACGGCAACCCCAAGCCCATCCCGGGCTATCAGGCACGCATGGACGCCGCCCGCACCATGTACCACGAGCTGAGCCCCGAGACCGCCGAGTTCATCGACTTTATGCAGGACAACGAGCTGTTCGATGTGGAAAGCCGTCCCGGCAAGATGTCCGGCGGTTACATGACCAGCCTGCCCAGCTACAAAGCGCCCTTCATCTTTGCCAACTGGAACGATACCTCCGGCGATGTGGACGTGCTGACCCACGAGTGCGGCCATGCCTTTGAGGGCTATGTGGCCGAGCGCGACCCCAACGTGCCCGCCGATCTGGAATGCCCTGCCATGGAAAGCGCCGAGATCCACTCCATGGCCATGGAGTTCCTCACCGCGCCGTGGCACCACCTGCTGTTCGGCAAGGACACCGAGAAATATTCCCTGCTCCACGCCGAGGACAGCTTTGTGTTCCTTGCCTACGGCTGCGCCGTGGACGAGTTCCAGCACATCATGTACCAGAATCCCGACCTGACCCCCGACCAGCGCAACGCCGAGTGGCTCAAGCTGGAAAAGAAGTACCGCCCGTGGATCGACTTTGACAACCTGCCCTTCTACGGCCGCGGCGCCGGGTGGCAGCGCCAGCTGCACATCTATGAGTGCCCCTTCTACTATATCGACTACTGCCTGTCCACCATGGCAGCGCTGCAGTTCTTCCTGCTGAGCCTTGACGACCACAAGGACGCATGGCAGCGCTACCTCAAGCTGGTGCGCCGCGCCGGGCTTGCCAGCTACACCGAGCTGCTGCAGACCGCCGGGCTGAAGGTACCCTTTGCGGAGGGCAGCGTCAAGGGCATCGCCCAGCAGATGACCCGCTGGCTGGAGGAGCATCAGGTGGGCTAAAGGCAAGCGAAAGTCGTTTCGTTACAGCGTCAGGGCGTTTCGTGTCAGTTTTCTTGCTTTTCCGCCGGGCTGCGATATACTGAAACCAGAAATCCCCCTTCGAAAATGGAAAGGAGAACTGACTTATGAGATCTTCCCGTTTGTTCCGGCGTATTGCGGCCGGTTTATGCGCTGCGACCATGCTGTGCGGCGGCATGGCTGCAGCGGCGGCTGCGCCCGCGCTGCCCGCTGCTCCCGCTGCGGCAGAGACCACCAACGCCTCCCCCAGTGATGCCGAGCTCAAGGCTGCTTTTTCCAAGTTCACCGTCACCTACGACGAGGAGACCGGCGGCTGGGATCTTTCCTCTCCGCAGGAGCAGGCCAGCATGGCAAAAAAATCCTGCGGGCTGTACCCCTATATGTTCGTACAGGACGACGGCATTGCCTTTAACATGATCCTGACCTATGCAGGCAGCAAGAAGCTGGACATCAAGACGGTCAATGTGACTGCCGATGATAATATGTATACCTTCACCTGTGATGAAGAGTACGGCGGCTATGATCAGGATCTGGGCTGCTGGTTCGATCTGGAGCTGTTCCAGCTGAGCGACGACGAGATCAGCTGGCTGAGCGAGTGGCTGAACGCCAAGAGCGTCACCGCCGTGTTCGTTGGGCGGAACGGCACCACCCAGAGCTACGCCCTGACCAAGGAGAACCGCACCGCCATTCAGGAGATGGTCACCGCCTACAACCTGATGCTCTCCTCCACCGTGGAGCAGTGCGACTCCATCCTGACCAGTCTGGCAAAGTAACCGCAATTTACACAAGTCCCCGGAGCGTCTGCGGATGCTCCGGGGCTTTTTTGCGCAAAATATGAACAGCAAATATCTACTGTCGATGCTTTCTTGCCAGCGAGCTCGCCCTCTTCGTCTTTGCTTCGCAAATCCACCTCTCCCAAAGGGAGAGGCCTTGGCAAAGAGATGAAGTTTGCGTGGACTGCCAAGGGCTCCCACTTTGGGGGAGCTGGCAAGGCCGATAGGCATTGACTGAGAGGGCGAGGATGCTGCCCGCATACAGCCATTTTTTCAAAAATTTTATTTTTTGCAAAAAAACGCTTGCAAAGCAGGTCAACCTGTGCTATACTAATCGAGCTGTGATGTGCTGCTATAGCTCAGTTGGTAGAGCGCATCCTTGGTAAGGATGAGGTCTCCAGTTCGAATCTGGATAGCAGCTCCAGCTCAGACACCCTGAAGTCTTAGGATTTCGGGGTGTTTTTTTGTGTTTTTCCAGTGCTGCCGGCTGTTGCATCCTTCTGTTTGTGGATTCCGCCCAAAATAGAACGACTTTTTCTCCCGGTACGTCAATTGCAGCCATCTCCAAATTGTTATACAATTAACATAATAACAAACTACGGTACAGCGCTGCGTGTGCCGTGATATTTTTGGAGGTTTACATTATGGCTCGTTTTACTTTGCCCCGTGATCTGTACCATGGCAAGGGCGCTTTGGAAGCGCTGAAGTCCTTCACCGGCAAAAAGGCAATGATCTGTGTCGGCGGCGGCTCCATGAAGCGCTTCGGCTTCCTGGATCGTGCGGTGGAATACCTGAAGGAAGCCGGCATGGAGGTGGAGCTGTTCGAGGGCATCGAACCCGATCCCTCTGTGGAAACCGTCATGCGCGGTGCCGAAGCCATGCTGAAGTTTGAGCCCGACTGGATCATCGCTATGGGCGGCGGCTCTCCCATCGATGCAGCCAAGGCCATGTGGATCAAGTACGAGTACCCCGAGATCACCTTTGAGGAGATGTGCAAGGTGTTCGGCATCCCGCCGCTGCGCCGCAAGGCACACTTCTGCGCCATTTCCTCCACCTCCGGCACTGCCACCGAGGTGACCGCCTTCTCCATCATCACCGACTACCAGAAGGGCATCAAGTACCCCATCGCAGACTTCGAGATCACCCCGGACGTGGCCATCGTTGACCCGGATCTTGCTGAGACCATGCCCAAAAAGCTGGTTGCCCACACCGGTATGGACGCCATGACCCATGCCGTGGAGGCTTACGTTTCCACCGCACACTGCGACTACACCGATCCTCTGGCCATCTTTGCCATCCGCATGATCCAGGGCGATCTGGTGGACAGCTACAATGGCGATATGTCCAAGCGCGACTCCATGCACAACGCCCAGTGCCTTGCCGGTATGGCCTTCTCCAACGCGCTGCTGGGCATCGTGCACTCCATGGCACACAAGACCGGCGCTGCCTTTGCAGACTACGGCGCACACATCATCCACGGCGCTGCCAACGCCATGTACCTGCCCAAGGTCATTGCCTTCAACGCCAAGGATCCCGAAGCCAAAAAGCGCTACGGCGTCATCGCGGACGAGATGAAGCTGGGCGGCGCAAACGATGACGAAAAGGTCGGCTTGCTCATCGAGTACCTGCGCGGCATGAACGATGCGCTGAACATCCCCCACTGCATCCAGCACTACGGCCCGGACTCCTACCCCACGGAGCAGGGCTTTGTGCCGGAGAATGTGTTCCTCGAGCGTCTGCCCGAGATCGCCAAGAACGCCATCGCTGACGCCTGCACCGGCTCTAACCCCCGCCAGCCCAGTCAGGAAGAGATGGAAAAGCTGCTCAAGTGCTGCTACTACGATACTGAGGTGGATTTCTGATCTATCCTTTCTTTATTACACCTCCTTCCCTATGCGCAAAGGCCCCGCAGTGCACAGTGCCCTGCGGGGCTTTTGCCTTTTCCGGCACAGGCTGCAGGTATTCCTCTGTTGTATCCTATCCAGAGCGTAATAACTTGACGCAAAAATATGTTTTGTTGATTAAAACAGGCCATTCGCACACTCGTTCATAAAATATTAATAATATATCAACATTCAGTACACCACTTTTCGGTATACATAGGGCAACAAAGGCGCGCAGTGCGCCGAATCCCCGCCAAAAAGGGCAAAAAGGCACAAACCGCTGTGGTGTGCGGCGGCCTTGGAAACGCCCTTGGTACAGGAAAGGAAACGTTACTTATGAAAATTGGTTTTTGGGAACTTATCGTCATCGTCATCGTGGCGTTTGTGTTCATCGGCCCGGATCAGCTGCCTGTCTATGCTAAAAAGATCGGCAAGATGCTCCGCGAGCTGAAGAAGTACACCGGCGCTGCTTCTGAAGAGATCCAGAAGAACGTGGTAGAGCCCCTGAACGAGATCCAGGCACCCCTGAAAGAAGCTGTTGCCCCCCTGACCGATATCAAGAAGGATATCGACAGCAGTATGCGGGACGTGACCAAGAGCTTTACCGGCATTGGCAAGACCAGCAAGGAGGAAGCCGCCAAGAAGCAGGCCGAGACCGAGGAGGTCACCGACCTGACCGAGGACACCGTGGAGGAGCTGCCCGAGCAGCCCGCCGAAGCCCCGGCAGAAGCAGCCGAGACTGTCCCTGCTGAAGCTGTGGAAGTCCTCGCTGAAAAGCCGGAACAGCCCGCTGCTGAGCCGGTTGCCGAGCCTGTGCAGGAAGCCCCTGCCGCTGCCGAGGAAGCCGCCGAAGCTGCACCTGCTGAGGAAGCAAAGGTGTAAGCGCCCCTACTTATTTATGGATGCACCCGCGCCCGCGGTTGCCAGATACATTCTGTAATACGCCCGCCACGCGGCGCGGCAAGAAAAAGGAGATATTTATTATGCGTATTGGTACTAATGAGCTGCTGATCATTCTGGTTGTCGTTCTGCTGATCTTTGGACCCAAGAACCTGCCGAAGCTGGGCAAGATGTTCGGTAAGACCATCAATGGCTTCAAGAAGGGCATGGAGGACGAGGATGCCGAGCAGTCCGAGGAGACCGTGAAGAAGGCTGATAAGAAGGACGAAGACGAGGAGTAATTGTGGCTACAAACAAAAAGCGCAAAAAGAAAGCCGAAGTCATGGCAGAGGACGGCAGCATGACGCTGACCGGCCATCTGAAAGAACTGCGGAACCGGCTCATCATCTGCGCGGTGGTGTTTGTGGTGGGCGTAGTGGTCTCGCTGGCGTATGCAGACCGTCTGATCGATCTGCTTACCGCCATGGGCCGCGACTATTACCAGTTCGTGTCCATTGCCCCGCAGGAAAAACTGATGCAGTATTTCCGGGTGTCCATTCTGGCCGGTGTGGTGGTAACGGTGCCTGTGGCCTTTTACAACATCTACGCCTTTGCAAAGCCGGGCCTGAAAAAGAGCGAGAGCACCTTTTTCAAGCTGGTCATGCTGCTGGGTCTGATTTTGTTCTGCGTGGGCGTGCTGTTTGCCTATAAGCTCATGATGCCGTTCATGCTGCGGTTCCTCAGCACCGGCATCGAAGGTGCAGAGTACATCCAGACCACCACCAGTATCGAGAGCTACGTCAACCTCTGCCTGACCATGTTCATCATCTTTGGCTGTGTGTTTGAGATGCCGCTGATCACCATCATCCTTTCCAAGATGGGCATCATCAACCCGCAGATCCTCAAGCAGGTGCGCGGCGTGGCCATTGTGGTCATCTTCTTCATCGCTGCTGTGGTCACCCCGCCGGACATCGTGTCCCAATGCATGGTGGCACTCCCCATGGTGCTGCTGTACTTTGTCAGCATCTTCCTGAGCGGCATCTTCTATAAGCCGCATGATACGGATGAGGATGACGAGAACGAGGAAGAAGAGGAGAGCGCGGACTGATCCCGCTTCCGCTCCGGTTTTCATCAACTGAATCAAAAGCCGCTGCACCTGACCGTGCGGCGGCTTTTTCTGTTTATCTCTACGCCCCCACCCGGAATCGCTCTATTTTAAATAGGTTTTCCGCTGAATATGCCTGGAGCACACGCGGCGGGCATTCCAAATCTCCCCTCGCACTGGACAATCACCCCCTGTTCGCGGTATACTGAAAGCTGAATACAATGCAAAAAAATGAGGTCGCAGCATGGTAGAACAGGCAAACGAACTGATATTGGATATCTTGCCCCTTTCGGCACAGACGGCACGGCTGGTGCGGGTGTACGGCACAGCGCCCTGTGTGGCGCTGCCGGGCACGCTGCCCGCCCCGGAAGGCGGCAGTCTTGCTTTGACCGAGCTGGGCGACTACTGCTTTTCCGAAAAGCCCCGCAGCCTGCCTGCACCGGATGCCCTCTGCCGCTACGCGGTAGGCGCGGACGGCGCGGTGCGGCTGACCCGGGCATTCGGGCTGGCGGTGGGGCAAAAGCCCGCCCGCCGGTACGATTTTGATCTTGACGCCCCGGCAGAGGACGAACCGGAGCTGCATCCGGTGTGCGGCAGCTTTCTGGAGGAAGTCACTCTGCCGGACAGCGTACAGGTCGTCGGCAGCTGCGCCTTTTACAACTGCCGCAGTCTGCGCTTGCTCACAGTGGGCAGCAGCAGCCTGACTGTGGGCAGCGATGTGTTTTTGAACTGCTTTGCGCTGGAGACCCTGCGGGTGCAGGCCGCACCGGAGCAGCCCACCGGCCTGTTTGCACTGGTGAACAACATCACCGAGGCGGTGCAGGCGCAGTTCTGGCCCACCGACGCCCCCGCACCGCTGGCGGCGCTGTGGTACCCTGCCTACTGGGAGGATATCGAGGAGACCCCCGCCCACATCCTGCTGCACACCTTTTCCGGGCAGGGATACCATTACCGGCAGTGTTTTCTCGACAATAAATTCCTTCCCGCAGAATATGACGCCATCTTCCCGCAGGGGCACGATGCCGATGATGCCGCCGTTATGGCCATGCTCTGCTTTGCCCGTCTGCGGTACTCGTGGCAGCTGACCGAAACTGCCGCCGGGCACTACCGGGCGTTTCTGGCAGCCAACACCGACCGGGTGTTCGCCCGCCTTTTAAAGGCACAGGATACCGACGGCATCCGCGCCCTGCTGGCGCTGGACGTGCTGGATAAAGCCGCCTTTGCGTCTGCCGCCGCCCTTGCCGCCAAGGCGGAGAACGCCGCCGCTGCCGCCCTGCTGGCAGATGCGGAGTACAAAAAATATGCCCCCCAGTCCAAAAAGCAGCGGTACGATTTTGATTTTTGAGAGGTGACCACACGTTGCCAAAGGAAAAATTTTTCGACCCCCGCAAGCCCTTCCAGTCCCAGCGGCCAGAGACCCACGAGGAGTGGCAGGCGCGCATGGGCGGCGAGGTGCTGGCGGTGGTGCGCAGCGGGCTGTATCTGGACTTCCGGTTTCTGGATATGGCGCTCAGCGCCCTGACCCCCGCCCCGGACGAGCGCTGCCGGGTGCTGGCTACGGACGGACAGACCCTGTATTACCAGCCGCAGCGCCTGCTGCAGCTTTATCAGGAGAACCCGAAGTATCTCAACCGGTTGTATCTGCACACCGTCTTCCACTGCGTGTTCCGGCATTTGTGGCTGAAAGGCCGCCGGGAACCGCAGCTGTGGAGCCTTGCGTGCGATATCGCGGTGGAAAACGTCATCGACAGCTTACAGCGCAAAAGCGTAGTGCGTCCGCTGACCTATGTGCGGCAGAACGCCTACCGGCAGATCACCGCCGAGGAAAAGGTGGTGGCGGCAGCCCCGGTGTACCGCTGGCTCACCCGGCAGACGCCCGGCGTGCTGCGGCAGCTGGAGCGGGAGTTCGTCACCGATGACCACCGCCTGTGGCCGAAGGATGCCCCGGAGCAGCCCCAGCAGATGCCCACTCCCCTGCCGCAGAAAACGTGGCAGAAGATCGGCGAGCGGATGCAGACCGAGCTGGACCTGCGGGACAAGGAGGCGGGCGAAGGCACCGATGCACTGAAGCAGCAGGTCAAAGCCGCCAACCGCAGCCGCCGCAGCTACAAGGACTTTCTGCGCCGGTTCTGCGTCCTGCGCGAGGAGGTCAAGCTGGACCCGGACGAGTTTGACCTGAACTTCTACACCTACGGCCTTTCGGTGTACGGCAACCTGCCCCTCATCGAGCCGCTGGAAAGCCGGGAGAGCAAAAAGATCGAGGAACTGGCGCTGGTCATTGATACCAGCTATTCTACCTCCGGCGAGCTGGTGCGCGCCTTTCTGGCCGAGACCTACACCCTGCTGAAAGGGCGGGAGAACTTTTTCCACCGCATGAATTTGCACCTCATTCAGGCCGACAACGCCGTGCGGCAGGATATTCTCATCCGCAATGAGGATGAACTCATCCACGCCATGAACCACTTTGAGCTGCGGGGCGGCGGCGGAACGGACTTCCGCCCGGCCTTTGCATATGTGGACCAGCTCTGCGCCGAAAAGAAGTTTTCCAACCTGCGCGGCCTGCTGTACTTCACCGACGGCATGGGCACCTACCCGGCGCGGCGTCCCGGCTACGATACCGCCTTTCTGTTTTTGGGGGAGCGGTTCGATGATGCCAACGTGCCGCCGTGGGCGATGAAGGTGGTACTGGACGAAGAAGAATTTACCGGTGCGGCAGCCCGCCCCGCCAGCGCCCTTGCGGACGCTCTGGCCGAGGAGGACGACCTGTACCGCGAGCTGAACAACTCCTGACAAGAGGGGGAATATATTATGAATATCAAACGTGCCAAGGAAGAGATCGAACATACCGTAAAAGCCTACCTTGCCAAGGATGCGCTGGGCGAATACGCCATTCCCGCCATCCGGCAGCGTCCCATCCTGCTGATGGGGCCTCCGGGCATTGGCAAAACACAGGTGATGGAGCAGGTAGCCCGGGAGTGCGGGGTGGCGCTGGTGGCCTACACCATCACCCACCACACCCGGCAAAGCGCTGTGGGTCTGCCCTTTATCCGGCAGCGCCACTACGGCGATAAGGACGTGTCGGTGACCGAGTACACCATGAGCGAGATCATCGCCAGCATCTACGCCAAAATGGAAGCCACCGGCCTTTCCGAGGGCATCCTGTTCATTGATGAGATCAACTGCGTGTCCGAGACGCTTGCCCCCACCATGCTGCAATTTTTGCAGTGCAAGACCTTTGGCAATCAGGCCGTGCCTGCGGGCTGGGTCATCGTGGCGGCAGGCAACCCGCCGGAGTACAACAAGTCCGTCCGGGATTTTGACATCGTCACCCTTGACCGCGTGCGCCGCATGGACATCGAGCCGGATCTGCCGGTGTGGAAGGACTACGCCCGCGCCGCCCATATCCACAGCGCCATCCTGAGCTATCTGGAACTGCATCCCCAGAACTTTTACCAGATCAACGCGGACGTGGACGGCACCCAGTTCGTCACCGCCCGCGGCTGGGAAGATCTTTCCAACCTGCTGGACACCTACGAGGCACTGGGCTTGCAGGCGGACGAGGAACTGATCCGGGAGTACATCCAGCACCCGAAGATCGCCGAGGACTTCTCGGCTTATCTGGATCTGTACTACAAGTACCGGGACGACTACGGCGTGGAGGAGATCCTTGCCGGGCAGGCAAAACCCGCCGTGTTCGCACGTCTGCTGCAGGCCCCCTTTGACGAGCGGCTCAGCCTTGTCAGCCTGCTGCTGGCAGGGCTGGACACCCGCTTTACCGCCTCCTTGCAGGCGGATGCCGTGGCCGATGCCTGCTACGCCTTTTTGCGGGAGACCAAAAAGGCGCTGGCTACCCTGCCGGAGGATATCCCGGACGGCTCCGCAGAGCTGTTCAGCCAGCAGATCAAGGACTACGAGACGGACACCCAGCAAAAGCGCGATGCCGGGCTGCTGGGCAAGGCAGAGCTGACCAACCGCCTGCAGGTGCAGGCGGCGCTGCACCAGTGGGAGGGCGAGCTGCGCCGCGCTAACGCCGCCGGCACGCAGGAAGCCTTCGACCTGCTGCGCGGTCAGTTCCGTGCGCTGGCAGACCAGCGCGAGACCACCCAAAAGACCGCCGCTGCTGCGCTGGAAGCCGCTTTCGACTTTATGGAGCAGGCCTTTGCGGAAAGTCAGGAGATGGTGGTGTTCGTCACCGAGCTTACGGTGAACCCCGCTTCCCACCAGTTCCTCACCGAGAACGGCTGCGAGCGGTACTTCAAGTACAACAAGGATCTGCTGCTGGATCACCGCAAGGCGGCTTTGCAGCAGGAGCTTGCCGCCGAGCAGCGCCGTCACGGCAGCGTTTAAGCCAAAATAAAAAACTATCTGCATCCGCCCTCCGGCTTTGCAGATAGTTTTTTGTTTTATAGGGAGATCCTTTATTCCAGATGATGCTTGCGGCAGAACTTTTTGCTTACCCAGTACATCCCGCCCCACAGCAAAACAGAGAGCACAAGGTAGAACGGATTTTTCAGAGAGCTGACCAGCGACTGCCCAAAGACAGCCATCATGGCCACCATCAGCCCCTTGCCTAAAAGGACGGTGCGCAGATAGCGCTTTTCGTCAAAGTCCGACATCCCGAAGGCAAAGTGCATGAAGGAGGTGGGGGTAAAGGGCAGCAGCGACAGCATGAACAGGGACGAGGTATCAAAGCGGTTCACCCACTGCTGCGCCTTTTCCAGCTTGGGGGAGCGGCTGGCTACTTTCCAGAAAAAGCGCTTGATGAGCCGCCGCCAGAACAAAAACATGATGACGCCGCCCAGCGCCACGCCTGCCCAGCTGTACAAAAAGCCCAGCAGACCGCCGTGTGCGGCCACGTTCAGCGCCACAATGGCGATGAGCGGCAGCGGCGGAAAAAAGGACTCCACCATGGCCAGCAGAATGGGCACAAGGGGGCCAAGCCCCTCAAAGCCCGCCAGCAGCGCTTCCCAGTATTCCAGTGTTCCAAGCTGGTGTATCCAGCCCATCAGTGTGGTTTGCATCCTGTGTCCGATCCCTTTCTGTGCAGCCGGTGCCGGGGCGTTCCCGGACGGGCCGCATTATGCTTAGTATATCCATTCTCTATGACAGAGCCGTGAACAGAGTGTGCATTTTTCGACACGTTCTGTGCTCTGCTATCTATACTACGAAACGGAAGGGGATTTTCCTGCTTTTATTTTTCCGCCGCCTGCTTTTCGGCCTTGGCGCGCATCCGCTCCAGCTGGGCGGTGCGCAGCTTTTCCCAGCGGGCAAGGCTTTCGGCGTCCGGCATCTGGGCACAGCGGGCAAAGCTCCAGTGCAGGCCGTCCCGGCGGGACAACTTGTACCGCTGGAACACGCCCTGCCCGGCGGCGTTGCCGCTGCCGGTGCAGCGGGGGCACTGGCACAGGGTGTACCAGCTGTTGCTGCCCTTTTTCAGCCAGAGCTCGTCCGGCTGCAGGGTGGTGCCGCACTCCGGGCAGGGCATCTGGCTGATCTTGGGGTCAGCCCGCCATGCGTACTGCTCCACATAGCCGTGGAACACCGTAAAGTCCCGGTAATCGCCGGGGGTCTGGCACAGGCTCTGGCGCAGCGCCTCGTCCTCGGTGGGGTAGGCGGCAAGGCCGGCACGCAGATCCAGCAGGCGGCAGACATCGGCGGTGTACAGCGTGTCGGAAAGTGCATCGTGGAAGGGGCGCTCCATGGGGATGCCCATGCGGGTGACCACGCTTTCCAGCGTCATGCCCTCACCTTCCTTGCGGGGATGCTCCCGCAGAAAGACCTGCTGCAGGTCGTACCACACGGTAGGCTTGGACTCGTCCAGATTGCACAGGAACAGGTTCTGCTTGAGCACCGGCACATCGTCCAGACCCCACTCGGCAAACTCGGCGTCCGGACCGCACCACTGCATAAAGCGGCGCAGTCCCTGCACGATGGGCTCGCCCTTGTCCAGATCTGCCTGCGTCAGGCCGGTCACCTTAGCGATATGGTGCTGCAATTTGCGGAAGATGCGGGGGCGCAGATGGATGGAAAAGGTGTCCAGCACGTTGGCGTCCTCATCGATCTTTACGGCGCCGATCTCCACGATCTCGCCCCGCAGGGTCTGCTGCACCCCATGGTAGTTAAAGGTATACGGCTGGTAGCCGATGTTCCATTCCAGATCAAATAAAACCAAGTTACGCGGCATTGCTTTGTTAGTCCTCTCGTAAAATAAACTTCTCCACGGCCTCGGCCACGCCGTCGTGGTTGTTGTCGGCGGTGGTCACATAGTCGGCGCAGTCCTTCACCGGCTGCTCGGCGTTCTGCATGGCGACGCCCACCCCGGCGTAGGCGATCATGGAGCGGTCGTTCAGGCCGTCGCCGCAGGCCATCAGATTCTCACGGGTCAGCCCCATGCGGCGCAGAAGCTCCGCCAGACTGCCGTCCTTGGCTACACCCTGCGGCACCGCTTCAATAAAGAAAGGGCTGGAGGGGTACAAGTCAGCGCGGCCTGCAAACTGCTGCTGTCCGGCAGCGCATACTGCGTCCCGGCGGGCGGGGTCCAGCGTGATGAGCATTTTGCACACGGGGTAGTTCACATAGGACGCCAGATCGTCCACATGGATCATGGGGAGCTTTGTGGTAAAGCACTCCTTGTTCGCCCACTCGTCCTTGTCCCGCTCGCAGACGATGCCCTCGCGGTTATAGGTCAGGATGGCAATATCCTGCGCGGCGGCAAAAGCGCACAGCTCGGGCACAAGGGCAGGGTCCAGCGTTTTTTCCACCAGCGTTTCGCCGGTGCGGCAGTCCACGATCTTGCCGCCGTTGTAGGACAGGATGCAGCCGCCCTTTTTGTCCAGACCCAGCTCCTCGGCCAGCGGCTGGATGCCGGCGGTAGGCCGGCCGGACGCCAGCACGATGGTCACGCCCTTTTCAATGGCGGCGTCCAGCGCGGCGCGGGTGCGCGGGGTGACGAGTTTCTGGTCGTTGGTCAGGGTGCCATCCAGATCCAGCGCCAGCACTTTGATATCAGACATATTTAAAAGATCCTCTCGTTATAGAAGTATATCTTAGCACGGTCTACCTCTATTGTACAATGAAAAGCCCCCTGCTTGCAACCCTTGCGGGGCGGTTCGGTGCAAAAAGTGACCCGGATGCGGGCGTTACAGGCAGATTTTACCTGCTTTGCCCGGATTTTACACCGCCGCTCTTCCGTGCGCCAAAGGTTTACCTAAGTGTTACACGGGGCTGGTTTCGCCGCTGCGGGCGGTGCGTTACAATACAGGTGTTCCCACAAGAAATAGTAGAACCGCCCCAAGCCGGGCTGAAAAAGAGAGGATATCTGTTATGAAGAACGCGAAAATTTCCCGCCGCAGCTTCCTGAAAGCCGGTGCCGTTGCATCGGCAGTGGGTATGCTGTCGGCTGCACCCGTAGCTGCGCACGCCGCCGAGACGGATGCTTCTGCCGCAGCAGACGAAGAGAACGGTTTGCTGGACGTGTTCAAAAAGCCCAAGTACGTTTTCCTGTTCATTGGCGACGGCATGGGCACTGCCCAGATCCAGTCTGCACGCTTCTACAAGGGCACCGTGGACAACAACGGCGCTGTGACCGAGGCTGACCTGAGCTTTACCAGCTTCCCGCAGGTGGGCAGCGTGACCACCTACGACAGCACCTCCTTCTGCCCGGATTCTGCTTCCACCGCCACCTCCATCGCCACCGGCCACAAGACCGAGAGCGGCGTCATCAATATGTGCCCTTGGACCCGCGATGTGCCCTACGAGACCATCGCTGAAAAGCTGCACGCCCAGAAAGGCTATAAGGTTGGCGTGATCTCCACCGTGAACATCGACCACGCCACCCCCGCTGCCTTCTATGCCCACCAGAAGACCCGCAAGAACTACTACGAGATCGGCGTGGAACTGGCAAACTCCGGCTTTGAGTACTTTGCCGGCGGCGAGTTCCAGAAGGTGAACGGCGACGGTACCGGCCCCGACAACCATACCGTGGCTGCCAACGCAGGTTACAACGTGGTCACTACCCAGGCCGGTGCAGCGGCTCTGACCGCCGGTGCAGGCAAGACCCTGATCATTGCCGAGAATCTGGGCGATGGCAAGGCCATGAACTACGCCATGGACGCTGCCAACGGCGAGTGGCAGCTGACCGACTATGTCAAAAAGGGCATCGAGCTGCTGAACAACAAAAAGGGCTTCTTTATGATGACCGAGTCCGGCAAGATCGACTGGGCCTGCCACGCCAACGATGCCGCTGCTTCCATCCACGATGTGCTGGAGATGAGCAACGCCGTGCAGGCTGCGGTGGACTTCTACAACGCCCACCCCAACGAGACCCTGATCCTTGTCACCGCCGACCACGAGACCGGCGGCATGGCCATCGGCTACAAGACCACCAACTACGACACCTTCCTGACCAATCTGGCTCACCAGAAGATGTCCTACGCAAAGTTCGATGCCACCTATGTGCAGGGCTACATCGCCAACAAGACCCCCTTTGAGACTGCCATGCAGGACGTGAAGAACGTCTTTGGCCTGACCCTGCCCACCGACCCCGCTGCCGCCAGCGCAGGCAAGCTGCTGCTGACCGACTACGAGGTGGAGAACCTGCGCAAGGCCTACGAGCGCACCCTGCAGGTGGGCTCCTCCAGCCAGAGCAAGATGAGCCAGCAGGACTACGAGCTGTACGGTACCTACATCCCCTTCAGCATGGCTGTCTGCCACACCATCAACCACAAGTCCGGCATGGATCACACCACCTACGCCCACACCGGTGCCATGGTCAACGTGTACGCCATGGGTGTCGGCGCCGAGAAGTTCGGCGGCGTGTACGACAATACTGAGATCTACCACAAGCTGGCTGAGCTGACCAAGGTGCAGTAAGAGCGCCTGATTTTCCCACCTCACTTCCCACTCCACTTTTCCACAACCAAGCCGCAAAATGTGCAAAACCCTCCCTGCCGCAAGCGCAAAGACTGCGCCCGGCCGGGAGGGTTTTGTTGTATTATCAATGCTGAATGCTTCAGGCTTTCATTTCGGGAAAGCCCTCCAGCTTGGAGGTGCAGTGGGGGCAGCGCACAGCCTTGATGGAGATCTCACTCTGGCAGTAGGGGCACACCTTGGTGGTGGGCTCCTCCGGTGCGGCGGGCTCCTCGGGCTTTTTGTGCAGGGAGTTGACAAACTTGATCACAACAAACAGTACAAAGGCCACGATGAGGAAGTTGATGATGGAGTTGACGAACTCACCGATCTTGATGCTGGAGCCGCCCAGACCAATGACCACATCGGAAAAATCTGCCTTGAAGAACAGGCCGATCAGCGGGTTGATGATGTCCTCCACCAGCGCGGTGACGATGGCGGTGAAGGCACCGCCGATGACAACGCCCACTGCCATGTCCAGCACATTACCGCGCATGGCAAATGCCTTGAACTCTTCAAGGAACTTTTTGATGCCGCTTTTTTTCTCTTCCATAGATAACCGCTCCTTCTTGTCCCCTTTTTCACCGCAAGGGGTTCTTTTATTTTTATAATAGCGTATTGTTCGGCGATTTGCAAGAGTAAAGCAGCCCATTTTATAGATAATAAAAAGTAGCTTCTCCCGTAAAAAAACGATCCCGGAAAATCCGCAGACTTTCCGGGATCGTCCTATTCAAAAATAGTTTTCCGCTGATTTATGCTGCAGGCTGCTCTGCCGCTTGTTCGGCAGACTGCTCTGCGGCGGGCTGGGGGTCAGCGGTCACCGTAATGGTGCGGCTGATGCTGCCGCAGGAGTAGTTGCCCCCTGCCTTGGCGGTCTGGGTGTAGGTGCCGGGCTCGGTGGGCACGCCGTTTATTTTGCTGCTGAAGCACAGGAAGGTCTTTTTCTTGTAGGTGTAATTCACCTTGCCGTTTTCAGCCACCTGTCCGTCCGAAATGACCTTGGCGGTCAGATCGGCGTTTTGCAGCTGGGAGACGGTCATGCTGGACGGAGCATCGGCTGCCCAGCTCAGGCTGACGTTTTCGGTCTTGGGCTTGATCTTGAACATGGCAAACCCGGCGGCGTTGATATCGCTGCTTTCCAGCGCAATAGCACCGGCAACGTACTTGCCGCTGTCCTTGGGCTGCTCGTCCAGATAGATGCGGCTCAGCGCGCCCTCGGGCAGATACTTGCGGATCAGGCTCAGGGTCAGCTTCATGCCGTTGGAAACGTTCTTCACGGTGGTCAGATAGCTGGCGGGGACAAAGAAGCTGACGGTGTCCATCACCGACACTACTTCGTCCGCCACCCGCAGCAGCACGCCGACATCATTGCCGTCGATCAGCTGCTTGAGGTAGCTGTATACATTGAATTCCTCGGCCTGGTCCGGGGTCTGGGACATCTTTTTGGGCAGGGGGATCAGCTTGAGCAACGTGCGTAGCTTATCCGAGATCATCAGGGTCACATAGCCGTAGGCTTCGCCGCTGGTGCCCAGCACCACGGCAATATACTGGGTGTTTTCGGGCCGGGTCTCCACCTCCAGCTTATAATCGGAGCCGTAGACAAGGTTGCCGGTCGCCCGGATGCGGATGTTGACGATATCATTTTCATCCTCTGCCGCGCTCAGCGCTGCGGCATCGGACAGTTCCTCGCTGACAACAGCGGTGCTTTCCGGCTGCTGAGCTGCCGCCGAGGCGGGCATCGCCAGCACACCAAGCATCATGCTGACCGCAAGCAGCAGCGAGATCCATCGTTTGGCCTTCATACGAAAACCTCCTTTGTTGTTTGGTATCATACCCACATTTTACCGCAAAATAATCCTAGGGTCAATAACGGGATTCAAGCCGGGCGCATCACTCCCCGATATAGGTAAAGCGGGGCTGGGTAACGCCGTCCCGGGTCACGGTCTCCAGCCACATGGCGGCGGGACGCACCCACAGCCCGCCCTCGCCGTACAGGGCGCGGTACACCACCATCTCCTCCTCGGTTTCACTGTGACGTGCCACGCCCAGCACCTGATACTCGTTGCCTTTAAAGTGGCGGTAGCGCCCGGGGCGCACCGGATATTGCAGTTTCTTCATAACCGTTCCTTTCTTTTCTGCAAAAAGGGCTGCTGCGCCGGGCGGGTGCAGCAGCCCACAAACCTTATTTTATAAATATTACAGCGTGCTGTCCGTTCCATCGCCGGGGGTCTGCTCGGCAGAGTACAGCAGCATCAGGTGGTTGGCCGAGGTTTCCAGCTGGCTCTTGGCCTGCCGCAGGGCAGCTTCCTCGGTCTCGTTCATCTTTTCGGGCTTATCCTTGCGCAGGCAGCGGCGCAGGTTGGCAAGGTCGGCCTTCACGCGAGCCTTTTCGTCCTTATCCAGTTCCTTTTTGCACTTGGAAAGTGCTTCATCCACCTTGTAGGCCAGCACCTCGGCCTGATTGTGCAGCTCCAGACGCTCCTTGCGGCGGCTGTCCTCGGCCTCGTAGGCGGCGGCGTCTGCCATGGCGCGCTGGATCTCGTTTTCGGAAAGGTTGGTGCTGCCGGTAATGGTAATGTTCTGCTCCCGCCCGGTGGCAAGGTCTTTCGCCGATACCTTCACCACGCCGTTCACGTCGATATCAAAGGTGACCTCGATCTGGGGCTTAGACGAAAAGCTTGCCCGGATGCCGTTCAGCTTGAATTTGCCCAAAGACTTGTTGTCCCGCGCAAAGTGGCGCTCACCCTGCAAAACGTTGATCTCCACGCTGGTCTGCATGGGACGGGCGGTGGTAAAGATCTGGCTCTTGCGGGTGGGGATCATGCTGTTGCGGGTGATCAGCGGGGTAGCCACGCCGCCCAGCGTCTCGATGGACAAAGTCAGCGGGGTCACATCCATCAGCACCAGCCCCTGCGCTGCCGCGCCGGTGGCACCCGCCAGCTTGCCGCCGCCCTGCAGCAGTGCACCCTGCACCGCTGCGCCCATGGCGACGCACTCGTCCGGGTTCAGGCTGTGGCTGGGCTCCTTGCCCAGCAGCTCCCGCACCTGCCGCTCCACGGCGGGCATCCGGGTGCTGCCGCCTACCAGCAGCACCTTGCCCAGCTGGCTGGCAGAGATGCCGGCATCCCGCAAGGCGTTCTGCACCGGGGGCACGGTGCGGGACAGCAGATCGCCGGTCATCATCTCGAACTGTGGGCGGGACAACGCGATATCCAAGTGATGCGGCCCGTCCTTGCCCACCGTGATAAAGGGCAGGTTCAGCTGGGCGGAGGGCGCACTGGAAAGCTCCTTCTTGGCCTTTTCCGCCTCCTCCTTCAGCCGTCCCATGGCGGCGGGGTCGCGGGTCAGGTCGATGCGGTCAGACTTTTTGAACTCTGCCACCGCGTACTCCACGATGCGCTGGTCAAAGTCGTCACCGCCCAGATGGGTGTCGCCGCCGGTGGCAAGCACCGTAAAGGTGCCGTCCTCGATCTCAATGATGGACACGTCAAAGGTGCCGCCGCCAAGGTCGTAAACAAGGATCTTCTGGGCGGCTTCGTTGTCCAGACCGTAGGCCACAGCGGCGGCGGTGGGCTCGTTGATGATGCGCAGCACGTTCAGCCCCGCAATGCGGCCTGCATCCTGCGTGGCCTTGCGCTGGCTGTCGTCAAAATAGGCGGGCACGGTGATAACGGCTTCGGTGACCGGCTCGCCCAGATAACTCTCGGCGTCCCTGCGGATCTTGGCAAGGATCATGGCGCTGATCTCCTGCGGGGCAAGATCCTTGCCGTCAATGTGCGCCCGGTAGTCCGAGCCCATGTACCGCTTGATGCTGGAGATCGTGCGCCCGGAGTTTGTGGCGATCTGGCGCTTGGCCGCGCCGCCCACCAGCCGCTCACCGTCCTTGGTAAATGCCACCACGCTGGGGGTGGTACGCTCGCCCTCTGCATTGGTGATGACCACAGGCTTGCCGCCCTCCACTACCGCCACACAGGAATTGGTCGTACCCAGATCAATGCCGATCACTTTGCTCATACTGTTTCCTCTGTTTCTTGTCCGCCGTGTCTGCGGGCTGATTTCTCTCCAGTCTATCTTACCGGACGGCTGTGACCATTTTTTAGTCCAATTGTAAAGATTCTATGTTATATGCTGCCGGAGCCGTAGGCGGCTCGTGGGTCAGCTCATAGAGCAGCTGTTCCGCTTCCTGCAACCAGCAGTCGGCGTCCGGCTCGTGCTCCCGCTGCAAAATGGTAAAAGCCTGCTTTGCTTCTGCCGCCAGCGCCAGCGCCTTTTTGCGGGAGGTGTAGCGGGTTTCGTACTGCGCCAGCCGCAGGCAGACCCGGGGCGTGTACTCGATATCCGGCACCGCTGCCGCGCTCTGCCGCGCCCGGCGGTACCACAACAGCGCCTTGCCGTTGTCGCCCCGGGCGGCGCAGTCGTCGCCAAGGTTCAAAAGGGCGATGGTTTCACCGCTTTCGGCAGCAGCTTTCCACAGCTTGCGTGCCTGCGCAGCGCTTTTTGGCACGCCGCGCCCCTGATACAGGCACTCGCCCAGCAGCGAGAGCCCGGCAGAATTTCCCTGCTCAGCGGCTTTCTGGTAGCACTCTGCCGCTGCCGCCCAGTGTCCGGCGCGGGCAGCTTCTTTACCGGCTTCGGCCTCCTCTGCGCCGGGGCCCTCCGGGGTGTGGCCTGCGTGCAGCAGACCGTTGAGCAGCGCACCGTCCAGCGAGGCCGAATTGCTCCACGGGTCCAGCACCACGCCGTCGATGCCCGGGGTGTCCAGCGCCAGCTGCATGGCCTGTTCCAAGGTGCGGTCTGCCATGGGGCGGCTACCGGTACTGCGGTCTGCACCGGCCGCTGCCACCGAGGTGAACAGCGGCAGCCAGCAGCGTCCCTTGTCGTTGCGCAGCGTCCACAAGGCAAGGCCATCGGCCTTTTCCGCCGGGATGGGGTGCTCCATCCACGGGGCAGGCGCACCCTGCGCCGAAAGCGCCGTCTGCAGCGGCACCAGCACATGGGTCTCCAGCTCCAGCGCATAGTTCAACGCGCTCATCAAAGACCAGAAGCTTTCCTCGTTCTGTCCCTTGTACAGCCCCTGCACTGCCTGCTCGATGGCCGGGCAGCCGGTGCCGCGCGGGCTGTACACCGGTGCGGTGCGGCTGCGTTGGCTGCCCACCGGGCGGAAGCGTACCCCGCCGTCTGTTCGTCTTGCCATTGTGTTCACCATACTTCCCTATCAATATCAGTTCTAGTATAACAGGATTTGGCAGCTTGTACAATGCAAAACGCAGCTGCGGCACTGGATTTTCAATATACATCGCGTTATAATAAGGTGTATTTTGACCCCCAAAGGAGGAATTTTCTTGAACCGGATGCTTGGCTACCTGAAGGGCTACAAGCGCGAAAGCGTGCTTGCACCGCTCTTTAAGATGCTGGAAGCCACCTTTGACCTGTTCGTGCCGCTGGTCATGGCCGATATCGTCAATGTGGGCATCGCAGCGCACGATTTTCATTATATTCTGGTGCGGTGCGGCCTTTTGCTGCTGCTGGCTTTTGTCGGCCTTACCTGCAGCCTGACCGCGCAGTATTTTTCCGCCAAGGCGGCGGTGGGCTACTCCACCGCGCTGCGGCACGCCCTGTTTGCCCATATCCAGAGCCTGAGCTTTTCAGAGATGGATACACTGGGCACCAGCACCCTTATCACCCGCATGACCAGCGATGTCAATCAGGTGCAGAGCGGGCTCAACCTGTTTTTGCGTTTGTTCCTGCGCAGCCCCTTTGTGGTGCTGGGTGCCATGGTCATGGCCTTTACGGTCAACGCCCGGGCGGCAATGATCTTTGTGGTCACCATCCCGCTGCTCAGCGTGGTGGTGTTCGGCGTGATGGTGATCACCCGGCCGCTGTATAAGACCGTGCAAACCCGGCTGGACCGGGTGCTGGGCCTGACCCGCGAGAACCTGACCGGCGTGCGCGTGGTGCGCGCCTTTGATAAGGAGCAGAGCGAGATCGACCGCTTTGAGGACGCCAACGCCCTGCTGACCGGGATGCAGCTGCACGTCGGCCACCTTTCGGCTCTGATGAACCCGCTGACCTATGTGCTCATCAACCTTGCCATCGTGGCGCTGCTGTATGTGGGCAGCATTGAGATCAACGTGGGCGGCATGGCGTCCGGCGATGTCATCGCGCTGGTGAACTACATGAACCAGATCCTTGTGGAGCTGGTCAAGCTCGCCAATCTCATCGTACAGATCAGCAAGGCGCTGGCCTGTGCAGGCCGTGTGCAGGCGGTGCTGGATACCAAACCCGGCATGACCTTCCCCGCCGAATTGCTGGGCGAGGTTGCCGCCGACAAGACCGGCGATGCCGTGCGCTTTGACCATGTAGGGCTGACCTACGCCGGCGCAGGCGCACCCAGCCTGACCGACATCAGCTTTACCGCCAAAAAAGGCCAGACCATCGGCGTCATCGGCGGCACCGGCAGCGGCAAATCCAGCCTTGTAAACCTGATCCCGCGCTTTTACGATGCCACCGAGGGCAGCGTGGAGATCTTTGGCCGACCGGTGGCCAGCTACCCCCGGGACGCTTTGCGCGGCAGGGTGGCGGTGGTCATGCAGAAGGCACAGCTCTTCGGCGGCACCATCCGCTCCAACCTTTTGTGGGGCAACAAGGACGCCACCGATGCCGACCTGTGGGCGGCGCTGGAAACGGCGCAGGCAGCGGACTTTGTGCGTGCAAAGCCCCTTGGGCTGGACGAGCCGGTGGAGCAGGGCGGACGCAACCTTTCCGGCGGACAGAAGCAGCGGCTCACCATCGCCCGTGCGCTGGTGGGCAAGCCAGACATTTTGATTTTGGACGACAGCGCCAGCGCACTGGACTACGCCACCGACGCCGCCCTGCGCAAGGCACTGGCGGCGCTGCCCGGGGCACTGACCGTGTTCATCGTCAGCCAGCGTGCCGCCAGCTTGCAGCACGCCGACCAGATCTTAGTATTGGATGACGGCCATCTGGTGGGCATCGGCACCCATAGCGCCCTGCGCAGCAGCTGCCCGGTGTACGAGGAGATCTACGAGAGCCAGTTCAAGAAAGGGGAGGCAGAAGCATGAGTGCAAAGGCAAAAAACAAGCTGACCCCGCAGCAGCGCAAGGCCACCCTGAACCGGGTGCTGCACAAGATCCGTCCGTACAGCGCCTTTGTAGTGTGCAGCCTGCTGGTGGCGGCGGTCAGCGTAGCCGCCCAGCTGTATATCCCCATCCTGTGCGGTGATGCCATTGATAAAATGCTGGGCAAGGGCAATGTGGACCTTGCTGGGGTGCTGCGCATTGCGGTGAGCATTCTGGTGGTGGCTGCCGCAGCCGCCCTTGCACAGTGGCTTTTGAGCGTGTGCAACAACCGCATCACCTTCTCGGTCAGCCGTAACCTGCGCAACGAGGCGCTGCGTAAAATTCAGACCCTGCCGCTGTCCTATCTGGACAGCCATCCCTCCGGCGATATCGTCAGCCGCATGGTGGCAGATGTGGACACCTTTGCGGACGGTCTGCTGATGGGCTTTACTCAGCTGTTCTCCGGTATCCTGACCATTTTTGGCACCCTGCTGTTCATGCTGCGGGAAAACGTGCCCATCACGCTGGTGGTGGTGTGCATCACCCCGCTGAGCCTTGTGGTGGCGGGCTTTCTGGCAAAGCGCAGCTACGGCTACTTCCAGAGCCAGAGCACCGTACGCGGCAAGCAGACCGCGCTGGTCAACGAGATGATCGAAGGCCAGAAGGTGGTGCAGGCCTTTGGCCACGAAGCCGAAAGCCTTGCCGCCTTTGACGAAGTGAACGGACAATTGCAGGAGGTGAGCCTGAAGGCCATCTTCTTCTCCAGCCTGACCAACCCCGCCACCCGCTTTGTGAACAACATCGTGTACGCAGGCGTGGGTCTTGTGGGTGCGCTGTACGCCGTGCGCGGCGGCATCACCATCGGTCAGCTGAGCGTCTTTTTAAGCTACGCCAACCAGTATACAAAGCCCTTCAACGAGATCTCGGGCGTGGTCACCGAGCTGCAAAACGCACTGGCCTGCGCCGCCCGGGTGTTTGAACTGCTGGACGCCGAGGATCAGGTGCCGGAAGCCGAAAACGCCGCCGCCCTGCAGCCGGACGGCCATGTGCAGCTGCAGGATGTGTCCTTCCGCTACCTGCCCGACCGCCCGCTCATCGAGGGGCTTTCGCTGGACGTACAGCCCGGTCAGCGCATCGCCATCGTAGGCCCCACCGGCTGCGGCAAGACCACCCTCATCAACCTGCTCATGCGTTTCTATGATGTGAACAGCGGCAGCATCAAGGTTTCCGGCACCGATATCCGGGATGTGACCCGCGCTTCCCTGCGCGGCAGCTACGGCATGGTATTGCAGGACACTTGGCTGCGCGCCGGTACGGTGCGGGAGAACATCGCCTACGGCAAACCGGACGCCACCATGGACGAGGTGATCGCCGCCGCCAAGGCTGCCCACGCCCACAGCTTTATCCGCCGCCTGCCCGAGGGCTACGACACCGTCATTGCAGAGGACGGCGGCAACATCAGTCAGGGACAAAAGCAGCTGCTCTGCATCGCCCGCGTGATGCTCTGCCTGCCGCCCATGCTGATCCTGGACGAAGCCACCTCCTCCATTGATACCCGCACCGAGGTGCGCATCCAGAAGGCTTTTGCCCGCATGATGCAGGGGCGCACCAGCTTTATTGTGGCGCACCGCCTTTCCACCATCCGGGAAGCAGACGTCATCCTTGTCATGAAGGACGGCCACATCGTGGAGCAGGGCAATCACGACCAGCTGCTGGCACAGGGCGGCTTCTACGCCAAGCTCTACAACAGCCAGTTCGAGGGTGTGCAGACCTGAGTACCCCTCATAACATTAACAAAAAGGAGAGATGCGGCGCATCTCTCCTTTTGTTATCATTTATTCTCCGGTTCCTGCACGATAGGCTCTGCCGGCGGCGGGGTGAGGGTGGAATGCGCCACCACAAAGGCCGCAGCATTTGCCCGGGCAAGGCGCTGGCGCACCTTGCGGCTGTCGTTCGCCGGGAAGGTGCGCTCCCCGTCCAGCTTCTCGTTCCAGTTGGCAAGGGCGGCATTCACCTCGGCTTCGGTGGGCTGCAAGCCCTCCCGCTCAGCCACCAGCATAAGCCCCAGCCAGCTGCGCAGCTTGCGCTCCGCCTGCCGGTGCAGCCACTGCCGGAACTGCTCCACCGTCTGCCCGCGCACGGCTAAGAACCGGTCAAAGTTGATGCCGTTTGCCTGCAGGCTCAGATTGAACTGCCGCTGCTCGGCAAAGTAGTTGCCCGCTTCCAGCCGCTTGGGCACAAAGCCGGTCACCTCATCGCCCAGCTGCCAGACCAGCTCCTTCTCTGCCCTGTCTTTAGCCTGTGCGCAGCGCTTTGCGTAGAGCTCCCGGGTCACCCGGTCGCGCAGCGCAGCCTTGCCTGCGGCATCGGCGGCGCGCTCTTCGTCACCATAATTGCGGTTGATCTCCAGCTCAATGGTCAACCGGCGCAGCGGGTGGGGCTCGATGGCCTGCACAAAGCCGGTATCCCGTCCCAGTTCCAGCGGCGGCAGGGTGTAGAACTGCGCCCCCGCCCGGAAGCCCTCGGCCTTGTTGACCGCCAGCAGCTCAAAATCCGGGTCGGTCACCGGTACAATCTGCTGTTCCTGCACCAGCTGCCGGTAAAGAGGATCAAAGCCCTCCAGAATGGTGCGGTTCACCGCTGCCGTCAGCAGCTCTTCCTCGTCCTGCGGGGCATCCGGGGCAGCCTGCTCCTTTGCCAGTGCAGCGGCCAGCTCCTCAGCGCTTGCCGTGAACACCAACCGGCAGTCCCCCGGCTCAGCCATGCCGAAATGTTCCAGTTTCATACGGTGTCCCTCCTTCTCAGCGGTTCATGATGCCGACCATCAGCACCAGCAGCGCCACACCGATGCCGACGTACAGCAGCTCGGCACCCAGCACAGACTTGTCGCCCTCCACGAACATCTTCTCCGGTGCATCGGGATCGTAGTATAGGGTGACCACGCTGCCCTCGGCAAAGGACTTGCCCTTGGCGGGCTTGGGGTACTGCAGCCGGTGGCTGCCGCCTGCGGTGGTAAACTCCAGCACATAGGCAGCGCCGTCCCGGCTCTGCACCGTGCCGCTTACCGTGGCCTGCACGCAGACGCCCTTGGTGCGCAGCTGCTGCCGCGCACGCACGCTGCGCAGCGCCATGTAAAACATGATCAGTGCACCGACCAGAAAAATAATCACATTCAGCATCGTTTTCCCTCGTTTTTCCGTAATCGCCGGGCGATGCCCGGACGTATAGACAGTACCGCATAATTCTAAGTGCCGATACGGCGCGCGAGGTGCGGCAGATGCTAAGCCAAAAGCGCAGATAATACTTTGTGTATTATCGAGCATTTTGGCAACGCAGATGCCGTGCCGCAGCCGCCGGAACGGTGCTTAAGCCGTCAGGCGGGAATTGTGCGGTGTTGCCTATCGTTTATTGTACCATAATCTGCCCTAAAAAGCGCCCCACAGCCGCTATCCAGAGTGCACCAACTTTACCGCAAAAATTTGTCGAATAATTTTGAAATTAAGCCTTGACATTTCTTTTGTATCTGGTATAATAACTATCGTTCCCGGCGCTGCGGTGCAGGAACACAACAGAATATGCGGATATGGCGGAATTGGCAGACGCGTTAGATTCAGGTTCTAATCGGGGCAACTCGGTGGAGGTTCAAGTCCTCTTATCCGCACCACAACAACAAAATCCGAACTTTTTTCCAATAGGAGAAGGGTTCGGATTTTTTGTGTTCTTTGGAAAGCAGAATGAATCCCTTGCTTCCATCGAAAAACGTCCTAGACCTTATCATAAGAAAGCACGACAGACCACGGTAAGAGTGCCGTAAGGCGGAAAGGACACAAACATGAAGTACGATGAAAGAGCTTGCAAATTCATCATGGACACCGGCTGCGTGGAGTTGCTGCTCCGGGAGGGGAGAATGATCTCCATTGACTGCACTGGGGTCGAGGATGAATTGGACGTGACCATGGCGCAGAGGTTGGAGTTAGATTATCTCATCTACAATGACCCGCTTGGCTATGCAGACTTGATTCTGAACGGCGAACCAGAGGAGTATC
>NZ_PRLD01000050.1 GCF_003287405.1 Faecalibacterium prausnitzii
AACAGCATCGTGCAGAGCTGACAGCATACCGGGTGGCAGGAGCCTATTTCAAGGCAAGCAACATCACCAAGCTGCCCCGCCCGAAAAAGCTGGAAGCCGAGTATGCGCAACTGGCATCCGAAAAGGCAAAGTTCTACGAGCAGTACAAGGAAGCTAAAGAGGAACTGCTCAAACTGAAAACCGCAAAGCAGAATGTTGCGTCCTTTTTCCGGGAGGAAGAACAGACGCAGCAGGAGAGATAAAGGAGTGTGCGTATGATCAATCTGAAAATCGATCCGGAGTTCCAGTCCCAGATTCCCCCTCTGACCGATGATGAATTTAAGCAGCTTGAAGAAAATATCCTGAAAGAGGGCAAGCTGATTTCTCCTTTGATTGTCTGGGGTAATACCCTTGTTGACGGCCACAATCGTTATGAAATCGTTCAGGAGCATCCCGAAATCTCTTTCTCCACCATGCCGCTCCCGTTTGAAAGCAGAGAAGAAGTCCTCGCATGGATCTGCAAGAATCAGCTGGGGCGGCGTAATCTCACGCCGGAGCAGAAGAAGTTCCTCATTGGAAAACAGTACAGTGTGGAGCATCGGAAGCCCGGTGGAAACGGCAACAACCAGCACACGGCTGCTGCCAAGAAAACCGCCCCGGAGGAATTGTGTCAATTTGACACAATTCCTCCCACTGCCGCAGAAGCAAGCGTTCGTAAGCAGATTGCAGAGCGGAACAATGTCAGCGAATCCTACGTTGCCCGTTCTGAAAAGTTCATGCGGGGCGTGGAGATCATGGAGCAGATGATGCCCGGTACAAAAGAAAAGATCCTGTCCGGGCAATTCAAAGTCCGTGATGCCGATATGCACCGCCTCGCCAGAGCTGATTTTCCGAACCGCAAGCAGATCGTGCACGAGATTCTGCACCCGGAAGACCGTCCCGCTCCGCAGTCGAGCTACTCACACTACTCTGGAATCAACTACTCTGCGCTGGAAGTCGCCGTCCGGCGGATTCAGCAGGACTTTGATTTTTTGATGAGATACTTGCCTAAGCTACCGGACGATTCCTACGCCAAAACTGAAACGCTAAAAATCCTCAAGCAGCACAAAGCGTATATGGCACAGTTTGAAGAAATGCTGAACGATGAAAAAATCGCATAACGACAGGCACTTGTAAGCCATCAACGAGCCACCAGCCGCAAGTGCAGGGCGGAAAACATCCGCGCCCTTGCGCCTGATAAGAATTGGAACTTTGATTTTCTCGCCCGGCTTTGCCACGGTGGGACGATCAAAGGAGCGTGCGTTTGAACAAAAAGAAAAAGTCCACAAACACTTCCCCTTATCCCGATGAAGTCATTGACCGTCTGGCACGGGCATTCTACCCGGCCATCCTTGCCTGCTGGAACAGCGAGGAAGGACAGCGAGAGTTTGCCGCATGGCAGGCGGAACAGGCTCATATCTCTGGCAAAGAAAAACAGGAAGTTCCCGCTGGGGAACTCCCTGCCTTACTTATCGTGTGTGGATTTTTGCAGGGTGCGTCCG
>NZ_PRLD01000009.1 GCF_003287405.1 Faecalibacterium prausnitzii
AATGTCAGCGAAGCCGAATTTCACAATCTTCAGCAAATTGTCTTGTGCGAAAATCAGAAAGTTTCCATTGAGAAAAAACTTGCAAGTACGATACTACTGGTTCTGATGATATGTGCAACTGCTGCATTTGTATGGCTCACTTTTTGGTATAAGGTTTTGTTATGAAAGAGATAATTATTGAACCACATATTGGAATTGGACAATTAAAATTAGGCATGACATCAGATGAATTAGAAAATGCTCTTCTACAAATGAAGAAACAGTGGTCGAATTCTTCTGATGAAGCAATGCAAATGGAATGTTGTGCGGAAACCGATGACCCTAATTTGATAACCGGACGATATATGGATAATGATTCGTTCTTTCTTGTGCAGTATCGGAACGGAAAAGCTGCTGAAATCGGCATCCAGCGTGATTTGTCTAAAGTGGCATCAATAAAATTGTTCGGGATGGATATGTTTAATACAGCCGCCGAGTGTATTATTGATAGCTTAATGAAAAAGGACAACGTTATTTGCAACGAAAAGGACTTGCAACTGGGAACGGAATATTTTTTTCCCGAAATTGGAGTCCGACTCTGGAGAGAGCGAGCATTTCATCCCAAACTGTTGAAAGACCCGCTATACATGGAAGAAATGCAGGCGGTATTAGAAGATGAATACCAGTATCAGTATTTTCAGATGGTTACCATAATAGGTTGAACTACTAACTAATCATGAGCCCTCTATTTGCAACGACTGCAAGTAGAGGGCTGTTGTTTTGCCTTGGATATTTTAATTAAAGGTCAATCTTCCAGTCTGCCATGGTCGCAGCCAAGTGAAAGGTAGTGTTCAATCTCACCACTCAGCACAAGCTGGGCGTACTCCAATGGCTTATTGTAGAGCAGCCAATCCAGTTCTGCCCGCTGTGCCGGGGTGTTGCCGTACTCGTCCTCAATGGCGATGCAGTCAAGGGAAAGGACAGTGCCATCCTCAAACCGGGCTTCCACCCGGTTGGTGTCCATATTGTAGCGGCAGGAAAGTAGTTTCATCATAGTAGTGTCCTCCTAGACTTGATTTTTGGTGTGCGGCCACTCAAACCAATGCCGTCAAGTCGATGGGGGATAGGTCGATTTTGTTTGTCAGAGAGTAAGTGCACGGTTTCTGCACGGATTTTGCACGGTTTCAAAACGTGCAGAAGGTGCTTTTCGCTGCAAAATTCGACAAAGGGTGCAGAAATTACCGGGTGAAAAATCACGTTGCTTTGATTGAAAATAACGATGACTCGAAACTTCCATAAATTGAGACGAACCGGCGGCTTGCTCTCTTAATCAGTGGGCCCAGGGTTCGAGTCCCTGGAGGTGCACTAGATATTGAACGTCAAATCGTAAGATTTGACGTTCTTTCTTTATGTAAGAAAGCGGCTGCACACTTTCTGCACACCGTTTGCACATTTGCCCAAATCAGGGGCTTTTCTGTGCATGGCTTGCACAGCCTGCTTTCCTTTGCATAAAAAGAAGAGAGGTTAAGCGAACAAGGCTCTCGTCAATTCTCTGCGTTCGTCTGCGTCCATCAGCCGGATGGCTTCAAGGATCTCCTTACCGGAGATTTTTGTTGCCGCCGGCTTTTCGTTTTGCCGGGGCTGGGATGCTGCCGGGGTCAGGTCTTGGGAGTAGAAGTTTGCTTCGATCTTCTCGGTCAGCTCCAACCGGGGCTTGTCCTGCGTGTGGGCGTAGGTGTCCATCAGGACAGATGCCGTTGCATGACCTGTGTTGCCCTGCACCGACTTGAAGTCACCGTCCGACTGCAAGAGCTGGTAGGTGGCACTGGAGTGCCGCAGGCCGTGGAACACGATCTGCTCAAACTCCGGGTGCTCGGCTCTCCACAGGCGGTACCACTTTGTCAGCAGCTCCGGCGCGATGGGCAGACCATCCGGGAGCCGGAACAGTTGCCCGCAATTGCTGTATTTCTCCGGGGCGTTCTGCTCGTCCTGCTTGAGCTTTTCAAGCCATGCCAGCAGTTCTTCCTTTAAGGGCTTTGTCATATACAGGACACGGTTGGATTTCTTGGTCTTGGGCTTTTTCAGGATAAGGGAGGACTTGCTGCCCTCACGCCTGTCCGGGAAGGTGTAGTAGACCTGTTTGGGGTCGAGCTTTTTCAGAGCGTCCTTGTTGGCTCTCTGCATGGTCTTGCTGACCGAGATGGTGCCACGCCCATCGGCGGCATCAAAGTCCAGATCACTCGGCTGTAAGCCGAGGATTTCGCCCTCACGGAGCGAAAGGATCATGCTCATGTGCACCGCCAGATGCAGGGCAGGATTCTCGATGGTCTGCAAGGCTGCCAGCATGGTTTTCTCGTCCCAGATGGTGCGCTCCTCGATATTGACCTTGGGGGCATCACGGGGCAGGGGAATCTTGTGGATGAGGTCCCACTCCACAGCATAGGAAAATGCGGTCTTGAGCAGCGTGTAGACTTCGTGGATAAATGATTTTTCTAATCTCCGTTTCAACAGCTTGCCGGGAGAGTGCGCAGCAGCGGAGCTGCTGGATCTGCCGCCATTTTGCGTCAGATAATACCCATCATATCACTGGGGCAAAGGGCTGCGCTCTCTGCACTCCTGCTCCGGGCAAACTGTCAACCTGACACTTTGCCAATACCCCCTATAAGGGAGAACTTGGGCGTTTCGCTGCGTATGTGCGTACGCAGCAGGTGGCTTTCTATGTACGCACATACGCAGCGAAAGACCGGAAACGCACCATACGTTTCGCGAACGCGAACTTTTGAGAACGCGTTGTTTTCGGCAGCTTGCAAGAAAAAGCGATGGAAACTTTGGCAAAAAGAGAGAGGGCCGGACGGTGCCAGCCCTCTTGACAGGAGCAGATACGCAGATTTCTGCTTTATGCCCGCACATCCTTCCGGCGTAAAAGCAGCCATGCCAGAAGGAACATCGTCCCCAGCCAGAAGATGCAGCTGAAGGCAAACAGCCCGTAGCTGCCCGCCAGAGCATCCGCACTTCTGTTGGAGTTCATTCCGAGTTGCATCAGGGAATAGGGCCACAACAGCCCATGACCCTTGGAGCTGATAAAGATGCCGGTAATGCCGCCCAGCAGCCCCAGAAAAATGGGCACGGCAAAGCTGCGGATGACCATGGCCAGCACCAGCTGTGCGGCAATGACAGCCAGCGCACCCAGCAGTCCCCGCAGTAAAAACAGCGGTAAGGTGACCGGCGGCAGCCCGGGCAGATGGGCAAATACCTTGCCGCAGAACACGAACAGCGCAAATACAAAGCCGTGGGTCAGCAGCGCAAGCTTTGTCACCACCGCAAACTTTGCGGCAAACAGGTCCAGCGGCGGTACGGGGCTTGCCATGATCAGGTTCCAGTTGTGCCCCAGATGTTCCAGCCGCCACAAGTAGGCAGCATAGGTGGCTACCATGGCAGGGAAGAAGAGCATGGAATAAAACAGGGTGTGCTGGGTCCACAGGCTATACCAGCCGTCGGTGAGGATCTCAAGATTTTGCAGATAATTGAAAGTACCGTAGGTGGCCGAAAGAATGGGCAGCACAAAGAACATTGCCCAGATGGGGGATGCGTGGAGTTTGCGGTTCTCCGCAAGAATACAGCGTTTCAGCATGGTTTTATACCTCCTCGTCCTGTACCTTGCGCCACGCAAGGGCAAACAGCACAGCGCCCAGCGCAAGGGTGAAGGCCAGCAGCACCCAGTTAAAGGGGCGGGTGCCGTAGGTGACGGTGTGGGTGGCCTTGTCCCAGTTCGCCACTTCGTAGGCGCTCAGAGGGATGTAGTACCCAAAAGGCACAAAGTAACTGGCAAGCGGTGGCATAAAAGCCGAAAACAGCCCCACCAGCGCCCCTACGATGCCCACGCAGAGCGCCGGCAGGGGATTGCCCACCCACAGCATCAGCAGAAATTCTCCAAAGAAGAGCATTGTGTCCACCGCCAGCGTGCAGATGAATAGGTAGACCAGCTGCCCAGTGGGAAAGGCTTCGGTATAACCATGGACACGCCCCAGCACCGGAACGCAGGCCAGCTCCAGCACCGTGACCAACAGCACCTCCAGCACCCCAAAGACAGCTTTGCCTGCAAACAGGCTGCGGCGGCTCTGCAGGGTGTAGAGCAGCTTTGCGGTGTTGCCTTTGATCTCCATATCCCACAGCCGGGAGGCCAGCACTGCCATCATCACTGGCATCAGAATAGCTTCAATGACGGGCAGGCTGTAAAGCAGGGCGCTGTAACCGTTGGCAAGCTCCTCCGGGTCTGCCGGAGCAAGGCCGCCCACCCACAGCACGACAATGCCGGGGATGAGCAGGCAGAGAGCAAGGTCATGCCTACGGTGGGCTTTTTGCAGTTCTGCACGGAAAGCTGCCATCTTACGCCACCTCCCCGCTGGTCTGGGTCAGGCTGAGGAAGATGTCCTCAAGGCTCTTTGTCTGCGCAGTCAGTCCAACTACGCCCACGCCGCTTTCGGCAAGAGTACAGACCAGCGCCGCCAACGCTTCGTCCGGCAGCGGGGGCAGCTGCAGGGTGTCCGGCTGGTCTGCCGGTGCAGCGGCTTTTACTCCCTGCTGCTGCAGGACGGCTGCGGCTTTGGGGGCGTCCAGCACCCGCAGCAGAATGCCGCCCCGGCTGTGCTTTTGCAGCTGCTGCAAGGAGCCCTCGAACAGCAGTTTGCCGTGGTTCAGGATGCCCACCTGATCCACCATCTGCTCGATCTCTCCCAGCAGGTGGCTGGAAATCAGCACGGTGGCTCCGGTGGTCTGCGGCATGGAAGCAATCAGACTGCGCATCTCCTGAATACCTGCCGGGTCCAGACCGTTGGTGGGTTCATCTAAAATCAGCAGTTTGGGGCTGCCCAGCAGCGCCATGGCAATGCCCAGCCGCTGCTTCATGCCAAGGGAATACTGCCCCACCTTCCGGTCAGCGTCTTTGGTCAGGTGCACGATCTCCAGCACCCGGCTGATGTCCTTCCGATCCACGTCTTTCAAGTCAGCCACGATGGAAAGGTTTTCTCGGGCGGTCAGGTGCAGATAACCGGAGGGGGATTCGATCAGGCTGCCGGTCTGCCGCAGCAGGGCAATGCGGTTTGCTTCGTTCAGGGTGTGCCCCAGCAGTTCCACACTGCCACCGGTGGGGTGTACAAGCCCCAGCAGCATCTTCATGGTGGTGGATTTGCCCGCACCGTTGGGGCCTAAAAAGCCGTAAACACAGCCTTCCGGGACAGTCAGGTTCAAATGATCCACCACCGGACGGCCATGGTAGCTTTTGCAAAGGGCATGGGTCTCGATCACAGGTTTCATAAAGGGTCTCCTTTCGCATTCATGGATTTCGGAACGATGCCAGAATACACCCGCTGCCTTAAACTGACCGGAAGCGCAGCTTAATTTACCCTTAAATTTGCAGGCGTTTTCCGCTGCGGCGCAAAAAAGTGTGGTATAGTAAAGGCAGGAAAGGAGAACTGCCCTTATGGATACCATTTATGATGCAAAGCTCCTGCTTGTGGACGACAACGCCGAGCTGCTGGCACTGCTATGTGAGCAGCTGCGGGGCGCAGGATATGGCCATATCAGAACTGCCCAAAGCTGCGCCGCTGCCCGCGCCTGCTTTGCGGCAGAACAGCCGGAGTTGATGATCCTGGATATCAACCTGCCGGATGGGGATGGATTTTCGCTGTTCCGGGCGCTGCGGGCAAAAGCGGATGTCCCGGCATTGTTCCTCTCTGCACGGGACGCGGATGCCGACCGTCTGTTTGGGCTGGGTCTTGGCGCAGATGACTACCTGACCAAGCCCTTTCTGATGCAGGAGCTGCTGCTGCGGGTGCAGCATATTTTGCAGCGGGCGTACCGGGCAGAGCTGTCCCGTACAAAACCGGCACCTTTGCAGCTGGGGGAGCGGTGCGTAGACCTGAATGATGCCATTGTTACCCTGCCAGAGGGCAAAACGCTGGCACTGACCGCCACCGAACTGGCGCTGCTGCGGAAATTGGCAGAGAACCGGGGACACATCGTTACCTACGATGCCCTTTGTGCGGCGGTCTGGGGCGCAGATTACTATGGCTACGAGAACAGTCTGGGTGTACATATCCGGCATCTGCGGGAGAAGCTGGAAGCCGAACCCGGTGCGCCGCAGTTTCTGCGGACGGTGCGGGGCATTGGCTATAAGCTGACAAAGGGGGAAGAAGCATGAAAACCTTTGTGCGCCTGATCCGGCGGTATGTGCTGGCGGCGGTGGGCATTGTTTTGCTGCTGTTGTTTTCCGGTGTTGCGGTGCTGGGCTGGCTGGGTTGGCAGGAGGGCTGCCGCCTGCCGCAGCGGGAATACTCCTCCAGCGAGATCGCGGATTCCATGGTGGAGACCGCCGAAGGGCTTGCCTTTGGGGCAGAACGCACCCCGCAGGAATGGATGAACGGCTACGAGTGGGCGATGGTGCTGGACGATGTGGGAAACATCCGCTGGAGCTACGGCCTGCCGCAGGAACTGAACCATGCCTACACTCCCGGCGATATCGCCAAATTTGCCCGCTGGTATCTGGCGGATTACCCGGTGTTCTGTTGGACAGAACCTTACGGACTGTTCGTCATCGGGTTGCCAAAGGGGAGCCTGTGGAAGTACAGCATTTACAGCTCACCGGACTTTGCCCTGAGCATGGTGCGGGTGCTCCCGGCAGCAGCGTTGGGAATGCTGCTGCTGGGTCTGGTTCTCTGCTTCTGGCTGAGCTGGCGGGGGGCAAAGCGGCTGGAGACCGTGGCAAACGGTCTGGAAGCACTGGCGCAGGGGCAGACCGTCCGGCTGCCTACCGACGGTTTTGCCGGGGAACTGGCAGAAAAGCTGAACCAGACCGGGGCGCAGCTGCAAGCCAAAAATGAGATGCTTTCCCGGCGGGACAACGCCCGCACCCAGTGGATCGCAGGAGTCAGCCATGACGTGCGCACCCCGCTGGCGCTGATCTTAGGCTGGGCAGAGCAGTTGGAACAGGATGCACTTTTGCCGGACAGCTCCCGGCAGAAAGCGACCGGCATCCGTACCCAGTGCGAAAAGCTGCGCACCCTCATTGATGACCTGAACCTGACCAGTAAGCTGGAATACGGTGCCCAACCCCTGCGCCGGAAAGACCTCCGGGCAGGGCCGCTGTTCCGGCAGCTGGTGGCGCAGTTTTGCGAAAGCCCGCTGGCAGAGCGCTGCGAGATCACACTGGAACAGGAAGAGCCAGCAGAGCAGACAGTGCTTTCGGTGGATGAGGCGCTGCTGGCACGGCTGCTGGAAAATCTGCTGAACAACAGCGTCCGGCATAACCCAAAGCCGGTGAACATTACCGTGCACACCCGGCAGGTAGGGGAGCGCTTCTGCCTGACCGTGGCAGATGACGGTATCGGCTATCCAGCTGCCGTTCTGGTGGCACTGAACGCTGCGGAGCCTGCCGAAAATGCGCCCCATATCCTTGGCCTGTATGTAGTGCAGCAGATCGCCGCCGCCCATGGCGGCACGGCAGTGTTTGGGCAGAATACCCCCCGCGGAGCAAAAGCAACGGTCTGGCTGCCGGTAAAATAAAAAATGTGAACCTTTTAGGTGTTTCCACCCAGAAAAGTCCACATAGAAAGAGCTGCTTCGGATTTATAAGAGATCGCAGTTGTCCAAATCCCTGCCATGAATCGTAGTTGTTGATGTACATTTGATGCTTGGCCTAAACAGATAATATCGTAGCTGCCGTATCGGGTTCGAACCCGGCCATTTTCCCGGCTTTGCATAAAAATCCGATGCCTGCTTTAAGGGGCTGATTTTGGCTCTGCACATTTTTGCACACCGGAACGGCTGGATAACGGATGCAAGAGGGGATGGCGGATGCAAAGAATGCAGCGGATGCAAAACACAAATTTACGGTGAAACGATAAAAGTAACGAATCTGCGTAATTCTGGAAATTGACGATTGTTGCACGTTGGTCTCTCTTAATCAGTGGGCCCAGGGTTCGAGTCCCTGGAGGTGCACCACAACAACAAAATCCGAACTTTTTTCCGATAGGAGAAGGGTTCGGATTTTTTGTATTCTTCGGAAAACAGGACGAATCCCTTGCTTCCATCGAAAAACGTCCTAGACCTTATCATAAGAAAGCACGACAGACCACTGTGAGAGTGCCGTAAGGCGGAAAGGACACAAACATGAAGTACGATGAAAGAGCCTGCAAGTTCAACATGGACACCGGCTGTGTGGAACTGCTGCTCCGGGATGGGAGAATGATCTCCATTAACTGCACTGGGGTCGAGGATGCACCGGATGTGACCATGTCGCAGAAATCAGAGTTGGATTACCTTATCTACAATGACCCGCTGGGCTATGCGGATTTGATTCTGAACGGTGACCCGGAGAAATACTTGAAAACCGTGACCGGGAGCCATGGGTTAGAAGATTAAGAGAAATGCCGTTCCAAAAGCAACTGGAACGGCATTTCTTATCTTTCGATATTCGGCATCTTCTGTCCCCGAAGCTCCTGCCGGATGGCACGGAACTGATCAGGTACATCCGCATCGGTCATCGCACCGGGAACATCCACTGTCCCAGCGGCTTTGGCGGCTTCATAGAACCAGCATTTATACTCCACGGTCTCCAGCGTATGCTGTAACTGCTGGATCTGCTGGGTGAGCACCTCCCGCTGATGCCGGAACATTTCCAGCCGGGTGTCAATGGTGTCGTCTCCCTGCATGGAAAGCTCAATATACTGCCGGATATCCTTGATGGACATTCCGGCTTTTTTCATGCAGCGGATGACCTGCAGCCACTCGAAGTCGTTTTCCCGGAACATCCGAATGCCGCCGGAGGAACGCTCCACAAAGGGAAGTAACCCTTCTTTGTCATAGTAGCGCAGGGTGGAGGCAGGTACGCCCAGCTTTTGTGCCATTTCACCTACGGTATAGATCATCTGAAACCTCCGGTTTTTCAAAAAGCCCTTGACTTAAAGTACGCTTTAAGTTGTATGATAAAATCAATCTTTATCAACATCATAATGCGGATGCACTCCGCTGTCAAGGAGGTTCCTATGAGCAAGAAGGTATTGATTTTGTCTGGCAGTCCACGGAAGGGCGGTAACTCTGATATTCTATGCGATGAATTTCTGCGTGGAGCACAGGCTTACGAGATGGGGAGGAATGTATAATGGCAGTGAAACAGACCGCAGGGCGGGATGCTCTGGGCGAATTTGCGCCAAAGTTTGCAGAACTTAACGATGAGGTACTATTCGGGCAGGTGTGGAGCCGAGAGGATAAACTCTCCCTCCGGGACCGCAGCCTTGTGACGGTGGTGGCACTGATGGCGCAGGGACTGACGGACTCCTCGTTTCGGTATCACCTGACGGCAGCGAAAAACAACGGTATTACCCGGACTGAGATTGCAGAGATCCTGACCCATGCGGCGTTTTATGTAGGTTGGCCCAAGGCGTGGGCGGCTTTCCGCATGGCCAAGGAAGTCTGGGCAGAGGACGCAGCAGAGGATGCCAAGGCAAAGCACCAGAGTGAAATGGTGTTCCCCATCGGTGCATCCAACGACGGTTTTGCACAATATTTCAGCGGAAAAAGCTATCTGGCACCCTTGTCCACCGCACAGGTTGGCATTTACAACGTCACCTTTGAGCCGGGCTGCCGGAACAACTGGCACATCCACCATGCCGCAAAGGGTGGCGGGCAGATCCTTGTCTGCGTGGCAGGCCGGGGCTACTATCAGGAATGGGGCAAAGCGCCGCTGGAGCTGCATCCGGGCGATGTGGTAAACATTCCCCCGGAGGTCAAGCACTGGCACGGTGCTGCACCCGATTGCTGGTTCTCTCATCTGGCAGTGGAAGTACCCGGTGAGGGCACCTCCAACGAGTGGTGCGAGCCGATGCCGGAAGAAACCTATAAGGAGTTGCAGTGATGCGGTTTGATGTACACCCAACCATGATGAAACAAAAATAGGGTGCGCCCCTGCGGACGCACCCTGAAAAATCCACATACGACAGAGATATGTACAACAGGGCGTTCCCCGTCGGGATCGCTCTGTTTTCTCTATAGTGGGAGGAATTGTGTCAAATTGACACAATTCCTCCTCGTCCGTTTTAAGCAGGGTTTGGGGTGGGACCGCATTTGCAAAGCGTAACCTGCTTTTGCGAACCGCAGACTGTATGCTGAAAGAGCGCCGCAAGCTGGTGTTGGTGTCACGGGAAAGCCCACTGTCCACCCTGCATCTGGAAAACCTGTGTAAAGCCAGTCAGTACGGTGCAGTCATCCTGCCGCCCATGCAGACCTACTATAACCATCCGGCATCTGTTGCGGATATGCCCCGTCACACCGTCAACCGGATCCTGAGTCAGTTTGATCTGGACGAGGAAAGCTATGAGTGGGAGGGCATGAATCCATGAAACATTTTACCCATGAGCAGATGTTCCGTGGAAAACCCATCACGGCAGAAATCACAGTGACAGACTGCGGGGTGCAGGTTGGTCTGTATGGCGGCGACAAGCCCCATATCGGAGCGGTTGGAATCGCAGCCCCGGATGGAAATATCACTGTTACGCAGTTTGAGGGACACAAGGAAGGAATCCTTTGTCAGCACTGGTGTGAAGAACTGTTTAAGGCTGTGAATTGTCCGGTTGTCGTGTCAGCGGGAATACACTATGATAATGCCAGCAAAGAAGAAATTTTGCAGGTGGTGGAGATCAGCAACGTACTTTTAGGGATTGGAATCCGAAAGCTACAATCTATATAATAATTTCAAAATGTTCTTTCAGGTGCTTGCGTATAGGGTATATGCTTGCCACCAAGCCGTTCTGCGGCTACTGTGGGGCGCTGATGTTTGGCGAAAGCGACGGAAGTTGCATCCGAGGAAAATGGTTCGGATTTTTTGTTTTCTTTGGAAACGAGAACAATGGATCTTCCCATAAAATCGTATTGAAAAAACACCGCCCATCTGCGTAATCAAACGCAGGTGGGCGGCGTTTTGCGCTATCGGCTCAGAGACTGCCGGAAATTACAGCTTATGAAAGACTTTCAATGATCTCCGCACTCTTTTCAATGCCGATGACCCCGCTATCCAGCGCGACATGATAGTTAGCGGCATCGCCCCATTTCATATCGGTATAGAAGCGGTAATAGGCGGCACGGCGTTTATCTTTTTCCTTCAGTCGGGCTTCGGGAGATTTCTCCCGCTCCCCGTAGACCCGCACGATGCGGTCAGCCCGGAACTTCATGTCCGCGTGGACAAAGACTTTCAGGCAGTCGGTGCGGTCCTGTAGGATAAAATCGGCGCAGCGTCCCACGATGACGCAAGGCTCCTTTTCCGCCAGCTCCCGGATGATCCGGTACTGCAGCTTCCAGAGCAGGTCCTCGTTGGTGGGGCCAAAGCTGCGGTCGGTGAAGGCAGAGGCGAGGAAGCCGCCGGGGGTGTACTCTCCGGCCTCCTTGACGTAGCTTTCGTCAAAGCCGCTTTCAGCAGCCAGTTTCTGGATCAGTTCAGCGTCGTAGCACCGGATGCCCAGATGTTCTGCCACCAGCTTGCCGATGGTTCTGCCGCCGCTGCCAAACTCGCGGCTGATGGTGATGATGCGTTTTTCCATTAGACTTCTCCTTTCGTGCTCAGTTCACGGTAGGTTTTGCAGATCAGATAGCCTGCAATCAGGAAGGTGAGGATATCCGACATGGGCATGGAGTACAGCACACCGTCCAGCCCGAAGAACCGGGGCAGCAGCAGGGCAAAGCCCACGCCGAACACCACCTCACGCACCATGGACAGGGCGGTGGATTCCGCTGCCTTGCCCATGGCCTGCAAAAAGATGAAGCACGCCTTATTGACACAAGCAAGAATGATCATGCACAGGTAGATGCGGAAGGACTTCACGGCAAAATCGGTGTAGTAAACGCTCTCGTTGGCGGCACCGAACAGGGCGATGAGCTGCCGGGGAAGCAGCTCCACCAACACCAGTGCAACGGCACCCACGGTGGCTTCTGCCAGCAGCAGTTTCGTGAACAGCTCCTTCACACGGGTGGGCTTTTTGGCGCCCATGTTGAAGCCCACCACGGGGATGCAGCCAGCCGCCATGCCCACCACGATGGAGATGACGATTTGGAAGAACTTCATCACGATGCCAACAACTGCCATAGGGATCTGGGCGTACTGCTCCTGCCCGAACACGGCATCCAGTGCGCCGTATTTGCGGATCATGTTGTTGATGGCTGCCATTGCCGCTACAAGGCTGATCTGGGATAGAAAGCTGGTCATGCCAAGGGTCAGGGTACGGCCGCAGATGGAGCCCTTCAGCCGGTAGTCGCTCTTTTCAGGGCGAATGATCTTCATGTGCAGCAGATACCACACTGCCAGCGCTGCCGTGACCAGCTGACCGATGACGGTAGCCACTGCCGCGCCCATCATGCCCCAGCGGAAGCTGAAAATGAAAACAGGGTCCAGAATGATGTTCAGCACCGCACCCGCAAGAGTGGAGATCATGGCAAACCGGGGATTGCCATCCGCGCGGATAATGGGGTTCATGGTCTGCCCGAACATATAAAAGGGCACGCCCAGCGTGATATAGAAGAAATATTCCTGCGAGTGGTGATAGGTCTCGGCGTTCACCGTTCCGCCGAACAGGGCGAGAATGGTATCCGCAAAAACCAGATAGAGAGCCGCCAGCACAATGCTGCTGACCAGACACATCACCACTGCGTTGCCGACGCTCCGCTTTGCCTTGAGAACTTCGTTCTGACCAAGGCTGATGCTGACGAAAGCGCAGCAGCCGTCACCGATCATCACCGCAATAGCCAGCGCCACCACCGTCAGCGGGAACACAACGGTGTTGGCGGCGTTGCCGTAGGAGCCCAGATAGCTGGCGTTTGCAATAAAGATCTGGTCCACGATGTTGTACAACGCGCCCACCAGCAGTGAAATAATGCACGGGATCGCGTATTTCCGCATCAGCTTGCCGATGCGTTCCGTGCCGAGGAACTGATTGGAACTTTCCATGGGATTCACCTTTACCTTTCCATTTTGGGGCAAACATTGCAGTTTGCGCTTTCAATGCCCGGACAACATCCGCAAACTGCATATCGCAAATATGCAGTTTTGTAAGTCATTTCTGCAAAAAATTGCGATAAAAAAACGGGCAGCCCTTATGCAACCGGTTTTACGCATGAGTGCTACTCGTTGTACGAAATTATTATAGCCTGCCCGCCGGGAATTTGCAAAGGCAATTTTGCACAAGAATTGTACTGGGCATTCTGCGCAGATTGCACGAGGCAAACTTTGTGGAAGATGCCCTTTGAAGCCAGCCGCCCGGCCGTGGTACAATATTGTAGAGAACGAAAGTACGCTGGAAGGTCTGTTTTTTTGCAATCCTTCCATACAAGGAAACGAGGAAAATACCATGTCACGGTTTCAGGCGGGAGCGCTGGTGGTTTACGGAAATCTGGGAGTGCACGAGGTGGAAGGGGTCGGGCTGCGGCGCTTTTGCGATGAGTCTGCCAGAGAGTATTACACCCTCCGGCCCTATTTTTCGGATTCCCACGACCGCAGCTATATCCCCACGGAAAAGGAAGCGGCGCTGCGCCCAGTGACCCCGGCACAGCAGGCAGAAGCCGACCTTGCACGCATCAAAGCGGAGAAGCTGGCTATCCCGGCGGGGGTACAGACAGCGCTGGCAGAACACTATCAGGCGCTGCTGCACACCAATGATTTTTACCAGTACCTGACCCTGTTCAAGGAGCTGGGGCAAAAACAGACCCAGCAGCAAAGCCGCGGCCGAAAGATCAACGCTATGGATACCTACTTTTACCAGATGGTAGAGCGTGTCCTGCGGGAGGAGCTGGCGGTGGCGTTTGGGGAATCGCAGCAGGAAGCCGGCAGACGGCTGCTGGAGGTTTTGCGCTAAAGCCGCATGGTGATTTTTACCAACAAATGCAAGGGCTCTTTTTGTGAAGAATCGCCTTTGCATTTATTTTTTGCATTTTTTATCGTATATTTTAAAATTCGATCCTATCCTTTTTGGTGCGGATATAAATCGGAGCAACTTTGTAGGAATTAACAAAGCATGGCAGTTTGCCATGAAAAACCTTCGTGCGAGTTTGCCACTTGAAACCCATCGATGCCTTATGATATAATCCCTTCAACAGAACGCGCTGTGTGTGAACACGTAAGACCAGTTTCTTCACACGCAGGCGTTCTCTTTTTATTTTTAAAAAAAGTTAGTTTACACTAATCTCGAGGAGGGCTTTTCATTCGTAATCATCGTTCCACTGTTTTTCTCGGCGTTCTGCTGATGATTCTTTCGGTTTGTTCTTTGTTTGTCGGGGTGCTGGACATCCGGCCTTCTGACCTGCTTACAGGCAGCGTGGAAACATGGGAGATCTTTCTGATCTCCCGCCTGCCGCGTCTGCTTGCCATCCTCTGCACAGGCATCGGCATGAGTGTGGCGGGGCTTATCATGCAGCAGCTCTGTATGAACAAGTTTGTTTCGCCCACCACAGGCGCAACGATCTCTTCTGCGCAGTTTGGCATTCTGCTGGCACTGCTGTTTGCACCGGGTTCTACCCTGTGGGGACGTGCTGCCTTTTCCTTCGTTTGTGCTGTTCTGGGTACATGGGTCTTTGTCTGGTTCATCCAGCGCATCCAGTTCAAGGATGTTGTCATGGTCCCGCTGGTCGGCATCATGTTCTCCAACATCGTAATGGGCGTTACCAATTATCTTGCCTACAAATATGAAATGACACAGGCTCTTTCCAGCTGGCTGGTCGGTCATTTTTCCACCGTCATTCGTGGGCGGTATGAGCTTGTCTGGCTGACGGTGCCGCTGGTGGTTCTGGCATTTGTATTTGCCAACCACTTCAATATCGTGGGTATGGGAAAGGATTTTTCTCAGAACCTCGGCGTTCCGTATGATCTGGTACTGTTTATAGGTCTGACCATTGCTGCCATGATCACGGCATCCGTTGTTGTCGTGGTCGGCTCGATCTCCTACATCGGTCTCATCGTGCCCAATATCGTAGCAATGTTCAAGGGTGATCAGATCCGCGGAACGCTGGTGGATACCGCTCTGTTTGGCGCTGTGTTCGTGCTGGTCTGCGATATGATCGGACGGGTTGTGATCTATCCCTACGAGCTGCCCATCGAGCTGATCGTTGGCGTTATCGGCAGTATCCTGTTTGTCGGGCTGCTGTTGTATCGGCTTCGGCATGGACGCAAGGCAGTCCGGCGGGACAAAGCTGCCAAGAAAACCGGAGGTGCAGCATGAAAACGCACAAAAATCATCTGCGCCTGCTGATCCTTCTGCTTCTTGTTCTGCTGGCCTGCGCGGGCTATATGACAGTGGGTGTCCACTTTGAAAACCAAAAATTATTTGCCTACGCCATGCGCATCCGCACGCCCAAGCTGATCGCCATGCTCATCACGGCATTTGCCATTGGAAGTGCATCCATCGTGTTTCAGTCCATCATCAACAACACCATCGTCACGCCCTGCCTGTTGGGTATGGATCAGCTTTACTCGCTGATCCACACAGCGGTGTTCTTTGTGGCGGGTTCGGGCAGCTTTCTGGCGGTCAATGCCAACGCAGCCTTTGCGGTAGACCTCGCCATCATGGGGGCTGTTGCCACCGTGATCTATAGCTATCTGTTCCAGAAAACGAACCACAATGTTCTGTACGTCCTGCTTATCGGCACGGTGCTGACCTCGTTCTTTTCCAGCATCCAGACGACCTTGACCCGTGTGATGGACCCCAATGAGTACGACACGCTGCTGACGGATCTGGTTGCCAGCTTTTCCAATGTCAATTCGGCGATTCTGGTACTGTCCGTTGCGGTTCTGGCGCTGGTCGCCTTTGCCTTTCGGAAAGAGCTTGCGCTGCTGGACGTTCTGACACTGGGCAAAGATCAGGCCATCAATCTGGGCGTGGACTATGACCGCTGCATCCGCCGGCTGCTGCTAGGGGTCACGCTGTACATTGCAACAGCCACCGCTATGGTCGGCCCGCTGGCATTTCTGGGGCTTATCATTGCTAACCTTTCCCGGCAGTTCCTGCGTACCTACCGGCACAGCCAGCTCATCACCGGTTCTGTTTTGTTCGGTATGGCTGTTCTGATCGGCGGACAGCTTCTGGTGGAGCGGGTGTTCGTTTACTCGGTTCCGGTCAGCGTGTTCATCACCGTGGGCGGCGGCGTGTATTTCCTGTATCTGCTGCTCACCCAGAGAAAGGCATAACACCATGTTTGTAAAAGAGATCACCAAACGCTACGATGGCAAAGCCGTTGTCGATGGCGTGAGTTTTGAAATTCCGAAAGGCAAAGTCCTTTCCCTCATCGGTCCGAACGGTGCGGGAAAATCCACCGTGATGGGAATGCTGTCCCGCCTGATCGCACGGGACAGCGGTCTTGTGGATTTTGAGGGGACGGAGATCACGCGCTGGAAAAGCCGGGAGCTGAGCAAGCGGCTTGCCATCCTGACCCAAGCCAACAATGTCCAGATGAAGCTGACCGTCCGGGAGCTGGTTGCATTTGGCCGCTTTCCGTATTCCGGCGGGCGGCTGACCCAAGAGGACAACGAGATCATTGACCGCGCTATCGCCTACATGGAACTGGACGATTTTGAGGAGCAGTTCATCGATGAACTGTCCGGTGGTCAGCGGCAGCGTGCCTATATTGCCATGGTCATTGCGCAGGACACCGAGTATATCCTGCTGGATGAACCGACCAACAATCTGGATATTTACCACGCAACCAACCTCATGCGTATCGTCCGCCGCCTGTGCGATGAGCTGGGCAAAACGGTGATCCTTGTTCTGCACGAGATCAACTATGCTGCGTTTTATTCCGACTACATCTGCGCCTTCGTGGATGGAAAAATCGCAAAGTTTGGCACCGTGCAGGAAGTGATCACCAAAGAAAACCTGTCCGATATCTACAAGGTAGACTTTGAGATCATGCAGATCGAAGGCAAGCCTTTGTCGATATATTATTGATTTCAGTACTTTTTAAAAGGAGCATTCTTATGAAGAAAATTTCTCGTCGTTCGTTTTTGACCGCTATGGCCGCTGTGAGTGCAGCGGGTGTTCTCGCCGCCTGCGGCGCTTCCTCCTCCACGGCAAGCTCCGTGGCATCCTCTGTGGCAGCATCCAGCGAAGCTGCCACTTCCTCGGAAGCTGCACCGGAATCGGTGACCATCAAGGCGTTCAACGGTGCAAAGGAGTTAGTGGACGTGGAAGTGCCCTTTGACCCGCAGCGCATTGCGATCCTCGACCTTGCTTCTCTGGACATTCTGGATGAACTGGGCGTTGGCGACCGTGTGGTCGGCACGGCATCCACCTCTCTGGACTATCTTCAGAGCTATGTCACCAATGACAGCATTGTGAACCTTGGCAACATCAAGGAAGCCGATATGGAAGCAGTCATGGCCTGTGAGCCGGACATCATCTTTATCGGCGGACGCCTGTCCAAATCCTATGATGCTCTGTGCGAGATCGCACCCGTTGTTTTCCTTGCGACCGACGCCGAAAAGGGCGTTGTGGAAAGCACCCGTGAAAACGCCATGACCATCGCTTCTATCTTTGGTCTGGAAGACCACGTGGAAGCTTTGATGGCGGATTTTGACAGCCGCATTGACGCCCTGAAAACCTTTGCAGAGGGCAAGACTGCCATCGTCGGCATGACCACCAGCGGCAGCTTCAATGTTCTGGGCAACGATGGCCGCTGCTCCATCATCGGCAAGGAGATCGGCTTTGAGAATATCGGTGTGGATGCCAATATCGACACCTCGACCCACGGCAACGAGGCTTCCTTCGAGTTCATTGTGGACAAGAACCCCGACTACATCTTCGCAATGGACCGCGATGCAGCCATTGGCACCGATGGCGCACAGATGGCACAGGAGATCCTGGAAAACGAGCTGGTCAAGAGCACGGATGCTTACAAGAACGGCCACGTCGTTTATCTGGCACACCCGAATGTCTGGTACACCGCAGAGGGCGGCATTCAGGCACTGAGCGAAATGCTGAGCGATCTGGAAAACGCACTGCTGTGATTTTTTCAAAATTCTTCTTGCAATTTTGAAAAAACTCCGGTATAATACCTTCCGTTAAGAATACAAAAAGCCGGCTTACAAAGCGTGAAATCCTGAGGGAAAGCTATCCCTCAACGATTTCACGCTTTTTTGTTTGCCCGAAAAGGAGGACCTATGAACCCGAAAAACAAACTGGCGGAAATGCCCGTCCGGCCCCTGCTATACACTATGGCGGTACCGCTGATGCTGTCGCTGCTCATCCAATCGCTGTACAACATCGTGGATAGCATTTTTGTGGCGCGTCTGTCGGAAACGGCCTTGACTGCCGCCTCTCTTGTATATGCCATCCAGTTTTTGATGATCGCCATTGGCGTGGGCACTGCCGTTGGTCTGAACGCCCTGCTCTCTCGCAAACTGGGGCAGAAAAAGCCGGAGGAAGCCTGCCGTGCCGCCACCACCGGGCTGTTTCTGATGCTGGGTACTTCATTGGTGTTTACGCTGGTGGGGCTGCTGTTCTCGAACCAGATCGCTGCCGCCTTGACCAACGATCCCGAATTGCAGAAGCTGTGCCGGGAATACCTCTCGGTGAACCTTGTGTTCTGCTGGGGCATCTTTTTGCAGACTTACGGACAGCGGCTCTTGCAAGCTGTGGGTGACACGGTGCTGTCTATGGTCTCTCTCATCATCGGCGCAGTGGCCAACATTATTCTCGACCCCATGATGATCTTTGGTCTGCTGGGCTGCCCGGCCATGGGAATCCGGGGCGCAGCCATTGCCACCGTCATCGGGCAGCTCATCGGCGCAGCGGCGGCGCTATGGTTCAACCGGGTCAAAAATCCGGTCATTCACGTCCGGCTGAAGGACTATCGCTTTTTGTGGCAGGATGTGGCCGACATCTACCGGGTGGGGCTGCCTACCATCGTGATGCAGGCCATTGGCAGCGTGATGACCTTTGCAGTCAACGGCATTCTGCTGGGCGTATCCTCCACAGCAGTGGCATTCTTTGGCATCTACTATAAGCTGCAAAACTTCCTGATGATGCCGGTGAACGGCTTGGGACAAGCGGCCATCCCGGTGGTAGGCTTCAACTACGGCAGCGGCCAGTCCGACCGGGTAAAGCAGGCATGGAAGGTGCTGCTGCCCACCGGCGTGGTGTTTGCCCTGTGCGGCACAGCGGTGTTCCTGCTGTTCCCGGCGCAGCTGCTGGGGCTGTTCTCTGCCAGTGACGAGATGCTGGCTTTCGGTGTGCCCGCTCTGCGCATCATCTCGGTGACCTTTCTGTTTGCGGTCCTCACGATTTTGTGCGGCTACTTTGTCTCCGGTCTTGGCAACGGCGTGGTCAACATGATCGGCGGTGCGCTGCGGCAGCTGGTGGTATTGGTGCCCTGCCTGTGGCTGCTTATCCGCACTATGGGCATCGACAAGGCATGGTTTGCGTTCTGGATGTCTGAGATTGTGGCCTGTGCTTACAGCCTGTGGGCAACGAAAAAAGAACTGCGAAACAAGGGAAAATAAGGCAAAACAAAAAACAGGGTGCACCCCTGAATAGGACGCACCCTGAAAAATCCACATGCGATAGCGATATGTATAACAGGGCGTTCCCCGTCGGGAACGCTCTGTTTCTCTTCATATAGAAAACCACAAGCTATGCTTGTGGAAGAAAAGAGCCGTAGCGTTGAAACGGTAGAAAAAGAACCTCCTTTTGCTATAATTAGAAGCGGGTAACGTCAACCGCATACTAAAGCAAAAGGAGGTTCATCCATATGGACGAGAAAAGTTTATCACATACGAGCTGGAATTGCAAATATCACATAGTGCTAGTACCGAAATATCGCAGGAAAGTGATATACGGAAAGCTAAGAAAAGATATTGGAAAAATACTAAGGACACTATGCGATTACAAGTATGTAGAGATAATAGAAGCACACGCGATGCCAGACCATATCCATATGCTTGTGTCGATACCGCCCAAACTTGCCGTAGCAGATTTCATGGGGTATCTCAAAGGGAAGAGTACGCTCATGATATTCGAGCGACGTGCAAACCTAAAATAGAAATACGGAAGGAGAGTGTTCTGGGCGAAAGGATATTACGTAAATACAGTAGGTGGAAATGAAGCCAAGATTCGCAAATACATTCAGGAACAAGAGTTCAACGATCAAATGTGCGACCAGTTGAGATTCAAGGAATACGAAGATCCATTCAAGAATGTAGCTGACTTCGATGACGACGATTCGCCAGAAGTGCCTACAGATAGTATGAGAAAGTAAAAGCGACGTCAGTGTGCGGTTGACGTCGCTCATTGTGCGCCTTTAGGCGCGGCTGGTATTATGGCCCCTATGGGGCCGTTCTGCAAACCCCGCGTTTTCACGCGGGGTTATGATTTGGCAGGATGCAAGAAAACACGCTGAAAACTTTGGCGAAAAGAGAGAGCTAGGTGGGCTCGTTTTACTTATTTGTTTTTTACCAGCAGCGCCTGATAGGGCTCCAGCTCCACATCCGCCAGCCAGACGGAAGTACCCTCCGGGGTGTGATACTCGCCGCCCAGAGCGTCCAGACTGGCCCCTGCCGGGTACTCGGTAAAGTTGAACAGTCCCACCAGCGTCTCCTCGCCGCGCTTGCGCACCAGTGCCAGCACACCGGGGTTGTGGCTGTCCCATGTGGTCACCCACGCATCCGGGGCAAAACAGGGGTCTGCCCGCATTTGGCGCAGCTGCTCCATGCCCTGCCACAAGGCGTTTTGCAGCGTGCCCTTCCGGGTGCGCTGCTTGGCGTCCTCCCAGTTGAATTTGCTGCGATGCAGATTGCGGCTATCCTCCACACGGTCAGGGTCGTTTTTGTAATCCCAGCCGTTGCGCTGAGCAATTTCATCCCCGCAGTTCAGCATGGGGAAGCCCTGCAAAAACGCCATAGCAGTATGCAGCAGCAGGTCGCGCTTCACGGCATAATCCAGAGCGGTTTTGTCGTCCTTTTCCAGTGCCTGCTCCACGCCGCACAGGCTGGCGGTGGTGCCGCAGCTCCGGGCATCGCCGGTGGCGGGGTCGTAGTTGTACAGCTCGCCCTTTGCCCAGCTGCCGGGGAAATTGCCCTCGTAGAAGTGGTACAGGTATTCCTTGTGCTTCTGCGGGTCGATGCCCAGCCGGTTTTCCACCGCTTCGTCCAGACCCCAGCCGATGTCATCGTGGCAGCGCAGATAGTTCACGAACCAGCAGTTGTCCGGCAGGGCGTGGAGGGCATCCAGCTGTGCCTTCAACAGCCGGGTGTCCCGGCTGGCAAGGGCACCCCACAGGTTGACCATGGTGGACACGTTGTAGAGCATATGGCATTCCGGCTTTTCGGGCGTGCCGAAGTAGGCAGCCAGCTCCTTGGGAGCCATGACCACCTCGCCCTTGAGCACGACAGCGGGGCAGACGCATTCCAATACCATGCGCAGCATCCGCACGATGGTGTGCACCTGGGGCAGATTGCGGCAGGTGGTGCCCAGCTGCTTCCAGATGTAGGGCACCGCGTCAATGCGGAACACCTCCACGCCAAGGTTGGCGAGATGCAGGATGCTCTTGGTCATGTCCACGAACACCGCCGGGTTTGCATAATTCAGATCCCACTGATAATCGTGGAAGGTGGTCAGCACCCACTTGTGCATCTCCTCACACCATGTAAAGTTGCCGGGCGCGGTGTTGGGGAACACCTGCGGCACGGTCTGCTCGTACTGGTCGGGGATGGTGCGGTCCTCGTAGAGGTGGTAATAGGCCTGAAACCACGGGTCGCCCGCCTTTGCCGCCATGGCCCAGCGGTGGGTGCTGGCGGTATGGTTCATGACAAAATCCAGACACAGGCTGATGCCTGCCTTGCGCAGCTCCCGGGTCAGGTTTTCCAGATCCTTGTTGGTGCCAAGGGCAGAGTCTACGGTGTCAAAATCCTCCACCGCATAGCCGCCGTCGTTGTGGGGGTGGGGCATCTGCAAAAGGGGCATCAGGTGCAGATAAGTCAGCTTCTGCTCCTTCAGGTAGGGCAGCTTCTTTGCCAACTCTTTCAAATTTCCGGCAAAGAGGTCGGTGTACATGGTCATGCCGAACATATTGCCCCGCTTGTACCACTCCGGGTCGGCAGAGCGTGCCTTGTCCAGTGCTTTCAGCTCGGCGCTGCGGGCATTGTAGGCTTCTGCCATCTCCCGCTCCAGAACTTCCAGCCCTTCCCGGTTGTGGTACAGCTCCATAAACAACCATTCCAGCTCGTCCTTGTGCTTGGCAAACCGGGACGCAAATTCCTGTTTTGCTGCCATGGTTCAGCCCTCCACTTCTGCAAGGGTGGGCATGGCGGGGATAGCACCATGGCGGCTGGTGGTGATGCTGGCCGCTTTGTTGGCAAAAGCCAGAATGCCTTCCAGCTTGTCCACGGTCAGGGTGTCCAGCTCCTCCTTGCAGAGCTTGGACAGAGCAGCCCCAAAGAAGGTATCGCCTGCGCCGTTGGTGTCGCCCACCTTGCAGGGAACGCCAGCCACATGACCGGTCTTGTCCCCAAAGCGGTAGAATACGCCGTTTGCACCCAAGGTGACAAAAATCAGCCGGATGCCGTTCTGTGCCAGCTGTGCCGTGCCGCTTTCGCAGTCGGTGGTGCCGGTGAGCAGGGGCAGCTCCTCATCGGACACTTTCAGGATATCCACCAGCGGCAGGGGAGCTTTCATCTGGGCAATGGCGTCCTCTTTGTTCTTCCAGAGGTTGGCACGGTAGTTGGGGTCATAAGTAATGACAGCACCCAGCTTTTTGGCACGGGCGGCAGCGTCCAGCGTAGCGGTGCGGGAGGGGTCGGCGGTCAGGCTGACAGAGCCGAAGTGGACGATTTTGGCAGCTTTCAGAGCCTCGTCCGAAATGTCCTCTTTGCTCAGCATCACGTCAGCGTTAGCACTGCGGTAGAAGCTGAAATCCCGCTCGCCGGTGGCATCCACCGACACGACTGCCATGGTGGTGGGGTGGTCTGCATCCACCGCCATGCCGGAAACGTCCACCTTGTTTTCTGCCAGAACCTCTTTCAGGTAGCGGCCAAAGGCGTCCGCACCCACCTTGCCGATAAAGGCGGTCTGTGCGCCCAGTCTGGAAGCAGCCACCGCCAGATTGGCCGGTGCACCGCCGGGGTTTGCGGCAAACTGAGGAATGCCGCGCGCATCCTTGCCGGTCTGGGTCAGGTCGATCAAAACTTCACCAATCGTTAAAATGTCCATGATACTTCTCCTTATTCATGATGTGAAACCCAACGATTACCGCTGGAACAGATAATGAATGTAAGCGGCTGCACGCTCCGGGTGCGGTGCATTCTGCACCACCCCAAGATAGACCCTGCCAGAAAAACCTGCCTGCCTGACAAACGGCGTGTCCGAAATATCCAGCACGGTCCCACCGGCGTTCAGACCCGACAGTGCACTGAAAGACGCATCCAGCGTCCGCAGATCGAGAAAATAATCATCTGCCAACAGTCGATCCCGTGCATATTCGTCCATCAGAACAACATCTAACCGCTGGGCACTGACTGCACCCAGCAGCTTCATCTCCGAAGCATATACATACTGCTCCTCTGCGCGTTCGCTTTCGCTGAGCAGCAAGCCGGACAGCAGATCGACCTGTTGCTTTTTGGTCAGACCCTGCGCCTCGGCAAAGCCGGTGGTAAGCTGTTCCGTCAGATCAGACCCGGCAGTGATATTTACCAGACCAAGGTAAAGCACATCCTCTTTTTTCGTCACATGACGGTAGGCTGCATAGCCAAGGATATAGACGATGATGAGCACGATCGCAATGGGCAGCTTGTAATATGCCCAGATGTGCTCCCACTTTTTGCACCCATGGAGGGAGCGGAGCGTATCCCGGTCAGTTTTTGTCATGGTCGTATTCCTCGTGTACTGCATCAGGGTCTCCACCGATCAGATAGAGGATCCGAAGCATCAGAAAGGAGCAGAGCATGGCGCACAAGCCCATGCCCAGCAGGAATGCAGGCGTGAACACAAACACAATGACGTACCCCATGATGCCATAGATCGCCGCCATCAGCAGGGTGCAAAACAGATACCGGACACCCACGAGAAGCGCTGTTTTCAGGATGCCGAAGGTGGTGTTTTCAAACCGTGCCAGCAGAGGAAAGGCATACAGCAGAACGATGCCGTACAGAACTGCCGCACCAATAAGCACTGCAGTGAGCAGCGTCCAGAAAATGTTTTCGCTCCACATTCGGCGCAGCACAAAGCCATCCACAGCCAGAAAACTGCCGACTGCCAGCAGGATAAGCCAGAGTTTTGTGGCGGGCTTAAAATTTTCCCGGAACGCCTTAAAAAACATCCGGGTCAGACCATCGTCCCGATCTTCCGCCATTTTGAGCGTGACGTAGAACAATGCGGTCGTAGAAGCCCCTATGGTAACGATGGGCAGGCTGCACACGAGCCATAAGATGTTCAGGTAAGCACTGTAAGTCAATTTCGTCAGCACAGCAAACAGCGGCTTGTCCGTATTGAACAGATCACGCATGGGAGGTTCTCCTTTCGCTCAATCTCCTGTGGATTCGCGCAGGATCAGGTTGGTTTCCGTATAGACGGTGCGATAGTTCAGCGATGGCTCTTCGATGCGGGTCATAAGCAGATTGGCAGCGGTGTAGCCCATGATCTGTCCATGGATATGGATCGAAGTCAGACGGGGGGCAAAGTAGGAAGCCTCCTGACTGTCATCGAAGCCGCAGACCCAGATATCATCGGGAACCGAATACCCCAGCTCATTCAATGCCTTGATCAGATCCATGGCAACAAAGTCATTGGCGCAGACAAAGGCATCCGGCATCGTTTTGAACCGACGTATGGTTTCGTACAGGGATACCGGATAGTCCTGCTGTCCAGATGGCATCGCACAGGTGCTCAGGCCCTCTGTCAGACCAAAGTGCTCCACGGCATCCTTATAAGCCATATAACGCTCAAAGAAGGACTGACAGTGGTTTTTATCCCCCGCAAAGCTGATGCGTTTTTTGCCGCGCTGGACCATGTGAGTCACCGCATTCTGGATCTCAAGGCGGTTTTCCATATAAAGGCGGTCGGCTTTAAGGGGAGGACGCATATCCATCATAGGGGTATCTACAAACAGCAGCGGAACATCCAGATCGCACAGCATCTGTGCGTAGTCATAGTCGAATACTTCAATGCAGATAATGCCGGCTGTGCACTGGATGTTGAGAGAAGATGGAAGTTTTTTCTCTTTCAGCTCTATGGGAGAAATGCGATGAATGGTCATGCCGCTGTGCAGATGATTGATTTCCGACTGGAAACGATCCAGCATCATGGAGGAAAAGTGAGAGCTGCTCAGAAACTGGGTCGTCAGCATGGCGATCTCCCGTTTGTCACTCGGCAGAATGAAAGGCTCTGCTGTTTTTGCAGTGTTTTCCTGAAACAGCGGCAGATAGGCAAACTGCTTATAGCCCATTTCGGCGGCTTTGCGCAGGATCTTCTCCCGTGTGGCATCTGCCAGCACACCGGTGTTGTTGATGGCCTTTGAAACGGTGTTGCGGGAAAGCTGCAGTTCGTTTGCAATATCCTGAATGGTGACTTTGGTTGCCATAAGTCATCCTCTTTCTTTTATAGATAAAGTCTGGCGACGGATCTTATTCTTTGCGATTCCAGTATAGTGCAAATGCACAAATTAGTCAAATGCAAAAATGCAAATCAGCATTTTGCATATCTGCGAACTTTCGAATTTGTGCATCTGTACAAATCCACAATAATTTTTGATGTATACCATGAATTATCGTTGACATTCGCTTGTGTGCGTGGTATAAATGAATTACAGAGTTTTACATTTGCACAATCGAAGCGAAGAAAACGTAAAATTCAAGGGTGCAAATGTAAAACACAAATCAAACGGCAAGCAAATCAAAAAGGAGGAGAATGATTCATGAAAGCAAAGACGGCCTCGCCGGAAACGGCTGTGCTGACAGCAGAACGCAAGCTGCACAACACATGGGTCTACATCAAACGGCATTGGCAGCTTTACCTGTTGTTCCTGCTGCCTGCTGTGGTGCTGACGCTGGTGTTCAAGTACGCTCCCATGGGCGGTGTGCTGATCGCGTTCCAGAAGTACAATCCCTTCAAGGGCATCTGGGGCAGCGAGTGGGTAGGCTTCAAAAACTTTACCCGCTTCATGTCCTCACCGGACTTCCAGCGCTACCTGATCAACACCCTGAAGCTGAGCGTCTACGGTCTGCTGTGGGGCTTCCCGATCCCCATCCTGCTGGCATTCCTGCTCAACCGTATCGAGAGCAAGAAGATCAAGCAGAAGGTGCAGCTGGTGCTGTATATGCCCAACTTCATCTCGGTCATCGTGCTGTGCGGTATCGTCCGGGTGCTGCTGAGTGTCACCGGTCCGGTGAACGGCCTGCTTCACACCAGCATCAACTTCATGACGCTGCCGGAAGCGTTCCGCCCCATCTACATCATCAGCGGCATCTGGCAGGGTGCCGGCTGGGCATCCATCATGTACACCGCATCCCTTTCTAACGCCAGCAAAGATCTGAAGGAAGCTGCTATGATCGACGGCGCAAACCTGATCCAGCAGATCATGACAGTGGAGTGGCCCGCCATTAAGGATATGGTCGTTATTCAGTTCATCCTGCAGGCAGGCAACATCATGAGCATCGGTTTTGAAAAGGCCTATGCCCTGCAAACTGACCTGAACCTGAACACTGCCGAGATCATTGCAACGTACGTTTATAAAAAAGGTCTGTTGGACGGCGATTACAGCTTTTCCACGGCAGTCGGTCTGTTCAACACCGTTGTCAACGTCATCCTGCTGATCGCAGTGAATAAGATCGTTGCCAAAATGAACGATGGCAAGGGCTTGTAAGGAGGGGTTTACCATGGCAAAACAGAAAAAATCAAAAATGGCCCTCTACACCAGACAAGATAAGATCATCCTGTACTGCGGCTACGCACTTCTGGGTTTGTTTCTGCTGGCGATCATCGTTCCGATGATCTACATCGTCATCGCGTCCTTTATGGACCCGGTCACTCTGCAAAACAAGGGCATCTCCTTTGATTTCAGCAAGTGGAGTCTGGATGCTTACCAGCGTGTCGTTTCGGACAAGCAGATCTGGGTCGGCTTCAAGAACGCGGTACTTTACTCCATCATCTTCACCATCATCTCGGTAGCTGTGACGATGCTTGCCGCTTATCCCATGTCGCTGCCGGACTTCAAAGGCAAAGCAATCTTCAACGCCTTGTTTGTGATCACGATGTTTTTCAGCGGCGGTCTGATCCCCACCTACCTGCTCATCAACAATCTGGGTCTGCTGGATTCCATGTGGGCGGTCATTCTGCCGGGAGCATTCAGCGTGTGGAACATGATCATTGCCCGCACCTATTATCAAGGCATCCCGCGTGAGCTGCGTGAAGCTGCGGATGTGGATGGAGCCAGCGAGATGCTTTACTTCTTCAAGATCCTGCTGCCCGTCTGTATGCCGGTTGTGGCAGTTCTGGCTCTGTGGCAGTTCGTGGCAATGTGGAACAGCTACTTTGACGCCATGATCTACCTGAACAGCGCATCGAAGCAGCCGCTGCAGCTGGTGCTGCGTTCCATCCTGATCCAGAGCCAGCCGGAATCCGGCATGATCGCAGATATCCAGAGCACTGCCGAACGTGCGAAGATGGCAGAGCTGCTCAAATATGCAACCATTATTATTTCCAGTCTGCCGCTGCTGGTGATGTATCCCTTCTTCCAGAAGTATTTTGATGCCGGCATCATGGCTGGTTCCATTAAAGGCTGAGGATATTCCAGAATTTTATAAGCAGGTACGCTCATCTGTTACACGAAAAAAGAAACTTAAAAAAGGAGAAAATACCATGAAAAAGCTGATCTCTCGCCGCAACTTCCTCAAGGTCTGCGCTCTGGCAGGCTCTGCCGCTGCTCTGTCTGCCTGTGGCGGCGGCAAATCCACCGGCAGCGGTAATTCTGCTGCCGCAGCTGTGGACACGACCGGTGCCGTTACATTTCCGCTGTCCGAAAAGGTTACCTTTACCGGTATGACCAGCTTCCCTGTGGGCAGCGAACCCGAGCCGAACAACCGCACCATCTTCAAGCGTCTGGAAGAGCAGACCAATGTGCACATCGACTGGACCGCCATCCAGTCCGACCAGTGGAGCGATAAGATCACCCTGAATATGTCCAACCCCAACACCCTGACGGATTTTGTTTTTACTGCTGATTTTACCGACAGCAATCTGCTGCGCTACGCAGATCAGGGTGTCATCCTCAATCTGGAAGACTACATTGACAACAATATGCCGAATCTCCAGAAGGTCTTTGAGAAGTACCCGGAGTACCGTACCATGTGCACCGACAGCGATGGCCACATCTGGGCACTGCCCTGGATCGAGCAGCTCGGCGCAGAAAAGACCGCCATCCAGACCGTTGGCAACATGAGCTTCATCAATACCAAGTGGCTGAACTTCCTCGGTCTGTCGATGCCCACCACGGTGGACGAGTTTGAGCAGGTGCTGATGGCATTCCGTGATAACGCCGCTTCTATCAAGGCAGAGTATGGCATTGACGGCGACATCATCCCCATGTCCTGCATCGTCAACAACGGCGATCAGGACCCCAGCATCCTCATCAATGGCTTTGGCGAAGGCTACGGCGATGCAGACAAAGACCGCCATATCGCCGTTACCAACGACCGGAAAGTTATCTGTGCCGCCACCCAGCAGGGCTACCGTGATGGTCTGGACTGGCTGCACAAGCTGTATGCCGAGAAGCTCATCGACCCGGAGTGCTTCACGCAGGAGTGGTCCACCTATGTTTCCAAGGGCAAGGCTGGCCGCTATGGTGTCTGCTTCAGCTGGGATGTTGCCAACATTGACAACCTGACCGACTGGGAGCCGCTGCCTGCCCTGACCGCCGATACCCGCAATATCACCCCGCAGAACGGCTCTTTCACCAGCGGCTTTGCCCGCGGCAGATGCGTTGTCACCGCAAAGGCGGATAACCCCGCATTGGTTTGCGCATGGCTGGATCAGATGTACGCACCCCTCCAGTCTCCGCAGAACAACTGGGGTACCTACGGCGATGCGGAAGGCTTTAACATTTTTGAACTGTCCACCAACGATAAGGGCGAGCCCATGCTGAAGCACGCTCCTCTGGGCGATGCTTCTCCCGTGGAAGTCCGTGAAGCGCAGTGTGTCAGCGGGCCTCTGGCGGTTCTGGATGAGTACTATGGTGTATACGTTACCTGCCCGGACGATGCACAGTACCGTCTGGACTGGATCAAGGACATCTACACCCCGGATATGAACAACGATTATGTCTATCCTAATGTCTTTATGAGCAGCGAGGACACCGAGCAGGTCTCTAACCTGCAGGCAGATCTGCAGACCTACATGAATACCCAGAAGGCGAACTGGATCATGAACGGCACTAAGGATGCAGAGTGGAACGACTATCTGAGCAAGCTGGAAGCCTACGGCCTGTCCGACTATCTGGGTATTATGCAGAAATATCTGGATGCTTACTACGCATAAGAATTCTTTCCTTTGGAGGATTCCATGAACGATTTGACTTTACAAAAAGCCCGTGCCTACGAGGCCGAGCATGGCGCTGCCATTTCCCCGGCGGAACGCCCTGCCTACCACATGACCCCTTATGTGGGCTGGCTGAACGACCCCAACGGCTTCTCTTATTATAAAGGGAAGTATCACCAGTTCTATCAGTATAACCCCTACGATGTGCGGTGGGCGCCCATGCACTGGGGTCACGCGGTCAGCACCGACCTGCTGCACTGGGAGTATCTGCCCTGTGCGCTTGCCCCGGATTCCCCGGTGGACAACGGCCCCGGCTGCTTCTCCGGCTCTGCCACCGAGATGGATGACGGCAGGCAGCTGCTGATGTACACCAGCGTGATTGCAGAAAAGCAGCCCAATGGGGAGATGCGGGATATCCAGACCCAGAGCATTGCCATCGGTGACGGTCTCGACTACGAAAAGCCTGCCTGCAACCCGGTGCTGACCCAGAAAGACCTGCCGGAAGGCTTCAGTAAGTTTGACTTCCGGGATCCCAAGATCTGGCGTGAGGCCGACGGCACTTACTCCGCCGTCACCGTCTGCCGGGCCGAGGACGACAGCGGCGCAGCGGCACTATTCCAAAGCAAGGACGGCTTCGACTGGCACTTTGTCACGGTGCTGGAACGCTGCAACAATCAGTACGGCAAAATGTGGGAGTGCCCGGACTTCTTCCCGCTGGATGGCAAGCAGGTCCTGATGCTCGGCCCCATGGAGATGCTGCCCAAGGGCGAGTTCCACAATGGTCACAACGTCATTGCCTTCATCGGCAGCTATGACGAAGCCACCCACACCTTCACCAAGGAAAACGTGCAGCTGATGGACGGCGGCATCGACTTCTACGCCACCCAGACCACCCTTGCCCCGGATGGCCGCCGCATCATGACCGCATGGCTGCAAACATGGTCGGACACCGAGGATAAGCCCCAGGGCTGCAAGTGGTTCGGGCAGACCATCTGCCCCCGCGAGCTGCACATTAAGAATGGACGCATTATTCAGACCCCCGTGCGGGAGCTGGATGCCGTCCACGGTAAGCGCACCTTCCACGAAAATGTGACGGTGCAAAGCGAAACAACGCTGGAGGGCATCAAGGGCCGTGTGGCGGATCTGACCGTCACGGTGCAGCCCGGCGAGTACCGCTCCTTTACCCTGAAGCTGGCTGCTGACGCAGACCATCACACCAGCCTGACCTACGACCCCTACACCTCGCAGCTGACGCTGGATCGCAGCTATGCCGGTTCCCGTGCCGACATCGTGCATACCCGCAGCTGCAAGGTTCGCAGCCAGAACGGTGCGCTCAAGCTCCGCATCCTGCTGGATAAGAACAGCATCGAAGTTTTCGCCAACGATGGCGAGCAGACCATGACCGCATGGATCTACACGCCCCAGTCCGCCGAGGATATCACCTTTGCTGCCGATGGCAAAGCAACCATCACGGCAGAACAGTTTGAACTGAATCTGTAACCTGATATTCCCTTCATTTCTCCTTCATTGAATACAGCCCCGCTTTGGCTTCTCCTTCGCCAAAGCGGGGCTGTGCTTTTGTATTGGGTAGCTTGAGCGAACGACAACCACCAGTTCCGCCGGTGATTTTGACTCTTCGGAAAACAGAACGAATCCCTTGCTTCCATCCAAAAACGTCCTAGACCTTATCATAAGAAAGCACGACAGACCACTGTGAGAGTGCCGTAAGGCGGAAGGAACACAAACATGAAGTACGATGCAAGAGCCTGCAAGTTCAACATGGACACCGGGTGCGTGGAGCTGCAGTTCCGGGATGGGAGGAAAATCTCCATTGACTGCACTGGGGTCGAGGATGCGCTGGATGTGACCATGGCGCAGAGGTCAGAGTTAGATTACCTTATTTACAATGACCCACTGGGCTATGCGGATTTGATTCTGAATGGTGACCCGGAGGAGTATTTGGAGAATGGAGCCATGGGTTAGAAATCTGAATGAATGCTGGACATTACCGTTTTTTGAGCTGGTGATGTCCAGCATTTGTTATTTGGTGTTGCCCGATCAATTTTAATGGAATCTTTATACTTCTACAATTTTCTTTACGGCTCTTTTATCTATTCCATGCTAATCTTTATGCACACGGATAGGTAAAGGAGCTTTTATGATTCAATATCCTCGTTACAGGCAGCACCGTTTTTCTTCTTTTCAGGTCATTATTGCAGGTTTTGCGGCAGTTGATCTGGTGGGCGCATTGCTTCTGATGCTCCCGATCGCTGCACAGCAGCGGTGCGTTACACCGTTCCATGAGGCACTATTTACCTCCACCTCTGCCCTTTGCGTGACCGGGCTTGTGGTTCAGGATACCGGCAGCTACTGGTCGGCATTCGGGCAGAGTGTGATCCTTCTTCTGATCCAGATCGGAGGATTGGGTGTCATTACAGTGGGTGCTGCCTTTGCGCTGCTTTCCGGGCGAAAGATCTCCCTCAAGCAGCGCAGCACGATGCAGGAAGCCACGGCTGCCCCACAGATGGGCGGCATCGTTCGGCTGACAGGCTTTATTCTGCGGATCACCGCCCTGTTTGAATTGGTCGGTGCTGCACTGCTGCTTCCGACGTTTTGCGCCGATTATGGTTTGCGCGGGATCTGGTACGCGCTGTTTCATTCCATTTCGGCGTTCTGCAATGCCGGCTTTGACCTGCTGGGAACAGAGGGTGCAAAATTTGTTTCGCTGACACGGTATGCAGGTGACCCATTGCTTACCACAGTGATCGCGGCCCTGATCGTCTTTGGCGGCCTTGGCTTTCTGACATGGGAGGACATTTGTACATATCGCCTTGACTTTCACCGCTATCGGATGCAGAGCAAGGTGATCCTTGTTACAACGGCGTTTCTTCTGGTACTGCCGGCGCTGTACTTTTATTGCTTCGAGTTCACGGCAGGCTCTGCCCGGCAGCGCATTTTATTGTCGATGTTCCAATCTGTTACCCCCCGTACTGCCGGCTTTAACACCGCTGATCTTGCTGCGATGGGCAGCACTTCACAGGCATTGATGGTGGTTCTGATGCTGTTGGGCGGTTCGCCCGGCTCCACGGCAGGCGGCATGAAAACCACAACATTCGCCGTTTTGCTGGCCAATATGTGGGCGACCTTCCGCCGCAGAGAAGATGCCGAATTTTTCGGGCGGCGCATAGATGGTTCCGCGGTCAAGAATGCTGCCACGATTGCAGGGATGTATTTGACGCTATTCTTCCTCGGAGCCTTTGTCATTGCTACGGCAGAGCAGCTGCCGATGTCGGTCTGTTTGTATGAGACTGCTTCGGCTGTGGCAACGGTAGGTCTGACATTGGGTATCACGCCGCAGTTGGGCATCCTTTCGCAGGGGGTGCTGATCGCACTGATGTTTTTAGGACGTGTTGGCGGATTGACATTGATCTATGCGGCATTTGGCAGCAGCCCTGCCCACTCTCGTCTGCCGCAGGAGAAAATCGCAATCGGATAAAGGAGACAAGTATGAAATCGATTCTTTTGATTGGGCTTGGCCGTTTTGGCCGCCATATTGCGCAGGAACTGAATGAGCTGGGTCATCAGGTCATGGCAATCGACAGCAATGAGGACCGTGTGAACGCCGTGCTTTCCTATGTGACGAATGCACAGATCGGTGACAGCACCAGCGAATACTTTCTGCGTTCCCTTGGCGTTGGCAATTTTGATGTGTGTATCGTAACCATCGGCGGTAATTTTCAAAGCTCGTTGGAAACAACATCACTGCTCAAGGAGCTGGGGGCAAAGCTTGTGGTCTCGCGTGCAGAGCGGGATGTACAAGCCAAGTTTCTGCTGCGCAACGGTGCGGATGAAGTGGTCTACCCGGAAAAGCAGCTGGCAAAGTGGGCAGCGATCCGATACAGCTCCGAACACATTCTCGATTATATCGAGCTGCAGGACGACCACGCCATCATGGAAGTGACGATTCCGCCGGAATGGGTGGATCGCACGATCGGCGAGATCAATATTCGAAAAAAGTATAACATCAACATTCTTGCACTGAAAAAAGACGGAAAGCTCGATATGAGCATTACGCCGGATACGCAGCTGTGCCGGGATGAAAGTATGCTGGTTTTGGGAAAATACGCATCGATCCAGAAGTGTTTCCGGCTCTAAAAAGATAGGACGGATCGTATGGATGTCGCTTTGTTATTGATGGTTCTTGGAGTCATGTTGAGTGGTTTCCGGGCAGCAGATGCGCTGGATCATATGCGGAAGGAGATCCTTCGACAGGAAGGAAAAAGACGCGGCTGGTGGTCGTGACCATCAAATTGTGCTATACTGTGGGCAAGGCAGGTGATTTTTATGAATCAGAACGACCCACCCACTGAACATATTCTGGCGTGTCTGTCGTCCTCTCCCTCCAATGCAAAGATCGTGCGGACGGCAGCAACGATGGCAAAGGCGTTTGGAGGGACCTTTACAGCTCTGTATGTCCGGACTCCTGATTCGGATCAGATGGGAAAAGAAGACTGTCGGCGCTTGCAGCAGCACATTCGTATGGCAGAGCAGGCAGGTGCCGACATTTCTACGATCTACGGAGATGACATTCCGCAGCAGATCGCGGAGTTTGCCCGCATCTCCGGCATTACAAAAATCGTGTTGGGGCGCTCCAGCGTACATCGCCGCCATTTCTGGAGTGGACCGTCACTGACTGAAAAATTGACGCTGACTGCGCCTAATCTGGATATTTATATCATCCCGGATGCTTCTGCAGAGAACGGCTACGGTTCAGGACGGAAGCTGTTCACCCGTCCGCTTCTGCCGTCTGTCCGTGATCTGCTGATCACCGCAGGCATCCTGAGCTGCATCACGCTCATCGGCTTCTTTTTCTTACAACTGGACTTTGCACGCTATAATATTATCATGCTCTATATGCTGGGGGTGCTGTTCACCGCATTGTGTACCAGCGGTTACACCTGCGGTGTGCTGGGCTCTGTTGCCGGTGTTGCGCTGTACAATTTTTTTCTGACGGAACCGCGCCTGACATTCCATGCGTATGACCCCGGTTATCAGGTTACATTTGCCCTGATGCTGACCTCTGCAATCATTACCTGTGCGTTGACAACACGGCTGAAGGATCATGCAAAAATGTCTGCGCAGGCAGCATTCCGGACAAAGGTACTGTTTGATACGAATCAGCTTTTACAGAGAGCAAAAAACGAGGAAGAAATCCTCTCTCAGACAGCGTCCCAGCTGATGAAGCTGCTGAACCGGAGTTTGATCGTTTACCCGGAACAAAACGGAGATCTTGGGTCAGAACAGGTTTTTGGGATTGATGGGGAAGTGCCGTGTAACATCTTTTCTGCACCGGAAGAACGAGATGCAGCAAACTGGACGTTTGCCAACAAAAAGCGTTCCGGCGCAGGCACGGATAGCTACCCGGATGCAAAGGGGCTTTATCTTGCGCTTCGGACCGGAGGCGGCGTGTTTGGAGTGATCGGAATCGATCTGTCCGAAAAACCGCTGGATGCCTTTGAAAACAGTGTGCTGCTTTCCATTCTGGGCGAAGGTGCGCTGGCCATCGAAAACCGCAGAAACGCGCTGGAAAAAGAGCAAGCTGCATTGCAGGCAAGGAATGAAGAACTGCGGGCAAACCTGCTGCGCACGATCTCCCATGACCTGCGCACCCCGCTGACCTCCATTTCCGGCAATGCCAGCAATCTGCTTTCCAACGGAGAAACGCTGGATACAGAGACCCGGAACAAGATCTGCACCGATATTTTTGACGATGCACAATGGCTGATCGGTCTGGTGGAAAATCTGCTTTCCATCACCCGCATTGAAGATGGGCGGATGAATCTGCAGATCTCACCGCAGCTGATGGACGAAATGATCGAAGAAGCACTGCATCATGTCAACCGGAAAAGCTGCGAACACACCATCACAACACAGTATGGGGACGAGATCCTCCTGGTCAATGTGGATGCACGGCTGATCATGCAGGTCGTTGTCAATCTGGTGGATAACGCCATCAAATACACCCCCGTGGGCTCGGTTATTCAGATTTCGGCTTACCGGAAAGACCATCAGGTCGTAGTGGAGGTTGCAGATAACGGTCCCGGCATTCCAGATCGCGCAAAAGCACAGGTGTTCGAGATGTTTTATACCGGGCAGAGCCGCATCGCAGACAGCCACCGCAGCCTTGGCTTGGGTTTGCCCCTCTGCCGAGCGATCCTGACGGCTCACGGCGGAACATTGACCCTGCGTGACAACATTCCCAACGGCAGTGTCTTTTCCTTTGCATTGCCGCAAAGCGAGGTGAACATTCATGAATAAGCCGTCCATTCTGGTCGTAGAGGATGATGTTCCTGTACGGTGTCTGATCACAACGACCCTGAAAACCCACGGCTATAAATATCTGACTGCTTCCAATGGGGAAACGGCGATCATGATGACTACCAGCCACAATCCGGACATCATGCTGCTGGATCTTGGGCTGCCCGATATAGACGGCATCGAGGTCATCCGCAGCGTCCGCACATGGTCGAACCTGCCCATCATCGTCCTGAGTGCCCGGAGCGAAGATTCTGATAAGATCGAGGCACTGGACAACGGCGCAGACGATTATCTGACAAAGCCGTTTTCCGTGGATGAGCTGCTGGCAAGACTGCGTGTAACGCAGCGCCGATTGAATCTGCTGGCTTCTGACGGCATCAATAGCCCGGTTTTTGTCAATGGTCCTTTGAAGATCGACTTCTCGGCAGGCTGCGTCTGGCTGAGCGAGAATGAATTGCATTTGACCCCCATCGAGTACAAACTGCTGTGTGTGCTGGCGCATAATGTGGGCAAAGTGCTGACGCATACCTCCCTCACGCAGAAAGTATGGGGCAGTACGCAGGAAAATGACATTGCTTCCTTGCGCGTTTACATGGCATCCCTGCGCAAAAAATTGGAACGATACCCGGATGCGCCGCATCTGATCCAGACCCATGTTGGTGTCGGATACCGGATGCTGCGCGCAGAAAATGATGAAGCATAGTAAAAAAACAGGGTGCGTCCTGCGAACGCACCCTGCCAAAAGCTACGGACGATAGCGATATCTACGAAAAACTGGGTGTAAGCTCCCTCAAGCAGTTGCAGCAGTTCGCGGCGATCCTGAATTCCGGTGGCAACAGCGTCCCGGACGACGGCACCCCCGGGAAGGGCTGCTGAACCGGCTGCTCCACCGTTCAATGATGTATAAATAGGAGGTGCCTGCCATGACCGACCTTCGGGATTGGTTAAAGGCGTACAACATCAAAAATTCTATGGGCGGGGAGATGGCATATAACACGATTCAGCGGATGCTGAGCAGCCGCTGGCTTTTCATCTTGCCGGGGCTTGAACATAGCCGCTAACAATGTTAATACGTCCTAACATCGTCGAAAAATATTGAAAAACCCCGAAAGCGTGCTACAATATAAAGATAAAGAGCCTGCCCCACTCAAGGGGATGGGCACACAGATAGGAAATACAGAAACGAGGGGTAAATATGTTTGATGCAAAAAAGCTTGCACTGTTTTTGGGCGGTGTGGTGTTCGGCTCTGCCGGCTTCAAGGTGCTGTCCAGCAAGGATGCCAAAAAGGTCTACACCCAGACCACCGCTGCGGTGCTGCGGATGAAGGACTGCACCATGCAGACCGTGAATAAGGTGCAGGAGGAAGCAGGGGACATCCTTGCCGATGCAAAGGCCATCAACGAGAGCCGCGCCGCCGAGGCTGCACAGGAGGTCATCGAGGATACGGCTGAAGAAGAACAGGCCGAAGAGCAGACCGCACAGTGATATAGCGCAGCAGAGCCGCCGCTTTGGGCGGCTCTTTTTGCACAGAGGGGTAAGAAAAGCAATGAAATGTACGATCCTACATGAAGGGAAGGGACGGATGCGGGTGCACGTCTGCGCTGTGCGCATGACCCTGCACCGGGCAGACGTGCTGGAAGCCTACCTGAACGGGCAGGACAACATCCAGAAAGCCACCGTCTACGAGCGCACCGGAGATGTGGTGCTGACCTACCGGGGCAGCCGGAAGGACGCCGCCGCCCTGCTGGCGGCCTACCGCTTTGACAACGAAGAACTGGAGGTGCTGGTCACCTCTCACGACAGCCGGAAGATCAATCAGGAATATCAGGAAAAGATGGTCAGCCTTGTGGCGGGCCGGGTGTTCCGCAAGGTGTTCCTGCCCGCGCCCATCGCAGCGGCCTATACGGTGTGGCGCTCCATCGCCTTTATCTGGAAGGGGATCCGCTGCCTGCTGCACCGCAAGCTGGAAGTAGAGGTGCTGGATGCGCTCAGCATCACCGCCTCCCTCCTGCGGGGCGATTACAGCACCGCAGGCTCGGTGATGTTCCTGCTGACGGTGGGCAGCCTGCTGGAAGAGTGGACGCGGAAAAAGAGTTTGGACGACCTTGCCCGCAGCATGGCACTGAACGTGGATAAGGTCTGGGTGCGTACCCCGCAGGGCGAGGTGCTGGTGCCGTTGACCCGCGTCCACGCAGGGGACGAAGTAGTGGTGCGCTCCGGCAACATGATCCCGCTGGACGGCATGGTACTGGAGGGCGAAGCCATGGTGAACCAAGCCGCCCTGACCGGCGAGTCCATGCCGGTGCGCAAGACCACCGGTGCCACCGTCTACGCAGGCACGGTGGTGGAAGAGGGCGAATGCGTCCTTGTGGCCAAAGCCGAAGGCGGTGCCAACCGCTACGATAAGATCGTGGCGATGATCGAGGAATCGGAAAAGCTCAAGTCCGGCACTGAGAACCGGGCTTTGCAGCTGGCCGACCGTCTGGTGCCGTGGTGCCTTGCCGGTACGGTGGCTACCTACGCCTTTACCCGCAATGTCACCCGCGCCATCTCCATTTTGATGGTGGACTTCTCCTGTGCACTGAAGCTTTCCATGCCGCTGGCGGTGCTTTCTGCCATGCGGGAGTGCGGGGAATACCACATCACCGTAAAGGGCGGCAAGTATCTGGAAGCGCTGGCAAAGGCGGACACCATCGTGTTCGATAAGACCGGCACCCTCACCCGTGCCACCCCGCAGGTGGTGCAGGTAGTGCCTTTCTCCGGCTGTGAGGAGCAGGAGGTATTGCAGCTTGCCGCCTGTCTGGAAGAGCATTTCCCCCATTCCATGGCAAACGCCGTTGTCCGTGCTGCCAGAGAGCGGGGTATCTCCCACGAGGAGATGCACTCCGAGGTGGAGTACATCGTGGCGCACGGCATTGCCAGCCGGGTGGGCGGCACGCGGGTGGTCATCGGCAGTGCCCACTTCATTTTTGAGGACGAGGGCTGCACCATCCCGGCGGGGGAACAGGCAAAGTTCGATGCACTGGACCCGCAGTACTCCCACCTGTATCTGGCGGCTTCCGGGGTGCTGGCGGGGGTCATCTGCATCGCAGACCCCCTGCGCCCGGAGGCGGCACAGGTGCTGCATAAGCTCCGGAAGCTGGGCATTGCCCAGACGGTCATGATGACCGGCGACAGCGACCGCACCGCCCGCGCCATTGCGGCGCAGGTGGGGGTGGACCGCTGCTTTGCGGAGGTGTTGCCGGAGGATAAAGCCGCCTTTGTCCGTGACGCCAAGGCCGAAGGACATACGGTGGTGATGATCGGTGACGGCATCAACGATTCGCCCGCCTTGTCGGCGGCAGATATCGGCATCGCCATCCATTCCGGTGCCGCCATCGCCCGGGAAATTGCCGATGTGACCATCCGTGCAGACAGTCTGGAAGAACTGGTGACTTTAAAAGCCATTGCCAACGCCCTGCAAAAGCGGGTGGGCAGCAATTACCGCTTTGTCCTCAGCTTCAACTCCGCGCTCATCCTTCTGGGCGCACTGGGCATCCTGCCCCCTGCCACCAGCGCGATGCTGCATAACCTTTCCACCCTTGGCATCAGCCTGCGCAGCATGACAGACCTGCTGGAGCAGAAGCCTTTACCGTGAAAATGGTACGCCGGAGCGTCCGCAGACGCTCCGGCGTACCGAAATTATAAATAGTTTTTCCGCTGAAAATGCCCAGAGCATAGCGGAGGGCATTCAAAATCGTCCTAGTCAAAAAAGGAGACTGATGCACAAATACTGCGCAGCGGCTTCCTTTTTGTTTCAGATAAACCGGCAGAAGCCCAGCCAGCAGCCCAGCAGGAAGAAGAGCAGCGCCTTACCCAGCACCGGCAGCCACTGGTGCTTACACAAGGCGGTATCCCACCGGTGGATGTTCTGTTTGGGGCAGGTGCCCACGCAGGCTTCACAGGCGATGCACTCCCCGCTGCGCAGGCTGCTTTCCTCCAGCTTCAGGCACACCGGGCACTGCTGCTTGCAGGCGTTGCAGCCCGGAATGCAGCCCTCACTCTGCCGGTGCAGCCGTGCAAAGGGCAGCACCGGCAGCAGGGCGAACACCGCACCCATGGGGCAGAGAAACTGACAGAAGAACCGGGGCTGCACCGCCATGCCCAGCAAAATGAGCACAAGCAGCGCAATGCCCACACCGAAGCCCTCCGGCGGCAGACGCAGAGCCGTCAGGCGGGAAAATACCTCCCACGGGCTTGCGCCGGTCAACAGCTTTTCCTGCCGGGTCACATACAGCGCTACCAGCCCTGCCAGCAGCAGATATTTGACCTTCTGCCCCCAAAGCACCGCCCGCTCCGGCAGACGGAGCTGCTTTTTGCGGTGAAACAGCTTTTTCTGGAGTAGCCCGGACAGCGCCCAGACGGCATCGCCCAAGCTGCCAAAGGCGCAGGCGTACCCGCAGAAAAACCGGTCGAACAGCAACGTGAAGCCGCACAGCCCCAGCAGGGAAAGCGTAAAGCTGTCCGCCGAGAGCACCTCGCCCGCACCGATGTGCAGAAAAATCTGTTTTACCCCGGAAAACCCGGCCACGAATGCGCCCGGCATGGTCACAAAGAAGAACAGCTGCACCCCGGCGCGCAGCCATATGCGGCGCTTTTTGTCCCGCTGACGCTGCTGCGCCGCAGTTAAAGGCTTTGCCTGTGTTTTTTCCATCATCCTGCCGCCTTTCCCAGTGCGTCCGCTACTGCACCGATAAGTCCTTCTGCCGTGAGGGTAGCGCCGGAAACGGTATCCACCTCGGCAGACTGCACCGCCAGCATCTCGTCCAGCAAAGGCAGCGCCTGCTTATAGTAGGGCTTATCCTCACCGGAAGCATCCAGCACCGATATATCGGTCATTTTTCCGTTCTGAATGGTTACCGACACCCGGATGACATCGCCAAAACCAAAGGCGCTGCCCTCGTAGGTGCCGTCCCGGTAGCCGCTCTGGCTCTGCTCCGCCTGCGCTGCGCTCTGCGCCTGCAAAACGGAAGCGTTGTAGGCTTCCACCTCGGCAATTTCCTGCTTGCGCTGACTTACCGCCGCCGCCCGGACCAGCGCTACCTGCTGGTATTGCCACAGGATGCCAAGGAACAGCAGCAGGTTCACTGCCCGGAGAAGAAAATTCTTGTATTTCATTCCGCTGCTCCTTCCGTTTCAGGTTCGGTTTCGGTCTCTTCCGGCGGAAGCGCCGTCTCGGATGCCGGCAGCACTTCCTCAGAAGATGCCGGTTCAGAATCGTCCGGTGCATCTGCCGGGAAAAGCTGCTGCCATACTTCCTTGAACCACGTGGAAACAGCGCTCTTTTCCTCCGGCTGCACCACCTCCACGGTGGGCGCGGTGACCGGCGTTTCCTCGGGTTCTGCCGCTTCGGACGGTGCGACTTCTTCCACCACTTCTTCCGATGCAGCCTGCTCCGGGTCGGCTTCCTCTGCCGGGGCGACAGCGGCCTTTGCCAGCGCCAGCTTGACGGCGTTCAGGATACCGGTGGAAGAGTAGGTGGCACCGGAAACAGCATCCACATTGGGGTTTTGTCCTTCCAGAATGGCGGGAATGACCCGCTTTGCCCGGGAAAGATATTCCTCCTCGTCCTCAGCGCTCAGAATCGTGATATCGGTGATCTTATCCTCTGCCACCGTGATCTGTACCGTAATTTTGCCCTCAAAGCCTATGGCTTCGGCAGTGTAGATGCCGTCACGGTAGGTGGATGGCGCTGTAAATTCCTCCACCACCAGCGGTGCGGCGGGCTTGGGCTGCGGCGGCAGGGGATTGTTGACCACCTCGCCGGTCAGGGCGTTCTGCACCGCGCCCAGAATGCCCCGGCTGGTGTAGGTGGCTTCGGAAACGGCATCCACCTCCCAGCTCTGGGCATCCACTACAGTAGTCAAAAGCCGCTTTGCACGCCGCAGAAACTGCTTGGTCTCGTGGGAAGCATCCAGAATTTCAACCTCCGTGATGCTGCCGTTTTCCATGGTGACCTGCACCCGGACGGTACCGCCGTAGCCCCGGGAAGAGCCGACGTAAACGCCGTCAGCATAGGGCAGCTTGGGCAGCGCTTCTTCCTCCGCTTCGGAGGAAGCGGCTTCCACCGGCTGCTCCACCACGGCTGTCAGCCTTTCCGGCACGGCAGCCAGCACCGGCACAGTGCGCGGCAGGGCAAAAAGCACCGCTGCCGCTGCCGCCACCGCCGGGAGCAGCTGCACCAGCGGCAGCAGCGTGTTGCTTCGTTTTTTGTTCATTCCAACTCCTCCTGACACGGAAAAGCAAGGCCGCCTGCATAGAGCGACCTTGCTTTTTGGGTATTCTGTTTTTTGCCGGATCAGGCAGCTTTCAGGTTCTGCACGGCATCGGTCAGGTGGGTCACCTGCTCCAGTGCAGCGGCCTTATACAAGGTCTCGCGGCTCAGCAGCTCCACGCTTTCGGCCAGTTCAGTCTCCAGATTGGCGTAGCTGTCGGCGGTGTAAGCGGCCTTTGCCTTGCCCTGTGCTTCGGCAACTACAGCCTGCAGGGCGGCGCGGTCGGCATCGCTTGCCAGCTCGTGCTTGGCAAGGTTCTCGGCAGTGGTCTGGAACTTGACCACCGTGTCGGCGTAGCCCAGTGCGCGGATGGTGATGGTCCAGTAGCCGGTGCCATCGGTGCCTTCCGGCAGCTGGCAGCGGGCGGAATCGCTCAGACCCAGCTGGATGCCCATGGACTTGTGCATCCAGTTGTCGGCTGCAAACTTAGTGCCGTAGGAGGCCTTGGCGTGGGTGTAGGTGCTGTCATTGCCGTAGTAAGTCCACACCACGGACTGCATCCGGGAGCCCAGCTCGCCGTAGTTGCCGTTCAGGTCCACACGGATGAACTCGCCAAAGCTGCCCACATCGCTGCCGCTGCGCAGGTTCACGGTAAGACCATCAGCAGCTTTCTGGGCGGCTTCAGCCACGCCGGAACCGGTGCCGGTGTGTGCGGCGGAGAAGGTGTAGCCATCGCCGCTCTTGGTTGCATACTTCAGGCCGTTGGTGTTCTTGTCCACCGCAGCCGTCAGGGTGTAGGCGGTCAGGTTCTTTTCAGAGTAGCCGCCCACCAGCTGGCCGCCGTTTTCCACAACGGTGTACTTGGAGCAGAAATCTGCAAGGTCGCTGGTAGCCACGCGCACCGGCACATACTTGGTGCCCAGCACCTCGTAATGGTCCATCTGCACGGTAGAGCCATCGGCCTTAGTGATGGTGCCGCGGTTCCAGCCTACGGTAGTGCCATCGGCCAGATAGATGGTCTTGCCATCGTCCGACCAGTGGGAAACGGTGTAGGTGCTGCCGTCCTTGGCGTAGATGACAGCAGTGCTCTGGAAGCTGCCGCGGTGCAGACCATGGTTGGCGGTAGCGCGGGAAACGGCGTCAAATGCGCCAAGGTCGTGCTCCTCGTGGCTGTCCAGCTGCGCAGAAGCGGCAGTGCTGCCGGCAGCATAGACCTTCTCGTTTGCCCAGTACTCGTCCCAAGTCAGGGCAGCGTAAAGGTAGGTGTACTTTTTGCCCAGCAGAAAATCGAAAAAGCCGTTTTCCTCCTCGGCGGGGGCTGCTGCAAAGGCGGTAGCGGTCAGCAGGCTGAGCGCCATAGCCGCCGACAGCAGCAGGGAAAGAAATTTCTTTGTTCTCATGAAAAAATGCTCCTTTCATCACACTGGCAAGGGATAGGGATCATGTAGTTAGCATCACCTAACATTGCGCGCAAAGAAAAACCCGCGGGGCAAAGCCCCTCAGATGGTTAGGATAAGCTAATTGACGAGACCTAAAATAGCACGCCTGCAAAGCGTTGTCAAGAAAAAACGGGGATGTTTACAGAGGTTAATTTGTGGGCAAAAGGTGCCGTTTACGCTCTTTATGCTGCAAGCCCTTGACCTTTTTGCCGGAGCGCAGTATACTTTTCATATGGTTAGTTATGAATAACCGCAAGGAGGTACTACATGATACAAGACGCATTCTGGGGGATCTTGATCCCGTTTCTGGGCACAAGCCTTGGAGCAGGCTGTGTATTCTTTTTAAAAAACTCTTTGCGTGACGGTATCCAGCGCGCCCTCACCGGCTTTGCCGCCGGGGTCATGGTGGCGGCATCGGTATGGAGCTTGCTGATCCCGGCCATGGAGCAGGCCGCAGATCTGGGCAGACTGGCGTTTTTCCCGGCGGCGGTGGGCTTCTGGCTGGGCATCCTGTTTTTGCTGCTGCTGGATCATCTCATCCCGCATCTGCACCAGAACAGTTTGCAGGCCGAAGGGCCAAAAAGCCAGCTCCAGCGCACCACCATGATGGTTCTGGCGGTAACACTGCACAACATCCCGGAGGGCATGGCGGTGGGCGTGGTCTATGCCGGATATCTTGCCGGAACTGCTCAGATCACCGCCGCCGGGGCGCTGGCGCTTTCCCTTGGCATTGCCATCCAGAACTTCCCGGAGGGTGCCATCATCTCCATGCCGCTGCGGGCGGAAGGAATGAAGAAAGGCCGGGCGTTCTGGGGCGGCGTGCTGTCCGGCATCGTAGAGCCCATCGGGGCAGTGCTGACGATTCTGGCAGCAGGCATCGTGGTGCCCGCTTTGCCCTATCTGCTCAGCTTTGCCGCCGGAGCCATGCTGTATGTGGTGGTGGAGGAACTGATCCCGGAAATGTCGCAGGGACAGCACTCCAACGTTGGCACGGTGTTTTTTGCGGTAGGCTTCAGCGTGATGATGGTGCTGGATGTGGCACTGGGGTGACGGTTTGAGGGCTCCCGAAAGCGAAATCTTTTTCGAAATCTCCGAAAATGCCTAAACTTCTTGATAGAGGCAACAGCAGGGCGTATTCTTTTGCCAGAAGGACCGCTGAGAAGCGGCTTTTTGTATTTCTAAAACCACTCGCTAGGCGAGTGGTTCGATAAAGATTTTATCGGTGAATCATTAAAGGATGACGAAGAAAAGAAAAACCTCTGTTATAATAGAGATGTGGTCTGCCAACTGCAAAACTAACCAGATGACCGTCCGTCCGCTGGACGCTATTGGGAAAACGGTACACTTCCTCGGTGCGGAGAACGCCGTTCTCCATCCATCCCACAATGTGCCGCCCGCTGGACGCACCAATGTCGATGGCAAGATAGTTTTTTTGCATAATGCGTCTCCTGTGCGGCTTTGACTGCTACCAGTATAGCGGTAGAATGCTGCCGATTCTGTCCGCAAAGGTGACACATTCTTTGTGAAAAGTCTACTCTTGCGCTGCAAAGCGCAGCGCAAAGATAAACAGGGAACTGCCCTGAAAAATCTGCAGATAATAGGCTGTTTTACGTATGAAAACCAGAAAAAAGAAAGGGGCGAAACGCTGGATGCATGGATCAGATGCGGTATGTGCAGTTCTTATGAGTACACACTATCCGCATCTTCCGAAATTTGACAAATAATTCTCAATTTTAGTATGCTGCTTTTTCTTGCGATAAAAGGCGGGCACACCGCATTCTGCCGCGTGCCCGCCGGAAAAACCAAAGCTTACTGTGCCACAGGTGCGGTGATACCGGCCACAGTGTTGTCCACCAGCTGCTGGGTGGTCTTGCCCTGCGTATCGCCGGAGACAAGGATCTCGCCCAGACTTGCAGCGGAATTCCAGTAGTTTGCACCTACCCGCTGCAGAGTAGCGTAAGAACTCTGCTCAGCCAGTGCGGCAATGGCGGGTGCGGACTGCACAGCCTCAGTGGCGTTTGCGTTGATGTTGGAGGGACCCAGCTTGCGGTCGTTGAAGCGCTTGACCTGATTGTCCTCGTTGGTGATGAAGTCGGCCAGCATCATAGCCACGCCCACGTTAGCGCTGTGGGGGTTGACGCCCACCAGCTTGTAGCCGGAGAAGGAGCCCATCTGGACCTGCTCGCCGTTCAGGGTGTAGGTGGGCAGTTTGGTGGCGGCGTAGCCCTCGCCCCATGCGCCCTCGGCGGTGCTGGCGTTCCAAGTGCCGGAGATGGCAGCACAGCAGCTGCCGTCCTTGATGGCGGAAGCGATGTCAGCATCCGCGCCGGACTTGAAGCCGGGGTTTGCAGTGATATCCAAAATGGCCTGCGTGACATCTGCACCGGGAGCCTCATTCCAGTTGCAGACGGTGTTGATGCCGTCGTCTGCCAGCGTTGCCACCAGACCGGCACCGGCGTAGAAGCTGTAAATGTACCATGCGTCGTTCACGCTCATCATGAACTTCTTCCCGGCGGCGGCAGCCTTTTCCAGCATGGTGTCCATGGTCTGCGCAACTTTAGCGCAACCTCCGCCGCACAAAGAACAAAAATGCCCGCTCCCAGGGAAGGAGCAGGCACAGAAAACGCGTTATTTGATGTTGCGGGAGCGTTCCATCCACTTGGTAGAATCCCGCAGGATGACCTGATAGCCTTCCAGCTGCCGCATGACCGTTTCCTTTCCAGCCAGACGATCCAGCAGCATCCGGCAGGCGGTCTTGCCCAGCTGCTCGGCATCATACTGCACTGCCGAGACCGAGGGTGTAATGCTGGCGAGCATGGAGCTGTCGTACAGACTGGCGACCCGCATATCGTTGGGCACGAGGATATGCCGCATCCGCAGCTCCCGCATGACCTCAAAAGCGATCTCGTCATCACCGCAGAGGATGCAATCTGCTTTCTGCTCCAGCGCCGCCTCCAGTGCATCAATGGTCTGCCCGGAAGATTCCACGCCGGAATGAACGAGCCGCTGGTCTACCGGAACGCCAAATTCTGCGAATCCACGCAGATAACCGCGTGTGCGGTCGGTGTTGACCGCGTAGATGGTGCTGCCCACCAGCAGCGCGATGCGCTTGGCGCCCAGCTGCAAAAGAATGCGGGTCATCTCGCAGGCGGCAGCGACCTGATCGTTGTCTGCCTGCGGGATGGTCTTGTCCTCGCTGCGTCCGATAAGCACGAAAGGCGTCTCGTATTGCCGCAAAAGGTCGATGCAGGGGTCGTCTGCCATGGCGTAGGTCAGGATCACGCCGTCCACCTTGTGGTTGGCCAGCTGCCGCTGCAGCTGCGGGTACTCGGTATTGGAGGAGTAGCAGAGCATCAGGTCATAGCCGCGCTGGTCTGCCATGGTGCAGATGCCGCCCATACACTTGCGCAAAAAGGGCAGATCCAGCGCAATAAAACGCTGCGGCACGATCATGGCGATGTTGTTGGTGCGCAGCTTTTCACCGCTCTGTGCCAAAGTCGGCTCGGAACGGGTGCGTCCCATATAGGCGTATATCTTGGCGCGGGTCTCCTCGCTGATGCGCCCTTTGCCGGAAAGTGCGCGTGATACCGTTGTTTTAGAAACGCCAAGCGCATCGGCCACCTGCTCGATCGTCATTTTTTCGGTTTCCTTTGCAGCCACGGAATATCCTCTCCTTTTCACAGAACTGCGCAACAGAGCGCCACCCCAGCATACCGGGATAAGCCCGCTTTGTCAAGTATGAAAGCAAACAAAAAGCGTCCTGCTTTTTCGGCAGAACGCTGAAATCCGGTATTTTTACTTCTTATAAGATCTGCTCGCCGTTTTTCCAGACAGCCGTTCCGTAACGGTTCAGCGCAACACCACCCACTTCGACCGGGTGCTCATTGCAGTTCTGTACAAAGACGAACGTACCGCGCCGCGCCGCCAGAACACCGTCCGGCAGCGTCTCCGGCCATGCCGGGGTCAGACCGGCCTCCTGCGCTGTGTTGCGGTAAAATGCGCGATAAAACGCAGCATCAAAGCGGCTTGCCAGATAGTATGCGCGGCCTGCGCCGTAAGAATGAATCGCCACGGCAGGGCAGCCGGCAAAGTAGTCCTCGGTGTAGACGCTGAGCGGCGTTGCCGGGTCGGTATCCTGCAGCGCTGCCACCTCGCAGAGCACAGAGGCTTGTGCTTCCGGCAGCGTTGCGCCATCCATGCGGGGCGCGCCGCACTGGGGGTGGCCAGAATGGTGGAAATGCCGTTGTCATACAGGTTGTGGATGATGTCGGCCAGCCAGTCCAGCGCAAACACACCCTCCTGCGGCTCCAGCGCCGACCAGGAGAACACCCCCAGCGTTACCGTGTTGACATGGGCTTTTTTCATCAGCGCAATATCCTGCGCCAGAATGTCCGGCCGGTCGAGCCACTGCTCCGGGTTATAGTCGCCGCCATGAAGTAATTGGAAGCGTTGCATCATCGTTCCTCTTTCGATTGCGCAAATTGCGCAACATTTTTGCGGAATAAAGTTGCGTTCGATACTGAGTATAGCAAGAACGCCCGTAAGATGCAATGCGGCTTTATGGCGTTTTGTTGAAACAATCTGAATATTTGATGCAATGCAAAAAACTTCTCGCCGCTGCTCTGGAAGATTCCACAATGTCAGCGCACGTTTTATGGGCAAATCGTCAAAACGGTCTTTTTGCGGCGGCTGCCGTTTTCTGCAATGACCCCTCTCGTGAAAAAAGTGGTTCAGAAACGCCCGTAGGCGTTTCTGAACCACAAATTTTATAGCAGTTTGCGTTTTTAATGCACAAGCAACATCCGCAAACTGCATATCGCAAATATGCTGTTTTGATAGACACTATTTCTGAAAATTGCGATAAAATAATATTCCTTTAAATAGGCCCAGAGCGCAAGCGGAGGGCATTGAAAACCGTTTTGTGCAGCTGCCTTTATTTATTGCTTTCCGGCAGCTTGAAGTAGACGCGGTATTCGTCCGAGTAGATCTTGCTGCCCATGCGGCTCACGCCGCCGTACAAGTGGGTGCGCATCAGCGGCTCAATGGCGTCCAGGTCTTTCTCCCGCAGAATACGCAGCATCTCGGCGTGCTCGCTGACAACGCTGGACACGTTGCGTGCGCCCACGATGTCCAGACGGATAAAGCGGGAGTAATCTGCCTGCGGGCGGGTCATCTGCTCCCAAAGGTACTCCTTGCTGGTTTTGCGGAACCAGTACGCGTGCATGGCAAGGTCGCAGCTGAGGAAGTGGTTGAAATCAAAATTTTCCGGGTCACTGCGCCCCGCAGCGGCCTCCAGCAGCATATTATAAAGGTGCTCCACAGCAAGGATCTCCATGGGCGAGCAGCTCTGCACAAAATCCCGGAACACCATGCCCTCCACGGCAACACGCTGGAAGATGAGCTGATCCACCACGCCGATGTCGATGGCGGTAACGATGGTGCCCTTGCAGGGGATGATCTGCACAAAGCGGTTCTGCTCCAGCCGCTGCAAAACGCTGCGGATGGGGGTGCGCGAAACACCGAACCGCTTGCACAGCTGGTTTTCGCTCAGCGCTTCCCCGGGCAGGATCTTCAGGGCACAGATCTCGTCCTCGAGAATATGATAAAGCTCATCCGTGTGCTGTAATGTAGCCATAGTCGTTCTCCATTTATCCGGTAAATTAAGCTTAATATCATTGTACCGTCCCGGCAAACGAATGTCAATGCTGGAACGGAACTTTATTCAGCTACTTGTATACAAGTTTTTGTACTTGCACACGGAGCTGCTCACGAAACAAGAAAATTGATATATCACTTTATGATACGGGAAAATTGCTGATAGAATGCCGTGATCAAGCGGATACTGTACGGAATATACAAAGAAAACAGAAAATAACGGTCAAATGCTATAATTGCAAGGCAATGCGCTTGTTTTGCGCCAGCACTGCGGGATGAAATGCTGTATACAAGGTTTCGCTAAAAAGGCTGAAAGGGACAAATACCCCGCAGACACCGGATCGTTGCCGGAAAATACAGTAGGAAATGTGCTTTTTTGTGCATTACGGGGGTACCGTACTGCTGCGGGCTTGCTTTGCTGCCCCAAAGGCGGTAAACTGAGGGTAGGCAAAACGCCCGAAAAGGAGAGACGACATGGCATATACAAAGGCTGACCTCAAGCACGACCTTGCGGCAATGGGGCTGACAGGAAACGAGACCATCCTGATCCATTCTTCCATGAAGTCCATCGGCCCGGTGGAGGGCGGTGCGGACACAGTTCTGGACGCGCTGATGGAGTTTTTTGCGGAGGGCTTGCTGCTGCTGCCCACCCACACATGGCGGTTTATCAATGAGGAGAACCGGATGTTCGATGTGTGCCGCAGCCCGTGCTGTGTGGGCATTCTGCCGGAGCTGTTCCGGCAGCGCCCCGGGGTGGTGCGCTCGCTGCACCCCACCCACAGCATGGCGGCTTACGGCAAGGACGCGGCTGCTTACATAGAAGGGGAGCTGGACGCCAACACCCCCTGCACCCCCGGCGGCTGCTACGACCGGTTGCGGGCAGCTCACGGCAAGGTGCTGCTGCTGGGGGTGACCCACGCCCGCAACACCTTTATCCACAGCGTGGAGGAGGTGCTGAACGTCCCGAACCGCCTGACCGACAAGCCCCTGCAGCTGACCGTGGCGGACGAAGCCGGGGCGCAGCACACCGTCTATATGCGCCGCCACTATAACGCGCAGCAGCCGCACATCTCGGAGGATTTCGTCAAGCTGGAGCAGGCGTATCTGGACTGCGGCGCAGCCCGGAACACGAAATTCGGCGATGCAGTCTGCATTTTGTGCGATGCTGAGGGGCTTTTCCGGGTCACCCGCCATGTTCTTGCCCCAAATCCCGAAGCCTTTGTCACAGAGCCTGTCATCCCGGCGGGGCGCTGGCAGGCGCTTTGCACCGGCAAAACCTAAAACCCTCCCGGTCATTGCAGCACGATGCCGGAGCTGCCGCAAAGAAATCGGATGCGCGTGGTTTTTATGGATAAATATGTGAAAATTTGTTGAAAAAACTTCCTGATAATGGTAAAATAATTGTATGTCTCTATTGCGCTGTGCCTTTTCGCGGGAAAGGAAAAGTGCAAAACAGGAAGCACACAAAAAATTGCGGCATCATTTCCGTGGGCGGGTTTTAAAGCGCACACTCTTGCGGGCGGTGATGTACGATTGGTAAGCCATAGCAGCTTTGCCGCAAAAACGGCAGCTGCCCAAGAGTTGTGAGGAGAATGAATTTGACGAACAAAAGAACATTGCGCCGCCTTATTTCCGTGCTTGCGGTACTGGCGCTGGGGCTGTCCCTGCTGACCGGCTGCGGCACAAAAAGCCCGGAACAGGTACAGGAGCAGGAGGATGCCCAGACCATTAAGGTGTATCTGTGGAGCAATAGCCTGTACGAAAGCTATGCTCCCTATGTCCAAGCGCAGCTGCCGGACGTGAATATTGAGTTCATCGTAGGCAACAACGATCTGGATTTTTACAAGTTTTTGCAGCAGAACGGCGGCCTGCCGGATATCATCACCTGCTGCCGGTTCTCGCTGCACGATGCTGCCCCGCTGAAAGACAGTCTGATGAACCTTGCCCTGACCAACGAGGCGGGCGCTGTGTACAACACCTACCTCAACAGCTTTAAAAACGAGGACGGCAGTGTGAACTGGCTGCCGGTGTGTGCGGATGCCCACGGCTTTGTGGTCAACCGCAGCCTTTTTGAGCAGTACGATATCCCGCTGCCTACCGATTACGCAAGCTTTGTGGCGGCCTGTCAGGCGTTTGAAGCGGTAGGCATCCGGGGCTTTACCGCTGACTATGCCTACGATTACAACTGCATGGAAACGCTGCAGGGGCTTTCCGCCGCCGAGCTTACCACTACGGAAGGGCGCAAGTGGCGCACCGCTTACAGCGACCCCGCCAGCACCGTGCGGGTGGGTCTGGACGATGCCGTGTGGCCGGGGGCCTTTGAGCGGATGGAGCAGTTCATTCAGGATACCCACCTTACGGCGGACGACCTTGCCCTGACCTACGACGACGTGACCGGGATGTTCCGGGACGGGGAAGTTGCCATGTACTTTGGCAGCTCTGCCGGCGTGAAGATGTTTCAGGATGAGGGCATCGACACCATTTTTATGCCCTTCTTCTGCCAGAACGGCGAAAAGTGGATCATGACCACCCCGTATTTCCAAGTTGCCCTGAACCGAGATCTCGAGCAGGACACCGCGCGCCGCGAAAAAGCCATGAAGGTGCTGAACGTCATGCTCTCTGAGGAGGCGCAGAACCGCATCGTTGCCGACGGACAGGACGTGCTGAGCTACAGCCAGAACGTCCCCCTGCGCCTGACCGAGTACATGAAGGACGTGCGCGATGTGGTGGAAGAAAACCATATGTATATCCGCATTGCTTCCAACGATTTCTTTGCCATCTCTAAGGATGTGGTCTCCAAAATGATCGCGGGCGAGTACACGGCAAAACAGGCTTACCGGGCGTTCAATGCGCAGCTTCTCGCCGAAGAGGAGCCTGCTGCGGACGAGATCGTGTTGACCAGCGGGAAGGGCTATTCCAACGTGTTCCACGCAAACGGCGGCAACGCTGCCTTCTCGGTTATGGCAAACACGCTGCGCGGCGTTTACGGTACGGATGTGCTGCTTGCCACCGCAAACAGCTTTACCGGCAGTGTGCTGAAAGCAGACTATACCCCCAAAATGGTAGATTCCATGATCATGCCCAACGGCCTGATATCCCGCCAACGCACCATGACCGGTGCTGAGCTGAAGGAAACTGTCCGCGCTTATGTGGAAGGCTGCGAGGGCGGCTTTGTGCCCTTCAATCGTGGCTCTCTGCCGATAGTCAGCGGTATTGCCGTGGAGGTAAAGGAGAATAACGGCAGCTATACCCTGACCGGTATCACCCGCAACGGGCAGCCGCTGCGGGATGACGACACCATTACTGTGACCTGTCTGGCAACGTCAAAGCAGATGGAAGCGCTGCTTGCGAGCAAGAGCGGCACGTCTGAGGACGGAGACGCGTGGGTGAAAAACACATGGCGCGATCATGTTTCCGGCGGCGGCGCAGCGCTTGCAGAGCCTGAAAACTACATGACACTGAGGTGAGCGGAATGGCAGACGAAAAGCGTAAACCAAAACGGAGCTGCCATCCCCGGCAAAAGTGGCTCCCGGCTGCTGCCGCTATCCTTCTGCTGGTCTTGCTGGCAGTTGGGCTCAGCGTGCGGTACATCTCGTTTGTGTCGCAGACCATCTATCAGGAAAGCACCTCGCATCTGGAAGAAGTGCTGCATAAATCCAACAATATGCTAAAAGAGATGGTGCGCAAAAATGTGACCTATCTGCATTTGTACAACGGCTTTCTGGAAAATACCTCGGACGAGGATGAAATTCAGGCGTATATCGAGCAAGCACAGAAGAATACCGGATTTGCCAACTTTTACTTTCTTACCTACGACGGCAACTACATCACCGTGACCGGGGAAACCGGCTATCTTGGCTTGCAGACCAATCTGGACGAAAAGCTTGCCCACGATGAGGATGTCGTTGTGAACACGGCGCTGCCCGGCAAGCCCCAGATGCTTGCGTTCATCTGTCCCGAAACGCAGGGCAGCTACCGGGGCTTTGCCTACGATGCCATTGCCATCTCTTATTATAATGATGCGGTGCTTAGATTGCTGGACAACTCTGCCTTTGAGGGCAATGCCAGCAACTATGTCATCTACCCGGATGGGCGGGTGGTCATCGACAACTCCGTAAACCGCAAGGAGACCATTTACAATTTCATTGCGATGCTGCGCGACCATTCCGACCTTTCCGAGGAACAGATCACGGAGCTGTCCAATGCCTTTGCGCAGGGCAGCAGCGGAAACCTGAGGGTCAAACTGAGCGACACCAGCTATTATCTGGTCTACGAGGGCACTGCGGTCCAGAACTGGACGATGGTGGGGCTTGTGCCGACCAAGATCGTCAATGCCAGTCTGGACGAACTGTGGTTCCATACGGTGCAGATCGTGGCGGGCATCGTTGCAGGTCTTGCGCTGCTGGTCATTCTGCTCATCGTGCGCATAAGCCATACAACCCTGCGCCGGAAGAATACCGAGATCTTGTACCGGGATGAGCTGTTCCAGAAGCTTTCGCGTAACGTGGATGATGTTTTCCTGATGCTGGACGCAGAGACTTCCAAGGTGGATTACGTCAGCCCGAACGTTGAGCGGCTGCTGGGAATCCCGTGGAGAGAAGTCCGGCAGGATGCCCGTGTTCTGGCAGCGCTGCACCCGAATGGTTTCCCGGAGCGCGACAAAAACTATCTGAAAGGGCTGCTCAGCGGGCAGCAGCGCGAATGGGATTTCGAGTTTGAGCATCGGGAGACCAAGGAGCGCCGCTGGTTCCACGTCATCGCCATAGGCAGCGAGGTGGAGGGCAGAGCCAAGTATATCCTTGTCTTGTCCGACCGCACCGCCGACAGGCAGGTGAATCAGGCGCTTTCCGATGCCGTTGCTGCTGCCGAGACCGCCAACCGCGCCAAGAGCACCTTCCTTTCCAATATGTCCCACGATATCCGCACCCCCATGAACGCCATCATCGGCTTTACTACGCTGGCGCTCAGCAATATCAACGATACCGAGCGGGTGAAGGATTATCTTGGCAAGACCCTTGCATCCAGCAACCATCTGCTTTCCCTCATCAATGATGTGCTGGATATGAGCCGCATTGAAAGCGGAAAGATCCATCTGGAAGAGGTGGAGGTCAACCTTTCGGATGTGCTGCACGATTTGAAAACCATCGTCAGCGGGCAGATCTACGCAAAGCAGCTGGAGCTTTATATGGACGTCATGGACGTGACCGACGAGGACGTCTACTGCGACAAGACCCGGCTGAACCAGATTTTGCTGAACCTGCTGTCCAACGCCATCAAGTTTACCCCGGCGGGCGGCACAGTCTCGGTGCGGGTGCGGCAGCTTGCCGGTAAGGTGCGCGGCTGCGGGCAGTACGAGTTCCGCATCAAGGATAACGGCATCGGCATGAGCCCGGAGTTTGCCAAAAAGATCTTTGAGCCCTTCGAGCGGGAGCGCACCTCCACGGTAAGCCGAATTCAAGGCACCGGCCTTGGCATGGCCATTACCAAAAACATCGTAGATATGATGGGCGGAACCGTCGAGGTGCAGACAGCGCAGGGCAAGGGCACCGAGTTTACCGTCTGCGTGCCCATGCGCGCACAGACTGAGCAGCGCCCGGTGGAAAAGATCACCGAGCTGGAAGGCCTGAAAGCACTGGTGGTGGATGACGACTTCAACACCTGCGACAGCGTGACAAAGATGCTGGTCAAGGTGGGTATGCGCGCCGAGTGGACCCTTTCCGGCAAGGAAGCGGTGCTGCGTGCACGGCAGTCTATCGAGATGAGCGATGCCTACCACGCCTATATCATCGACTGGCGCCTGCCGGATATGAACGGCATCGAGGTCACCCGCCGCATCCGCAGCCTGAACGATGATACGCCCATTATCATCCTGACTGCCTACGACTGGTCTGACATTGAGGTGGAAGCAAAGGCCGCCGGTGTGACCGCCTTCTGCTCCAAGCCCATGTTCATGTCCGACCTGCGCGAGACCCTGATGAGCGCACTCGGCCAGAAACAGACGGATGCGGCGCAGGGGCTTCTGCCGGAAAAGAACGCCGACTTCAAGGGCAAGCAGATCCTGCTGGTAGAGGACAATGAGCTGAACCGTGAGATCGCACAGGAGATCCTGCGGGAGTACGGCTTCCTTGTCGATACGGCTGAAAACGGTGTTGTGGCGGTGGAAAAGGTAAGCACCGCAGCGCCGGGCAGCTATGATCTGGTGCTGATGGATGTGCAGATGCCGATCATGGACGGCTATACCGCCACCCGGAAGATCCGCGCGCTGGACGACCCTGCCCGGGCAACGCTCCCGATCATTGCCATGACCGCCAACGCCTTTGACGAGGACCGCCGCAACGCCTTGGAAAGCGGCATGAACGGCTTTTTGTCAAAGCCCATCGTGATCGGCGACCTTGTGCAGGAGCTGCATAAAATTTTGTGACCCGAACGCCTGTCAGAAGCATAAATAATAAAGCACCCGCAGCAGTTTCCCGTTTTTTGCAATGAAATGCAGGGAGAATGCTGCGGGTGCTTTTTGCAGTTTGGCACCCGAAAAACGGGCGAAAAAAGAAATATCTTTTCATATTTGTGCGGTGGGTAGGACGAAATTTTGTCAGATGCGTGGAATATTGCAGAAAAATTTGTGAAAAGCAGCCAACGGATATCCCCAAAACGTGTTGATATTGAGAAAATAGACGGAAGATTGTTTACAAAAGGATTACAAGCTGGTATACTTTTTAGCGGTAGATCCCTATGAGATCCGCAAAGAAACAAGAAAGGAAATACCGAACCGTGAATACCACCGCACCGCACACCCTGAGAAAACGATTGCTGACCCTGATACTGAGCTTTGCCTTTCTGCTTACCTGTCTGCCCGCTGCACTGGCAGTGGATCTGAACGTGGACGCAGGCTTCTACTTCAAGCAGAGCCGGGGCGGCACCTGCACGCTGGCTTCCGCAGCCATGATGCTGCGCCGCCGTGCCTACTTTGACGGGCTGACCGATTGGACGAACGTGACCGAGAACAGTGTGCGCTCCACAGCATGGGCCAACGGCCTTGCGCACAGCTTTACATATAAGGAAATGCAGGTGGGCTACGCCACCCTGCCCTCCAGCCTGCAAAGCAAAACGGCGGTGCTGATCTCTCTGCTGGAGCAGCACCCGGAGGGCATCGTCCTTTACGACCGTACCCAGCCCCATGCGGTGCTGCTGACCGACTACACCAACGGTATTTTCTATTGCTCCGACCCGGCGGGGAACATCGGCTACGGCCGCATCCCTATTACAAGCTCCAGCGTGTCCATTGCAAGATCTTCCTGCTACTGGTACGTCACCGCAGATCATAACAGCGTGGCGGCACAGGCCGACGGCCTGCGGCTGGAAGGGGTGCGCTACCCGGTAAACCTTCGCACCGGCAGCGGCATGACGCTGACCGGTACAGCCAACAGCGCTACCGGTACTACCCTGACCAGTGTGCAGGTGGCGGTTCTGGACGCAGCTGACCAGACTGTGCAGAGCGCGGCGGCACAGGTGAACGCCGCCGCTTTCTCTCTGAACATGCTGGACAGCCAGATCCGCTTCGGGGAGCTGCCGGAGGGCAGCTACACCTATATGGTGCTGGTGACCGACTCTGCGGGCGAGAGCCTGTGCTTTGCATCGGACTTCACGGTATCCGGCAGTGCAAGCAGCACCCAGACCTACTGGTCGCTCAAGGACGCCGAGGGCACCAAGCTGCAGCAGACGGTCCAGCAGGTGGAGACCACGGTAGAGACCGCCGCCGAGACCACAGTAAGCTGGTTTGCAAAGCTGTTCGGCTGATAAAAATCTGAACATAATTCGGGGCTGCTGCACAAAGCGATGTGCAGCAGCCCTATTTGCATTACAGCAACACCTGTTTTTGAACTTTATAAAATCAGAAATTCACTGCTGCAGATGCCGCTTTTTGCTGCGACCCCTTTCCGTGAAAAAGTGGTTCTGAACCACAAAATTTAAAATATTTCCTCCGCTGAATATGGCCAGAGCAGCGCGGAGACCATTTAAAATCGTCTTTGTTCTGCCGCTATTATCCCCGCAGTTCCGTGCCGGGGTAGTAGTGCGCCAGAATGGCGCGGTAGTCTGCACCCTGCTCTGCCAGCGCCTTTGCGCCCCACTGGCTCATGCCTACGCCGTGACCGTAGCCCCTTGTGGTAAAGGAGAAGGTGCCGCTTTGCCAGACCACCGTAAAGCAGGTGCTGCGCAGCCCCAGCGCCTTGCGCAGGGCGGTACCCTGCACCGTCTGTCCGCAGACCGGCAGGCTGTCTACATAGCCGGAGGGGGTGAGCATCGGCGTGCCGAACCACTGCGCCTGCTGCGAAAGATCAGCGGCGATGCCCAGCCGTTCGGCCAGCAGCTGCTGTAATTGGGCGGCAGAAAGGTTCAGGGTGTATTCATAGTTGTCGGCGGCGGTGTCGGTGCTGCTGTCCACCGGTACAAGATAGGGCAGGGCAGTGCCCCAGACGTTCTCGCTGGCTTCGGTACGGCCATTGGACATGGCAAAGTAGCTTGTCCCGGCGGGGGCGTCCCCGTAATACAGCACCTGCGTCTGTACCGCATCCACCAGCGCGGAAAGCCGGGCGTAGTTGGCCGCGTAGGCGGTGCCCCAGTAGCTGTGCAGCACCGCATCGGTCAGGCAGCCCTGCCGCCGGGCGGGGTCTGCGGTGAACCATGCGCCGTTTTCCTCCGTGCTGTGATCCCGGCGGTAAAGGGCATAGCTGTGCGCCGCCACCGCCTGTGCCTTCAGTGCTTCATCCGGCCAGCTGACCGGCATTTCGGCGGCAACCGCTCCGATGAGATACTCCCGCAGCGGCAGCTCCACCGCCTGCCCGGTGCTCTGATCCGTAAAGCAGACGGTATCGGCTGTGTCAGCAGGGAAGGTGGCCTGGCCGCTGCCTTCTTCCGAAGCGGCAGAGGATGCTTCTGCTGCGGACGGAGCGGTGCTCTGCGCAAGGGTCATGCGGGCAAGGCGGTAGGCAGCACACGGCAGGGCGCAGCCCAGCACCAGCAGAACGGCGCACAGCAGCAAAAAGGAACGTTTCATACTAGACCTCCTCCCGGAACGCAGGTTTTGGGAACATCATACGCCCGGCGGCGTGCAAACCGGCGGGAAATGCGCAGAGAAAAACCTGCATTTTTGCGCTTTACGGTGAGAAGTGCGCACTTAGCGCTTGAATTTACTGCACAAAAGCGATATTATAAAAGTATGTCCATCAGAGCGTAGGATGGACGGGAACGGAAAGTATAAAAAGTAAGAGACGGAAAGGAGCACTCCTATGAACTTTGCACACGCAGAAGTGGCAACGCTGGACCCGACGACCATGCGTACCCTGTGCGAGGAGTACATCGCAAACAACTACATCGACCCGGAGACCAGCGAGCGGCTGGGGGTCAAGCGCGGCCTGCGCAACCCGGATGGCACCGGCGTGCTGGCCGGCCTGACCAACGTCTGTGACGTTGTGGGCTACAAAAAGGATCAGGAAGGTCATGTGATCCCCACCCCCGGCAAGCTGATCTACCGGGGCGTCAACATCAACGAGATCGTGGACGAGGCTTACCGCAACGACCGCTTCGTGTTTGAGGAAGTAATCTGGCTGCTTCTGTTCGGCAGCCTGCCCACCCGGGAGCAGCTGGACGATTTCTGCGAGATCTTAGCGGAGTCCCGCGCACTGCCGGACGGCTTTATGGACACCATGAACGCTCCCTCGCCCAATATCATGAACAAGTTGCAGCGCTGCGTGCTGGGCCTGTACTCCTACGACGACCGCGCTGAGGATCTGAGCCTTGAGAACATCCTGAATCAGAGCATCAACCTGATCGCCAGTATGCCCACCATGATGGTGAACGCTTACCAGATGAAGCGCCGTTACTACGATAAACAGAGTATGTTCTTCCACCTGCCCAAGCCCGGCCAGAGCACGGCAGAGCACATCCTCAGCACCTACCGCCCGGATCAGAAGTTTACCCACGAGGAGGCAAAGCTGCTGGATATGTGCCTGCTGGTGCACGCAGACCACGGCGGCGGCAACTGCTCCACCTTTACCACACGCGTACTGTCCTCCTCCGGCACGGACACCTACTCGGCTATCTCTGCGGCCATCGGTGCCCTGAAGGGTCCCAAGCACGGCGGCGCGAACCTGATGGTCAACCGCCAGCTGCAGGATATCCTCAAGCACGTTGAGAACCCGGAGGATGACGACGAGGTGCGCGAGTATCTGCGCCGCATCCTGCGCAAGCAGGTGGGTGACGGCTCCGGCCTGATCTATGGCATGGGTCATGCGGTGTACACCATCAGCGACCCCCGTGAGGTCATCCTGAAGCAGCGCGCAAAGCATCTGGCCTACGAAAAGGGCTTTGAGGAAGAGTACAATATGCTGTGCAGCATCGAGCGGCTGGCACCCGGCATCTTTGCCGAGGAAAAGGGCAGCTCCAAGCCGGTGTGCGCCAACGTGGACCTGTTCAGCGGCCTGATCTACAATATGCTGGGCATCTCGGAGGATCTGTACACCCCGCTGTTTGCCATCGCCCGTGTGCCGGGCTGGTGCGCACACCGGGTGGAAGAGGTGATCTTCGCCAACCGTATCATCCGCCCGGCCTACAAGTATCTGGGCGTGCGCCAGAAATATAAGCCCATCGAGGAGCGTTAATGAAACCGTTAGAGTTCGTTGTTATCCTGCTCTGCGTGCTGCTTGGCCTTGGCCGCGGCGCAGACCTTGCCTTTGCTACGGACGCCGCCACCGGTCTGTGCACCGCAGGCGCGGTGTGGTGGCGGTATCTTGCCTTGGGCGCTGTGGTGCTGGCCGCAGTGCTGGCTGGCCGCAGCCGCCCGCTGCCCCCGGAGCCGCTGCGCAGCCGCCGCCCGGCGGCAGGCGTGCTGGCGTTTGCGGGGGCAGTGTGTATGCTGGCTGCCGGCGCGGCGCAGTTCGTGTTCGCTGCCGGTACGGTAAGCACCTTTGTACGCATTCTGCTGGAGGTGATCTGTGCCGTGTGGCTGAGCAATCTCGGGCGCAGCTGGCTGCGCGGGGATGGCTGGAAAACGCCTGCCGGCGGTCTGCCACTGGCCATAGCGGGCAGTGCGCTGTTTTACTGGAACGTGCTGATGCGCTTTATGGAGAACAGCTCCAGCTGGCACAGGGTGCAGCCCACAGCAGCGGTCTGGCAGGAGCTGGCGGCGCTGTTGTTTCTGGCGGCGCTGGCGCGCACGCTGTACCTGCCCCAGCCAGAAAACGGCCGCACCCTGCACGCTGCGGCGCTTGCAGCCTTCTGCCTGTGCCTGTGCTGGGAGCTGCCCCGGGTATTTTTGCTGTTGGCAGCAGGCTTTAGCGGCAGCGCTGCGGCGGTGCTGCCGGAGCTGCTTTCCGGTCTCGCGCTGTGCTGCATCGGCGGCATGGGGCTTGCCTGTACTGGACAGGGAAAAACTGGAAACGACTGATAAAAATGGCTGTGCGCCCTTGGTGTAATTGAACAAAAGCTTTGTGGCAGGGTGCATAAAATCATACAAAAGCAAAAAAAGATAAAATTGTGTTGTTAATTTTTTAGCAGACACTTGAAAGTTTGCCGGTTTTGGTCTACAATAAAGATACCGTGATTTATCCGATTATGGGTAAAATAATTAGGAGGTACTATTACAATGGCTGTTAGAGTTGCTATCAATGGTTTCGGTCGTATTGGCCGTCTGGCTTTCCGTCAGATGTTTGATGCTGAGGGTTACGAGGTCGTCGCAATCAACGACCTGACCAGCCCCAAGATGCTGGCTCACCTGCTGAAGTACGATACTGCTCAGGGCTCTTTCTGCGGCAAGATCGGCGAGGGTAAGCACACTGTCGAGTCCACCGAGGATTCCATCATTGTTGACGGCAAGGAGATCAAGATCTACGCTGTTAAGGACGCAAAGGATGCTCCTTGGGGCGAGCTGAACGTTGACGTCGTTCTGGAGTGCACCGGCTTCTACACCAGCAAGGAGAAGAGCATGGCTCACATCCAGGCTGGCGCAAAGAAGGTCGTTATCTCTGCTCCCGCAGGCAACGATCTGAAGACCATCGTCTACTCCGTCAACGAGAAGACCCTGACCGCTGAGGATCAGGTCATCTCCGCTGCTTCCTGCACCACCAACTGCCTGGCTCCCATGGCTAACGCCCTGAACAAGACCTTCCCCATCGTTTCCGGTATCATGACCACCGTTCATGCTTACACCGGCGACCAGATGATCCTGGACGGTCCTCAGCGCAAGGGCGATCTGCGCCGTGCTCGTGCTGGCGCACAGAACATCGTTCCCAACACCACCGGTGCTGCTAAGGCTATCGGCCTGGTCATCCCCGAGCTGAATGGCAAGCTGATCGGCTCTGCTCAGCGCGTGCCCGTTCCCACCGGTTCTACCACCCTGCTGGTTGCCGTTGTCAAGGGCAAGGATGTCACCAAGGAAGCTATCAACGCTGCTATGAAGGCTGCTGCTTCTGAGTCCTTCGGCTACAACGAGGATCAGATCGTTTCTTCCGACGTCATCGGTATGCGTTACGGCTCTCTGTTCGACGCTACCCAGACCATGGTCGCTAAGATCGACGACGACACCTATCAGGTTCAGGTCGTGTCTTGGTACGACAACGAGAACTCCTACACCTCTCAGATGGTTCGTACCATTAAGTACTTCGCTGAGAACTGCTAATCGCGCAGCTGCGTTAAAAATTGGATGATTTGTCGGCCGGAGTTTGTCTTGCTCAACTACGAACAAGCTTGATTTGGTACGATAAGCTTATCTAGCAATTTTTCACCCTTTCTTTTGTGGTCCGCCATGAAGGAAAGGGTGTTTTTTATGTGTTTGAAAGATCTCCGTGATGAATTTATCTACGATTGTGAATGCCGCCATCTGGCTAAAGGCTCCCTGCGCAATTATAAGGCTGCGACCCGGTTTTTGGTGGAATATCTGGAGCTGAAGCAGATCACTGAGCTGGAAGACGTCCGTCCCCGCCACATCCGGGACCTGATGAAGGAGAAGCAGGACGCGGGTAGCACGTCCCGCTATATCAACGACCTGCTCAAGGTGTGGCGCACATGGTTCAACTATCTGGTCAATGAGGGCTATCTGGAGGAGCGGGACAATCCGGCCAAAAAGGTAAAGTGCCTCCGCCAGCCCCGGACGATCATCGATACCTTTACAGTGGCTGAGATGAAGCGGATGATCCAGTTCTACGACGGCAAGGACTTTCTGGAGGTACGGAACAAGACCATTATCATGCTGCTGTTCGATACCGGGATGCGTTGCAACGAAATGATCCTGATGGAGCCGGAGGACATCAAGCAGGACTATATTCTGGTCAAGCACGGCAAGGGCAGCAAGGAACGGGTCGTGCCCAAATCGCCCGCACTCTCCAAGCAGCTCGTCAAGTACTGCACGCTCCGGGATGGCTACCTGAAGGAGCACCCTACCCGCTACAAGAATCTCTTCCCCAGCAAAACAGGCAAGCCGATGACCGATGAAGCCGTAGCACGGATATTGAAGCACGCCGCAAAAGAGGTGGGGGTCTCGCCCTCGGTGCGGGTCAGCCCTCATACCTGCCGCCACACCTTCGCACAGATGCAATTGAAGAACGGTTTGGACCTGTACAGTGTCTCCCGCCTGATAGGGCACGTCAATATCATGATCACCCAGCGCTACCTGTTGGGCATCAAGGATAAGGACATCGTGGATCGCGGCACCCAGACCAGCCCCCTGATGAACCTGTGAAAAACTGAATCGTACACTTCAAGAGTGGCCCCGCCGGGTGGTGAGGCTGCTCTTTTTTGTTTTAATTCTGTTGATTCGATTGTAAAAGAAGAACAATGAAAAGTGAAGAAGTGAGTCTATATCTATTTATAAAAAGAAAAAACATAGCTGGAAAAATAATGCGAAAAAATAGACGATAATGCGATGGAATCTTTTGCGTTAAAGAAAAGTTAAAGAATGCCTATATATTATAATAAGGTATTTATATATTATAATAAGGTATTTATATATTATAATAAGGTATTTATATATTTATAATAAGGTGAGTTGAATGACTTTGAGAATTAATGAAAGAAAATAAAACGATACAACGAATAAAAATGACCATTAAAATTTAGTGAAATTTTGCTGATTTGAAATTCATGAATTCTAATACAAAAAACAACATTATGGAATCAACAGGATGGATTCAAATGATTGAGAAAAGTACAGGAATGGAAATCGAGAATACTGACAACAGTAGCGTACGGAAAGAGGGCTAGGTGCAATGGCGGAGTTGATCCTGACAAATATACATAACCAGTGTGTTTATATGCTGTTGTGCGGGATACGAAAGCAGAACGGAATGATAAGAAAATATGACTAGTATTCTTATATGTTTATGGTGCGAGCGGCAGAGGTGAAATCAACCTACAAAAATACATAACTAGTTCTTTGATGTGCTGATTGCGCGGGCGGCAGAAGGGCGCGAGCGATCCTTGAAATTTTTTACAGCCTATGATATGGTATTTATGTGGCTGCAAACGCACCTGGGAACCTTTACAACGGCTTTTTACAGTCAACGTATAAGGACCTACGGTAAAAACAAGAAAAGCGAGTCAGAGACGCCTTGCAGCGCGTCTGACAAAACTTTTTTGGAAAACCACTGGACAAGCGGTCGGAAGTGTGTTATTCTTATGCACTCGAGGAGGAGAGAGCGGCCGGACAAGCCCCGGACGTGCTCGACATCCCGACAAGCGTGCCCCGCGTGCGGGGGGCGGTGACCGAGGCGACTTGGAAGCTGCCCCTGCACGACGGAGCAGGCGACTACCCTGTGAAAGCGGGGTGGAGCACCTTGAAAACTGAACATCGTCAAAAATTTATTTGGACAAGGAGGAATGTGAACATGGAAAAAAATGACATTTTCAATACGAATCTGCTGCAGTTGCCCATGAAGGCACAGGTGGCTGACGAGGGGGTGGTACAGGATATCGCGTCCGTTGCCGAGCATTCGTTCCAAATCGGCTACAGTAGCGCCATGCAGACGTTTGCAGAAGCGGCGGCAGCACTCGAGGCGAAGGCCAATGTGCAACAGTAAAACAAAAACCGCCTTACCTGTTGGCGCAGGCAAAGCGGCGATAGAGACGGGAAAAATCTATGTGTGTATGTTCCCGCCCCTATAATAGCACAGAACGAAGCGTTTGACCAGAGCCTTTTCTGGCAGACACTGACAAACCGGCGCATGGTCTGGCAAGATGGCTGGGCTGTGCGCCTTATATTTATTATAGGAGAAATATCAATATATGAGTGATGAAGAGAAGCGCTGGCCATTCGATGGTTTCTACCTGAAGCTGGCTGAGGCACAACGGGAGTATGAGCAGGAGCAGCACATTGACCCTGTCTCGTTGACGGAAGAAGAACGACAGCAAAAACTGCAGGAGATTCTGGATTGTATTAATGCCTCTCGCAAAAAGAAAAAGGAGGCCGACGAACAGCTTGATCCCATTGTGCCGGAGGAAGAACCGGAAACCGCCGGGGCAACTCCACAGCCTGCAAAACAGTACATCACAGATCTTGTTGGTGAGGATTACAAGAACTGGCATGGGATCGTGGTGCTTGATGCGGGTACGAACTCCGGCAAGACCTATTTTATTCTGAAGACATTGCTGCCGTGGGCATATGAACATCGTAAGCGTATCCTGATCCTGTGCAATCGCGAAGCTCTGCGCAACCAGATCGAGCGCGATGTGAACCGTTTGGGGAGTATAGAGGTATCCTACGAGGACTATGATCCCGCGCTTGGAGGAATTGTCAACAAACCCGCCATAGATAACAAGTATGAGCACACCATCCGTGTTGAAACATACCAGTGGCTGGAAACCTTCCTGCAAAGGAATGAAGATGCCGCTAAAACTTATCTGAGATCGTTTGATTATATCGTGTCAGACGAGTATCACTACATGGTAACAGATGCCAGCTTCAACGATCATGTGGATGCAAGCTATGAGGCTATTAAAGAGCTGTGGACAACGAAGACCTGCATCTTTATGAGCGCAACCGCCCGCCCCTTCTTTGACTATTGGGAACTGCGGAAAATGATCCCGGAGGGACAGCATTATCGTCTGCCGATGGATTATCGGTTTGTGTCAAGCGTGAAGTTCTTCTACCGTGACGATGACGAGCTGGATATCATCCGCCGGGTACAGCCGGGAGAAAAGATCCTCGTTTTTGTGAATACCATCGCCAAGCTGCGAAAACTGCGGGATACTCTGAAAGCAGATGGCATAGAGGATGTGGTGTGCCTGTGCTCCAAATACCGTCAGGAAGCGGAGGAATTTGACAAACTGGATGATGTGCTCAAGGGCAATGTTCTGCAGCATCAGGTTACACTGACCACAACGACCCTCTATAATGGTGTGGATATGAAAGACCGTGCGCTGAAATATATTGTCAGTGAACTGTGGAACCCGCTCGTTAATGCGCAGATCCTTGGCCGCAAACGTCCCTTGGATGAGGGGGATACCTGCGCGGTATATTTGCTGCATTACCCTAAAGAACGTCTGGAAGGGGAACTTAAAAAAATCGAGAAGTATCAGCTGGAACCGGTCAAGGCATATCGAAAATGGTTTGATGATAGGAAGGCATGGAAGGCATATTTGCATCAGCCTGAAACAATGGAAATACTGAAAAAAAGCCATACAGTCGTTTTGGACCCACTGGAAGGTGAATACTGCTGGCGAAAGCGTGCGACCTTGCAGGCTCGTGTAGAACGTGTTTTCCTGCTGCAAATGCTTGAACAGGGGTATCAGACAGAGCTGCTGAAAAAGATCGATGAAAGCCTGCTTGCGAAAGTTGAACCCCTTGAACCACCACCGCTGCTTGCATATCTGGATGCCCACCTGAATGAAGAGCGCTATTACGAAGAGTGGCAGAAGATCTTCTTTGAGCTAGGGCACATCTACAACAAGGCAGATGGACACGCCGAGAAATCGTTGCCAAGCTATACCTGCGCACGTCAATGGTTGCAGCAATATGGATACGATCTACAGAAAAAGCGCGCAACAAGTGGAGAACTGCGAAATAAGAACGTTTGGTGGGTCACAAAGTAGCAAAATGCGCACGAAATTCACTATACTATATAGAAAAGTGAAAAATATGCGCACAGGTACCGCTCTGTATTCGACTTCTTTATTTGATTTTTTTGCGTGGTTGTGTTAGCCGAGTGCTTCTTGAACGGCCGAAGCATGAGGACGGGACAGAAACGCTCGGTTAACATGATCACGCCAACGGAAATCTTGACTAAGCGAACCTGTGAGCTTTTTCAAGATTGGAGTTGATCTAAATGGTATGAGCGTCAGCGAATACCTTCCTCTTTATCAACCCTTCACCAATAGGACGCATATCAGAAATGGGCGACGATTTGATCAGAGTGAAATATCTCAAATAGTTGAGAAAAACATCTGCTGCGGTGTGATTCTGTCTGACTTTGATACAATAAAAAAGTATACCTCGAACGGAATATATCGTGTTACCGTATAATACAAGGACGTCTACACTGTGGACACCGTTTGATGGCGGAATTTTACGCTGTCAAAAATGGACCATTCAAGACAATGCCTATACAACATCGAACAAATTGTTCAGCATTCAGAAGCTCACCCCTCAAGCTGAGGATCGATGAACTGTTATCAAAATGATTACGGTTGGAAAAGCTCAGTGGACAAAGTGACTGTCGAGATCTATATTCTATCGATGATACGATCAATGAACATTATCCAAATTGGTAAAAGTTCAACAGTCCTCAAAATGAGGAAAGTTCAATAGCGCTCAAATAAAGGCGTCGGTATTTCGCTTTTTTGCGATAAACTGTTACTAACCCGCATCAATTTGATGCTAGTTAAAGGTTTGTCAAGACGGTCTTTGTTCCGCTCGTGACAGACGGCAGATTTCCATAACGCCGCGCAGATTATATGTAATAATATTACGTACCTTCGTGATACCACCTACAACACCGTTCAATTTGAACGATGTTGAAAGCAGTTCAAGTCGGTCTGCATTATGTTCGCAGCATGAGGGGTACTACCCTGTACTGTCTGGTACGCTCACATCGCCACAAGTGGCAACGGATAACAAAAATGTCTGCCGTGCGCAGAAGTGTGCTATGACCGGGTGTCCACAAATCAACAACCCTTTGATTCTAAAGGTAGCAAAACGCGACCTTTGAACCTATCGCTCACAATTGAGTAATAGACAAGGATATCCTGAAACGGGACTACCTTTGACAGCCGAAAATTCGGCTGCTAACCTTTTCCCTGCAAGTGGAGAAAGACCGTATTCTAAAATTTCAGAAATCGCTATTGGTGGCGCAAAAATGTTCTACCAATCCCTTCTCAAAAATGTGCGCCGTGGTTCAATTCTGTACTTTCGCCACAAGTGGAGATGTGTTTGACAGACCTTATGACTGGAATCAAAGTCCGATCATAATTCCGTCGTATTTCACGACGCAAATGGATATGCTCAAAAGTGGTGAAAATAATAATCGAGCCGCAAATCCGCCGGGATATCTGCTGTCTGATATTAAACGCCGCTCTTTAAGTTCACTTCTTGACCGAATACCGCGTAAAAAAGAGCCCTGCTACTCGTGTTTGAGCGGCAGAGCTCTATTACTTTATAGCGGGTCAATCCTCCCATGGCTCTTTCTTTTTCTTCGGAATCGGAATATTGTGTTTTTTTGCGTTTTCTACAAAAGCTTTGTGGCGTTCTTGTTGCTTCTGCTGGTCCAACGCATATCCGATGTTGCTGCGCACTGCATCGGCATACCTGTAATTTGCCTCGTTCCGTTGATAGATCCATTCATCGAACGGAACCCACGTTTTGTGCTGTACGATTATTTTTTGACGTGCATAGCCGGTTGGTTTCTTCCCCATGATATCATCCCTCTGGAAGCTCCTCGATAACATACGTTACATAGGGCAAGACTGGATTGTCCGTTTGCGCTTTCTTCAGGACAGGCTCAAGGATGTCCCGATACATCTCGGCGCGCTCACGGGTATCGAACTCTTTCTGGTATAGGGTGTTTTCCTTGCCTGTGTATGTAGATAGCGCTTTGAGCACATATTTGTTTTCAGCCATAAGCTTACCTCCTGCTGCTGATAGAAGCGGTGACGATGACGCGCGATGCCTATTACCGCAGCTTTCTCATATAGGCTTGGGACGTTCTTTTCTGGCTCTCGTAGAAGGTAACGCCAGTAACATCATCCACAACCAGATCATCATAAGGGATGCCCTTTTTATTCAGGTGGTCAATGAACCAGCGCTTTTTCAGATAGCACCACGGGGTTCTGCTGAGGTCGCCGTAACTCGATGCAGGCCGCTCACATGCGTTGTAGGTTTTGCCGCAGATGCTCCACCATTCTTTACGCACTCGCTCCCGCATTTGCAGAACCTCAGAGGTGCCATGAAGGCCATGCTCCTCGCCATACTGATAATCTGCCTTCTTGATTTTTGCGTTCTGTCCCGCGCTGACTGCACCAGCTGCACCAAGACCCAACAACCCTAAAAATAACGAAAAAGCGCCTGCCATAATAGTTTCCTCCTGTATTTTGAAGTGTGTTTGCTTTTGTTGTACCTGAAGTCTACCAAACGATGCGTCCGATAAGATGGACTTATAAGGGCGCTTTTAAAAAGGTCGCGTTGTCGTAGGCAAAAAGTTTCCGGTAAGGTCTCCGGTGTCGGGGCGCACCTCACTTGGTCAGCCCCAACAAATAATCGGTCGACACCTGATAGAATTGGGCGAGCTGGATCAGATGGGGAATCTCGGGGCATTTATCGTGCTCCCATGCGTAGACCGCCCGGCGGGTCACACCCATAGTTCGGGCAAGGTCGGTCTGGGTATAGCCGTGCGTCAGGCGCAGATGCTGCAAACGTTCTGATATAATGGTCATAGCTGCTCTCCTTTAAATAATGGGCGTCCTCTCACAGCTCGGCGAATCTCTGTCTTTACGGGTGCATTTTTAAACAACGTCAAGGGTAATGGTGCCGCCCTCTTTGGTGATGATCTCATACTCGGTGGACTGGATATCCCGCAATACCAGCTTTTCGATGCTCAGGATGCTGGAAAGGGGGACAGAAAGCATGGTATGTCCGGCCATGAAATGCGGCTCTGACTTGTTCCGGTGCGTGTGCAACTGGATGTCTTGGAATGCGATGTCTGCCCCGGTAAAGACGGCGCACCCACTGGCTTTGCACTCGGATGTCTCGGCAAGAAAGGTGTCAATAGCGATTTTATAAGTATCCATGAGGAGCCTCCTGTTTTTATATATAGCACTACTCTCACTCGTGCCCTCGCTCTCTGTCCTGCTGTGATTAGTCAGCCTTCACGAACAGCTCCATGCAGTCCGCGCAGATGACCCGCACGTCCTTGGTGCTCCGGATGATGGTACCGCACTTGGGGCATACCCACCGCCGGGTGCTGCTCTTTGCTTTGGGAGGCTTGGGTGCTCCGGTCTGGCTGCTGCCGGGTGCTTTGCTGCCTGCTCCGGTGCCTGCCATATCCGACCATGCCAGCCGCTCGCCCATCTGGATATCCTGCCAGCCTTGAAAGATGATGAAGTCCAACAGCTCTTCGGATGGGCTCGTGATAGTCCAGCCGTACTTTTCGTGGTGGTCGACGGTCAAGCCGTGTGCTTCGGCCTGCTCCTTAAAGCGCCGGTTGTGGTAGACCCCGTTGTTGCTGGTGTCCTTGATGCCGGTCTCCATGCAGTACTCGTGCACCATCTCATGCAGCAGGGTGGAAGCGGTCTCCTCAATGGGGCGGTCAAGTGTAGCAGAGGAAATATTGATCTCGTACTTGTTCTCGCCGCCTGCCTGCCAGACCTTGGAGCAGGTGATGTGGCCATAGGCGGACGGGGTCTTTTTCAGGCTGATGATGGGCTCGGGCAGCTTGCCTGCAAAGTAGTGCTTGTTGAGCTCGCGGAACATCTTTTCCAGCTGACCAGCAGCGCGGGAGGTTTTGACAGTCTGTTTCATGATTTTTTGAACCTTTCTCTTGATAAAAAAGGCCGGGACAGGTATAATATTGGTGTAGCCCGCCCCGGCGGGTGTGTTGGGCTCTATACAACGCAAACTTTGGACGGTGCGCGCTGTATGGGGCTTTTTTCGGGTGATGTCAGGTGATGCTCAGGCGGGTGCCAGTGACCGTTTTGCTGTACTGGTCGTATAGGTTGGGCGCTACGGCCTTGATGGCTTTGCTGTCCGGTCGGGTGCTGGAGAAATCTGACAGGCGGACTTTGTGGCAGCCTACTTCCAGATAGTTGGTGGAGCGCTCAGCCAGTGCCTCACGGATCTGGATCTTCAGCTGCTCCTGTTCAGCCTGTGCGGCCTCGATCAGTTGGGCAGCCTCCTTGTACTGCTCGACAAGGGTCAGTAAAACGTTGATACTCATGTGCGTACCTCTCTTCAAATCGTTGGGTGAATGGTCGGATGTGAGAACCGGTGTTCCCGATGGCATGAGTATACACATGATTGCTCAATTATGCAAGACGGAATGTTGCACAAAGAAAAAACGATGATTTTATGCGCTATGCATAATTGAGCAATCATGCATAATAAACAATACATATAAGAGTGGAGAGAATACAATGGGTGGAAGAACCAGTGCAGCAAGCCACAACAAATACAATGCAAAAGCTTACGACCGGATAAACCTTGTTGTCCGTAAAGGTCAAAAGGAACAGATTCAGGAGTATGCCAAAGAGAAGGGGATGAGCCTGAACGCCTATATCAACGCCTTGATTCAGGCAGACATGGGCGAACACCTAACCCCGGGGGTAGTTAAAAATCTGGAAGGGGACACTGACCCGGTAGAATGAGATAGTTGTTCCATCTCCCCAGACCTGATTAAAATCTAGCAACAGAAGGCCTCTGTCTTTCACAGAAATGTGATCGGCAGGGGCTTTTTTAGCGTAAAAAATAGCCTGACCCATGCAAAAGAGCACAAATCAGGCTGACAATGGATATGAAATTCTAAAATTCACTTAGAAAGGAGAGCACGCGTTGTAGGAAAATCCGAACGGATCGTTCGGTACGTTATTGGATCTCCTGCTCCAGTTCATCGAACAACGCACAGGAAAAGAACTGACCAAGCGTGATATCAAGGCCATCACAAAGCTTTTTAATGGTGGCGATGGACAACACGCTGACGGGATGGGTCGAGCATGCTATATACCGTAGATGGTGTTACACCGGCGCGGGTCGCTAACTCGTTGGGCCGGATTCCCCGCTGGTCGCAGAGCTGTTCAAAGCGTTTGGCAACGGCATCTTTTACAGTCATGATGAAGTTCACCTCATCATGATAGTACAAAAGTTCGTGCAGTTTCGTATACGCAGTTGCGTATACGGTGAGAATGTTTTATGATATATGAGGTACGCGGTTGCGTAATGATGGGAGAATGCACCTACAAACAAAATAAAAAATATCCTCCATATAGAAAATGGAGGATACCAATCTTTCGACATCATTGTTTGATTCTCTCTATTATTTTATCATGGTTATATCTGGGAATCAATAGAAAACCATACAAATGTATCCCACCTGACCTTAGAAAAAACCTCGCAGAACCCGAAAGTTTTTTGCACTTTGCCCAGTTCTGCATGAAAAATCCGGCTAAAAACAAAGGTGGACAGAATAAGTGGTCAGATGGGTGTCCAAGACGCAGGAGGAAACAGAAATGGCACGACGGGGAGAAAACATTCACAAACGCAAGGATGGTCGGTGGGAAGGTCGATACATCAAAGCGCGCACACAGGAAGGCAAAATCCAGTGGGGCTACGTCTACGGAACGGTCTATGCAGAGGTAAAACGAGTGCTGATTCAAAAGAAAGCAGAGGCAGGCTTCTACAACCTGAAAAGAACCGACCTGACCTTTGAAGTACTGGCTGAGGTGTGGTTGCACTCCCTGCGGAACAGCATAAAAGAATCCACCTATGCGCATTATTCGTACACGCTGCACAAGTATCTTCTCCCGGTTTTGAGCAAAGTGCCCGTTGCGTCTCTTGACGAGAGCTTTCTGGAACAGTCCATGCAGCAGATCATCTCGCCCGCAGATGCCACGCATAAGCCGCTTGGGAATTCTTCTGCCCGGGAATGTCTCTCCATGCTGCGCCGTATCTGTAAGTATGCTGCACATTTACGGCTGATCCGACCGATGGAACTGGAAGTAGCGTTGCCCAAAGCTGTCGACAAAATTTCTGTGCCTCTCTCCCCGGCGGAGCAGCAGCGGCTTTATCAGTATGTACAGGAAAACCCCACGCCCCGCAAAATTGGCTTATTATTAGGAGTGGAATTGGGGCTGCGTATTGGCGAGATCTGCGGCTTACAGTGGGGCGATTTCGACCTGAAACTCGGAACGCTGAAAATCAACCGGACGGTCTGCCGAATTTCCTGCGGAAATGGACATACAAAGGTAGTCATCCAAACGCCTAAAACCCGCACCTCCCGCCGGGAAATTCCAATCCCGAAACAGCTGCTTATTATGCTGAAAAGGCTGCGCGGAAACACCAGTAATTCTACATGGCTTCTATCTGGTACTGAATCCAAGCCCACAGAACCCCGCTGCTATCGGAAAAGCATCAAGGCATATCTGAAACAGGCAACCGTCCGGCAGGTACGTCCGCACGCGCTACGTCATACCTTTGCTACTACCTGTCTGCAGGCGGGGTGCGATGTAAAGACACTCAGCGAATTGTTGGGTCACGCCAATGCCAACATCACCTTGCAACGCTATGTGCACTCTGATCTGACTCGAAAACGCCGGGAGATGAACCGGATATTCTCCCATCAGGTGTCTATAAAGGGCAGAAAGACGCCGAATTTGATGGAATAACGCTTGATTTTAGCTATTGTCTTTCATTTTCTATGTGGAGGATACCCCTTTATGCGGGAAGGGGTGAACAAGGTGGCATTGCGTCTGTTTGAACACAACGAGAAGGCATATCATGCGGCAGTCCGGATGATGAATCAGTATGGCAAAGCTGCCATTGTTCATCCGACCGGCACCGGAAAGAGCTACATTGCGTTCAAGCTGATCGAGGACAACCCGGAGAAGGTCGTAATCTGGCTTTCTCCCAGTGAATACATCTTCAAGACCCAGCTGGAGAGCCTGAAAAGGAACGACCCGGATTTTCCGTTGGCAAACGTTCACTTTTATACCTACGCCAAATTGATGTGTTGTACGCAGGCACAGCTGGACGAAATAGCAGCGCAGAAGCCTGCTTATATTATACTCGATGAATTCCACCGTGCCGGTGCTGAATGCTGGGGCGAGAGTGCGGTGGCGTTATTAAAGTTATGCTCGAATGCGAAATTACTTGGGCTGACAGCGACAAATATCCGATATCTGGACAACAACCGCGATATGGCTGAAGAATTATTTGATGGACATATTGCAAGTGAAATGACCCTTGGCGAAGCAGTCGTCAGGGGTATTTTGCCTGCCCCGAAATATGTGACCACGGTTTACCAGTACCAGAAAACGCTTGCAAAGTATCAGGCACGGGTGGACAACCTGCGGACACAGGGCATTCAAGATGTGAATCAGAAATATTTGGACGCGCTGCGCCGCGCTTTGGAACAAGCGGATGGTCTGGATAAGGTCTTTGCACATCATATCACGAATAAGACTGGCAAGTACATTGTGTTCTGCGCCAACAAGGAGCATATGGACGAGATGGTGTCCCATGTGCCGGAGTGGTTCGCAGGGGTCAACCCGGATGTTGTGGTGTACGAAGCTTACTCCGATGACCCGAATACGGATAAAGCGTTTGCGGATTTCAAGACAGACACGAGCAACCGGCTGAAGCTGCTGTTCTGCATCGATATGCTCAACGAAGGCGTCCATGTGGAAGGCATTTCGGGCGTGATCCTGTTCCGGCCTACGATTTCACCCATCATCTACAAGCAGCAAATTGGTCGTGCTTTGACGGCAGGGAACACAGAGGCGCCCTTGATCTTGGATGTGGTCAACAACTTTGAAGGCCTGACCAGTATTTCCGGTTTGCAAAGTGAGATGCAGGAAGCAGTCCATCGTCTGTATGCCAACGGCGAGGGCGATAAGATCGTGACCGAGCGGTTCGAGGTCATCGAGCAGGTGCACGATTGCCGGGTACTGTTTGAACAGCTGCAGGCCAGTCTTTCCTCCAGCTGGGAGCACTATTTCTCCGAAGCAAGCATCTATTACGCGGAGCACGGAGACCTGAATATCCCCAAACGCTACACGACCCCGGCGGGACTGAGTCTGGGAACATGGCTGATCACGCAGCGTCGGGTGTGCGAGGGACAGATACCCGGTCAACTGACCCAGCAGCAGATCCAACGGTTGGACGATATCGGTATGGTCTGGGGCAACCGGAACGAAATTGCATGGCAGCGAGGGCTGGAATCCGCCCAAAAGTACTATGAAGCCCACGGAAGCCTGATGGTACCCGGCAAATACACCGACCCGGAAGGCTACCCGCTGGGGCAATGGGTCATAAAAACAAGGCAGCAGCGGCTGAATGACCGCTTGAAGGATGAACGCATCGCACAGCTTGATGAGATCGGTATGGTGTGGAGCGTTTTTGATGTCAAGTGGGAAAAGGCTTATGCGCTGGCAGTGGCCTATTACGAGCAAAACGGCAACCTGAATATGCCACGCTCCTATGTAACAGCCACAGGGGAGAAGCTGGGCTGCTGGGTGGCAAATCAGCAGTGGGCGTACCAAAAGGAAAAGCTTTCGGATGACCAGATCATGCGGCTGGAAAGGATCGGGATGTATTGGGGCAACCGCAATGACCGCCAGTGGAACGAAGGATATCAAGAAGCAAAGCGCTATTTTGAAGCCCACGGCGACCTGAAAGTACCTGTCGATTATGTTTCGCCGGGTGGATACGCCCTCGGGAAATGGGTCAAGCGGCAGCGGTATACCCGCCAGAATCCTGAAAAAAGCTGCGCCGTTCTGACAGAGGAGCGGATTGCAAAGCTTGATGAGATCGGGATGCGGTGGGAGAAAAACAATCCCAAACGCCCATCTGAGCAGGCGGCACAAGCCGAAACCGTTACGGCAAAAGCAGGCTAAAACAAGAAATCTATAAACAAACGCGAATTTATGTGAGGAGAAAAAATGGCTACGAATACTGTTGGAATCGATAAGGAAGTTGAAGTTAACCGTAAGGAAAATCTGCGCGACCATCGCCTGTACTGGATTGGGCGTCGGACGCAGGATATTATTTTATCTTCTGTGGCACTGGTGGTGCTGTCGCCTGTCATGTTGGCTACGGCCATCGCCATTGTGGTGGACGACCCGTCTGCGGGTCCTGTTTTCAGTCAGGAGCGTATCGGCCGCAACGGAAAGCCCTTCAAATTCTATAAGTTCCGCTCTATGTGCCCCAACGCAGAGGCAAAGCTGGACGATCTGCTGGATCAGAACGAGATGGATGGTCCCGTGTTCAAGATTAAGGATGACCCCCGCATTACCCGTGTGGGCAAGTTTATCCGCAAGACCAGCCTCGATGAGTTGCCGCAGCTGTGGAATATCCTGAAGGGCGATATGAGCATCGTTGGCCCCCGCCCGGCGCTTCCCCGCGAGGTGGAGCAGTACGGTGACTACGAAAAGCAGCGCCTGTATGTGACTCCCGGCCTGAGCTGCTATTGGCAGATCGCCCCGCACCGCAACGACCTCTCCTTTGAGGAGTGGATGGATCTGGACGTGAAATACGTCAAGGAGCGCAGCTTCTGGGTGGATTGGAAAATTATTTTTAAGACCTTCAAGGTGTGTCTGCTGGGGCGTGGAGAATAAAAGCTCGCGATGCTGTCTTTCGGGATGACTACATAGACACAAACTAAATTTAGAAGATATGCGCAATGAGAATTGGAGGAGCAGTTTATTATGAAAAATTATAAGATTGCTGTTGCAGGTACCGGGGCTAGAGATATAATAGGGTCAACCAAGAAAAACCACGATAAATAAAGGGTTTCAACGGCTCGACTCGTTCAACAAAAGTATTTATTTGCTGACAGACTGCGGAGAAGCTGAAATCCAAAGGTTATATGTGGGAGGTTTTGGTGCAGCTCTGTTTTGACCCACAAAATGAGCAGCAAGTAAAAAATTAAGGAGAACGAATCGAGCCTACGGTGGATTGCCATTGAGTAATCCGCCGTGGGCTTGTTTGCTGTTAAAAGAAAATTGAAAAATCATTCTAAAGTTAGATAAGTAGATAAAGGGGTACTGGGAGGAAGCAAACCTATGGCGGAGAAAAAGAAAATACTGTACATAGTCGAAGCTATGGGCGGAGGTGTATTTACTTACATTGTAGATTTAGCAAATGAACTGGTAAATAAATATGATATGTACATTGCGTATGCAGTAAGAAAGCAGACACCGAAAAATTACAAGGACTATTTTGACAAAAGAATCCATTTGATTGAAGTGAAAAATTTTGGAAGAGCAATCAATCCAACAAAGGATATTGCTGCGTTCTTTGAGGTAAAGAAGATTGCGGCAGAGGTAAAACCAGATGTGATTCATCTGCACAGCAGCAAAGCAGGGGCGATTGGTAGGGTTGCATTTAATGGAAAAATTCCAATGTTCTATACACCGCATGGATATAGTTTTTTGATGGAAAATTACAATCCTACAAAACGCAGAGTTTTCAAGTTGATTGAGTCAGTTTGTGCCAAAAGAAACTGTACGACAATTAGCTGCAGTGTGGGAGAGCATCAGGAAACCTTAAAGCTTACCAAGAATGCTGCTTATGTAAATAATGGCATCAATATGGGAGAGCTTCAGGAGATTGTTGATCAAACCGAAAAAGTAGAGCATCCGTTTACTGTGTTTACTCTCGGAAGAATTTGCTACCAGAAAAATCCAACATTATTCAATGCGATTGCGGAGTCGTTGCCGGATGTCAGGTTTGTCTGGATTGGAGACGGCGAACTCCGGGAGGAACTGAAAAGTAAAAATATCGAAATTTCAGGATGGGTGGATAGAACAACTGCGATTAAGTATGCAGTCAATGCAGACGTATTTCTTCTCCCAAGCAGATGGGAAGGGCTTCCTATTTCGCTATTGGAGTCTATGTATATGAAAAAGGTCTGTGTTGTCAGCAACGTGATTGGCAATAGAGATGTGATTCATAATGGCGAAAATGGTTTTGTATGCTCTAATGCAGATGAATTTGTAAAGGCCATTAAAGAAGCCCAGAATGGAGCGGACGGATTTACAGAACGGGCATATCAAGATGTTTTGAATATGTACAATACCAAAGCTATGGCGAAACAATATAGCGAGAAATATGATAAGGCAATAAATACTCCGGGGGGGGACAGCATGAGCTAATACTGTACGTCCTAACGAGTGATTATGCCACTGAAAAGGCGGTGGCATAATGCGGAAAATCAGAATATTGCATGTAGTCCAGGCTGCTGGTGGCGTAGATCGTTACATCCGAATGCTTCTCAAATATTTGGATAAAGAAGAATTTGAAAATATCATGGTCTGCTCACAGGACTTTCATAAAGGAGACTATGAGGGACTGGCTGATTGCTTTGAGCAAATCGAAATGAACAGGGCAATCGGGATGAGTGATCTGAAGTCCATCAGAGAAGTTCGGAAGCAGATAAAGAAATATAATCCCGATATTATTTATGCACATTCCAGTAAGGCTGGTGCGATTGCTCGTGTGGCGGATATTGGATTGAAAAATCGCTGTGTGTATAACCCACATGGATGGGCGTTCAATATGCGCTGTTCTGAAAAGAAGAAAAAGATGTACGCAGTGATTGAAAAAATGGCTGCACCATTCTGCGATAAAATCATCTGTATTTCAGATGCAGAAAAACAATCTGCTTTGGATAAGAAGATTTGCAAAGAAGAAAAGTTGCAGGTCATTTTTAATGGTGTGGATATCGAAGCGTATGAAAATGGTACACATGGAAAAGTAAAGAGAGCAGACTTAAACATACCAGAAGATGCATTTGTCGTTGGTATGGTAGGTCGTACTAGCCCTCAAAAAGCACCTGATGTATTTGTAAGGATGGCGAAGCTTGTCAAGGATGAAGTTCCTAATACGCATTTCATCATTGTTGGAAATGGAAATCAGGAAGCAGAAATCAGAAAATACGCAAAAGATAATGGATTTGAGGAAAGTTTATATATTACAGGCTGGGTTGATGATCCGATGAGCTATGTAGAACTCTTTGACGTTGCCTGTTTACTAAGTCGCTGGGAGGGATTTGGACTGGCTTTGCCAGAGTACATGATGGCAGGCAATCCGATTGTGGCAAGCCGCGTTGATGCCATTCCTAATATCATCAGAGATGGAGAGAATGGATTGCTTGTTGAAGCAGATGATGCTACTGGGGCAAGCGAAGCTGTGTTACGTATTTATCAAGATAGGAATTTGAAAGATAAATTGGTGGCACAGGGATTGGAAGATGTACATAAGAAATTTAATGCTCGAAGAGTATCGGAGGAGCACGGGATACTGTTTCATGAATTATTAGTTATGAGATAAAAGTTTGAGGCTGTGTAATGCTATGAAAAAAATTAAAATAATGTATTTTGTTGCAGGGTTAAAATCTGGTGGGGTCGAGCAAATGCTTGTAAATTATTGCAGCAAAATGGATAAACAACGGTTTGAATTTGTAGTTGTATATCAGCATGAGCCAGTTCAAGCCTGCTTAGATAAGATTACACAAGCAGGTTGCAGTACAGTGCGCATTACGGCGAGATGCGATAATTTTTTGAAAAGCGTGTGGGATACATATAAAGTTATAAATGAATATAAGCCGGATATTATTCATTCGAATATGAACCTTATGAATTTCATTCCCAACACAATCGCGAAATATAAAGGAATTAAGGTTCGAATAAGTCATTCTCACATTGCAGAAAAAGGGAAAGGCAGAGCATATCTTACATTCAAATTGCTATGTCAAAAATTGATTATAAATTCCTCGAATGTTTTCTTGGCGTGTGGGTCTGATGCGGGAACTTATTTGCATGGAAATAAAATATCTTCTACTTTGATTCATAATGCGATAGACATCGATGAACTTAGTTCTTACTGCGTAAACAACGATAAAGATGAATGTTTTAAGGATAAAGTAGTGATTGGACACGCAGGAAGATTCACAGAACAGAAAAATCACAAAAAACTAATTGATATATTTGAGGCATTCCTTAAGAAGTGCCCTGATGCTATATTATTGCTGGCTGGAACAGGAGAACTAGAAGATAGCATAAAGCAATATGTCGATAAAAAGAAGCTAACCAAACAGGTCATTTTTCTCGGCGTAGTCAGTAATATGAATCAATTTTATGCCAATGTAGACTTGTTTCTGCTACCATCCTTGTTTGAGGGCTTTCCTGTAGTGGCTCTTGAAACGCAGGCTGCGGGAGTAAAATCGATTTTTTCGGATACTATTGACCCGGCAGTCCAAATAACAAGTCTAGTCACCTTAATGTCGATTCAAAAATCGAATGAAGCTTGGGCGGATAAAATGTGTCAGATTTTACAAGCGACGACTGATGACACGGAGAATATTAATACCAACTTAATAAAACTGCGCAATGCGGGATATGATGTTACAGCAGAGGCCACTAAGCTTCAAGATATCTATTTGCAAGCGTTGCGATGTGTGTGCTAGGGAGAAAACATAAAATGAGATTTAGCATCATTGTACCAGTTTACAACGTTGAAAAATATTTAAAAAATGCTATAGAAAGCGTGTTGCAACAAGCGTATTCAAACTTTGAATTAATTTTAGTGGATGACGGTTCGACAGATAATTGCCCTGAAATAATTGATGAATATGCATCGAAAGATAACCGATTGATTTCAATTCATCAAAAAAACAGTGGTCTTTCAGCAGCTAGAAATTCCGGATTGCGGGTTGCTAGAGGTGAGTATATTGTTTTTTTGGACAGTGACGACATGCTCAATGTGGATATATTAAAAAAAATTGACACAATTATTGTTGACCAAAATTGTCCGGAACTGATAATTGGAAATATGCTAAGTATGCGGGGAGAGACGATTTCATGTGTGCATGACTTTGATTCGAAGTTGGTTATGAGTGCAACCTTAATAGAAACCGTTCAAGAGTTTGTTGAAAAGTATAACTGGATTCCATGGGCGGCATATCAAAGTGTTTATAAAAGAACATTTTTACAGACCAACAATTTGTTTTATGACGAAAATATAATTGGCGCGGAGGACTGTGATTTCTTTCTTTCTTTGATGCCCATGGTTAAGTCATTTTGTGTAACAGAAGACAAATTTGTAATATATAGAATTTCGAGAGAGGGATCAATTATTTCCGCTCCCAAAAAGAATGCAATTGACGGACAACTTAAGGTTTTTGCAAAAGCGTATAGAATCTTTAGCGAACAAGAGAACTCGATATTGACAAAGTATTTTTCTGACAGGTTTGTCAATGTGATTGTGCTTGTTGGGTATCTCGATGCCGAGACTGCTGACTCCTGTGTTGAATTTGTATTGGAAAATATTGATATTATGAATGGCTGTTCAGTCAATCCTAAATATTTAATAGCTAAAACGACATGGAGACTATTTGGAATCTATAAGGGGTCTAAGCTGCTATTAAATATAAAAGGGCACTTTAGAGGTTAAGAAATCTATGATTTATGTTGAAATGCATGGAAGACTAGGAAATCAAATGTTTCAATATGCTGCTGCAAGAGCTTTGCAGGAAAAAAACAATCAACCTATCATGCTGAGCTTTAGAAAAGTTATTGGTGCTAATACTGAAGGAACAGCAGGCTGGGAAAATTCTCTTAAATATTTTAATGTTAAGCCTTGTGAATATTACATGGGAAAGAAGTCGCTGGTAACAGAATATCCAGTCGAGTATAGACTTCTTTGCTATGCATATGCATTATCCTACAAACCACTTATGAACAATATGAACCGGTGGTACGAATATCAAGTGAAATGTTGTCGTTTCTTGGATAGATTTGGAATCCGATGGATTGCAAATGGTTATTATGATTTTCATTACAATGGGTTGAAAAATTATTTGTTAAATGGATCATTTGAATCTCCAAAGTATTTTGACAGCATTAGAGACAAACTTCTTGAAGAATTTACACCAAGAGAAGAAGAAAGAAAGGAAAATAAAAGGTTATACGAACAAATCAGAAAACGCAATTCAGTCTGTCTATCTGTTCGACATTTTCAACTTACTGGGAAACAGGCAGATATGTACGATGTATGCAGTTTGGAATATTATCAGACTGCAATTAGAAAAATGTGTGAGCTGATTGAGAATCCACTATTCGTTGTCTTTTCAGATGACATAGAATGGGTGAAAAATACAATTGATTTGTCGAGGGTCGAAGTTGTTTATGAAACGCCCGGGAATCCAGTCTGGGAAAAGTTACGGTTGATGTACTCGTGTAAAAATTTTATTATCCCCAATTCTACATTTGCTTGGTGGGCACAGTATTTGAGCCGTAATCCGGATAAATATGTGCTGTGCCCTGCAAAATGGTTCAATAATAATTTCGAGTCTCCATTGATTGCTTCACAGTGGGTGAGAATTGATAGGGAAGGAAATATAGTTAATGAATAATCAGTTGACACTTGACAAATTCATAGTGATAACTTTTCAGTGCGTTTCATTATTAGTTAGCTTGATTTGTGGATATTACAATTTATTAGATGGCTATGATTGGTTATGGTGTTTGCCACTAACGTATTTTATTATTTTTACAATTTTCGGTTATGCAGTTTGGCTAAAGGATACGTATACCAATAGACTGCTACTATATTTGGTTAATATAGCTTGCTTTTTGAAATATGTAATCACACCATTATCTATGATGTCCCAAGAATATTTTAGCGTGTGGGGTAGTTCTTATGGCATGTGGGGACCAACGCCTGTACCATCAGTAATGACAAAAGCTATATTTATGGAATGTGGCGAGGTTTTCTTTGTTTATATTACGTATGCATTTTGTATGAAAAAGGAAAGGAGAAAGCAGTTCAACGGTGCTTTGCAAAACGCGCAAGGAATACAGTTGTTTCAAAATCGGGTGATAATTTATCTGTTTTGTGCAGTTTCGTTTGTATATATTCTTATGGTTTCACCGGACACTCTTTCTCTGAAAAGCTTGATATCGGTTTCAGAAATGAGTTCAAGTAGTGAAACTAGTAGCCACCCGGGAATCACTATTGTCTTTAAACAAATTCTCTTGATCTCGTTGATGTTGCTGATGATGAACTGGATATACAAAAGGATAAAAAATGAAACAGCGAAAATCAGCATATCCTATATAATACTGGCACTTTATATTTCCTTAAACATGAGTTATAGTCGGTGGGATTTACTGTTCGCACTAATTGCAGGAAGCTATGTGCTATATGTTTACTATGGAAAAGCAGTGTTAAAGTATTCTATGGCCCTTGGTTGCATTGCAGTTGTTGGTGTTTTTGCAATATCAAGAGTAAAGTTTCGATATGCTTTGGATGCTTCTTCAACAACAAAAGCTCTTATAAGTATGTTGTTTGGCCAGATGCAAGACTATTTCTCAGGACCAAGACTTGTGGCACAGTCAATAGAAGCTAGAAGGATGTTTAAAAATGAAATTGGTATGGGGACAATCATTAATGATTTGTTTGGCAATGTACCATTAATCTCAGAACTATTCGATCAGAAGAATAGAATCAATAGATACTTTTGTTACTACAATTTTAACAGATGGGATAACACCACCTTGCTTATGCCATTGTTGGGTGAAGGATACTGCTATTTGCCTTTTTTCCCTTGGTTTCTTTCAATATTTTATTCAGCACTGGTGTTTAAAATTGATAGAATGGCCAAGCAAAGTAAATGTTTGGAAATGAGGTATCTGTGCATTCTTGAAGAATGCTGGTTGGCATTTGCCCTATGTTTGAACTCTCAGACAAGCTGGGGACATATTATTCAAGTGTTTATCATGACTTGGGTCGTTTTTTGGATAAACAGTAAAGTAACCATTAAAAGGCATTAATAAACATTTAGAGCTTTTGAGAAGTTAATAGCGCGTTGCTTGACTTCAAATCTCTTCGTTGCGAATTATAGAATCAATTATAGCTGAGATCGATTAGCTATATATTTTAAATCATTTAGCAAACTGTGTGGAGAAGGGAAAAGAGAATGTCAGAAGGTATTCAAGTTTCTATTATTTGTATTACATATAACCACGAGAAATTCATATCAAATATGCTGGATAGTGTGCTTTCGCAAAATGTTAATTTTGAATATGAAATTCTAATTCATGACGATGCGTCAAAAGATCGAACGCAGGATATCATAAAAGATTATACCCAAAAATATCCAAATATAATCAAACCTATTCTGCAGAAAGAAAACCAGTTTTCAAAAGGAATCAATCCGAATATAACCTATAATTACCCAAGAATACAAGGAAAATATGTAGCGTATTGTGAAGGAGATGACTATTGGTCCGATAAAAATAAGTTGCAACTTCAATACGATGCAATGGAGCAGAACAAGCAGTGCGCCATTTGTGTTCACAAGACACAGTGTGTATCGATTTCAAATGAAAAGTTGAGCAGAGAATTCCCCCCCATAGAGCTAAACGAAGGAGTAATTTCTAGTCGTGAATATATAACAATGGAGCTACAGAAGGTAGGATGGCTATTTCAAACAAGCAGTTACTTCATTAGAGCAGATGTAGTGAAAGAGTACACATCAAATTATGTGAACAAGTATCCTGTTGGAGATTTGCCACTGGTTCTGTTTTCACTCCAAAAGGGCTCATGCTATTACATCCCTAAAAAAATGTCTTGCTATAGAGTAGATAGCGGAGGAGCAATGTCAAGCCTTAAAAGCAGAAAGAAAAAAATTGCTCACTTCAATAAGATGATTGCTGGACACAAGGATTTTGATGAGCTGACTTCTTACAAATATCATGATGATTTTTTGTTTGCAATTTTAAGCAGCGAGTTTGAAATCAATCTTGTCAAGAAGAATTACAAAATATTGATTTCATCGTTGTATCGGGATGTTTTGAGAAAAATGAATATCAAACGCAAATTGATTATCTATTTGGGTGTTCTGTGTCCTACAGTAGCTGATTATATTGAGGAAAAGAAAAATGGTTGGACAGAATAATGGAGTGGTATTAAAAAACTTCATATGGCGTTTTGCCGAACGCTGTGGAGCACAGCTGGTAACATTTATTGTCTCTATTGTTCTAGCTCGAATTCTTGCACCTGAAGACTACGGGCAAATTGCATTAATTACAGTTTTTACAACTATAATGCAAGTCTTTGTGGATAGCGGTCTTGGTACAGCACTGATTCAGAAAAAGGATGCAGACGATTTGGACTTCTCGTCAGTATTCTATTTTAATTTTGCTGTGTGCTTGATCCTTTATGCCGTGATGTTTGTAGGTGCCCCTTTTATTGCGGGGTTTTATAATGACATGTCTTTAACTTCGATTATCCGTGTCATTAGCCTGACAATTGTAATTTCTGGTGTGAAAGGCATTCAACAGTCATACGTTTCTCGAAATATGCTGTTCAAACGCTTTTTCTATGCAACTCTAGGGGGGACGATTTTCTCGGCATTTTTGGGAGTTGCACTTGCTTATGCAGGCTTTGGTGTGTGGGCAATCGTAGCACAGCAGCTTTCTAATACGACCATCGATACGCTGATTTTATGGCTTACAGTTAAATGGCGTCCGAAGAAAATGTTTTCTTGGGAACGGTTAAAAGAACTACTATCATATGGCTGGAAATTGTTGGTGTCTGCACTTTTGGACACAGTATACAACAATATTCGTAGTCTCATCATCGGAAAATTGTACTCATCCGCAGATTTAGCATATTACGATCAAGGAAAGAAATTTCCCAATGTTATCGTGACCAATATTAATACATCTATTGACAGTGTACTATTGCCGACAATGTCAAATGCGCAAGATGATCGAGCACATGTAAAATCTATGACCCGTCGCTCTATTAAAACAAGTACATATATTATGGCACCTATGATGATGGGACTCACATTTTGTGCAGATCCGATTGTGCGGTTAGTATTAACAGACAAATGGTTGCCATGCGTTCCATTCTTAAGAATTTTCTGCATTACGTATATGTTCTATCCGATTCACACTGCAAATTTGAATGCAATAAAGGCAATGGGACGCAGCGACTACTTTTTGAAACTTGAGATTGCCAAAAAAATAGTGGGCATGATTCTACTTGTTTCAACTATGTGGTTCGGAGTAATGGCGATGGCATATAGTCTGCTTATTAGTACATTGGCAAGCATGATTATAAATTCCTGGCCGAATAAGGAATTGTTGGGATACAGCTTTAAAGAGCAGATGCTTGACATTTTTCCAGGAATCTTACTAGCGCTGCTTATGGGAGTCGTGATTTCCTTTGTCCAATTGCTGGGATTGTTTTCCGTTGTAACATTGTTGATTCAAATCCCGTTGGGTGCTGCTATTTACGTAGGAGCATCTTATGCATTAAAAATCGAATCCTTTGAGTATCTTTTGCAGATAGTAAAAGGGTTTGCAGTAAAACGAGCAAAATGATTTGTGGAATAGAATGGAGGAGTAAATATGAATAACATACTGGTTACAAGATCATCAATGCCTTCTTTTGAAGAATACTGCGATGAAATCAAGGATATTTGGGATAGCCATTGGCTTACCAACATGGGAAATAAACATAAGGAACTGCAGAAAAGTTTGGAAGATTATTTGGGCATTTCACATGTGGCTTTGTACACAAACGGCCATTTGGCACTGGAAAATGCAATTGCAGCTTTGAATCTCCCGAAGGGTGGAGAAGTGATTACAACTCCGTTTACCTTTGCATCAACGACACACGCAATTGTAAGAAATGGTTTGGTTCCCGTTTTTTGTGACATCAAAGAAGACGACTATACCATTGACACGCAGAAGCTTGAAAAGTTGATTACGGATAATACAGTTGCAATTGTTCCTGTACATGTTTATGGCAATATGTGTGATGTCGAAGAAATTAACCGTATTGCTAAGAAATATGGTTTGAAGGTCATCTATGACGCAGCACATGCTTTTGCAGTAAAGTATAAAGGTGTGTCCTCTGCTTGCTTCGGTGATGCTTCGATGTTTAGTTTCCACGCGACAAAGGTATTCAATACCATTGAGGGCGGCTGCGTGTGCTTCAAGAACGATGCGTGGGTGCAGCTCTTGAATGATATGAAGAACTTTGGTATTCATGGACCGGAGTCTGTGGATTTTGTTGGTGGAAATGCAAAGATGAACGAATTTCAGGCTGCAATGGGAATCTGTAATCTGAAACATCTGAGTACTGAAATTGAGAAGCGCAAGAAGGTTGTAGAGCGTTACAGAAGTCGACTGGAAGGCGTGGAAGGCATCAAGCTTTCTGCTATCCAGGAGAATGTGGAAAGCAATTATGCCTATTTCCCAGTTGTCTTTGATGGCTATAAATATACCAGAAACGAAGTGTTTGAAAAACTCGCTGAAGTTGGTATTGGAGCAAGAAAATATTTTTATCCGCTGACAAATAGCTTTGAATGCTATCGCAATTATCCGACCGCAGGTACGGATAAGACTCCGGTAGCACAGCACATGGCATTGAGAGTTTTGACGCTTCCTTTGTATGCGGATTTGGCGTTGGAAGATGTGGATAGAATCTGTGATGTGATTCTGGGGTGATAGAGATGAATGTTATGCTGACATCTGTAGGCAGACGCGCCTATATGGTTAAATATTTTAAAGAAGTACTTGGAAACAATGGAAAAGTATTTGTTTGCAATTCAGATGATAAATCAATTGCGTTCAAGTATGCAGATGAGAAGGTTATTTCACCTTTGATTTATGATAGCAACTACATTCCATTTTTGTTGGAGTATTGTAAAGAAAACAGAATCGACATTGTTATTTCTCTGTTCGATATTGACCTTCTTATGCTGGCAAAGCATAAAAAACAGTTTGAGGAAATCGGCACTAAGGTAATCGTATCTGATCCTTCCATTGTGGAAGTATGTAATGACAAATGGAAGACCTATAAATTCCTGACAGACAATGACTTCCATGCACCGATGTCTTTTTTGGATATGAATGAGGTTATTGAAAAAATTTCGGAAGGAAAGTTGTCATATCCGATTGTAGTGAAACCTCGATATGGATGTGGTTCTATCTCGGTTGCAATTGCATATGACGAGGAAGATCTGCGCTACTTGACAAAGAAGGCAAATGAAGATATTGCTAATTCGTACCTCAAATATGAATCCTCAGTGACCACTGATAAGGTTATTTATCAGGAGTGCTTAAAAGGACAGGAATATGGGGCAGACATCATTAATGACCTGACTGGGAAAACGCAGAATGTGATTGTAAGAAAGAAGCTGGCCATGAGGTCTGGTGAGACTGACATTGCACAATTAGTTGATGAGCAAAATATCAAGGAAACACTCGTTCGTCTTGGAAAAACCACAAAACACATTGCTAATATGGATTGCGATATATTTATGGTAAATGGCATCCCATATATTTTGGAAATGAACGCTCGATTTGGTGGAGGATATCCGTTCTCCCACATGGGTGGCTGCAATTTGCCGAAAGCAATTGTTGAATGGGCCAAGGGCAAGACTGTAGACAAGGATACTATCTCTGCTAGAACAGGTATTACAGGATATAAAGAAATTTACATTACAGAAATATGACAAGGAAGGGGATAAGTATGCAGGATGATTTTAAGCTGATGCAATATAAAACACCCGTTGTTCAAATCCCAAACGATGATAATGATATTTATATCAAGCGGGATGACTTAATTCCCTTTTCATTTGGTGGAAATAAAGTGAGAATTGCTTTGGAATTCATTTCTGATATGAAAAAGCAAGGCAAAGATTGCATTGTAGGATATGGGAACGCGAGGTCAAATTTGAGCAGAGCGTTGGCTAATCTTTGCTATCAGTTTAAGATTCCGTGTCATATCATATCTCCGGCAGATGAAGATGGAACGCGTATTGATACGTATAACAGTAAAATGGTATTGGCGTGCAATGCGGAGTTTCATTATTGTAAAAAAACAAATGTAAAAGAAACCATCGAACAGGTGCTTAAGGAACTGAGAGATAAAGGTTTAAAGCCATATTATATTTATGGTGATTCAGCTGGAAAAGGAAATGAGCATACGCCTTTGCGGGCATACGTGAAAGTTTATGAAGATATAAAGGGACAGTTTGATTATATCTTTTTAGCAACTGGAACTGGTATGACTCAAGGGGGACTCCTTGCAGGCAAGGCAATACACGGAGGAACTGAAAAAATCGTTGGTATTTCAGTTGCAAGAAATTCCATACAGGAAACAGCTGTTTTGAAGAATTCATTAGAGTGCTTCAGTACTAGAATTCAAAAAATTGATTGCGGCGAGATAAATGTGGAGGACGCATATCTATGTGATGGATACGGCACATATAATCGCCAAATTGAAAAGACCATTCACCAACAACTAATCTGCAATGGAATGCCGTTAGATCCAACATATACAGGCAAGGCATTCTGGGGAATGCAGGAGTATATTAAGAAAAATAAAATACTTGGTAAGAAAGTACTCTTTATCCATACGGGCGGAACGCCTCTGTTCTTCGATTATATGAATGGCATTAGACTGCTTGAAGCTCCTAGTAAAGAAGCCGTAGAAGAAGCAGTTATACGCTTGGAGAATAGATTGGTCCCATCACTAACAGACAGAAAAATTAACATTTCTCAGTATTCTGAAAAACTGGCCCACTATGGTAAGGTATGGACCCATTATGATATGGGAAAGCCAGTATCTATTATTGCTGGATATTTTAATGATGAAACGACAAGGACAGCCTATCTGTCGATGCTTGCAGTGGCAGAAGAATATCAGGGGAAAAGATTGGCTTCCTCGTTGCTATCAGAATTTGAAGATTATGCAATCAAGAGTGGAATGAATTATGTAAAACTCGAAGTAAGAAAGCATAATTTTGTGGCTCAAAAATTGTACAACAAATTTGGATATAAAATAATAGGCGATGCATCGGATACTTCGTACTATATGCAAAAAACGCTCGAAAATCTTTCGGGGGGGGGGCACTGAACTCTATCAATTCCTGACACGAATTGATAAACTTTTCCCGATTTCACTATCTGACAAAGAATCACTTTCTGTTCTTGCTTCAAAATTGGAAAAGTACGGAATGATTTCCTATGTTAGAGAGCAAAATCGGATTGTTGCAATATGTGCGGGGTACACAAATGACCTGCAAAATCGACGTGGATATATCTCGGTAGTAGCAGTGCTCCCAGAGTATTCTAATAAGGGATACGGGAAAGTAGCTGTACAGGGTTTTCTTAAAAAAGCTAAAAGCGCAGGAATGTTGGCAGTACACTTGTATGCGGATTCAGAAAACAGTGCGGCACTACATATGTATGAAAAGCTAGGCTTTTCTGATTGGAAAGTTGTCGGAGAACCCAGACCGAATGACAGGCATTTAATAAAAAAGTTATAAAAAATAGATGAGGATGGAATAGATGGAAACGGCAGTGACAAATAGTAGTAAATTTAGGGGGGGGGGGTAAGAAGTTCTAATATTGAACTATTTCGCGCCATTTCAATGCTGATGATTGTAGCTCATCACTATGTGGTGAATTCGGGATTGTTGGATTGTATTGGTGCACAGAGTAGTTTGCGCATTAAAGATTATTTTCTCTTATTACTTGGTTGTGGCGGGAAAACTGGAATCAATTGCTTCGTACTGATAACAGGGTATTTTATGTGTACATCCGCTATTACAAAAAAGAAATTTTTCAAACTTTTGGGCGAAGTCTATTTTTATAAAATTGTGATATGAGTGCTGTTCTTTCTCTTTGGCTATGAGCCATTTTCAGCAAAAGAATTTCTAAGAATGTTGTTTCCGTTTTTCACAGTAGCAGATAACTTTACAGCCTGCTTTTTACTGTTTTATTTATTGATTCCTTTTCTGAATAAACTAATCAATGCTTTAACGGAGAGAGAACACCAGGCATTAATGATATGGTGTCTGGGAGTCTATGTCGTATTGCCGTCTTTTGCAAAAGCAAGTGTAGTTTTTAACTACGTGACGTGGTTCACAGTTCTCTACATTATTGCATCATATATTCGGTTGTATCCGAAGGATTGGTTCAACAATCAAAGACTTGTCGGACTTCTGGCTGGAGCTTCACTGTTGCTTTCGTGGGTGAGTGTAATATTTCTTGCGCTTGTGAGCAGACGTTTTGGAAAATCTATCAGTATAGCCTACTTCTTCGTATCGGACTCCAATAAGATATTGGCATTAACAACGGGTGTTGGTGCATTCTTTTTCTTTAAGAACTTGAAAATGGGATACAGCAAGATTGTCAACATGGTTGCGGCATCGACCTTTGGAGTATTGATGATTCATGCCAATAGTAATACCATGCGGCATTGGTTATGGCATGGTGTCTGTAACAATGTTGGTGCATATGAAACAGGAAATGTTGTTGTTCATGCGATTGTTTGCGTTGTGGCAGTCTACATGGTATGCACAATAATAGATATGCTGCGGATTCGATTTGTGGAGGGGCCAGTTCTAAAATATTTAGAAAAGGAATTGACAATTAATGAAAGGAAATCATAATTTTGAGAGCAGAGCAGAGCAGAGCAGAGCAGAGCAGAGCAGAGCAGAGCAGAGCAGAGCAGAGCAGAGCAGAGCAGAGCAGAGCAGAGCAGAGCAGAGCAGAGCGTTTATCGTGGCTTGATGTATTAAAGGGAATAGGTATTATTCTTGTTGCAATAGGACATATCTATTCCAATCGAACTGTCTTTAATTGGCTGTATTCTTTTCATATGCCGCTGTTTTTCTTGGCGGCAGGTTGGGTGTACAAAGAAAAACCAATTATAACGGACATAAAGAGAAGGATACAGACTATAGTTGTTCCGTATTTCTCGTTCGGTTTGCTAATACTTTTATATTGGCAAGTGATAGAGAGAAGATTCCGGGATTCAGATATGAGCTTCATGAACGCACTATTTGGTTTGTTCTCTGGTTGCTATGACAATTTGGATTTCAATGTTCATCTATGGTTTCTGCCGTGCTTCTTTGTAACGGTGGTTCTATTTAATATACTGGTAAACATGGGTGGCAGGAAAATTACGTATATTGTTTCTGCTCTGATGAGCTCAGTTTATGTTGTTCTTCCGATGCCTGAACTCCCGTGGGGATTTAACCGTGTGTTCAAGTACATAGGATTCTATGCTGTAGGAGTTATCTTGGCGGGGCGAGAAACAAGGATTGTGGATAGAAAGATAAGAATAGGAACGGTTGCAGTAGCTTTGATTATCTTAAATTTTTTCCTATCTCTCCACAACTTAACCACGGGGTTTATGTGGTTTGTAACAGCCTTCATTGGTGTGGCTGCTATGATCCTGATTTCTCAGTTCGTCAACGAAAATAGAATTCTGCAGTATTTCGGTAGAATCTCTCTGATTGTTCTTTGCATCCACGGTCCTGTGTATCGAATTGTGGTGAAAATCGTATCTGTTCCGCTACATATGGGCACAGACGCAGTGAGAGAGAATGTACTGCTTGCGATGATTGTTGTTGTGGCTACGATGCTAATTTGTAGCGTAGTATATGAGGTTGTTGTGCGAATTGCTCCGTGGATGGTTGGCAAGAAAAGATAAACTAATAGAAAGAGGTGATTGGGAATCAAGTGGTACATAAAATCAATAATTCAAGATTTCAGACAACCCGTGTCATACTTGATTCCAGCCATCTTCTTCAGTGGATGCATTGTATTTGCTGTTAGCTGGTTATGTGAAAGAAGAGTACAATAAAACATAGAATTCTGTTTACCTTTTTCTTAGCGTACATTCTCGTTATTTTTCGTATAGTTTTCTTATGCAGGAAACCTAGGAGTAGAAAGGCTATAAGCTTGGTTTTATTTGAAACATGGGGGCATACCTTTTATATGCACGCTATGTTTATTATAAACAATATTATGTTTATTCCGTTTGGCGTCTTGCTACCGATATTGTTCGGAAAATATAAAAATGGTTAGTTATGTATGCTGAGTAAGCGGTCAGCTAACACTGAGCGCTTACTGTGAAAGGATTTAGATGCGGCTTATGCTAAGAGACTGTTGGATGAACAGGAGGAACTCTTAGATAAGATGGGATGGGCAAAAATAAAGCACCTTGCTCTTGTTACTCAACAGTGCTATACTGAAATCACTATAAAAGAAAAGAGGCTGACAGCTTATGCCCAGAACCAAAGGCAGCAAAAACCGTCCCAAAACTACCTATACCGACTACGCATCTCAGATCGCGGAGAAGCAGGAGACTATTGCGTCTCTGAATACCGAGATCGCATCCATCCAGAAAGCGATTGAAGAGCAGAAGAACACACTGAAAGAGCAGAAGACTACTCTGAAGAAGGCCGAAAAAGAAGTGGCATCCCTGGAATCGAAGAAGGCAAAGGCAGATGCTAAGGCCGCTGAAGAAGCGAAGAAGACCGAAGTAGAGGCTGTGCTGAAGAAGCTGCTGGCCAGCGGCATGAGTGCGGATGAAATCCTCGAAAAACTGAAATAAGATCGGCCGTGTGGACAAACTGAACTCCAGCAGTTCACACGGTATTTTTAAAGTGCATGGTATAGTTTGTGACGTAAATAAGAAAAGGGAAAACTTATGGGAGAAATACGCAAGCCCGGCGGAGGCCGAAAAAAGTTAAAACCAAAATACGATGCCGGGAAAAATCTAAAGGAACAGATGGATGCTGCGGTGTCCCTCTATAAAAATAAATCCCTCCAAGCCATCGCAGACACTCTGTCCCTCAACCCTATCAAGGTTCGCAAGCTGCTCATCACAGCCGAGGTGTATGAGTCAGATATAGCGGAGACAGTGCATCACACATTTCATAAGTATAGAGAAACCCAAAGCTATAAAGACGCAATCCTCTCCACCGCATCAGAGTTCAAGCTGTCCAAAGCCTCCGTCACCTCGTACCTGCCATATAAAAAGGGTGTGTATTACCGAAGCACAACTTCAACAGAGAAGATCAGCATCGGAGCAGAGCGGCAGCGGAGATACCGGGCAATGAAAAAGCTGCGAGCAGCGCCGACAGAGGAAAATCTATGGGAAGTGATTCTGATGTATCAAAAAGTGCGTTTTAAAACCTATTCCGGCTTGCCATTCTCTTATGAAATACGAAAAGGCAGGAATGGAGCGTACACGAAAGAGCTGTGGATCGACCGCCGGGAAAACAGCAAAAGTCTGGCATGGAGCTCGGTGGAGCTGGCGCTGGACAATGTAAAAGAGGTCGGAGCAGTGGTAGACCGTCCAAAAGCGCTGGGCGATATCCGGGGCGTGACCTACATCTATGGGATGTTCTATCGGTTCGGACTGATCAATGTGCCTGACAATGTAAAGCAGAAAATGAATAAGAGCGGGTGTGCTTCCAAGGGCTGATATACAGGTGCTTATATGTGGAACTGTCGGGTCGTAAGGCATATATGCTTCATGTCGAACAAAAATGGCCCTGTTTCTCACTCCATCCCTCAAAATCACTTCCGGTGAAATTTCAGCATAAGAGGCAGTGGAGGAGCGCATCTGGGCAGGGCGGACGCCCCCGGCGGAAGCCCCGGGCCCCGGACGCTCCGAGGAGTGGCACACTAAGTCACATGAAAATATATGTGCATAGAAAGAAATAGAGTGAATATAATAATTCTAAAACACAAAATCGCGAAAGAACTTGAAAATAACGCTGAAACGTGGTATAATTTTGGTACGAACAAGCTGGTTTTGGTACGACAACGGTATGCTGTGGTACTGTAACTGTTGTTTCGAAATTATGAACGATCACAAAAAAATCGTGAAAATTTAGCGTAGCTACGACGACACCTATCAGGTTCAGGTCGTGTCTTGGTACGACAACGAGAACTCCTACACCTCTCAGATGGTCCGTACCATTAAGTACTTCGCTGAGAACTGCTAATCACAGCTCTACGCTCAAAAGTGCTTGAGGTGCCGTGCTGAATAACGGCTGATACCGGCTTTGCTGGTGTGAATATGCTGTGATCGGTATGACAACAGGATAATGAGTTTAACACCCTTCCTTTTGCGGGTTTCCGTGAGAGGAAGGGTGTTTTTGTGTATCTGCAGGGAGAAAATCTGCAGAAAGGGTGATTTGCTTCAAGAATTGTGCTATACTAAATTTACAGTGTCCCTGATTCGATGCACTATGCGGATGACAATGCTTTTTTGCAGGTAGCATCGTGCGATGGGGAAAAGCATATACACTATTAAAAGTTCACTTTTGGGAACGAGGTAATCAAGAAATGGGAAAGTACTTTGGAACTGATGGCTTCCGTGGTGAAGCTGGTATTGATCTGACTGCCGACCACGCCTACAAGGTTGGCCGCTTCCTTGGCTGGTATTATAATATGCTCCGCAAGCGCAACGGCAACAGCGAGCCTGCCCGTATTGTTATCGGCAAGGACACCCGCCGCAGCTCCTATATGTTTGAATATAGTCTTGTCGCTGGCCTGACCGCTTCCGGTGCAGACGCCTACCTGCTGCACGTCACTACTACGCCGTCTGTGGCTTACATTGCCCGCGTGGACGATTTCGATTGCGGCATCATGATCTCTGCCAGCCACAACCCCTACTACGATAACGGTATCAAGCTGATCGACTGCTACGGCGAGAAAATGCCCGAAGAGACTCTGCTGCTGGTGGAGGACTACATCGACGGCAAGCTTCATGTGTTTGATAAGGACTGGCCGGAGCTGCCCTTTGCCCATCGCGAGCACATCGGCTGCACGGTGGACTATGTGGCAGGCCGCAACCGTTACATGGGCTACCTGATCTCGCTGGGCATCTATTCCTTCAAGGGGGTCAAGGTCGGTCTGGACTGTGCCAACGGTGCAAGCTGGAATATTGCTAAGAGCGTTTTCGATGCTCTGGGTGCAGATACCTATGTTATCAACAATAAGCCCAACGGCCTGAATATCAACAACAATGCTGGCTCTACCCATATTGAGGGTCTGCAGAAGTTTGTGGTGGAGAACGGTCTGGATGTCGGCTTTGCCTTCGACGGCGATGCTGACCGCTGCCTGTGCGTGGACGAGAAAGGCAATGTCATCACCGGCGACCACATTCTGTACATCTACGGCTGCTACATGAAGGAGCACGGCGAGCTGATGAACAACACCGTGGTCACGACTGTTATGTCCAACTTTGGCTTGTACAAGGCGTTCGATGAGCAGGGCATTGGCTACGCCAAGACTGCTGTGGGCGACAAGTACGTCTACGAGTACATGGCTAAGAACGGCTGCCGTATCGGCGGCGAGCAGAGCGGTCATATCATCTTCTCTAAGTACGCCAGCACCGGTGACGGCATCCTGACCAGTCTCAAGATGATGGAAGTTATGCTGGCCAAGAAGCTGCCTATGAGCAAGCTGGCTGAGCCCCTGAAGATTTACCCGCAGGTTCTGGAGAATGTCCGTGTGACTGACAAGAAAGCCGCACAGAACGACCCGGCGGTGCAGGAGGCCGTCAAGGCCGTTGCAGAAGCACTGGGCGATACCGGCCGTATCCTCGTCCGTGAGTCCGGCACCGAGCCGCTTGTGCGCGTGATGGTGGAAGCCCCCGACCACGACACCTGCCAGAAGTACGTCTCTCAGGTCGTGGAGGTCATCAAGAACAAGGGTTACGCTGTTTAAGACTTATGCCTGTGCGTAAAAATGCACAATGCTATAAAATAAACCTATAAAAGATCAAACCGCGAGGAAGCGCTTTTATGAACGCATCCTCGCGGTTTTTTAATGGCGAAGCATTTTGCGTCAGACGGGATGCCTGCCCCTGCACGATGGGACGCCATTACCCGCAGAGCATGACCTTGGCGGAGAAAACGCCATCCTGATAGGTGAACGTACTTGCGCCGCCGGTCTTTTCTGCAATATGCTGGACAGACTGGATGCCGATCCCGTTTTCTTTTCGCTTGGACGAGCGGAAAACTCCGCTTTTTTCGTTGACTTCACCGTCAAATGCGTTTTCCACCTCGACCAGAAGCAGCCGCTCGGCATGGACATACGCGGTGATCCTGATCTGCCGCCGGGCGGGTGCGGTGCGCAGGCTGGCTTCGAATGCATTCTCCAGAAGATTGGACAGTACCAGACACGTATCGATCTCGTCCACAGGAAGCGCCTGCGGCAAGTCAAGCTTGGCGCGGAAGGGGATACCCTCGCGTTTTGCAAGGGTGCAGTAATAGCCAACGACGCTGTCTGCCGCACGGTTCTCGCAGAAACTCATATCCAGATTCGGGATCCGGGAGACGGTTTTTGCAAGGTAAGCTTTCAGGCCATCCAGATCGCCTGCTTCGGCCAGCGCAGAGATCTGATTCAGCTGGTGGCGCATATCGTGCCGCGCCTGCCGGACTTCTTCAATAGCGGCTTTCAGGCTTTCATAGCGCTGCTGCTGCATGGATAGAAACTGGTTCTCCTGCTGCAATCTCGCATTCCTGTTAAGGCTGTTTGCCATCAGCAGAAAGATCGCGTTGAACAGGAACATCAGGAACAAAAGGGCAATGCTCATAACAATGTAGACCTGCAGCACCCGCCCTGTCCGAAGCGTTATCTGGTAGCGCGGGATCATAAAAAGATTCAGCAGGATGAACACCAGCGGCAGCACCCAGAACACGTACCACGTCTGCGCAAAGTTTTCATCCTCGACCATGGTGCGCACTGCGTGGGTGGCGGGATAATACGCTGCTGCTGCGGTCAGCCAGCAGACCATATTATAAAAAATGCAGGCACTAAAGCAGAACCACGGCTTGTCCGACGGCAGCTGCAGCAGGATCGTGATCGCCGCGCCGACGGCACGGGACAGACTGTTCAGGCACGCAAACACCGCGCAGACCGCCAGCGCGATCGTCCCGGATTTCCAGAGAGAGATCCGCAGCGTTTTGAGATACAGAAAAATTGCCGCAAGCGTGATGAGCAGCAGGGGGAACGCGGTGGAGAGACAGAAATGATAGCAGAGCAGTCCGCCGCCAAGGCAAAGCCCGAGCAGCAGCGGCACCGCCCATGCGGCAAGCCTTGCGGGAGACTGCTTCAGATAGGAGCGCACCGGAAAATACGCGAGCAGCAGGCCGGGAAACACAACGGTAAGCTCCAGGAGCGGGCGCAGAATGTCCTTCAACCCACACGCCCCCTTTGCAGCAGAAATTCCATAAACGCCTGCCGGGCTGCTTTCAAAAGCTCCTGACTGACATAGACACGGCTGCCGTCCGTCATGCAGAAGGCGGCATCCTGAAAATCGGCAGCATTCTCCATATTGATGATCGCGCCGCGGCCGCAGACGAAAAAGCGCGGGTCTTTTTTGAGCGGCTCTGTGAATGCCTTGAAGCTTTGGCGTGTGGCAAGCGTTTTGCCGGCAGTGGTGCGGATGTTGATCATGTGGGCGAAATGCTCGGCAGATATGATGTCCCGATAGCGCAAACGGATGTCGCTGCCATCCACCTTCACCGTCAGGATCGGATCCGGGCGCGGGAGCTTTGAGAGCATTTCATCCAGCAGACCGGAAAGCTCGGTTTCGGAAAAAGGTTTGACCAGATAATGAAATGCCCGCACCTGAAAGCCCTCAAGCGCATGGTCTGTCGAGGTGGTGGTAAAAACCAGAAGGCAGTCCGTATCTGTTTTCCGAAGCTCCCTTGCCGCGTCCATGCCGCTTAAGCCTTCCATGTAAATATCCAGAAATGCGGCGGTAAAGCGCCGCTCTTTTTCTGCCGCCAGAAAAGCTTCGCCGCTGTCAAATTCTAAAAGCTCTGCTTCTGTGCCGCGCTGGCGCAGCTGCCGCGCTAAGCGCTCCTTCAGCAGCGTGCGCTCGGTATCAAGGTCGTCAACGATCGCAAATCTCATGCTGTACCAAGAAGCCATTGTTATAGCTTCCAACCTCCTTTATAAACTCTTTCATCCTGATTATAGCACAGTTGCACGGTTCTGTCGCAGCAGAAAACGGGATTTCGTGACGGAAACAGTGCTTTCGTGCCAGATACCTTGAAAAGGCCGCGCCTGTCCGTATACTGGAGACAGAAGCCCCCAATAAGGGAAGAAGAGAAAGGAGGAAAGCTGTGTACCGAATCGCCGTGCTGACAAACAGCAGGGCGCAGGAAGCTTTTTTGACAGAGCAGATCTTGCAGTTCTGCGCCGAGCATTGTTTGTTTCCCCAAATGGACTGTTACCACGATCAAGAAAGTTTTTTTGAAACCGCACGCAGCGAGCCGCTGACAAACGCCGTGATCGCCCTGCCGGGTGTCGACGGCTTGAATGCAGTAGAGCATCTGCGCGCGCTTTGTCCCCAAACACGCGTTATCTGGTGCAGCGATCTGGATTTTTCGCTCCATGCCTTCCGGCTGCGTGCAGACTATTTTCTGCTGGAGCCGGTGACCGAAGCCGCCTTGCGGCAGGGTTTTTGCATCTGGCTGGATCAAAAAAAATCCGGCAGAGCAGCGCCGACCTGACCGCAACGAACACAACAAGGAGAACGGTTTATGAAAAAGAAAAGGATCATCCATTCTGCGTTAAGCTTGTCGCTGACCGCAGCATTGTGCCTGTCCATGGCCGCCTGCGGCGGTACGCAGACGCCCGCAGACAGCGGCGCAGCTTCGCAGCCCGCTGCACCATCCGCTGCGGTGCAGCCCTCTTCTGCACAGACGACCTCTGCGGCGCTGCCGGTAAAGGCATTGAACCCCAAGCAGGTGGAGGAAAACCCCTATATGGCCAAGAGCGATGCAAACATTCATCACGACGGCTATAACACCGACTCGACGGATGAGATCCTGCCGCTGGGCATTTATCCCGAGATCAACGTTTCCTACGAGACAACGAATGCAAATGCTTCTCCCGCCATCTATTTTGACAGCTACGGCCATGCTGTTGTGCCGCTGCTGGGCGGCATTGCCATCCGCGACCTGAACGCCGAGGAGACAAAGACGCTCGGCTATTTCTCCCCGAAGAAGCATGACGGCGGCGGGTACGTCATCCAAAGCTCCTATACCTTCATGGACGCGTCCAACCGCATCGTCTGCCCCACGAGCAACAACCATGTGCTGATGCTCCGCGCAACGGACGAAAACGGCAATGTGCTGCCGGAATTTGAAAAGGTGCTGGACATTGATATCAAGGCGGCTGCCGAGGCTGCACTTGGAAAAGAACTGACGCAGAATCTTCTGTCCGTGGTCTTTGACTATGACGGAAACCTCTGGTTTGCAACGGGCGGCTTCCGCATTTACCCGCAGCGCCAGCAGCAGGGCGTCATCGGCTATATTGCCCGTTCTGCCATTGATGCCATCCTGAACGGTGAGCAGGCAGACCTTTCAAAGGCTGTCTTTGTCCACGAGCTGACCCCCGGCGAGGGTGCCGAGAACGGCATCGCCGCCTCCAAGGACGGCGCGGTGATCCTGACCAACCAGAACTGCTATCTTCTGCGTGCAGAAGAAGGCGTAGACGTTGTGTGGTGCACGCCCTATGAGAGCGCAGGCGCAAAGGTGAGCGGCGAAGGCGATAAGACCACCGGCGGCGGTCTTGCATGGGGCGGCGGCTGCTCTCCCACACTGACACCGAACCTTGTGCTGTTCACCGATAATCAGGATACCGTAAACCTTCTTGCACTTGATATGAAGACCGGCGAGGTCGTGGCAAGCGCCCCGGTGCTGGATGACCTGCCCGAGGGCTATCAGGTGGCCGTTGATAACTCTGCCATCGTCTATGATGACGGCAATGGAACCGTCAGCACCATCGTCTGCAACTGGTTTGGCGCGGGCAATGCAGGTCTGGCGGACCCCAACAACGATTCCTCCATCCAGAGCTACGCCAATATTTACGACCAGAACTGGCTCATGAAGGGCAACGTCATGATCGCCCCGGGCATTGAGCGCATGGACACCGTAAAGACCGCAAACGGCTACGAGATGAAGAGCATCTGGAGCCGGAACGACCTGAGCGATACTTCCATCATGAAGCTTTCCACCGCAACGGGCTATATCTACGGCTATGTGCAGGATGTGACCACCGGGATGTGGCAGTACATCATTCTGGACTTTGAAACCGGCGAGACTGTTTTCACGATGGATGTTTCCAACAAGTACGGCTACAACAACATGGCCATTGGAATGTATGCCGGCAACAGCGGCAACGCGCTCTACTGCCCGACAGGCTATCTGGAGCTGCTTCGTCTGCAGGACCGTTTCGTTTATCTGCCCGAAATGCCCTACCGCAAGGTCGATCTTGATCAGGCTGCAAGAAATGTCCTCTCGCAGGAACAGTTTGCGCAGGACGGCGGCGAAGGCACCGTTGCAAGCTGGCGCAACACGGCGACAGTCCGCAACGTACATCCCAACACCACGGTAGCTTTCCGCATGAATAACCTGTCCGGCAGCACCTCCGGTCTGACCCTCTACGCCTATGGCGTGGATGGCAGGCTGGCAAAGGTCGATTCTGCACTGTGGTCGATCACAGACGAGGACGGCAATGCTGTGACGGAGCTTACCGCCGGTACGCTTTATGAGCTGCGTGTGACTGTTGCCGACGGCGGCGCTCTTGACCTGAGCGAGACGGAAAAGGAGATCAAACTCTCCGTTGTGCTTGGAAAATAAATCCGCTTTGGGCGGCTGAAAAGCATTACACAAACCCCGGAACCTTTTTCGGAGCCGTTATGGCTCAAAAAGGGCTCCGGGGTTCTGTTTTTGCGCGGGAGTGTCTCGTTAAATAATCTACTAGCGGAAAAAACCTTGTATCTTTGATACGGCAGTGGGCGTGATCGTGGCGCTGTTGGTCAATTATTTCCTGCCGCGGGAGCGGGTGGTGGCCTGCTGGGAAAAGGTCAAGGGACTCTTCCGCCCGCTCGAGCACTCCTGATGGAACACCCCGCGCTGCGGCGGTGTTTTTACAAAATAGCAAAAGGCTGCTGTACAGTGAGATCCTGTGCGGCAGCCTTTTTTCAGGTCTGCTTTCGGGCTGTTACAGCGGTTTACTTTTGGCAGGAGAAATGCTATGATACATCTTAGAAAAAAGCAAGGAGGAACTACGATGGGCATCTCGGGAAATGAATGGGGTTTTCAGGTGGGCAAGCTGCCCAAAGGTGCGCTGGATAAGATCAGCGATGTGCCGGGCGTGACGGTGGGGCACTGCACGCTGGCAGACGGTGTGGTGCAGACCGGCGTAACGGCGCTGCTGCCGCACCCGGGAGATATTTTCCACGAAAAGGTGCTGGCGGCCAGCCATGTTATCAACGGCTTTGGCAAGACCATCGGTCTTGTGCAGATCGACGAGCTTGGCACGCTGGAAACGCCTATTCTGTTTACCAATACCCTCAGTGTGGGCACAGCGCAGACCGCGCTGGTGAAGTATATGCTGGAAAAGAACCCCGATATCTGCGAGACCACCGGCAGCGTGAACCCGGTGGTCTGCGAGTGCAACGACTGCGGCCTGAACGACATCCGGGGACTTCATGTCACCGAACAGCACGTCTTTGCTGCGCTGGCGGACTGCAAGGCAGACTTTGCCGAGGGCGCCGTAGGCGCAGGGCGGGGAATGCGCTGTCACGGGCTCAAGGGCGGCATCGGCTCTGCCTCCCGGGTGGTGGAGCTGGACTGCAAGCAGTACACCATCGGTGCACTGGTGCTCTCCAACCACGCGCTGTTTGACGACCTCATCGTGGCGGGCAAGCCCATCCATACGCTGCTGGACGACAGCATCCCGCCCCACGAGGACAAGGGCTCCATCATCACGGTGCTTGCCACGGATATCCCCCTGAGCGAGCGGCAGCTGCGGCGGTTGTGCCGCCGGGCGCTGGTGGGGCTTTCCCGCACCGGCTCCTACTGCGGCAACGGCAGCGGCGAGATTGTTATCGCCTTTACTACTGCCAACCGGGTGCCGCACTATTCGGACAAGGCGCTGCTGCCCATGACCCTGCTGCACGATGATGCCATCAACCCCTTGTTCCGGGCGGTGGCAGAGTGCGTGGAGGAAAGCGTTCTCAGCAGCCTGCTCCATGCCGAGACCGTCACCGGCAGCCATGGCAGGACCTTCCGCAGTCTGACGGAGCTGCTGAGACGGGACGTCTGACGCACCGAAATAAAAAAGCTGCTGTCCCAGCAAAAATGCCCCGGATGCCTTGACAGATGCAGCCGCAGGGCGTATTATTTGGGCGGGAAGGCCGCTGGATGGCGGCTTTTCTCAGAAACGAAAGTTAGCTAATTCTAACTATTGCTTCTACCCTGCACAGAGGATGTGAAGGAAAAACGATGATCGTCATAAGAAACTGAAAGAAGGTACAAAAATGTTCCAGACAACCGTAGAAGTGGACGGCATGGCCTGTTCCATGTGCGAAGCGCATATCAATGACACGATCCGCAGTGAGTTCCCGGTGGAAAAGGTCTCGTCCTCGCATTCTAAGGGCAGGACCGTGATTCTTTCCAAGGAGCCGCTGGACGAAAAGGCACTCCGCGCCGCCATTGAGGGCACCGGATACCAGGTGGGCGAGATCTGCCGTGAGCCCTACGAAAAGAAGGGATTGTTCTCCTTCTTAAAAAAGTGATAGTTTACGCCTGCACCCCTGCGGGGCAAAAGCAACGGTCTGGCTACCGGTAAAATAAAAATGCAAAGGGAGCTGCTGCACATTATCTGGTGCGGCAGCTTCCTTTTTGTGCGGAGCGCCTATCCCTGACTTTCCTACAAATAAAATAGGAAAATATGAATTTTCTATTGACAATTGCCCGGAAGGGGAGTATACTCCCTTCAAACAACAAAACATACATAACGTGTGGGTTTGTGGAAATAGGAGAGAGTTATGAACAGACGAATGTGTTGTCAGACGAAAACGAAGTAAACCAACAAACAAAAGAAAGGGTAACGTTTTATGTCTGTCGAAATTTTGGATCTGGGCGCGCTGGCGCTCACCGCAGTATTTTTTGCATTGCTGTATTATCTGCACAAGAAAAAGCACGTTGATTTTGGCGTGCGCACCATCCTTGCCGTGGGTCTTGGCCTGATCGTGGGTCTTGCATTCAAGGGACACCACACTTACGTAGCAGCCGTAGGTACTATTTACGCCCATGTGGTCTCCGCTGTGGTCATTCCGCTGCTGATCTTCAGCATCATTTCCAGCATCACCAATCTGGGCAATTCCGTCCGCCTGAAGCAGATCGGTCTCAAAACCGTGTTCTTTCTGGTGCTGAACACCTTCATTGCCAGCCTGATCACCCTGATCGCCGGTGTGGCTACTAACATTGGCAGCGGGGTGCAGTATGAACTGGCCACCGATTACACCGCCAAGGAAGTGCCCACCTTTGTGGATACGGTCATCAGCCTGTTCCCGCAGAATCTGGCTGCGCACTGGTCCAACGGCGAGGTGGTGCCCATTGTGGTGTTCTGCATTCTGGTGGCTGTCTGCTATAACAAGATCGCAGCCAAGAAGCCCGAAGAGGTGGCACCCTTTAAAAAGTTCATTGACGCCGGCGACCTTGTGATGGGCCGCGTGGTCAGCTATGTGATCTCCTTTACCCCGTATGCAGTCCTTTCCCTGATCGCCCGTGCAGTCAGCCGTTCTTCTCCTGCGGATCTTATTCCGCTGCTCAGCGTTCTGGTGCTGGCGTATGTGCTGTGCGGCATTCAGGTCTTTGTTGTGGAAAGCGCCCTGATCAAGTTTGTGGGCAAGCTGAGCCCCGTCCGCTTCTTCAAGGGCATCTGGCCCGCGGCTACCGTTGCCTTTACCTCCCAGAGCAGTGTGGGTACTATCCCGGTCACGGTCAACCAGCTGACCCGGAAGCTGGGTGTGAATGAGGACGTTGCCGCCTTTGGCGCAAGTCTGGGTGCAAACCTTGGTATGCCGGGCTGCGCGGGCATCTGGCCCACTCTGCTGGCAGTGTTTACCATCCATCTGCTGGGCATCGAGTACACGCCTGTGCAGTACGCCTTCCTCGTAGTGCTGGCTGTGGTCGTTTCCATTGGCACGGTCGGTGTGCCCGGCACGGCGACCATTACCGCAACGGCGCTGTTTGCCGCTGCCGGTCTGCCGGTGGAAGCCATCATCCTGCTTTCTCCCATCTCCAGCATCGTGGATATGGCGCGTACCGCTACGAACGTTGTGGGTGCGGCTACCGCCACCACCCTTGTGGCCGCTACCGAAGAGCAGCTGGACACTGCCGTTTACAATGGTACGGTGGAGACGCTCGCGGCAGAAGCCTGAGAGTGACATCAAAAAAACTGTTTGCCACAAAAATACAATTTAAAAAGAGAAATCAAGAAAAGCACTGGTTTGCACATGAAAAAGCGAATCGGTGCTTTTTCTTAATAAAAGAAAGAAATAAGATGAAAATATACAGTCCGAATTGAATTAAAAAGGATTTTCAATTGAAATGCTCTTTAAGTGAAATGTGCTCAAGGGTGAAAATTATACAAAAACCAAGAAAAACTTCCGGCAAAATGTTGGATAAACCGCAGAAATGTGCATTTGACGAGGACAAATTTTCAAAAAACTCTTTTCTTTCGGAAAACACGGATGTATAATGCATCCATAGCACAAGGGCGTGCAAAGTTCCAGAAGGAGGAACGGACATCCCTTGTGTATTTTTAGAACGCAACGCTTTAGCAGAGTATAAAGCTAAAGCAGTGAAGAGAGGGGAAACATCTATGAGATTTGATCGTCGTATTTCGCGCCGCAGCTTCCTGGCAGCTGCCGGTGTTGCCTCCGCAGCACTGGCTCTGACAGCCTGCGGCGGCTCTTCCAGCTCCGTGGCGGCTTCTTCCGCTTCCGGCACTGCTTCCTCTGCAGCTGGCACTGCACAGGGTGGCACCCTGAACATTATGCTGGAGACCGAGGTTCAGTCGCTGGATCCGCAGATCGCCACCGACGGCACCTCCTTTGAGGTCATCGCCGATTACACCGACGGCCTGATGCAGATGGATGCAGACGGCGCAGCAGTTCCCGCCATTGCAGAGACCTACGACATCAGCGAGGACGGCAAGACCTACACCTTCCACCTGCGGGAAGCCAAGTGGTCCAACGGCGATGCCGTTACCGCTGCCGATTTCGTGTTTGGCTGGCAGCGTGCCGTAGACCCCGCCAACGCTTCCGAGTATTCCTATATGCTTTCTGATATCGGTCAGGTGGTCAACGCTGCCGAGATCATTGCCGGCGAAAAGCCTGTCACCGATCTGGGCGTCACCGCAGTGGACGACAAGACGCTGGAGGTCCAGCTGAATGTTCCTGTCAGCTACTTTTTGAGCCTGATGTATTTCCCCACCTTCTATCCGGTCAACGAGGCTTTCTTCAACACCTGCAAGGACACCTTCGGCACCAGCCCCGACACGGTGCTGTCCAACGGCGCTTTCAAGCTGACGGATTACCAGCCGGCTGCTACTGCCTTTACGCTGGAAAAGAACCCCGATTACTACGATGCTGCTAAGGTCGCACTGGACGGTCTGGCCTATCAGGTCATCAAGGACAGCCAGCAGGCACTGATGAGCTACCAGACCGGTGCTCTGGATATGACCCTGCTGAACGGCGAGCAGGTGGATCAGGTCAAGGATGACCCCGAATTTACCAGCGTGGGCGCCGGTTACCTGTGGTACATCAGCCCCAACATCGACGGTGTGCCGGAGCTTGCCAACGAGAACCTGCGCAAGGCCATCACCTTTGCACTGGATCGTGACGCCATTACCGGGGACGTGCTGAAGGATGGCTCTGCACCCTGCTACACCGCGGTTCCGCCGCAGTTTGCCACCGGCCCCGACGGCAGCGATTTCAGCGCCGACCAGACCAAGTTTGCAGAGTTCTGCGCTTATGATGCCGACAAGGCCAAGGAGTACTACGAGCAGGCCAAGAGCGAGCTGGGCAAGGACTCCTTCACCTTCAACATGGTGGTGGATGCCGATGACGCACCCCAGAAGGTGGCACAGGTCGTCAAGGAGCAGCTGGAGACCACGCTGGCAGGCTTTACCCTGAACCTGACCGTGGAACCCAAGAAGCAGCGCGTGCAGGATTTGCAGGACGGCAACTTTGAGATCGGCCTGACCCGCTGGGGCCCCGACTACGCCGACCCCATGACCTATCTGGGTATGTGGGTGACCGGCAACTCCAACAACTACGGTCTGTGGAGCGATGCCGACTACGATGCCATCATTGACGAGTGCACCACCGGCGATCTGTGCACCGACCCCGAGGGCCGCTGGGCTGCTTTGTACGAGGCAGAGCAGATCGTTCTGGAGCAGGCAGTCATCTTCCCGCTGTACGGCCAGTGCAATGCCGAGATGGTCTCCTCTGCTGTTACCGGCGTAGATTTCCACCCTGTGGCACTGAACCGCGTGTACAAGAACGCTACTAAGAGCGAGTAAAACTGAAAGCACACTGAACAAGGCCGCACAGTGGCCCGCAAAGAGCCACTGTGCGCCTTTTTGACATTGTGCCTGTACGCGGCAGGCGAACGATTGACCGCGAAAAACGCTTTGGACAAAGGGGGTCCACCCGACGTGAAAAAGTACACACTCAAGCGAATCCTGACATCGCTGTTCACGCTGCTGGCAATCCTGCTGGTGCTGTTCATCCTGATGCAGCTGATGCCCGGCTCGCCCTTCAATGATGAAAAGCTGACGCCCGATATGCGGGCAGCCCTATATGCAAAGTACGGCCTTGACCAGCCCATCTATATCCAGTTCTTCCGCTATGTGGGCAATATGCTCCGGGGCGATCTGGGTGTCAGCTACAATATCTCCAAAAATACGCCCATCTCTCAGCTCATCCAGTCCCGTCTGCCCATCTCCATTCAGGTGGGCGGCATGGCGGTCACGCTGGGTGCCATCGTAGGTCTGGTGCTGGGCATCCTCGCCGCCTTAAAGCGGGATACCGTGGTGGACACCATTGCTACCATCATCTCGGTCATCGGCGTATCGGTGCCGTCCTATGTGTTCGCACTGGCGCTGAGCTACACCTTCGGCTTCAAATTCCGCTGGTTCCCCATGCTGTTTTCCGCCAAGGACATCTTTGGCTCCAGCGTGCTGCCCAGCATTTCGCTTTCCATGTTTACCATGGCATCCATTGCCCGCTTTACCCGCAGTGAGATGATCGAGGTGCTGGATTCCGATTATATGCTGCTGGCTGAGAGCAAGGGCATTTCCGGCCCGGCGCTGATCTTCCGCCACGCGCTGCGCAACGCCCTGATCCCCATCATCACGGTGCTGGCACCGCTGATCGTGGATCTGATGACCGGCTCGCTGGTGGTGGAAAAGATCTTTGCCATCCCCGGCGTGGGCAGCCTGCTGGTAACAGCCATCCAGTCCAACGATTACAACGTGGTCATTGGTCTGAGCTTTATTTACAGTGCCATGTACATTGGCATCATGCTGGTCGTTGACCTGCTGTACGGCATCATCGACCCGCGCATTCGTTTGGCAAAGGGGGACGACTAAATGGCAGAAAAAGCGATCCGGCTGGGCGGCGAATCCACCGCCGATGCCATTGTCAGCGCCGTGGATGCAATGTACACGGAGCACACCTTTGCGGAAAAGGATTTTGCCCTCAAGCACAACGAGGACGAGATCAGCGTGGATACCAACTTTGCGGCGCAGAACTTCTGGAAGGAAGCGCTCATCCGCTTTTTCAATAAAAAGAGCGCCGTGCTGGGGCTTGTCCTCATCGTTGTCATCGTGCTGCTGGCCGTATTTGGCCCGGGCATGAACAGCTACACCTACTCCGGGCAGGATCTGAGCCAGAAAAACTTTGCACCCCGCGTGCCGGGCATTGAGCAGTTCGGCATTCTGGACGGCAGCGAGAAGATGAGCACCACCACCGGCACCAAGGTGACCAACGCCTATCAGGAAAAGGATAAGCTGGACGTCTACTACTGGTTCGGCAGCGACCTGTACGGCCGCGACATCTGGACCCGCACATGGGAAGGCGCGCGCGTCTCCCTGATCATCGCGGTGGCCGCTGCGATCATTGATATGCTTATCGGCATGAGCTACGGCCTGATCTCCGGCTACTTTGGCGGCAGGGTGGATATGGTGATGCAGCGCTTTCTGGAAGTAGCCAACGGCATCCCCCGGCTGGTCATCGTCACACTGCTGCTGCTGGTATTGCAGCCCGGCATGGTGACCATCATCTTTGCCCTGATGCTGACCGAGTGGGTGGGCATGAGCCGCATCGCCCGCGCCGAGATGCTCAAGCTGAAGGATCAGGAGTTCGTTCTGGCGTCCCGCACGCTGGGTGCAGGCAGCTTCTTCATTATCTTTAAAGAAGTGCTGCCCAACATCATCGGACCCATCATCACGCAGGTCATGTTCAGCATCCCGACCGCTATCTTCACCGAGGCGTTCCTCTCCTTCGTGGGTCTGGGCATCCCGGTGCCGCAGTGCTCGCTGGGTTCTCTGATCAGCGAGCTGTACAACAGCTTTACCACCCATCCGTATCAGATCATCCCGCCCATTGTAGTCATGAGCCTGCTGATGCTCAGCTTCAACCTTGTGGCGGACGGCCTGCGCGAGGCGCTGGACCCCAAGATGAAGAGTATGTAAGGAGGAACACCCCATGCCTGAAACAAAAAAAGAACAGGTCTTGTCGGTGCGAGACCTTGATATCACCTTTAAGACCACCGCAGGCCCGGTGCACGCCATCCGCGGCGTGAACATCGACCTGTACAAGGGCGAGACGGTCGCGCTGGTGGGCGAGTCCGGTTCCGGCAAGTCCGTCACCATGAAAGCCGCCATGGGCATTCTGGCCAAGAATGCCACCGTGAACAGCGGCAGCATCCGGTTCAGCTACCACCACGCCGACGGCAGCCCGGAGACCGTGGACCTGCTGCAAAAGGACAAAAAGTGGATCCGCCGCCACATCAACGGCAAGCGCATCGCCATGGTTTTCCAGGATCCCATGACCAGCCTTGACCCCACCATGACCATCGGCAAGCAGATCATGGAGGGAATGCTCTGGCACTTCAAAATGCCCAAGGCGGAAGCCTACAAAAAGGCGCTGGAACTGCTGGAAGAGGTGGGCATCACCGATGCGGAAAAGCGGATGAAAAACTACCCGCACCAGCTGTCCGGCGGTATGCGCCAGCGTGTGGTCATTGCCATTGCGCTCTCCTGCGACCCCGACCTGCTCATCTGTGATGAGCCCACCACCGCGCTGGATGTGACCATTCAGGCCAAAATTCTGGAGCTGATCCGCCGCATCCAAAAGGAGCGCGGCATCTCGGTCATCTATATCACCCACGACCTTGGCGTTGTGGCAAAGGTGGCAGATTATGTGGATGTGATGTACGCCGGCAAGATCGTGGAGACCGGCACTATCGACGAGATCTTCTACGACCCCAAGCACCCCTACACATGGGGTCTGCTGTCGGCTATGCCCGACCTTGACACCGCTGATGACCGTCTGTATACCATTCCCGGCTCGCCGCCGAACCTGCTGCACGAGAAGCCCGGCGATGCCTTTGCACCCCGCAACCGCTTTGCGCTGAACATCGACGATGAGATCGACCCGCCCATGTTCAAGATCAGCGATACCCACTATGCGGCAACATGGCTGCTGGACCCCCGTGCCCCCAAGGTGGAGATGCCGCCGGAGCTCAAGGAGCGCATTGCCCGCATGAAAGCAGAAGCAAAAAAGATCGAGGAGGCGGAATAAATGGCAGCACAGAGCACGACCCCGCTGCTGAAGGTCGAGGGGCTGAAGCAGTATTTCCGCGTCAATAAGAATTTCACGGTCAAGGCGGTGGACGATGTCAGTTTTGAGATCTACCCCGGCGAGACCTACGGTCTGGTGGGCGAGTCCGGCTCGGGCAAATCCACCATCGGACGCAGCATCATCCGCCTGTACGACCCCACTGCGGGCAAGATCACCTTTGACGGGCAGGATATCAGCGGCCGTCTGACCCATGCGCAGAACAACACCCTGCGCACCCAGATGCAGATGATTTTCCAGGACCCCATGGCGTCCCTGAACCCCCGCAAGAAGGTGGAGGACATCATCGGCGAGGGGCTGGATATCCACCATCTATGCAAAACGCAGGCAGAGCGCCGCGAAAAAGTGGAAAAGATCCTTGCCAAGGTCGGCCTTGCCCCGGAGCACGCCGAGCGCTATCCCCACCAGTTCTCCGGCGGTCAGCGCCAGCGCGTGGGCATTGCCCGCGCCCTCATCATGAACCCCAAGCTCATTATTGCGGATGAGTGCATCTCGGCACTGGATGTGTCCATTCAGGCACAGGTGGTCAACCTGATGAAGGATATCCAGCAGGAGACCGGCACGGCGTATCTGTTCATCGCCCACGACCTGTCCATGGTCAAGTACATCTCCGACCGCATCGGTGTGCTGCATCTGGGCCACCTGCTGGAAACGGGCACCACCGAGGAGATCTTTGAGCACCCCATCCACCCCTACACCCGGAGCCTGCTGTCGGCCATTCCGCTGCCGAACCCGGTGGTCGAAAAGCGCCGCGTGGCGGAAACTTATGACTATGCCACCTCCGGCATCGACTATTCCAAGGGCACCAGCCACCATGTGGAGGGCAGCCATTACGTCAAGTGTACGGACGAAGAATTTGCCAAGTGGTGCAAATAAGACCTGACAGGCCGCAGAAAGCCGCCTGATCTCCCTACAAGCAGAACACCCCCGGCAGCTGCAGCCGCTGCCGGGGGTGTTCTGCTTGTAGCACAAAGCTCAGGTCTCGCTTTGCCGGTATACCTCCTTCAGGTGGGCAGAAAGCTTCATGTTTTCGCTGTAATCCACAGGGACTACGATCACGCTGGGCACCGTCTGCCGGAAGGCTTCTTCCAGCGTGGGGATGAGGTCGGCGGCTTTTTCCACCCGGTAGCCCTTGCAGTGCATGGCCTCGGCCAGCAGCTTTTTGCAGACTTCTGCAAGAGCCAATTTACACAAAAAGTGCGGGGCGCAACGGCGTTTCTTGTCTTGTTATGCTTCCTTGCTTTTATCCAGCGCATCGAACTGCTGCAGGATCTGGGGGTCTTTCAGCTTGATGACCTTGCCGGAAAGGTAGTGCAGGGTGTTTTCCTCCGGCACATCCAGAAAGCTGATGCGCACAGCGCACAGCGCCTGCGTTTTTGTGCCGGTGCGCTCGTTCATCTTGCGGTTGCCGTATTTGATATCGCCCAGCACCGGCTTGCCCAGATAGGCCAGATGTGCACGGATCTGATGGGTGCGCCCGGTGACAAGGCCGATCTTGCACAGGGCAAAAGGGCCTGCGGTGCGCAGCACGTCCACGTCCGTGATGATCTGCTTGCGGCGCTCGTCCTGCGATTGATGGGCGTGGATGCTGACCTTGTTGTTCTTCTCGTCGTGCTCCCACCATGCGGTGAACCGCCCGGACTGCGGGATGCCTACCGTGATGGTGTAGTATTCCTTTTTCAGCAGGTCGGTGCGGATGATCTCGTTCATGTCCCGCAGGGCGGCGTAGTTCTTGGCGGCGATCACCAGCCCCTCGGTGCCGCGGTCCAGCCGGTTGCAGATGCCGGGCTTGAAGCGGTTCTCGCCGTGGGGGTCGTATTCGCCCTTCTGGGTCAGGTATTGGGTAAAGGCGTCCACCAGATTGGCATCGCCGGTGCGGTCGCTGTGGCACAGCAGGTGAGTGGGCTTGTACAGCACCGCAAGGTTTTCGTCCTCATAGATGACCGTCACCTTGGGCTGATTGGGCTGCTTTTTGGGGGCAGCCTTCTGCACCGGCTTTGCGCCCTCGGGCGGGAAAAACTCATCGTTGATGTACAGCTCGATCAGATCTCCCGCCTGCAAACGGTATTCCGGCGCGGCTTTTTTGCCGTTTACCTTCACCCGCTTGTTGCGGAAACTCTTGTACAGCAGGCTGGTGGGAAAATCGCGGGTCACGCTCTGCACAAAGCGCGAAAGACGCACGCCGTCATCGTTGGCGGTGGCAGTAAATTGTTTCATAAAGCTATCCTCATCGTTTTTGTCAGAATCATGCTTTTATAGTAATACAGGCGGGGCGGGAAGTCAACGCGCATTCCGGTGCAAAATCCGGGTTATTTTTGCAGAACGCTTGTGTTTGCGTCGCAAAATGGGTACTATAAGGAGAGAACATAGAAAAAAGGAGTACCGCCATGGCAGAGAATAAACGGCACAAGGGACATCGCCAGCGGATGCGGGAGAGGGTGCAGAACTATGGGCTGGACAGCTTGGCAGAGCACGAGGCGCTGGAATATGTGCTTTACCTGACCAACGCCCAAAAGGATACCAACGGCATCGCCCACGATCTGATCGACCGGTTCGGAGATTTTGCGGCGGTGCTGGAAGCCAGCGAGGAAGAGCTGTGCACTGTAGAGGGCGTAGGCCCCTCTACTGCCCGGATGCTGCATCTGCTGCCCCAGATCAGCCGGTACTATGGGCGCAGCCGCACCAGCACCACCCGCTGCATCAAGACCACCGAGCAGATGGGCAGCTATCTGATGGCAAAGTTTGCGTGGTCGGACTACGAGCGCGCCATGCTGGTCAGTCTGGACAGCCGCAAGCGGGTGCGCGCCGCCGTCTGGCTGCGGGAGGGCACCTCCGACCGGGTCAGTCTGGATATTAAGAACGTGGTGGCTGCTGCCATCAAGGGCGGCACGGACGCCGTGGTGCTCTGCCACAACCACCCCAACGGGGTGGCGCTGCCCTCGCTGGAGGATATGGACGCCACCGGCAGCATTGCCAGAGCGCTGGGGCTGGTAAATGTGCATCTGCTGGATCACTTCATCCTGACCGACACCGAGTATTTTTCCATGCGGGAAGCCAACCGCCTGCCCATCTACGATTTCAAGACCGGTACGCTGTTCTGGCCGTAAAACAAAAAACTGTTTACATTATAAAATGTGCGTGCTATAATACAACTTGAAACAACAACAGATTGTGGTTATGTGTGCGGAAGGGAGAAAAACGATGGCAGAGGAAAAATTTGAGCTGGTGTCGAACTATGCCCCCACCGGCGACCAGCCTCAGGCGATCGCGCAGCTGGTGGAGGGGGTGCAGCGGGGCGACCGCTGCCAGACCCTGCTGGGCGTGACCGGCAGCGGCAAGACATTTACTATGGCCAACGTCATTGCCCAGTGCAATCGCCCCACGCTGGTGCTGGCGCACAACAAAACGCTGGCGGCGCAGCTGTGCACCGAGTTCCGCTCGTTTTTCCCCAACAACGCGGTGGAGTACTTCGTCAGCTACTACGACTACTACCAGCCGGAAGCCTACATCCCCAGCACCGATACCTATATTGAAAAGGACAGCGCCATCAATGACGAGATCGACCGCCTGCGCCACTCGGCTACGGCGGCGCTTTCCGAGCGGCGGGACGTCATCATTGTGGCCTCGGTGTCCTGCATCTACTCGCTGGGCGACCCCATCGACTACCGCAGCATGGTCATCAGTCTGCGCCCCGGGATGCAGATGGAGCGGGATGAGCTGTGCAAAAAGCTGGTCGCCCTGCAATACGAGCGCAACGACGTGAATTTTGTGCGCAATAAGTTCCGGGTGCACGGCGACACGGTGGATATCTATCTGGCCTATATGAGCGAGCTGGCCATCCGGGTGGAGTTCTTCGGGGACGAGATCGACCGCATTACCGAGTTCAACCCCCTGACCGGCTCCAAGCAGAACGTGGTCAAGCACGTTGCCATCTTCCCGGCCAGCCACTATATCGTCAGCGCCGAAAAAAAGGCCGCTGCACTGGAAAAGATCCGCGCCGAGTGCGACGCACAGGTCAAGCAGTTCACCGCCGAGGGCAAGCTCATCGAAGCGCAGCGCATTGCCCAGCGCACCAACTACGATATCGAGATGCTGAACGAGGTGGGCATCTGCAAGGGCATCGAAAACTATTCGGCGGTGCTGTCCGGCCGTGCACCGGGCAGTATGCCCACCACGCTGCTGGATTATTTCCCGGAGGATTTTCTGCTCTTTGTGGACGAGAGTCACGTCACCCTGCCGCAGGTGCGCGCCATGTACGGCGGCGACTACGCCCGCAAAAAAACGCTGGTGGAGTACGGCTTCCGTCTGCCGTCCGCCTTCGATAACCGCCCCCTGAAATTTGAGGAGGTGGAGTCCAAGCTCAACCAGATGATCTTTGTCTCCGCCACCCCCGGCGAGTACGAGCGCCGGAACAGCTCACAGGTGGCGCAGCAGGTCATCCGCCCCACGGGTCTGTTGGACCCGGTCATCTCGGTGCGTCCGGTGGAAGGGCAGGTGGTGGATCTTCTGGGCGAGATCAACGCCCGCATCCAGCGGCAGGAGCGGGTACTGGTGACCACCCTGACCAAAAAAATGGCCGAGGATCTCACCGATTACCTCACCGAGCAGGGGATCAAGGTCAAGTATATGCACCACGAGGTGGATACCTTCGAGCGCATGGAGATCATCAAGGATCTGCGTCTGGGCAGCATCGACGTGGTAGTGGGCATCAACCTGCTGCGCGAGGGTCTGGACCTGCCGGAGGTGAGCCTTGTGGCCATTCTGGATGCCGACAAGGAGGGCTTTCTGCGCAGTGAGACCAGCCTGATCCAGACCATCGGCCGCGCCGCCCGCAACGCGGAGGGCATGGTCATCATGTACGCCGATGTGGTGACCGACAGTATGGAGCGCGCCATCACCGAGACCGAGCGCCGTCGTGCCATCCAGATGGCCTATAATGAGGAACACGGCATCGTGCCCAAGACCATCGTAAAAGCCATTGCGGACAGCATCGAGATCAGCGATAAGGCCGAAAACGCCAAGCGCAACACCCGCCGCATGGGCAAAATGGAGCGGGAAGCTGCCATTGAGCGCCTGACCCGGGAGATGAAGGAAGCCGCGAAGCTGCTGGAATTTGAGCACGCTGCCTTCCTGCGGGATCAGATCGACCGCCTGCGCCGGGGCGAGAACCCTACCGTGGACTCCGCCGCCGAGACCGAGCGCAAACAGAACCATGCACAGACACAACGAAAAGGGAGAAAATACCTTGGCAAACGATAAGATCATTATCAAGGGTGCCCGCGAGCACAACCTGAAAAATATCAACCTGACCCTCCCGCGGGAAAAGCTGATCGTTATGACCGGCCTTTCCGGTTCGGGCAAGTCCAGTCTGGCCTTCGATACTATCTACGCCGACGGTCAGCGCCGCTATGTGGAAAGCCTTTCCAGCTATGCCCGGATGTTTCTGGGCCGGATGGATAAGCCGGACGTGGACGAGATCACCGGTCTTTCACCGGCTATCTCCATCGACCAAAAGACCACCAGCCACAACCCCCGCTCTACCGTGGGCACTGTGACTGAAATTTACGATTATCTGCGCCTGCTGTACGCCCGCATCGGCGTGCCGCATTGCCCGGTTTGCGGGCGGGTCATCAGCCAGCAGACCGTGGACGAGATGGTAGATGCCGTCCTCAAGCTGGAGGAGGGCACCAAGTTCCAGATCTTAGCCCCGGTGGTACGCCAGCGCAAGGGCACCCAGCAAAAGGAGCTGGACGCCGCCCGCCGCGCCGGTTACGCCCGCGTAAAAATCGACGGCAACCTGTATGATCTGGACGAGGAGATCAGTCTGGAAAAGAACATCAAGCACACGGTGGAGATCGTGGTGGACCGTCTTGCCTTGCGCAAGGGCATCCGCAGCCGTCTGGCGGATTCGCTGGAAACGGCGCTGGCGCTCACCGGCGGCGTGGCCGAGGTGGACGTCATCGGCGGCGAGTGCATGACCTTCAGCCAGAACTTTGCCTGCCCGGAGCACGGCATCTCCATCAGCGACCTGTCGCCCCGGCTCTTCTCCTTCAATAATCCGCTGGGTGCCTGCGAAAAATGCACCGGCCTTGGCACCTTTATGCGGGTGGATGAGGATCGCATCCTGCCCAACCGCAGCCTTTCCATCCGGGAGGGTGCCATCAAGGCCAGCGGCTGGTACTACGCCGAGGGCTCTGTGAGCGAGATGTACTACCTTGGCCTTGGCAAAAAATACGGCTTTACGCTGGATACGCCCATCAAGGAGATGAGCACCGAGGCGGTGAATGCCCTGCTCTACGGCACCAACGGCGAAAAGATCGAGATGCACCGTACCAACGAGTTCGGCAGCGGGGTGTACTACAACACCTTTGAGGGCATCGTGGAAAATCTGGAGCGCCGCTTCCGCGAGACGAGCAGCGAGTGGATGAAGGAAGAGATCGGCAGCTTTATGTCCGGCGTGGAGTGTCCGGACTGCCACGGACAGCGCCTGAAGCCGGTGGTGCTTGCCGTGACCATCGGGGACAAGAACATCAGCCAGTTCTGCGAGATGTCTATCCGGGACGAACTGGAATTTATCCGGCAAAATGAGCCGAACCTCACCGAAAAGCAGCAGCAGATCGGCGGCCAGATCATGAAGGAGATCAAGAACCGCCTGCAATTTTTGCAAAGCGTGGGTCTGGATTACCTCACGCTGGCCCGGGCGGCGGGCACGCTGTCCGGCGGCGAGAGCCAGCGCATCCGCCTGACCACCCAGATCGGCAGCGCTCTGTCCGGTGTGCTCTATGTGCTGGACGAGCCCTCCATCGGCCTGCATCAGCGGGACAACGATAAGCTCATTGCCACCCTGAAAAACCTGCGGGATCTGGGCAACACGGTCATCGTGGTCGAGCACGACGAGGACACCATGCGCAGCGCGGATTATATCGTGGACGTAGGCCCCGGTGCCGGTGTGCATGGCGGCGAGATCGTAGCCGCAGGCAGCATAAAGGATATCTGCAAGGCCAAGCGCAGCATTACCGGCGACTACCTCTCCGGACGCAAGCGCATTGCAGTGCCCCAGACCCGCCGCACCGGCAACGGCCACTGCCTGACCGTAAAGGGCGCACGGGAAAATAACCTGCGCAACATCGATGTCAGCTTCCCGCTGGGGGAGTTCATCTGTGTCACCGGTATTTCCGGCTCGGGCAAGTCCAGCCTTATCAACGAGATCCTTTACAAAACGCTGGCCAGCGAGCTGAACGGTGCCCGCTCCCGTGCCGGCAAGTGCGATGGGGTAGAGGGGCTGGAGTTCGTGGATAAGGTCATCGGCATCGACCAGCAGCCCATCGGCCGCACCCCGCGCTCCAACCCCGCCACCTACACCGGCGTGTTCAACGATATCCGCACCGTGTTCTCCCAGACGCAGGACGCTAAAATGCGGGGCTACGGCCCGGGACGGTTCAGCTTCAACGTCAAGGGCGGCCGCTGCGAAGCCTGCGAGGGCAACGGCATTCTGCAGATCGAAATGCACTTTCTGCCGGACGTCTATGTACCCTGCGAGGTGTGCAAGGGCGCACGCTACAACCGCGAAACGCTGGAAGTAAAGTATAAGGAAAAGACCATTGCAGATGTGCTGAACATGACCGTGGAGGAAGCGGTGGTGTTCTTTGCCAACCAGCCCAAGATCGCCCGCAAGCTGCAGACGCTGCTGGACGTTGGCCTTGGCTATGTCACCTTGGGGCAGAGCGCCACCACCCTGTCCGGCGGCGAGGCACAGCGTGTGAAGCTGGCCAACGAGCTTGCCCGCCGCGGCACCGGCAAAACAGTGTATATTCTGGACGAGCCCACCACCGGTCTGCACATTGCAGACGTGCACCGCCTGATCGAGGTGCTGCAAAAGCTGGTGGACGTGGGCAATACGGTCATCGTCATCGAGCACAATCTGGATCTCATCAAGTGCGCCGACCATATCATCGACCTTGGCCCGGAGGGCGGCAGCGCAGGCGGCGAGATCGTAGCCGAGGGCACCCCGGAGCAGGTGGCCGCCGTGCCCGGCAGCTTTACCGGCCAGTACCTGCGCCCGCTGCTGGAACGCGACCGCGCGCAGCGCGCCGCAGAAGCGGAAAAACACTGAAAAACAGCAAAAACGAAAAAGCGCGTATCCGTGTAAAAATCAGACTTTTCTCAGAAAAAACCAAAAATAATCGAAAAATCTGTTGACAAAACGGCCTTGCCTGAGTATAATATTTTTTGTCGCCACGCTTCGGTAGGGAAGCGGCGGTCGATATCCGGGTGTAGCGCAGTTTTGGTAGCGCGCTTGAATGGGGTTCAAGAGGCCGTGAGTTCGATTCTCGCCACTCGGACCAAACAAAAATAATCCGAACTTGTTTCCGATAGGAGATGGGTTCGGATTATTTGTTTTCTTCGGAAAGTTCAATGCAGGTGTCCGTGGAAGATGAAAATTAAGGATAATGAACTATTAATCGCAAATAATCTGTGCTATAATACTAAAGGGAGGTGTCATAATGCAGATTAACGTGAAGTTGTCTCCAGATGTGCTAGACTGGGTTATGGCACATATTCAACAAGAAAATGTTCCGCGGGATGTTGTAAAGTATTTAACAATATGGAAAAGTGGTGAAAAATTGCCCACTTTTAATCAGATCGAAAAAGTTAGTAAAGCATCTGGAATCCCATTTGGGTATTTTTTCCTCCAAGAACCTCCCAAAGAAGAATTTCCGTTATTAGAGTACAGAACCATAGATAGCACATCGGCAATGAATCCGAGCAGAAATATTATTGATGTTATGCATGATATGGAACAAGTTCAGGATTGGGCTAGAAATCATGCTATAGAGGAAGAACAGCAGGCTCCAGAATTTATTGGAAGCCAAAAAAACAATGTGGATACTGAAGACTTTGCCGAATATGTCCGAACAGTTTTAGAGTTAGAAATTAAATGGTATGAAAACAGCAAATCGGCTGTAGAGTCTTTTAAAACACTGAGAGATAAAATTAGTCAAGCAGGCGTTATTGTTATGATGAGTGGTATTGTTGGAAATAATACGCATCGACCGCTCGACATAAATGAATTTCGTGCTTTTGCGATGGTAGATGATCTTGTACCATTAATTTTTATCAATTCAAACGATTCGGTTAGCGGGAAACTATTTTCTTTGCTACACGAATTTGCTCATATATGTATAGGAAATAATAGTTTATACAATGACAGATATAGCTCTGGAACAAGGGTTAGTAAGGCGGAAAGTGTGTCTAATGCAGTGGCTGCGGAAATTTTAGTTCCACAGGTCATGTTTGAGAAAAAGTGGAAAGAAATCGATAAATTTGATGATCCAATTAAAACGATTGATGCGCTTACAAAGTATTTTAGCTGTGGGACGACAGTTATAGCAAGGAAAGCATTAGATAACGGATATATTGATTATTCTGTATATAGGAAGCTGTCACAAATTGCGGTTAATCGTTACAATGAAAAACGAAAAAAGGAAAAAGAGCAAGGCGGTGGCGGAGACTATTATAGAACTGCGGCAAGCCGAATTGATACACGGTTTTTCAAGAGCTTGGTCTCAAGCGTTCACGAAGGAAAAACTTTATACACGGACGCTTTTAGACTTACTAATACCAATAGATCTACCTTTGAAAATTTGGTTAACAAAATGGGGGGTGGGTCGAAGTGAATCAAGAAGTTTTTCTAATAGATACAAATGCTTTGCTGACACCGCATCTTATGTATTATCCGTTTGACCTCGCACCTAGCTTTTGGGAACAGCTAGAAGAAAAACTTAAAGATGGTTCAGTTGTTCTCTTAGATATGGTGAAAAATGAAATAACAGAGGGTCATGATGAACTTTCAAATTGGATGAAGTCATTACAGGGGATAAACATCATTGACCATAGAACTCCCGAAATCATAGAAAAATATAGTAGAGTTTTAGGTGCAGTTCAAAGCAATACATGCTATAAGCAAAGTGCGCTTGCAGAGTGGTCAAGAGAAAGTGTTGCAGATCCATGGCTAATTGCAACTGCGGCAGTAAGAAAATTAACAATAGTAACATTTGAAAAAAAGAATGGTGGTCTGTCACCCAAAAATCCGAGTAAAAATGCTAAAATACCAGATGTGGCGATTGAGTTTGGAGTAAGCGTTTGTGATCTATATTATATGATGAGAAGTTTATCATTTCGTCTTTAATAGAATCTAAATTGCATTATGTGATATAACAAAAACAGGGTGCGCCCGCCCGGACGCACCCTGCCAAAAGCCACAGACAATAACGATATGTACAGCAGGAAGTTCCCCAACGGGAACTTCCTGTTTTTCTTTTCCTGCAAGATGAGCCTGTTCTGTCTGCCATGCGGCAAACTCCCTCTGGCCTTCCTCGCTGTTCCAGCAGGCAAGGATGGCCGGGTAGAATGCCCGCGCCAGACGGTCAATGACTTCATCGGGATAAGGGGAAGTATTTGTGGACTTTTTCTTTTTGTTCAAACGCACACTCCTTTGACTGTCCCACCGTGGCAAAGCCGGGCAAGAAAATCAAAGTTCCAATTTCATGTCAGGCGCAAGGGCGCGGATGCTTTCCGCCCTGTACTTGCGGCTGGTGGCTCATTGATGGCTTACAAGTGCCTGCCGTTATGCCGTTTTAGAGGATTCACTGCTGGATTCTGCAAGAACTTCGTCCAGCGTTTTCAAAAATTCAAGATGAGGTTTCAAGGCAAAGCGAAGAACTTTGACCTGTTCCGGATGCGTAAGAAGTTTCGGGTTCAAGTCGAACGTAACCTCCCAACTCTTTCGCATGAGAGATTCAGCATTGTGGAGCCGGTAGTACAGTTCGAGAAACTTTTGGGGAACATCATAGTTTTCATCAATGGTGTTGCTGGCGGCTTTCTCTGCCTGCTTCACCGTTACCTTGTTAGGCTTGACCTTCTTCGGCTTCGGCACATAATTCTTGATTTCCTCAAAAATTTCAGCCTGTTCTTCGGGCTTGGCCTTGCCGAGATTTTCGAGAAGATAATCGGGAATGTGCAGTTCCTCGCGGAAGAACCGATCACGGAAACCGGGAGACAATTCATCCGCAACGTCAACACCGTGCGCATAGTATTCTGCACGGCGGACAGAACTTGCACTGCTGTGATTTTCCTGTGCGATGCGCTCACAGGTTTTCATAGGCTTCTGGTTGTGTTCAGACTGAACACTGCCAGATTTCTTTACAGTATGCTGATTGCCGCGAAATGTTTCGGTACGCTTTTCAGAGGAATACTGCTTGCCCATCAGAAACTTCTTTTGCTCCGGGGTCAGATTACGCCGCCCCAACTGATTCTTGCAGATCCATGCGAGGACTTCTTCTCTGCTTTCAAACGGGAGCGGCATGGTAGAGAAATAAATCTCCGGGTGCTTCTGAAGAATCGCATAACGGTTGTGACCATCAACAAGGGTGTTACCCCAAACGATCAAAGGAGAAATCAGCTTGCCTTCCTTGAGAATGTTTTCTTCAAGCTGCTTAAATTCATCATCGGTCAGAGGAGGAATCTGGGACTGGAACTCAGGGTCGATTTTCAAATTGATCATACGCACACTCCTTTATCTCTCCTGCTGCGTCTGTTCTTCCTCCCGGAAAAAGGACGCAACATTCTGCTTTGCGGTTTTCAGTTTGAGCAGTTCCTCTTTGGCTTCCTTGTACTGCTCGTAGAACTTTGCCTTTTCGGATGCCAGCTGCGCATACTCGGCTTCCAGCTTTTTCGGGCTGGGCAGCTTGGTGATGTTGCTTGCTTTGAAATAGGCTGCTGCTGCCCGGTACGCTGTCAGCTCTGCACGGTGCTGCTCCTCAAAGGCTGCGGGTCGTTTGGCAGTCTTTAACTGCTGTGCGATTGTCTTGGTGCTGGTGTAGGCTGCGACATGATAGCGCAGCTCTTTGTTGGCCTTCATGCGACCTTCGAGGTCTTTCACCACCGCCAGTGCGCCGTGATACTTGGTTTCCAGTTCACCGATGCGCCGGTTCAAGGCATCCTCGTCGGTTAAGCCCTTTTCCTGCAGAAGCTTCACGGTCTGTGCCATAATTTTGAGATTGTGTTTCGTGAGCCAACGCTTATAGCCGATGCCCTTGCCCTCGGTCATCCTCGACTGGATGTCGATCAGTTTCCCGATGGTATCCTGCTTGAACTGAGCCTTAGGTTTGCGTTCGACGTTTGCCTGCAACGTGGCAAGCACTGCTGCCTTATTGAACTTGTCACCGAGATGTTTCGCCCGGATGAACTTTGCTCTTCCAGCAGGCAGATAACTTAGGCATCCACGGCTTTCCTTGACCGCGATGCCATACTGCTGCATGAGCTTGTCAGAGAAATCCTCAAAGCTGGTAGCGCGGTACAATACAGACGAAATCTGTCTCCGCAGGGTATCTTTTACGGTTTCAAACTTCTTCTGCTTGGGCGACTGTCCGGCTGCGGTGAGGGCTGCGTTTTCACGGTCAAGTTTCTGCTGCCCACGCCGTCTTGCCCAATACTCGGCCTCACTGACACGCTCCTTCGAGCCGTTGAGTAGGTCGATCTGGTACAGTCCGGCACCCTCGCACAGCTCCATGACCTCAACACGCAAGTGCCGCATGGTCTGGGCTGTGCTGGAGTGTTTCATGCCCTCTAGCCAGTCGCGGGGCTTCTGCATATAGGGCTTGCGCTCCACCTCTCGTGTTCGGATGCTGCCAATCACGATGTGGACATGGATGTTTCCCGAATGGTTGTGCCCATCCGGGTGAGTGCAGACGATGGCAGGATGACCGGGGAAGTTTTCTTCGCAGAATTTCAGGCCAAGTGCCTGTGCCTTTTCCATGGTCAAGCCGTTGTCGGCTGCATCTCTTGGGTCAAAGCTGATGATATACTGGTGACTTTTGATATCACCATGCTGGGTGTTCTTGCCATACTTGCGGTTTGCCAGCAGGCAGGCCGTTGCGAACGAGAAACCGCCGCACTCAAGGGTATCGAGCAGGTACGATTCTCGCAGCATGGGTCGGCTTTGTTCGTCCAGAATTACCTTGCCGGAAAATTCATCGTGCTGGTAAACGAGGTACGCTTCGATAGCGGTGTAGTCCGAGTTTTTAGAGGCGATATGCTTGAGCGTTGCCATACAGTTCACCCAGAACTTTCTCGGCGTTGAGCCGGAATGCGGTCAGGTCTGCAAGTTCGTCAAGGAGTTTCGCCCGGATCTGCTCGGTGTCCGCACCGCCGGAATTGAAGTGCCTTGCAAGCTGGTTGAGATTGCTGCCCACCTTGCTGCACTGAGCAAGCAGGGTGGAAACGGCGGTCAGGGTTTCTTCGCCGCCGCCTGCAACGATGATCGTTTTCTCGATCTTGACGTTGTGGATGGCGCGGCGGATAAAAGTGGAGAGGGAGAGATTCAGGAGTTTGCAAGTGAGTTCCAGTGACGCTTTTTCCTCCGCTGTCACACGGAACTTGATGACGTGCGTTTTGTTGTTCGGCGTGTCGTGGTGCTGGGAATTGCTAGGAATCGGTTGAACATTCGTTTTGGTCATTGTACCTCCTGTCTGTTCGATAACTCCTCGGTGAAGTTATGTAAGCACGACACGCCGTTCCATTCGTGCCGTAAGGCACGAATGATGAGCAGGGTTTGGGGCAGGCACGCCCCAACAAGATCACTTAGAAAACTCGCAAGAGTTTGAGAAGTGAAGTCCCAGTGGAGCACAACATTTTCAAGAATTGAAAATTTGTGGCCACGGGACGGTTCTTGCCCTCTACCGCTGCGCTCAAAACGCTTCATCAGCAAATGTTTCCGAATTGTTAAGACGCAAAAAATAAGTAAAAGGTCTCTGCTCATGTATGGGAGTCACCGTTTGCTCCGAACGAAGTTCCTGCCCCTGTTTGTGCAGCGGCGTTGTCCGGCTCGCTCACGGAAAGTGTGAGGTCATGGCACGGTATCACGTTCAGACGGCTTATGAAGGATTCAAGGTTCAGTATGAAGAAAGCTAGGCGCAGTGCGGACACTACGTCCGGCTTCTTTCAAGCACAAGAATAACACTTTGAGGTTGTGCAGTCAACAACTGAAAACAAATTTCGGAGAACTGCATAACTACAAAAGGTTCTATTTGTAAAAAATACCGCCCACGCAGCGCAGCGATGATTTTGTCGGGGTGAATCGGCGGCAAAATGAATCGGGTGTGTTGCGGGGCGGTTAATCTTTCAGGGATGATCCACGGCGAGGTAGTGTTCAAAATGAACACGACCACATCTTGTGGATGGTTTCAAACCAATCCACAAAATCGGTGGGATTTGTGACAGAGAATATCATGGTTTGCAGGGTGCGTCAAGATGGTTTTGTAAAATTTATTGTGCTAAAGCGGTAATAGTAGGACTTATCTACTGAAAATCGAAGCGTCTAGCAAAGAATTTATGCGCACAAATTGGAAAATCAGCACATCTGTGCTATACTCAGAGCAGAATTTGTTGAGCTAAAACGGAGGTATTGAACCATGGCAGAGAAAAACACCGCCGACATTGGATTTGAAAAACAGATTTGGAACGCTGCCTGCGTGCTTCGGGGCAATATGGATGCTTCGGAGTATAAGGGCGTTGTCCTTGGTCTTATTTTCTTGAAATATATTTCGGATCGTTTTGAAGATAAGTACAATCAGCTGGTTGCAGACGGTGATGGTTTTGAGGAAGATCGTGACGAGTACACATCGGAAGGAATCTTCTTTGTGCCTGCTGGTGCGCGTTGGAGCGATGTTTCTGCAAAGGCACATGATCCCGAAATCGGTCAGGTAATCGATGATGCAATGCGCGCTATCGAAAAAGAAAACGCGCGCCTAAAAGATATTCTGCCGAAGAATTTTGCGCGTCCAGAACTGGATAAACGTCGGTTGGGCGAAGTCGTTGACCTGTTTACGAACATCAAAATGATTGAACACGGCAGCGAAAAGGACATTCTGGGGCGCACTTATGAATACTGTCTGTCCATGTTTGCAGAGCAGGAAGGCAAGCGTGGCGGCGAGTTCTTTACGCCGTCCTGTGTTGTGCGGACGCTGATGGAAGTGCTGCAACCGTTTAAGGGACGAGTGTACGACCCTTGCTGCGGCAGTGGTGGTATGTTTGTTCAGTCTGCAAAATTTGTAGAGAACCATAGCGGAAATATCAACGATATCTCGATTTATGGACAGGATTCCAACCCGACCACATGGAAGCTGGCACAGATGAACCTTGCCATCCGTGGCATTGAACCCGACCTTGGCAAGTATGCAGCAGACACATTCCTTGATGACCAGCACCCGACCATGCGGGCCGACTATATTATGGCGAATCCCCCTTTCAACCTGTCGAACTGGGGTGCAGAGCAGCTCAAAGATGATGTTCGCTGGCAGTATGGTATGCCGCCTGCAAGCAACGCGAACTTTGCATGGCTTCAGCACATGATTTATCATCTTGCACCGGGCGGCCGCATGGGTATGGTGCTTGCAAATGGTTCTCTTTCCTCTCAGTCTGGCGGTGAAGGTGACATTCGCAAGAATATTGTGAATGCTGACCTTGTGGACTGCATCATTGCCATGCCGACACAGTTGTTTTATACGACGCAGATTCCGGTTTCGCTCTGGTTTATCTCCAAGCACAAGAAGCAGGCTGGTAAAACGCTGTTTATTGATGCCCGTAAGATGGGCGTTATGGTGAGCCGCAAACTGCGTGAACTTACAGACGGTACAAAAGAAGAATACAAAAACGAAGATGGTACATTAAAGAACGACATCAAAAAGATTGCCGATACCTACAATGCCTATGTTAAGGGCACATTGGACGATGTAAAAGGCTTCTGCGCAGTTGTTGATACAGAGAAAATTGCAGAGCAGGATTACATCCTAACGCCGGGTCGTTATGTCGGTGTTGAGGAACAGGAAGATGATGGTGAACCGTTTGAAGAAAAAATGGCTCGGCTGACTTCTGAACTTTCGGACTTGTTCAAGCAGTCGCATAAACTGGAAGCGGAGATTAAAGATAAGTTGGGGGCGATTGGATATGAAGTCTGACAGACAACACGTCCAACTCCCCAAATTAACATAATGGAGAAAATATGATATGACTTTTTCTAATGTCTCTTTTGGCGATGTTACAGATAATTTTGATAAAAAAAGGATTCCATTATCGGCAGCCCAACGAGAAAAAAGACAAGGAAAATATCGGTATTATGGGGCGCAAGGAGTAATCGACTGGGTTGACGATTATATTTTTGATGGGACATATCTACTGATTGCAGAAGATGGAGAAAACCTTAAATCTAAAAAATCTAATATCGCACAATTGGCGTCCGGAAAATTTTGGGTGAACAATCACGCTCATGTTATCCAGTGCAAGAAGGGCTATGATATTAGATATCTGTGCTATTTGATAAATTTGACAGATTTATCTGGTTATATAACAGGATCAGCACAACCGAAGCTAAGTCAATCTAGCATGAATGCGATTGTACTCCCAATGCCAAAGTTTGAAATCCAAAAAGAGGTTGCCGATTTCATTGAGAAGTTTGACAAGAAAATTCAAATCAACGAAAAGGTAAACGATAATTTACAGCAGCAAGCGTTCGCAGCGTTTGATAACCTCGTAGCTAACGCTGAAAACACTGATTGCAATGTGTCTGACTATGCTTTTCTTAACCCAAAACGGGCACTGGCAAAAAATCAAATGGCAAGAAGCATCGATATGAGTCGTTTATCGACAAGTAGAGCTTTTCCATCTGGCTGGGAAATGAAACCGTTTGCCGGAGGAATGCGGTTCACGAATGGTGATACCCTTTTAGCTCGCATTACCCCCTGTCTTGAAAACGGCAAAACTGCTTTCATTGATTTTCTTAATGATGGCGAGGTCGCTTTTGGATCAACGGAGTACATTGTACTCGCACCTAAAAATGACACACCGCCTGAAATGCTGTATTGTTTGGCTCGTAATCCTGCATTCATTGATTACGCAGTCAAAAATATGAACGGTAGCAGCGGGAGACAACGTGTTTCTGCCGAAACAGTAGGTCAATATCGACTTCCCCTGTTTGACAAACACAGTCTGTCGATATTTAGGGAAGTTGTTTCGCCGATGTTTTTGAAAATGCGATACAATTCCCTTGAAAATATGAGACTGGCTGAGTTGCGTGATGAGTTATTGCCAAAACTCATGTCCGGCGAGATTGGTGTCTCCAATATCCGGCTTTAAGCCTCTAAATTATCGTTTACCTATATTTCAATAACTCTCACCAGTGGCGGGAGATTCTATGGAGAAACTGCCACTGTCGTCGTTCTCTAAAATCGTAATAAGGAGATACGGCGATGAAAAATCAAATTATTAACGAGATACAGCGAAAAATGCTGCCGTATCTCAATAATGAACAACTTTTGCATTTGAAGGTGATTTTGGAAACATCCTTGCAAGGTATAGTGATTGAAAAAGGTGAAGAACAGTCAAAGACTGAAGAACAAGATTCAGCAGCAGCGTTTATCACAGCAAAACGAATAGAGGGCTGTTCCGAAAAAACACTGGCCTACTATTCAAAAACCATCGAAGCGATGTTGAATGGTGTGGGAAAACTACCTCAGCAAATTACAACGGATGATTTACGAAAGTATCTGACGGATTATCAAATACAACGGCGGTCAAGTAAAGTTACGATTGATAATATCCGGCGTATTCTTTCTAGTTTCTTTTCGTGGCTGGAAGATGAAGATTTTATTGTGAAAAGCCCTGTCCGCAGGATTCACAAAGTGAAAACCGCCAAAATCATCAAGGAAACGTATACGGATGAAGCGTTGGAACTGATGCGTGACAACTGTTCAACAGTACGAGATTTGGCGATTATTGATTTGCTTGCATCTTCTGGAATGCGTGTTGGCGAGTTGGTAACGCTTAATCGGGAGGATATCAACTTTAATGAGCGTGAATGCGTGGTATTTGGTAAAGGCAACAAGGAACGATTAGTATACTTTGACGCACGGACGAAGATCCACCTTCAAAATTATCTGGATGAACGGTCAGACAGCAATCCAGCACTCTTTGTGACACTGAAAGAACCACATGAACGCTTGATGATCGGTGGCGTGGAAACGATGCTTCGCGAATTGGGACGACGATTAAAGCTGAACAAAGTACATCCGCACAAGTTTAGACGGACATTGGCAACGTCAGCGATTGACAAGGGAATGCCGATTGAACAAGTGCAGCAGCTTTTAGGACACCAGAAAATCGACACAACTATGCACTATGCAATGGTAAAACAACAAAATGTGAAATTGGCACATAGAAAATTTATTGGATAAGGTGATATGAATGAAAGAAAAGTTTTTGAGAGAACTTGCGGACATTCAAACAGGACCGTTTGGAAGTCAACTTCATAAAGAAGATTATGTTGCGGATGGAATACCTATTGTCACAGTTGAACATTTAGGGAACAAGATGTTTTCCGAACAGAATTTGCCGCGAGTATCAAATACGGATAAAAATCGATTAAAAAAATATGTGCTAAAACAAGGCGATATTGTATTTAGTCGTGTGGGTTCTGTAGATAGATGCTCGTATGTTGATCAAAAACACGATGGATGGATGTTTTCTGGAAGATGCCTTCGAGTACGCCCAACTAGTGAAATTGATTCCGAGTATCTTTACTACTACTTTTGCTTAGAGGAAACAAAGCAATTTGTCCGAAATATAGCCGTTGGAGCAACAATGCCTTCAATCAATACCAAGTTACTTGGAGAAGTTGTAGTGACTTTTCCGGAACTGGAACAGCAGAAAAGGATTTCTGGAATTTTATCTGCAATCGATAGTAAAATTGAAGTCAATCAAAAGATAAACGATAATTTAGCGGCTTAAAGCTGGATATTGGAGACATCCATCTTGCCGGACATAAGCTTTGAAAGAAGCATGTCTCTGAGATTTGTAAGTTTTTGATTTTCTTCTTGATTTGAAATAATAGTAGAAGTTATCGGGGCGATTATGGAATTGAATCGACTCAAGCTGCTATCATCAGGTAGAAGTAATTTCAGCATTTTCACTCGATCTCTGGGTAATTCTGTCTGCCCTGTACTGCCTGTGTGAAGCGATTCGATCTCCTTCTCGTGTAAAATTCCCCAAAGTCCGATATAGAAAATCAGTTCTTCTCGCGCTGGCCGGACAATAGTCACATGAGAATCCACAGTAAGGCTTTTAGGGGTGAACCAGACTTGTGCAACTCGCCCCAAAGTGCCGTCACCAGTAGAATTAATCAATAAATCACCAAATTGGAGCCATTTTTCATTGATCGCTTTCGGTGTATGGGATCGAGCAAGCGAAAGATCAATCGTGTGATTACGAATACATTTTTGATTGATAACTGTTTGATCAGAATCATTAGAATATTTAGGTGCGATCCCACGCGTTATCAGTGTCGTGATATTTTCCAGTGTGGTATCTTCCCAATTTTCTGGAACAGTACCCCCAAACAAGCTAAAATCTACAAACCAAGACTTGAAAAGAGCAACTGCCTGCTGCTCTAAATTATCGTTTATAAAAGAAATGAAGGGATAATATGGAAGATTTTGATAATGCTAAGACAAGAAATCAGAAGGAATGCGTTGTTACAAACCTTAATAGCTACCTGACCTACATTTCTGATATAAAGGAAACAATAAAGAAAGAAGAAGGCGCAGAAGTAAGCACAAAACACTATTTCTTCCGTGGACAGGCCAGCAACGAATGGAATGTCATGCCGGGAGTGTTCCGTGGTGGGATGCTGCCACATGAAGCAGAATTGATAAACGCAGCTTACACACGGAATCCTGACGACTTCAGAAAGTTGACAACAGATTTTGAAAAGCTCGCAAAATTGCAACACTATGGGTTGCCAACAAGACTATTGGATGTGACGGAGAATCCGCTGGTGGCACTGTATTTTGCCTGCCAAAACAATCAAGAGAAAAAGATAACTGACGGTAAAACTGCATTATTGCCGCCGACCGATGGGAAAATCTATTACAAGCGCGACTACGGAAAAAGTTATAGCGACATAGAGATTAAAGTGCTGGCATATTTAGCGAGCCATGAGATTTCGGGCGATTATACATTAGAAAAGCTGCTTTCGGATTTGAACAAGTATGGAATTTATACAGATAAAGAAGCAGAAGAGTGCAGGATAAGTGAGTATAAAAGCTTGCTTTCGATTATTCAAAGAAATTATTTTGTGATTTCCAATTTGAATAATGAAAGATTGGTGCGGCAAAGCGGTTCTTTTTTAATCTGCGGAAAATATAATGTTCAGCTTAAAGAAAAAATCGGACAGAGCATTGTTAAACGGGCATATAGCGATGTTCAAGACGAGTTTGAACTACAAAGTTTTAGAATACCAGCGGGAAGAAAAGATGCGATTTTAGAGGAACTGAGTTTTTACAATATCAACGAAGGAACGCTGTTCCCGGAACTTGAGCACCAGATGGCATATATTAAAAGCAATTATGTGAACACACAAAAGCCTATGGTTGATAGGTTTGTGAAAACAGAGGTTCCGGTAAAAAGTATGAAAGAAGTGCGCGATTCAGATGTTTCAGACGATAAAGTGGATGAGGTTATTCGAGAGGTATTGCATAGTGCTGTGAATCCAGAAATTTTTGATGATTGTTATGTTGCAATTCAAAAGAATCTGATGCCGGATTGGTATCGCAAGGAAATTGGACTCAGTAAAGTTCGATTGGCACTGACAGACACATTGGATAATGGTACACCGATAGGACGTGCGATGGCAAAAAGAGCGGCACAGTCTATCGTTGAAAAGATTGTGAATGCCATTGCACAAGAATCGCATACAGCAACTTCGGATAATAGTTGAGGAGAAAAATCATGCTTTCATTTACCGAAGATACCTTTGAGCAAGCAGTCATAGAGCTGTTTGAAAATATGGGCTACACCCATATTTATGCTCCCGATATGAACCGGACGGATTACAGCCGCCCGCTGCTGGACGATGTTTTGCGGGATTGTCTGGTGCGGCTGAATCGCAGCCTTCCGGCTGTGGCAATTGATGAAGCCATCCTGAAACTGAATGATTTTGATGCGGGAAGCCTGTTGCAGAAGAATATTATTTTTATGGACTATCTGCAAAACGGTATTACGGTCAAATACGCAGTCAAGGGTGAAGAACGGTCTTCGGTAGTAAAGCTGATTGATTATGCAGATGCAGACAAAAATGATTTCTATGTGGTAAACCAATATACTTTCGTGGAAAATGGAAACAACCGCCGCCCGGATATTATTTTGTTTATCAATGGCTTGCCGCTGGTTTTGATGGAGCTGAAAAGCCCTTCCAAGGACGAAGTGGGTGCAGAAAACGCATACAATCAGATTCGAAATTACATGAAGGACATTCCTTCAATGTTCTACTATAATGCAATTTGCGTAATCAGTGACCTTTCGAGCAACAAGGCGGGAACAATTACTTCTGGACTTGACCGTTTTATGGAATGGAAAACAAAAGACGGTGATTATGAAAACACTGCGTATGCGCAGTTTGACACCTTCTATGAGGGAATGTTCCAGAAAGAGCGGCTGCTGGACATCCTGAAAAACTTTATCTTGTTCTCTGGCGATGGGCAGAAGCAGTTCAAGATTCTGGCGGGGTATCATCAGTATTTTGCGGTGCGGAAAGCAATCGAGAAAGCCAAAATCGCCACTAAATCGGACGGCAAGGGCGGTGTGTTCTGGCACACGCAGGGCAGCGGAAAATCGCTGTCGATGGTGTTCTATGCGCATTTGCTGCAAGAGGCTCTGGACAGTCCGACCATTGTTGTGATGACCGACCGCATTGATCTTGACGACCAGCTTTACACGCAGTTTGCCAAGTGCGCACCCTTCCTGCGCCAAACACCGGTTCAGGCGACCAGCAAGGAAAATCTGCGTGAACTGCTGGATGGACGGCAGGCGAACGGCATCATTTTTACCACGATGTTCAAGTTTGAGCGTGGCGAGCGTCCGCTGTCGGAGCGGCGGAATATTGTGGTGATGGCAGACGAAGCCCACCGCGGACAGTATGGCTTTGATGAAAAAATCGTCGTGAAGGAAAACGAGCAGGGCGAAAAGGAAGCGTATACCGTGGTTGGCAATGCGCGAATCATCCACGATGCCCTGCCCAACGCAACCTACATAGGCTTTACGGGAACACCCATTTCGGCAAAAGACCGAAACACTCGCGAAGTTTTTGGCGATTATATTGATATTTATGACATGACGCAGGCGGTGGAGGATGGCGCAACCCGACCTGTCTACTATGAAAGCCGGGTTATCAAACTCCACCTCGACCAGAATACACTGGCCTTGATTGATGCGACCTACGACGCACTGGAACAGCAATCGGACGCTTCAACGATTGAAAAAAGCAAAAAGATGCTGGGGCAGATGGAGAGTGTGCTGGGGGCAGATTCTACCATTCAATCCCTGTGCGAGGATATTGTCATCCATTACGAAAAGTACCGCGCTAATCTTTTGACGGGCAAGGCGATGATCGTGGCGTATTCGCGCCCGATCGCCATGAAAATTTATCGGAAATTGCTGGATCTCCGTCCGGCATGGAAAGAGAAAATTGGCGTGGTCATGACCAGCGGCAACAATGACCCGGAGGAATGGAAAGCAGTTATTGGAACAAAATCGCACAAGGAGGAATTGGCACGGAAGTTCAAAGACAACGACGACCCAATGAAAATTGCCATCGTGGTGGATATGTGGCTGACCGGTTTTGATGTTCCTTCACTGGCAACGATGTATATCTACAAGCCGATGCACGGTTATAATCTGATGCAGGCAATTGCCCGCGTGAACCGCGTGTTCAAGGACAAAGAGGGCGGCTTGATTGTGGACTATGTGGGCATTGCGTCTGCCCTCAAAGCCGCCATGAAGGAGTATACCAAGCGCGACCAGTCCCGGTATGGCGATATGGACATTGCAAAGGTGGCCTACCCGAAGTTTCAGGAAAAACTTCAGGTGTGCAAGGATTTGCTGCACGGGTTTGATTTCAGTGGTTTTATTGGCGGTTCGCCGCTGGTCATGGCAAAGCTGGTAACCGGCGGTGTGAACTTTGTGCTGGATGCAAAAGCATCCAAGCGCAAGGACTTGTTTCTGAGGGAGGCAATGTTGCTGAAGCAGTCGCACTCCTTGTGTTCCAGCATGACCACGGAACAGGAACGTCACGAAGCCGCTTATATGGAGGCCGTGCGTTCTACCGTGGTGAAAATCACCTATGGCGGTAGCGGTGGAAAGACACTTTCTTTGAAAGAAATCAATGCTCAAATCAATGAGTTGCTAAAGGCGAGTATCCAGAGCCAAGGCGTTATCAGCTTGTTTGACAGCAAGCAGGCAGATGAAAATATCAGCCTGTTTGACCCGGCGGTGTTGGATGAAATTTCCAAAATGAAAGAAAAGAACATTGCCGTAGAAATTTTGAAAAAACTTATGGCAGAGCAGGTGTCGCTGTACAAACGGACAAATGTTGTGCAGTCTCAGAAATTTTCAGAGAAGATCACACAGTTAATGAACTCCTATTATAATGGTCTGATTACAAACGAGGAGGTTATCAAGGAACTTCTGAAAACGGCACAGGAAATCACAGAGCTGTACAACAACGGAAAGAAGTTGGGGCTGACGCAAGAGGAGCTGGCATTTTACGATGCTCTGACCAAGCCGGAGAACATCAAAGATTTTTACCAGAACAACGAACTGATCGACCTTACCAGAGAACTAACCGAGATGCTGCGTAAAAATCGAACGATAGATTGGCAGAAAAAAGAAACCGCTCGTGCCAGTATGCGGAAGATGGTGAAGCACCTCTTGAAAAAGTATAAGTATCCACCGGAAGATTATGATACGGCAATCAGCACGGTTATCAGCCAGTGTGAGATGTGGACAGATAATATGACGGCGTAAAATTCGAGAAATATCGTTGATTTCCTCTTGACAACACACAGTCTATCCCTTAAAATGATCTTAGACAAATACTATTATTGAAAATGTGAAAGGCTGCTTTATGGGAAAGATGATTTTAGACGATCTCCGCAAGCGTCTGGAACGCTTGGACGAAGATGCTGACCTGCTGATCGACAACGACGACCGCTATCAGATGGTGATCGTAGGCGGGAGTGCGTTCATTCTGCTGGGCAAACTGACCCGTGCCACCCATGACATTGATGCCTTGAGCGTTCCGAAAGAACTGTACGGCTTGCTCGGTAAGTACGATATCAACACGGATGTGGAAGCCTACATCGACAATTTTCCCTATAACTATCCCGACCGTTTGAAACCGCTGCCCTTCGGTGGCACAAAGGTTCAGTTCTACACACCCAGTCTGGAAGATCTGGTGATTGCAAAGCTTTGCTCTTTCCGTGATACCGACAAGGCGGACGTGGAGAGCGAAGCTGTGAGGAACTCGCTAGACTGGGATTTGCTGGAGCATCTTGCAACAGATGAGGACGAACTGAAAGCCAGCATCCTGAATGAGTGGCGGTATCGGGACTTCTACATCCGGTATCAGGAGTATGTGGAGAGGTGGAGACCGTGAGGAAGCTGACATTTGAGGGATTTTTGAAGCAGTATGTGACGGAACTTTCCGGTGTTCAGACTGCCAGCATTCACAAGCTGGCGAACTGCTTACATGAAAATCCACGGCTGAAAGAGCCGCTGTACCTCTATGCACTGGTGTTTGATAAAGTAAATCTGCTGCTCCGCTATGCAAAAGACCCTGTGTGTCTTGCAGAGTATGAACGACTTTCAAATCGCTATTCGAGGGAGCAGGTACTTGCGCTTTTGCAGAACCAGTCGGCAGAGCTGTCGGAGGGCTATCTGAAAGTCTGGCGCAGTTATTGCTCCGTCCGGGATGCTGCTCTTGCCGACAATGATACAAAAGAACTGATTCACCGCAGAGTGGTAGAGATTCAGCAAAAGAAACATCTGACGAATTATCGTATTTATGCAGACCTGAAACTGAATCCCGGCAACGTGAATGCGTGGCTCAAGCACAACGATTCCAGCAAAATGAGCCTTGACTGCGCCCGGCAAATTTACAAGTACGCAAAGAGTTATTCGGCTGTCCGTTAAAAAGGAAGTGCACTCATGGGAACTACAAAAGCTCTAATCGTTGGCGTAAGCGAATACTTTATTGATGGAGCGGATAACCTCTTCTTTTGTAAAAACGATATTATTGCAATGCAAGATGCCTTTATTTACGGCCTAGAAGTTGCGGAAAAAGATATGATAGTTTGCGGATTAACAAACACAGTTACAGCAAACGACTTAATCACAGCATTAAAAGGGATTGAAAGGATTGTACAAGATGACGATACTTTACTATTCTATTTTTCAGGACATGGGACAACATTGAGTGAAAAACATTACTTGGTATTAAGTGATAGATTAATATGTACACAAGATATAATTTCTTTTTTAGATGCAATTTCTGCACGAAATAAAGTGATCTTTCTCGATTGCTGTTTTGCGGGGAACTTTCAAGTTGATGGGTCTGCTGTTTTTGATATGGAATCGACAGTACGCGATTTTGCAGGAAAAGGGTATGCAGTTTTTGCTTCTAGTAATGCAAGCCAGGTTTCTCGACTTTACCCAAATAAATCGATCAGCTTGTTTACTGATTTTTTATACGATGCAATAACAAGTAAGTGCACAATCCGAAACGGAAAGAAAAATTTGAATGATATACACAAATTGTTGTTCTTACTTTTAGAAACATGGAACAAAAACAATCCAAATTGCGTGCAATTCCCGATTTATAGAGCTAATATAGGCGGCACTGTTTTTTTTTGATGTTAAGGATTACAAGCCGTATCTTCCGAAAAAGTTCTTTTATGATGATGAGGATTATTGTATTTGCTCAGTCGAGCCGCTTCATAATGGGATTGCAAAACGTTATGCAGTTAAAGTGATTCTTAAAAAGCCAGTATCATTCGAGCAAGTGTCCTTGATAAACCTTCAAATTGTTGAAAGGATAAAGTTATTAAACATTTTCAATAGCAAAGCACAAGAATCGAAGTGGAAAAATAAGCCAGCCAACTTGATTTTTGCTTATTTTGGACTTGACTATTCAGACATAGTATCGGGAAACTATATTTGTGACACTACTTGGGCGGATGATACGCAAGATAAAAAATGGTGGTATCGTATAAGAAAAGAATCAGAGGCTGTAATAAATGGAATTTATTTCAATATTCATTCTTATTATCAATCATTAAAAGAATACACTGCTGAACATACTGCGAATGCAGAAGAAATCATACAAGAAACAAAATCAATTCTGTCAGAAATGATTACATTGGCCGAATATGTTATCGCACAATACAATGAAGTTCTCAATAACGAGCGAACCGAAGAGGAGTTTGTGAATCTTGTAGCAGATGCCCTATCTAGAATTAATGAACTGTATTGTAAAGAAGGCGATTTGGACTTTCCCCCGGAAGAGCTCCGAGAGTGGAGCCAACTCTGTTCAAATATTATATCCGGCATACACGATTTTTCGCTTTTTTATGGAAGTCAACACTTTTTACAGAGAACGGAAATGAACAGAAGGCAATGTATGAATTTATCAATCAAACAATATTATCAGGATCTTGAACGTCTAAAAGATTATGAAACTCAATAATTATGGACGTGCAATGAAATATTAAGTTTACCCGTTAAAAAGGAAGTGAATCTATGACTGCTGTTATCTATGCTCGTTACTCCTCCGACAACCAGCGTGAAGAATCTATCGAGGGGCAGATTCGGGAATGCACGGCTTATGCGGAAAAGAACGGTATCACGGTCATCAAGCACTACATTGACCGTGCATTCTCTGCCAAAACGGACAACCGCCCGGAGTTCCAGCAGATGATCAAAGACAGCTGCAAGAAGCTGTTTGATGTTGTTCTCGTCTGGAAATTTGACCGCTTTGCCCGGAATCGTTTTGATAGCGCAAACTATAAGATGATCCTGAAAAAGAACGGTGTCCATCTGATTTCCGTTATGGAACCCATTGCCGAGGGCTCACAGGGCATTCTGGTGGAAACCCTTCTGGAAGGTATGGCAGAATACTATTCGGCAGAGCTGTCCGAAAAGGTGATCCGTGGTCAAACTGAGAACGCTCTGAAAGGGAAGTGTACTGGCGGTACGGGAACCATCGGCTATAAAATCGACGATGACAAGTTCTATCATCTTGACCCGCTGACCTCGCCGCTGGTGCTGGAAGCCTTTCAGCGGTATGACAACGGCGATAAAATGGTGGAGATCGTAAACTTTCTCAACGACAAGGGTGTCCACAATATGCTGGGCGGCCAAATGACCCACAGCAGCGTAAATACCATGCTGAAGAACCGCCGGTACATTGGCGAACTGTCTTTCCGGGATATCGTTGTGCCGGATGCAATTCCGGTTATTGTTCCGAAAGACCTATTTGACCGGGTGCAGAAGCGTCTGGATAAGAACAAGCGTGCCCCTGCCTGTGGCAAGGCAGATGAGGAATATCTGCTGACCACCAAGCTGTTCTGCGGCAAGTGTGGTGCGCTGATGTTCGGCGAAAGCGGAACCAGTGCTACCGGGCGCACCTACTATTATTATAAATGCGCCAACGTCAAGCGGCGCAAGGGCTGCAACAAAAAGACCGTGCAGAAAGAATGGCTGGAAGATCTGGTCGTCCGGGAGACCATGAAGCTGATTCGGGACGATGCGGTGATCGACAAGATCGTTCAACTGGTCATGGATGTACAGAATCAGGAGAACACCACGATCCCGCTGCTGGAAAAGCAGCTCCGGGAAGTAGACAAGAAGCTGGACAACCTGATGAAAGCCATCGAGGACGGCTTGTACACCCGGACAACGAAAGAGCGTCTGGAAGCGCTGGAAATTCAGAAAGATGAGCTGACTGCAAAAATCGCAGATGAAAAATTGAAGAAGCCTAGCTTCAATGAGGATTTCATCCGGTTCTGGCTGATGAAATTTAGAAGGTTCGATATTTCGCAGAAAAAGCAACGAAAAGCGTTGATTGAAATTTTTGTCAATGCCATTTTCCTGTACGATGACCGGATGCTGCTCACGTTCAACTACAAGGATAGCACCCAAACCGTCCGTTTTGAGGACACTTTGACCGCCGATGGGGTGAAAGGAAAAAGTTCGGATTTGTCCAGTTCTGCTGGACCATAAAATCCAACGATTTCACGTTAGAAATCGTTGGATTTTTTTGTTTATAGGCTGGCCTTATTTGGTTTTGACCACAATTTTGACCACAATGCGGGCGATTTTATCTGGTCGATCGCAGGGGCAAGTGGGCTTTTCTGGACGCAACAGCATCTGCTGCGATATGCGAGCCAGCGTTGATGCCAACGCTTTGAAAAGATGGCTCACGATAATTCGTGCCGTTCCGTCCAATTTTCAGGCCGAAAACGCCTCGCTGAACAACTGGATCGCACTCTGCCGAATGGATTCCTGAACATGGAGATAATGCTCAGTCATTTCGGTATCGGCATGGCCTACGATGCTCTGGATGGTCTGAATGTCTACGCCCAACGCCTGCATCTGCGACACATAGGTGTGGCGGCAGCTGTGCGGCGTGAGCAAGCGGACATCGCCCGCTTCTTCCAGAGATTTGCGGAACACATCCCGGAAATGGGTGGGATTGCAGGGCAAGCCGGTCTTGGGGCTTTCCCAGATGAACTGATCGGTGGTATCCCGCAGCTTGATGGCACACGGGCGGACATTCAGCGGCACCGGAATATCCCGGATACTGTCTTTGGATTTCGGACTGCCAATGCTGACTGTACCTTTTACGACCTTTACTGCCTGCCGGATGTGAATGACAGAGCCATCTTCTTCAATAAACTGCGGCTCCAAAGCCAGAAGTTCCTGCATTCTCATTCCAGTGCCGAGCAAAAGCCGGATGCTCAAGCCCATGCGGTCATCGGGGAGAACCTTCATTAAGTGGGCGACTTCCGCTGTGGTAAAGGCTTCCTTGCGTTTTGCGGTGCCGGATGCCCGCATCTTTTCAGCAAGCCGGACCGGGTTGCGGCGCACAAGGTCATTGGCTTCTGCCTTTTGAAAGATCTGGTAGAGCATCCCTCGTGCCTTGCTGATGTAAGAATCCGAGCGGCCATCGCGCCGCATCCCTTTCAGGAAGTTTTCAATGTCGATGGGGCGTATGACGGTCAAGGGGCGATGATAAAATCCCTCTTTGAGCATTTTCAGGCAGTATTTGTAGCTTTCCTGTGTCGTGGGAGCGATATTATCCTTGTGACCCTCGAACCATGTATCAGCCCAATCCTCAAAGTACAGGATCGTGTCCAGCTGGACACCGCTGATAAGCGCATCCTGATACTCTTTCAGTTTGAGCTTGACCTCCTTCTGGGTCTTGCCATAGAAGGTCTTGAAGCACGGCGAACCATCTTTCTGGTAGCCGTCCATCATACGTAATTCCCAGCGACCATCGCTGCGGTGGCGAAGCGTACCCTCGCCGTGTGAACGTTTGCTTGGCATATTGCCTCCTTCCTGATGTCAAGTCGTTTCGTGAATCAGTATAAATAAAGCGACCTCTTGAATCAAGGATGTCAGATCAGCCATTTACGCTGTCCGTGATCCACTGAAGAAAACGGTCTTTGGGTACGACCATCCGCTTACCGATGTGGAGCGTGGGAAAGCCGTCCGAACGGAGCAGGATGTAAGCGTTGGCGCGGGAGATGCCCAGCGCAGCAGCGACATGATCGGCTGTCAGGGTGATGGGAAGCTGCTCATACGAAGTGAACTGAGAGCGCATAGAATACCTCTTTTCTCTATATGTTGTGTTAAATGAATGCAGGAACACTATATATTGCACTTTGATATGTAACAAGGGGCATCTGCGGTTTGCGGATGCCCCTTGTGTATATGGGAGGAATGCCTGTGAACATCAAAATTTCATCGGCAGTGCGTCTTTTCTGCACTTGCCGTTGTAGGCGGTGTAGATGGGGAAAACGTATTTTTTCCATCCGCGCAGCTTTGCGGGGTCGTCCTGCCCGATGCGGTAAATATCGACCGGGTGGATGCTGCGCAGCGCACGGAGCAGCCGTTCTTCACTGAACTCGCCGTGGTACAGCTCCACAAAGTGCATCATGCCTTTCAGAACAGATGCCCGGAACGAATCGGGCTTGCCCTCCCATGCTGCCACGATCAGCCGCATCGTTTCACAGTAGAGCGGTTCGCCCATCTGCTTGTAGAGCCGGAAAGCCGTACCAACGCAGCCGATGCGGTAATCGGTCAGCTGCTGGCTGTCATAATTGAGGCTCAATCCCACCCGGTTGGTGGCTGCGAGGAAAGCCTTGGAAATAGCATCGCCGCCTACGACCTTGGCGCGGAGCTTGATGCCAGCAGTCAGCGGAGCGGAAAAGCCGTTCTGCTCGGCAAAGAGCAGGGCTTCCTGCTCCACGGTCATGCCCGTGTACACCTTGCAGAGGATCGGCAGATCTTTGCCGCCGTTGCGGAGGATGCGCCCCTCGATGGTGTGCTGCCCATCCGTTACGATGAACTGACCGTTACGGAAACTGACCTTCGGCTCATTTGCCACATATTCGTTGAAGTGGGCGGCAATCAGTTCCACACGCTTGCGCTCCACACCGCGCTGATACAGTTCGCGGGGGTAGACCAGCTTGCTGCTGTGGATGACCATGAGCTGGTACGGCGGGTTGACATGGATGAAGGGATTGGTGTTGTCTTTCAGGCGCATCGCATTTCCTCCTTGATTCTCCAGATGTACGTTTCGGCTTCTTTCAGGATTTCAGCAACCTGCTGCTTACGCTTCGGGATGGTGAGCAGGCTGGGGTTAAATGTGAAGCTATATTCCAGCCGCTGGATCATTGCGTGTACCGCAGCTTCCAGTTCGGTGTACAGCATCATGTCCTCGACACTCCCAGCATCCTCAAAGGATGATTTGATGGGCGTGTAAGGATAGATGGGCGGCTTGCCGTCAACTACCTCAGGCGGTGCGTAAGCCGCCGTAGAGCGAATGATGGGTGGAAGCCGCTGAATGCTCCCCATCGGGTTCAGGGCAAGACTGGCACGGACAGCATCATCCACCCGGCTCATTTCCTCCGGGGTGAGGTGTCCGAGGAATTTCAGCACCCTGCTTTTGTCTATGGTAAAGATCTGCTCTGCCTGAACGATGGACGGAACGGAGAGAAAATCGTTCACCAGCAGGCAGTGGGTCGGCTGGGTGTACTTTTTTGCTGACTTGCTTGTCAATGTGGCTACGATCAGTGTGGGTGAGTAAAAATTTCCCACATCGTTCTGTAGAACGACTGCCGGACGATTCCCGCTTTGCTCTGAACCGATGGCGTTGTCGAAACGGGTGAAGAAAATGTCTCCACGTTGGAATTTCCAGTTTTGAATCAATAGCTGCCCTCCTTTTGCAATATGTACACCGCCCGCTGCACCTCCTTGGCAGTGTGCGGTGTGTTTGTTCAACGGTTCATCACAACGTAGTCATGACCGCGCCGGGTCTGGCAGACTGTGCAAGTGTCCATGCTCCGGTCTGCGCTGGGAACAATGGCGATTTTGAACGCCTTGGATTCTACAAAACTACAAAGGCAGACACCGCAGAGCGTGCGGATGGACCGGATCATCTCCGGGGTCAGTTCCATTTCCTCGTAGATCGCTTGCTCTAAGGTGGTACGGTCGTTCTCGTTCATAAAACCTCCTATGTAGGACGAAAATGTAGATATATGGAATAAGTAAAAAGAACAGGCGTGGACGAAGACCGAAAACAGCATTCGGCCACGCCTGATTTAATAAGTTAAGGTCTCGCATATTCGCCCTCGGCTCCCTGCGAGTGGG